>NZ_AUJX01000004.1 GCF_000424445.1 Oribacterium sp. NK2B42
TCTATCCTTATGTGTAACTATGATAGTTTTGATTTTTTGTTCCATTACTTCTTCTAATAACTGATTCCATTTTTTACGGTTGTAATTTAGCCCACTTCCATAATCTTCAATACATTGGTCTACGATAATTCCTTTAGCATTACAGAACTGTCGTAAAAATGATACTTGATTCTGTAAATCATCCCTTTGATTTCTTGTAGACACTCTGGCATAAATAACAGTTTGGCGATTATCGTCCTCTGTATTTATACCCTTAAACTGAAGATATTGGTCATAAGTGTAATAACGCCTATCAGTTGGAGTACGATTTGCTTTTAGAGTACCTTCCCTGTCCCAACGTTGTAACGTTTTGACGGAAACTCCTAATAATTCAGCAAAATCTTTTGGCTTGTAATTAGTAATATTAGAAGTGTTCATAATAATGCCCTCCATGAGTATATTTAAACACATTTAATCACTAATGTCAGTGTTTCAAATTACTTAGAGATTTCTCCTATGTAAAAGTAATTTTAGCCGTTTATTTCTGACATACAAAAGCAGATTTAATCAGCTCCTAAAAACCGAGCTATCGTACCAATATCTAATTACATATTTTTTAAAATAGTCTTCTTTATTAAAACAGTCTTTGTTTTTACATCGCACAACCCTAACACTTGGACCGTTCCCGGTCAATGAACTTTAATTAAAATTCAGTTAAATTTCATAATCTGGAAGTGTCTACTTTAAGTCCGGACTGTCTGAATATATTCCATTGGTGTCTATTTTTATTCCATCGCTGTCAATTCCGGTTCCATCAAAGGGCAAAAATTGGCTAAAAAATGTCCTTGATTTTTGCACCGCTTTAATCAGAAGTTGATTGCGAAATGTATTTTTGTCAAAATTGTTATGTGTTTCGCCGTATTTTTGTCATTTATTCGTTGTTTTGTGTTGTTTTTTTGAAGGTGGGGAAAACATATGTTGTCAGAAATGTTTTGAAAGAGCTTGGAAATAAGTACTATGAAGTTAACCTGAGCAAGGAAGCAAAAAGTGCCTATATAACTTTTTTGCTTCCTTTTAATGAAATGTGGGTAATGGCGCAAATGTGGCTCATAAAATGTGTAAATCTTACTGAATCAGGCTCATAATATGCGATTTCATTATTTGGAGGGTTAATGATTGTATCACAGACGAAAATTCATCAATGCAGTTCCCGTCTCATCCAGCTGATGATTTCCTGCTCCAATTTCAGGTTGTTTTCCAACATATAGCTTATAACATCTGTGTATTTGCCATAAGACAAGAGATTTTTCGCCTTTGTCCTGTCGTTTTCTTCAAGGGGCTTTCCGTAATCAGCATAGGTTTTTAGTTCATCAATTCCCATCCAAAGTGGGCTAATGTCTATGCCGGTTCCTCTTCGCAGGCTTTCGAGAATGTAAAAGCCGTCGGGATCGATATCTCCGAAATGGAGCCACTGCTTTTCGCATTCGTGATCCTGATATATTTTCTGAGGTTGCTTCTCCGTTTCTCGTTCCGCATTTTTTTTATGCAGTTGCTTCTCGGCTTCCTGATCATTGTTTATCTTATGAGAATTCTTATACCTCTCATCTTCCTGATCTTTGTATATCTTCTGTAAAAGCTTCTGTTTTACCGTGTTATGGTATCCACTTAGATAAATATAGAAACTATCATTTCTCGCAGGCAATCTGTTGAAGGATGTGAGATTTTCAACTGTTATAATCCTTTCACCATAGATTTTAATCCTTTTAAGCTTTCGTAGTGTCTCCGATGAAAGGGCCAGGGGGTGCTCACAACTCAAATGTAGTTTCTCGCCGTATCCTTCAAATCGCAGAGTTTCCGAAAGCCCCTGAGCATGCTCACAGTTTAGATGCATCTTTTCTCCGGAACCTTCAAACCACAGATCTCCATCGCCCTTCAGATAAACATAGGAGGGATTTGCAAAGACCTGATATTCTTCAAGGATTATTTGCTGTTTCTCCCGTTCGTCCTCTATCTCATCCCAGGTTTCATTCTCCCATCTTTTGTCATATCGGATCAAAAACCTGCACACCCGGGTGCGGTATTGCTTTTCAAATGTCTTGCTGTCAGACAGCACCATGATGGAAAGCTCCCGCTCCAGGATATCCTTTTCATTTGTCATTACAGCTTCTACCAGCTTAAGTACTTTGTCCGCTGTCTCCCGGTCAATGGAGCTGTGCCCGTCCAGAGATGCCTTTTTCCCGGATTCCAGGCGTTCCAGCTGCTCAGTCACAAAGATATCAATTATCGGGTGTGCGCCGAGCCAGCCTCTGTAGAATTCCTTTTCTGCCTCCCTGAGCTGATCTTTGCTTTCACTCCCGAGGACACTGTAGTAAAGAGGCATCGACTCGACATTGGCCTTGATGGACTGTATCTCTCCAGTCTTCCATGTGAGGGAAACAAGCTGCACCTCACCTGCCCCCGGAAAATGTTCCAGCTCTTCCATTTCCTGGTGAAAATTCCGTAGTTCCCCCGGGTCTGCAAAATCGCTGTAGTACTCGCGGAAGACAGCATCCGGGCGGATAACAAATGACTGATTGACTTTATTTTCCCCGGAATAGGTTTTACTTCTTTCATATTTGTTCAGAAGAAGGCTCAGCACCTTCCTCTGATACTTCGTTAATTCTTTTTTCTGCATCACGATACCTTCACAAGTCCCTCAGCCACATGTGTATATCTTCCCGACTCCACCAGACTCACCGCGGAATAAGATTTAAGTGCCATTTCTCACGACACCTTCACAAGCCCTTCAACCACATGAGTATACCGTCCCGACTCCACCAGGCTCACTGTGGAATGAATATATGAGCCAATGCTTGCGATCTTCTCCGGCGGTGCCGCATAGATTATCTGAAAGTTATTTTCCTCAAAATACTGTACCATCTTCTCGATTCTTTCCTTTGATAATGCCGAGAATGCCTCGTCGATAAAGCCAAGCCGCATGCAGCATTTGTCCTTTGGATAACACTGGAGAAGTGAAGCTGCCAGAATGATAAAGTACGGTGTCTGCTTTTCTCCGTTGCTGGCAGAGCCCTGCTTCTGTGACAGCTCCGCCTGCATTTCCTCCTTGCCCTGGCGGCTGGTTATCTCCATATCATAGGTGAAATAATTTCTGTAATCCGTGTACTCGGACTCATCTTCACTGTCAAGGATCAGGTCCATAAATTCCTTGATATCCCGTTCCATTTCCTCATCGTTTCGAAGGGAATTCATGTAAACCTCCGGGTTATCCATGTAGGCATTGAGCTTTTCGGAAATCCGGAAAAATACCTGTCTGTCGGGCTTTTCCTTCATGATAAATTTATAGGTATCATTTCCGAATGGAATCTTCCTGAGTTCCCGGTTAATGTTTTCCATTTCCTCTTTTGCGGCGGTAATCTTTTCCCTGATCTCCGCCACGAAGTCATTCATGAAGGCGCTTTCCAGCTTGCCTTTCTGTTCCTGAAAGCTTTCCGAAGCTCTTTCGATCTGAACATTGGCAAGATCCTGGTAAAGGCCGCGATAATACACGATAAATGCGGGACCTCTTCTGTTCATGTCTCCACCGGCGATACGGCAATAGGCTATCTGGATGTCCTCCATGTTTTTAACCAGAGTATTCTCAACTTCGTTTCTAAGCTCGTTAAGGCGCTTTTCTGTCACCACGATGGAATGTCCGTTTCTATCGCCGGACTTTTCGCGGTTTCTCTCCCTGAGCTTTTCATACTCGGACAGCATTTCTTTCTTCAGCTCAAAATGCTCACGCTCCAGCTCCAGGTACAGGTTTTCCGCAACCTTCAGCTTACCTGAAAGCTCGAACTGGTTCTTTTCCTCGTGTGCAGTTTCATTTTTATTGATGCTAATGTCCTGAAGCGCCTTTTGTCTGATGCCGTCTGCAGTCTCAACCGCTTTCTGCGCAGCCTCCTGCTCCTGAAGGATCGCCAGGAAGTCAGGGTTGTTCTTAAGGTCGCTGAGGGACTTTTCAAGCTCACGCTTTTTCTCTGACTGTTCAGCATGGAGCAAAGGTGCATTCATCTTATAGTGGTCTTCGTTGAGATCAAGCTTTTCCAGTTCGTCCTTATGCTCCCTCAGGACTTTAAGCTCCTCTTCCTTATGCCCAAGCTCTTCCCGGAGCTGTTCCTCCTGTTTCTTCGCTTCCTTCAGCTGCAGTTTTACAGCGTCCTGGCCGAAATATATCTTTGTTTTTCGGATGTCCATGTTGGAAAATGCATAGCTCTTCGCAAGACCGCCGTCCTCCATGAGACCACCTTTAGGATAGTTATGAAGCTCTTCGAGATCTTTACAGAGATGTATTCCGTTCAAAAGGTAGTTCACATACCTTCTGGCGTAAACATTAGGCACAGTGAGAATACCGGCAGCGGACCCCTCCTGCGCCTCCGTATCCGGGAGCTTGTCGGTAATCACAACTGTGGCGGAGTAGTTTTTGGAATTGTGCAGTACCTCCATGGCACGGTGACAGTATTTCCCATCCACTATGATGAAAAAGCGTTTTCTGCCCAGGAAGGTTTCTATTGCTCTGCGCCATTTTGGCTCCTTCACTTCTGAAACAAGCTCGGCAAGGAAACGGACATCTGTATCGATTCCGTCTTCTGCAAATGCTTTCTTAATTTCTGCTTTGGCAGCCTCCGCTTCCTTTGGATAAGTCATCACATTGTTTTCGAGCTGACGAATGGTTTTCGCAAGTTCTATCTTCTCGTCCTGTAATGCTTTGACCGCGTCTCCGACATGAACAAGGTTCTCTGAAATCTTTTCTTTTTCTGCATTAAGCTGTGTTTTCAGCGAGAAAAAAACAGAAAGCTTCCGGTCCGCTGCAATCTTGGGGTCGGAAAATGCTGTTCCCACCCTTCTGTCTTCCTCATTAAGCTCCGGCAATGCCCAGTTAAGAAGTGCCACGATCTGCTCCTCAAGCTTTGCGAGGGTTGCTATATCCTTCTCGAGATCACTGAGATCCCGGCTCATATTCTCAATCTGATGCTCCAGTCCGCTAAGCTGTGACTGCATGTTCTGGAAGTCCTGGTTACTCCTGCAGATGGTGAGACGCTCGTTGGCTGCATTGTAATCACGGAGGGCGATTTCATACTTGGCTTCCAGATCCTTCAGCTGCTTCCTTAAAAAATCAGCTCTCCGGATACTCTCCTCCTGCTGCTCCCTTATATCCACGGTATCCTGATATCTGAACATCATCCTGCGGACATTATACCTGCGAAGCTTCTCTTCATATTCCTGCACAACCTTTTCAAGCTCTTCCAGCTTCTTTTTACCCTGGCTCAAACGCTCATAAAGGGCTTTTATCTCTTCGAATTTCTGCCTCTGCTCCTTGAGATTGGCAAGTGACTGAATGTTTCCGGCGTCAAAAACGCAGTCCTGGATGAACTTGTCAATATTGTTCTCCGGGTTGAATGCCATCATTTTCAGAATCTTCTGCCTGTAGGTATGTACATCAGAGCGGAGTCCCAGGGTTCGAAGCAATTGGCTTGTTCCTTCTTCTTTTCTTTTAAACTCGGAAGCCTTTATTAGCTTTCCGTGGACGCGGAGTTCGTTTTTGGGAGTCACATAAAGATGTCCGTCCTTAACCTCGCAGAAATTCACATCCTCAATCCGGGCATCTCTTATGACAAACCAGTTCTGGAGCTTGCATTCCGAAGGATTGGGGGATTCCATCACCACACCGCAAAGCTGATACTGTTCGTCCACAGGGGACCAGAACTCCATGACTATATAGCTTATGACCGCATCCTTTCCGCGAAGATAACGGGTGTCTCCCTTACTTCTTGTGTCACCGCGCACATATGCAAGAACGCTTCTGTCACGATCCTTTGCTGCAGTATTGAACTTGGTATTGCCGGTCAGGAGAAATGTCATGGCATCAAGGATTGTGGATTTACCTGAACCATTGATACCGGTAATGAGAGTTGAGCCCTCAAGTCTTATGATCTCCCTCTGAAATCTTGACCAGTTTATGAGTAAAAGCCTGGAGGCGGTTTTTCTGTTTAGTAACATTTGTTCTTCCATCCCTAAATCTCCTCATCCATATCTTCATCGTCCTCGCTGTTGAATCCTGATTTCCTCTGAAGCATTCTGTTCGTTGCATTTTTCAGGAACATCTCAAACTCGTCATCGTTCATGCAGTAAAGAAGCGACGGGAACAAAGCTATACGGCAATCCGGGTCTCCGACTTTTCCCACAACATCCAGAAGGTTATATTTCTTAAAAAGCTTGAGACTATCGCTCATGGTAGTCTTATCGATGACATCCTTCACTCCGAATTTCTCCAGAGTGAAATTCAGATCCATTACCGATATAAATATCTTTCGTGACATGGTTCCCGAATGAATCTTGTCGTCATATATGGTCCAGATGGCACAAAGCAGCAGGCTGTCTACCTTTCTGAGCATCAGCCTGTTGGAGCCGACGCGCCCAAACTCGCCGCCTTCATCCAGGTTCCTAAGCATTATCACGCCGTTTTCTCTGTCGACAATGAGATCAAAACCGATATAGCCAAGGTACAGGCTCAGAGCCTCTCTTTGATTGGATACAAAATAATAGAGCTTTTTGCTGTCCTCGTCCTTATCCCGGACGATAAAGGTTGTCCTTAAAAGCCTCCTGGCAGCTCTCTGAAACTGATCCTTCTCACCGCCGGTAAACTCCTCCCAATATTCATGCATTTCCATTGCAGTTTTCCCTTCTACTTCCTTAATACGTGTTTTCAGCCCTTCATATCCGATAAACGGATGCCGGTCTGACTAGTTCACTTCTTTATTACTCATCTATAGGCACATGTTCTTCACCGCTCATCACTGACATGTGGATGCCTATCTGACCGGACTAAACATTAGCCCTTTTTCTTTATTGTGAACTTCCTGAGAACAAATTCGCCCTTGTCTTCATACTCCGGTTCCTGATCCATGATAATGTCATAGCCGTTCTGATCGCCATAGGCCGCTGCCGAAACTGCTGCCAGAACGTCTCTCCTGCTGCTGAGAGGCAGCTCATCACTTGTCATGGTTGTGCGTCCCTGAAGCTGCTGCTCGATATACTGCTTCATAAGTTCCCTGGCGTATGGATTGTAGGCTTCCCGCTCCTGCAGCATTCTGGCTCTTTCCCTGTCTTCTTCCGTCATTTCCTCATACAGGTCAACTGTGGCTTTTCGTATGGGCTGGGCCTTTCGAGGGTATCTCAGGGACTGGAGATCCATGAATTCCTGGGAATCCATGGCGAACAACAAGGTCATCTCTTCGGGGATTTCTTCCTTCATGCCGAGAGACTCCATCTCAGTTGCAATATATTTCAAAACCTGCTCGACTTTTCCCCTGGCATCTGCTTCTTTATTCTGTATAAATCGTGCTCTTCCTATCGCTATGTCAAGGTAAAGGGTTATCTTATTTTTGATGTCTCTCAGGATCTCGTCATAATCCTGATTCAGAAAACGGTTTGTGTTGTCTATCAGGTCAATGACAAATTCTTCCGCTTCACCTTCATTGGACAGCTCCTCCTCATCAAAGCATCCTATTACAAGCAGCTCGAACAGCTCTTTATTGGTTCTTAGCTGCCTGAGCTTCTTATTGATGCTCTGCCTGTAAAGGTGAATGTTTGACTGCTTTGTAAGGCGGGCATATTCATGAATGAAATTTCCGGTGGAATATTCCAGAAGATTATTCGTCAGGCTTTCCAATGTTTCCTCATGCACCATCTGCTCGATGTATTTCTTCATATAGGTAGAAAGTCGTTTTAAAGATTTCGCCAGGGCTTTGGCATTTCTGTAAACCGATTTCAACGCAAAGGCATAGGGATTGTCCTGCCACTGTTCCTTATTATTAAGGGTATTATAGATATCAAAGATATAGCTTGCAAACTCAGCCTTTTCCGGACGTTTCAGGTTCATCAGGAATTCTGCAAGTAAGACGCCCTGTTCGGTCATGATTATCTGGCGTTCGTAGGTTACATCATCTATTTCTTCTTCAAGCCAGCCTATATTTGAGTCCAGGAACTTGTAAATGATTCGGCTTGCGATGTCGTTGGGGGACTGGTCATTTGGCTCCTGCTGCCTGGTTTTACCACGGCCTTTGGGTGTTGAGTTTAAAGTCTCACTTTGAGCCCTAAGCATTTCGGATGTTGTGTTTAAGGTTTTACTTTGAGCTTTAAACATTTCACTTCTGTTCTGTCTGGTGGTTTTCTCACGCCTTGAAGCATTATTCTCTTTAGGTTCAGCATCTTCGCTGTCGTCCAGTGCTTTTATATGGTTCTCCGCAATATAGATCGCTATGGCATCACGGATACGGTCTCTGGGTATACGGTAGGAAACTTCCCGTTCATATTCACGGAAGATAAGTTCCAGGCAGTCAGCGTAGATTTGATTATTACTGTTGCTGGCCAACAGATTAAAGAAGCCGTTAGGCAATTGATTGAATAGATTGTTAACTGTAGTCATTTTGCGAAACCTCATTTTTACTGCTCCTATCATAACAATTTTCTAACGGGTTATGAATAGTAAAGCAGATTCGGGTTGCATTTTTTTGCACATAGATATGTGTATTCTCGTGTATTGAAAAACAGAAATTAAAAATATACAATATATGTAGGATTTCCCTACTTCCCTACTTTTAGGAGGATTAATTATATGACAGATGCAAATTTTGTTAATGATGCGAGAGTAATGTCCAAAGGTCAGGTAACCATCCCAAAGAATGTCAGAGAGGCATTAGGAATCAATACCGGAGACAGAGTGACATTTATTGTAGAAGGTAATAGTGTGCGCGTTGTGAATTCAGCAGTATATGCCCTGATGCGGCTTCAGGAACAAATGAAAGGTGAAGCTGCATTAACAGACTTCCAGTCAGAAGAAGAAATTGCTGAATGGATTACCAAGTCAAGGCGTGAGGAAAATCAGCAATGAAAGTGATGATAGACACCAACATCTTTATTTCTGCTGCACTATTTCCTGAGGGACGTGCAGCAAAGGCACTTTACAAAGCCATGGTTGAACCTTATCAGCCTGTCACTTGCGACTACGTGGTAGATGAACTTCGTAGAAAGTTTCGTGAGAAATTCCCGAACAAAATGGTGGAATTAGAAGCATTCCTTTTTTCTGCATTACAAACTATCAAAGTGGTACAAACGCCTGAAAACATACTGGAAGATGAAAGTCTTATAAGAGACGAAAAGGATCGCCCTATTTTACGCGCTGCTCTTAACGAAGGAGCGGATCTGTTTCTTACCGGAGACAAAGACTTTCTTGAATCATCAGTTACTGATCCAAGAATAATCAGTGTCTCTACCTTTTTAGATGGCAATTGAGAGAAAATCTTCTCCATAAATTAACGACATGGCTGATATCAGAAAAACAATAAATGTATCCGCAAAACTAACAAATGAACAGTTAAATATGCTGAAAGAGGCGGAAAAAACTGAATATGTATTCGATGAAGATAATCCTATTCTTTCAAAAGAGGAGCTTTCCCAATTCAAAAGGGAGTCAGATTAATCCGACTCCCTTTTATGTTTTCACATCAACGTATTCATCATCATAATAGCTTGTTCTTCCGGTGTGGGTTCACGGTCAGGAAGGGATGACATCTTCTGCTTTGCCTCCGATAGAAGTGCCTTAACTTTTTCTACTTCTCTTTCGTCGCAGGCATTTTCTTCAAGTCCTGCTTCCACCTCCTGAAGATCCTGTTCAAGTAAGGCGATGATTGCCTGCATGTCACCTCTGGTAGCAGCTGCTGCAATCTGTCTCCTTCGCTTTTGTTCGTTGACAGACACGGATTTACCGGTGGATTCCGTTGTGACTTCTCCATCATCATCGATTTTTATCTTCATGCTTTGGAATCCTACTTCCCCCTGTTTTTCTTCAAGAGATTCATCTGCTGCCTTTAAATTTTTAAACAGAGACTGACGTTTGTCCGGATCCGTGAGACAATCTCTCAGATATTTTGATGGGATTTCCGCCATGCCCTGTTTTACAATGTTAAAGTTCTCATAAAGGTATTTTGAAAGATCATCAACTGTATCAAATATCAGATCTTTAACTGTATCCGATGTCAGATCACCGACCGTGTCGAATGACGGATCTTTGTCCATATAAAATATCGAATCGGATTTCGCATCATCTGCTTCCAGGTTTGCTTTTAAAGCTGTCCTTCCCTGTTCAGAAATCTCCAAGGTATCTTTCTGGTTTAGCAATACTTCAACTACTGACTCTCCGGATCTGTCTCCTATTTCTGTATCTCGTCTGATTCCGGAATTCTTTCCTCGTTTTATTATCTTTGGATTTACATTATTGCCGACATATTTTCCATACGTATCGTTAATCTCTACGACCATTTCAAACCTCCTTCATCTAATCTTTACTTCGGAGGTCAAAAACCAAATATAATACAATTGCAGTGAACACCACTTTTCTTGCAGTCAATTACCTGATTTATTGTTTCCGGCCACGACTTAGGAAAATACTTCCGCCAATCCTGCATCCTATATTATTGAGGGAATGACCGTCGTTCCAACTTCGAGCATCTCAGTCAACGGTCACTACCTTGCGCACCTGGTATTCATCATAACCGTCAAAATAAACCTATGGCTTTCTCTTTCGCTTTTTATCTCAATGTCTATATCCCCCATATATTTTCTTGCGCATTTTTGGATATTTGACATACCAATCCCATGCAAATGTTTATCTGCTTTACTCGTCACGGGAAGTCCGGTATCCTTATCAAAGGTCACCTGCCCGTCAAATACATTTTCAATCTCAATAAAGTACAGGGTTCCTTTCATATAGGACTTAAGAGAAATTTCTCTTGCGCCCTCCACCTTCCGGCAAGCTTCAAAGGCATTGTCCAAGGCATTATCCAGAATGACTGCTATGTCGTAAATGTCTATACGTCCGGAGTTTGGAGCAACAAAACCTGCCTCTATTTGCCCGGAACCAGGCGTCACATAATCCGTCTTTATGTTCCCGAGGTCTGGTGCTACAAAATCTACTTCGAAGGTTATTCCGCTCCTCTTCGCTTCCTGCATCCTTTGATATAGAATGATGTCCGTGATGGGATTTCCACTCTTTGATGAAAAATCCAGTTTATTTACTGAATCCTCAAGCTCGCCGATATACCCGTCAATCTCCGACATATCATTTCCAGTGTTCTTAACATACTGCATGATATTGTTCAGGTGATTCCTCATATCATGCTTCAGTCCCCGCAGATCAGAATATATATTTTCAACATCCTCGATTTCCCTGTGAAGCTGCTCCACCTGTTTTTCAAGGATGGCCTGCTTCCGTCTCTCCTCATTACGTTCTATTAGGTACTGAAACAGCATCATGGCGGCAATGATAGAGCCAAGAAGCAGAAAACAAATGACTATGATCCATATGAGAACCTCCGGAACCTTGTCGTAAATCAGCAGAGATAATCTTTCATTAATTTTCAGTATTATTACCCGCAAAGTCATGGACACCCCAAGTCCGGTAATGCAGGGGAGTATCAAAAATACACTCTCCCTAAGGCTTGGCTCATAGCCTTTGTGGATATATTTCCCGCTCAGGACTTTCAGATATGTAAACATTAGCCCCACATATATGGCTACGGAGACCAGGCTTTGAACGAAAAGATAGATGTTCAGAAACATATCCGCTTTCTCCATAGTTAAGTTTTCGGATTGGAGAACCATGCTCTCAAACATGCTCCAAGTGGCGTGGGAGATCAGGTAATAACCGACACTTCCGATATTTCTGATCAACTCTTTTCCGGCGGTAAAGCTTATGGCGGCAAACATCTGCCTTTTGAAATCTTGCTCAAAGAAGATGAGCTCAAGTATGCCCAGTAAAGCAAGATCCAGCATAGTTCGGAGCATGACTGTTTGGGTTTCTGCCAATTTATACAGTACAGCTTCTGACGAAAGATATATGATTATCCAGAGAATAAGCATTAGCCTCCCGGAGTGTTTCGGTCTAAGAAGTCCCGAGCCCTTTAGTTCGTCATCTTCCGATGACGGAAGCTTTATGTTTTTGCTTATTACCTGTTTCATACCTGGAGCAGCCCGGAGCTCTCGGAAACGACAGTAAGCATTGTATCTCGGTTTCAAAAATGCAGCTCCGTATAGACTGCTGAAAATCGCATCTGCCACGTATATCGGAAGGGTTAGGGTGACAGTCAGAATATCAAACATTCACGATACCTCCGTTTTTGGCGTAGCGAAGATACGCTTTGACGAAATCCGTATACTTCTTTTCGGCAAGAATAATGCTTTCGCCGTTAAGCACCTGAATGTTGTTCATGGAATAGGCCGACACCTTTTCAAAGTTTACAAGATAGCACCTGTGGCACCTAAAGAAAGTATCACCCAATTCCTTTTCAAGATCGTACATTCTAGCATAGGTTTCTGCGAGTCCACTGTCTGTATGGAAAACCACCTTTCTGTCATTGCTTTCGATATACTGAATTTCGGAAAACAGGATTTTTTTCCTATTTTCCCCTTCTTTAATGATCACATATTTATTTCTTTGTTCGTCAGAATACCGAGACTCTTTAAGCGCCCGTTGAAACACCTCCGAAAACTTGTTTTCCTTAATCGGCTTCACAAGATAATGAAAGGCATTTACATCGAAGGCTTCTTCCATATACTCTCTGTAGGCTGTAACGAATATAATTATGCTTTGGTTCCCATAGTTTGACTGTCTTGTGTGGATACAGTTCCCTGAATCTGCATGTCCTTCGCGGATACTTTTTCCCGAACCCCCCTGACTCTCTCGAATACTCCTTTCATGATCTTCCTGTCTCTCACGGATACGCTTCGCAAGCTCTATCCCGGATACATCTCCCATTTCAATATCAAGAAAATAAATATTGAAAAAATCTCCACAGGAAAGCAGTTCCTCGCTTCCCTTAAAGAAACTGATTTTCGCATCTGCATATTGTTTCCTTATCAGATCAGCTAATTGGTTTCTGATATTTATGTCGTCATCACATACAGCTATATTCATTTCCGAATTCCTTTCATAATAGAATGAACTATTATTATATAGCCATAATGTGTCCTGCTTTTCATTATTATGTAGTGAATTACGGGATTTTTGCTGTGAAATATTCGTTTGAACAGAAAAGCCGCAGCTATCTGCTTGTACAGATAACTGCGGTTCTTTTAGCTTCTCGCTATCGGGTTCTTTAATGCTTCCCGCTACATTCTTCAAGCTTTTCTTAGTATCCCTAAAATCTGCCAGTACACTCTTAACTGCCTGGGGATTCCTCTTTACATCACGAAGATGTGCAACATATTTCCTTAAATCTTCTTCTGCATCAGGAGTTACAATTATTTTGTACTGTTTCACTGACCGTACTCCTTCATCAGGTCCTCTATTACATCATCTGCATCTCGTCCCTGACCTGCTTTTGCCTGTGTCAGTGAATGATCGATATGATTCCATAGCTCTTCTTCTGTTTTTATCCCTAATGGGCTATGCCATTTCTCCCGTGCGACTGTCAATTCCACAATAACTGAGTGAATTGCCCTTAGTTGGCTCTCGTCTAATGATTTTAGCAAATCAACGGTATCATCGTATATTGACTGTGCTTGTAAAGTCATATCGAATACCCCCATAACAAATAATAAGCACTATGATAAAAAGGGGATTTACCCCGGAACACAGAACACCTCGTCTGTTACTCTATATTGTAGCACCAGAGGCCTTTCCTGCTCAAGAAACCCAGCGTTATCAATTATTAAACTTTGCTAAACAAATGTTCACGATATCGATAAAAGGGATATGACTATACCGAAGCATTTAACCCCTTTTTAACCCCATCCTTAGGATTGCGTGTTCACTATCAGCCATGAATATAGGCGATCTGTTAATCAGAATGTTGCATCTATGGTTATAAGACCTGATCTTGCATCCTGAATGACTACTTTGAAAAACTTCATCTAAGCATTGATTTTTTTATCATTTACTTTATGCTTGCAAATAGTAATTGGGGTATGCATTTGCGGATGCATACTTGAAAGGAGTCGGATTAGTCCGGCTCCCTTCCTTTTTTAGCATTTATAACTTCTTGTCAAAATTAAAACCAACCATATCATTCTTCAAGCCTTTTGCTGTTTCTCCGGAAAGAATATCCTTCGTGATATCATACATTTCAGATCCTTTGTACTTATCTCCCAGAATCTTCTTATTGGCACTATCTATCTTCTCTTTCAGAGCCGCCTTTTCTTCCCGTGCCGCTTTTAACTTTTCTTCCAAAGCCTCTTTTTGCTCTGCTTTTTCTTTTTTCTTTTCCGCAACCTTTTCTTCAGTTTTTTTCTTTTCTGCCTTTTGCTGCCGGAGTTTAGTTCCAAATTCATTCGGTGATGTTATCTTTGAACGTCTGTCATCATGCTTACTTATTGACCAGCAGCTAATGCCTCCGTCCTTATCTATGGCCCATCCCCGGGCAACAAGCGTAGCACCACTTCCCTCTATTCTTTGTCGTGCTTGTTCATCCAGTGCCTGCATATTAGCAATTTCTTTTTCATATTGCTTTTCAAGCTCCGGATCATTCGCCATCTTCTTTAAAAATTCGGGAGAGATTGCCACATTGGTTGTTTTGTTGGAACCATATCTCATTCCAGGCTGAAAATTCGCCGCGGCAAAAGAGTAGCCATCATATTTTTTACTGAGATATTTCAATTCATCCGCCGCTGTTTTCCTTATGTTGTTAGAACCATTTTCATTCTCAACGGATGATATCTGACCGGTTGACTTCCCGGATTTATTTACAACTTTCGAATTACTTGTTCGATTTGTATTCTTTTGATTGGTATATGCTCCTGCGTAGTTACCATATACACCATTTATATCCATTGCCATATTCCTGCCCTCCTTTGCAGTGAACAACGTCCATTTGAAATCATGATTGTTTCAAACTAGGTCTTTGGAAAACCAAAAGCTATCAATCTTTAATCCTGACATCCTTTTCATATGATTATGAATTGATAGTTATACCTCTCTACTCTTTTCTTCGAACATCAGGGCCATATATTAACCCCAATGAAGTGAACGGTAGATTTTCTGATGTAAATGGTAAAGGCTACCACGAAATAATTTTCATCATTTCATGATAGCCTATATTCCGCACGATCATTCGATTTTCTGTTGTTTACAGAAGTTCGCTTTAACCAAGGAAACGTTATTTATCATTCCGGTATCATCAACATGGCAGTAAAAATCACACTGTCTTCTTTCTGCTCCAGTTGAATGGTTCCGTAGTATTTTTCTGTGATCCGTTTTATATTCTTAAGTCCGTATCCATGGCTTTCTATATCATCCTTTGAGGTTTCAGGCAGCCCTGTATCCGGATTCAAGGACAATTCTCCCGAAAAGGTATTCTTTACCTGTATCAGGTAAGCATTGTTGTTCTTCATGGATTTTACTTCTATCGTAGAACCGGAGCATTCTTTTGATGCTCTGACAGCATTTGCCAAAGCATTGTTGAGTATTACAGCTATATCTATCGCTTCAACCTTGCCAGTTGTGGGATAACGGAACTCTTCAATGAAACCGATACCTGATTCCTCGGCTTCGCGTCTCTTTTCAGAGATAACAATGTCCGTGACAGGATTGCCCGTTCCGGCATTAATATCCATAGCCGGAAAACCATCATGCCATTCTTTAAGATAGGTAACGGCCGAGGCATTATCCCCTTTTTCCAAAAGATTCCACAAAACCATGATATGATCGTTGATATCATGCTTTATTCCGCGGATTTCAGCGTACAGCTTTTCAATCGAATGCACATGAACTGACAGTTCTTCCACCTGTTTTGATACAAGTGCGTTCTGCAGTTGATCGTCCCGTGACTGCTTTATCTTTTGATATGAGTAAATAACTGAGATAGTTGCCAGGAACGCAATAAATCCGAATAGCCCACGCAGTCCGTCATATATAGGGTATCTGTCGGATACATGTTCTTTAACAGTATTAAAATATGCATCAGATAAAAATGAGAAGATCCAATATCCTGCAATTATTGCAACGTAGGGTGTCACAAACAGAATGAACTCACGCCATGACATATGTTCATTTTTTCTGTAATAGACTTTTTCAGATATTATGATTTCAAGATACCTGAGTACATTCTGAATAACATACAATAGCGTTACCGCGACATAATAGAGCACAAACTGCTGCATGCCATCGCTTACTTGTGGATTCATAAACGTTATCCTGCTAATGCCTTTCCATGGCAACAATGACATTTCACTGGATATCCACAGAAACATATATATGGTCAAAACCAGAAAGCATTTCTGTGTGATATTTTTCTTTTCAACAAGAATAGATATTGTTAAAACAGTTATCATCCCCAAAGGATATGCCGTAAGACCTGACATGGGGTATGGGATTAAATATATGATTAACATGATTATGAAGTAGGCTATACCTATGATCACAGCCCCTGATTTCTTCCTCATGTATGGAATATAAAAACGCATCACAAGCAATGCACTTATAAATAGATTAGTGGTAACTACCGCAGTATCACCAATTGCTCTCATCATGTCTAACGCCATGAATTGCTTCTCCTTAATGTATATACACATTTTGTGGAACATTTCAGCCGGTGGACCACTAACTCCGTCCCCTTGGTCCACTGGCTGAAATGTTACTATTTGTCGATATTTCCGACACGTAATTCATATTAATACCCATTCCGCCGCCTTTGGTCGGCGGCACAAATAGTGATGAAAAGTATTTTTCACACTATCTCATTTATTTAGTCCCGATTTTAATTTATCATGACGCAATATAGTAGTTCCCGATTCTATTTTATTTTTTAACTTCCGCATAGGTAGTTTAACAACATCTGCAATACTCCATATAGGCTCTGATAAATCCTTCATACTCCCTTCTTGCAATAGGAACATTATCTCCTCTGCACGTTATCAGTGTTGTCCTGTCATATCGCTCCACATACTTCATGTTTACAAGATATGATCTGTGTATACGATAGAAGCCACTTCCTACAAGGCTTTCAAGTGCCGATAACTGTCCATAGTATTCTATGTTTTCATCCTTCATATGAAGTATTGTTTTCCGGTCATACACCTCTGCATATACGAGCCTTGACAGATTTATGCGGATATGCGAGGTCCCTGACTGAATTTCAATATACTTGTCATGATTCCCCGACAAATCCCCGCATCGTTCCAGTTCTTTCATGGCATCATCAAGTACTTCATTAAGCTTTTCATCTGCAAAAGGTTTCACAAGAAAATGAAATGGATGCAGATCAAATGAACTAAACACCTGACTTTCTTCACCGGTTACAAAGATCAGTATCTTTCTCCAATCTCTGTCTCTCAATGTCTTTGCCACATCCATTCCGCTCATCTCAGGCATCCAGATATCAAGTAATAGAATATCCGGGAGTTTATCGGCAGCCAATAGCTCTTCTCCGGAAGTGAATATAATAATCTCTGCCTCCGGACAGATTTTTGCAACTTTCTCAGCAAGTATGTCACATATTCTTTTTTCATCATCACAAATAGCAATTCTCATGTCTGTCTCCGATCAACTCCGGCCGGCACAGATCAGACATCCTCCGGATATCTTACGCCCTCCCGAAAGCATACTATTTATATATTATCTACTATAAACCGATATAGTCATCTGCCAATGTAGTAAATGGTTGATTTTCTGCAGTGAACGGTAAGTTCATTAATTTTCCCAAATAAAAAACCCCGGAAACACATCAGTTTCCGGGGGTTGTGAATTCTTTTCGATTCTTCGAAGATTATCTCTTTGAGAACTATTTCACTGCCCTAAATGCCTTGTTTTAGGCATTTACAGTATAAGTTGCTGTTTATCCTGCTGCGTACGGTAGAAAGCTCAGGGCTACTGTATGCGGTTGGTGGCAACTTTAAGTAATATTCTTCAAATTCTTTATATACATAAGTTCCCTATAGCTTTTGGGAAATCCTATAAGGTTAAGATCTATATCCTTCTCATATTTCTTTACTATACGATTAAGCTTATCTCTAAATTGCTTTCTTTCATCATCAGAAGGTAACCTCTTAATCAGCATAAGTATATACGCAAACAGAGAATCATTCCTTATTGCCGGGTTATTCCTCAAAAAACTTTTATTGAACTTTACCGGAGGATTCATCGTAGAATTATACAAACGCACACCATGAGAACATTTATTTCTGAGCACAGATAGGGCATGTAGGTGATTCTCAAGCGTTGCTGTGCTTATGCCAACCTCAGATGCTATAACATTCTTATCCGATAAATACAATGCATGATAGAACAGAGAAACACTTGAACAGGTCATCAGCTCAAGTATAACCCATACCGGCATCTTATCAGCATATTTATTGAAATGGTGCTTAACTATTGCGCTGTCTTTATAATATGACTTCTCTTTAGTGAAATTCTGCAATGTCTTTGTAATTCCAACTTTATCGTAATAGTTCTTCACATCATAATGCTGATCATATGGTGGTGTCTGACATTTTAGCTCCGCAAATTTATTTCCTATCAAATCTTTGTAGAAGAATTCAGCTTTTTCAATGTACTGCCTAAGCAATGATCTGATTTCTTCGTCAAAGCAATAAACCGTGTAAATATCTTCAAAACGAATACCTTTAATCATCTCATGACTATCAGTTGACAGTCTATATTGCAACATATATCCCGAAAGTCTATAATAGCTGACTTTCTGAAGTACATTTCTTGCAAATGCCTCATCAGATATTACTACTCCATGATCTTTTAGCTTTTTTATCTGTTCATCTATTGTGTATGGTTTCTTTAAATCCATATATTCTCCATAAAGTAAAAAAGCCAAGCTCAACGCTCGGCTTGGTCCCAAGTGTTATTCGCACCTGGCAACTCTGTTAAGGTTATAATACTATATTTTACTGTTTTTTCAAGCTCTATTTTCTATTCTTGACGATAACATCAAAGCACTTTGCGCTTTAACTTGCGCTTTATTTTGCGCTTTATCATAAGCATAATTCAAATTCCATAAAGTAAGAAAGAAATTGTAACCATCAGTATAAAACTCAGGTTTTAAACTATCTGTATACCTTTCTTCAGATTCATATGCATCAAGAATCTTCTTAAACCCGCTTCCTCTTCTCTCCATTAAACGTAAGCGTCCAAATACATCCGCCAGTATTGGATTTCTAAGCTTAGAAGGAACATGTCTCAAGTCAAGTAATTGCACTTCCGAACCATCATACATTCCCCCAGGGTTGCTAATAACCATTCGATCATCATAAATATCAATCTGGCTATGTGCCCCTGTCTGTAGGTAGCTTCTATGAATAAGCGCATTAACTAACCCTTCTTCTACAGCTCGTTCAGGATAATCCGGTAATTCTATCCTTTGATCTTTGTCCTTTCTCCATCCTTTTTTTGAGTTTTTTCTCACGAAATCCATTGCATTATCAAATAGAGATAATACAATCATTATTGCGCTTTACTAGCCAACTACTTAACAACATGAGGACATAACAAAAACACCCGAGGGCAGTTGTCCTGAGGTGTAATAAGTCGTATTTGATTGTCCAAAGACGTAATACGTTGTGAAACGATTATCTCTTTGAGAACTGAGTGTATGGGGAAAAGCTTGAAATTACGCCATTTTCAGAAGTATTTGCTTATTCCCTGTTTCTTACCGAGAGCGACCCAGGGCTCCCGGTGACGGCAGGATTGTTATCTGTTTCATTAAATCCTGCTTGTTATTCTCAATATGTTGAAGGAATCCTCATCATATCTTAACTGCATGTCTTTTTCTGTATTCTTCATTATCCTTCCTTGAGAGTTCTGCATCTACCTGCTTTAGCTCTTTTTCAATTTTATCTCTCCGGGATTCATCAGCAGTACGTAATTCCTGCTCCAGGCTGGTTTTTTTAGCTTTCAGCTTTTCTATCTCTCTGTCTACCTTATCTGTACTTAAAGTTGTAGTCTCGCTAGTTTCTGTTTCTTTCGGCGCCTCTGGTGATTTTCCCGACTTTGGTGATCCAGCTTTATGATTTTCCGGCGATTCCGCCTTCTTATCATCCCCATTTTCCTTATCAGGTTTCATTGCATTTTTTGCATAATCCGATGGAATATACTCATCATAATTCTTAGGATATTCCGCACCTGTAACTGGTTTATCCGGCTTTTCGTCATCTTTCTGATTTTCAGGTTTCACATCATCGGCCTTTTGTGCCCTGATATATCTCTCCTGTTCAGGTAGCGTGTTCATACCAACTGCATTAACCTTCATAGCATTCACACCTCTCTTTCAAGTTTCTGTGATATTCTCATTCATTTTCAACTTACCGAATATTTGTACTTCAAGCTCTCATAGAATATTTGATACTTTAGGTCTCAATACTTACATCGGATTAATGATTACGCTAATAACCCTTATGTAACGAAAGGTCAATTCTATGTATCAGAAGGACACCTTTTTTTAAGCATAACAGTTATCTTAAATTTATCTCCATCCTCCGTTATTCTCATAGTTCCATCATACCGCTCAGCTATATCAGCCACATTCTTAAGTCCTATTCCATGCCAAAAATCATCCGCATTTCTTTCTGTATGTGTCGATTTATCAAAGCCGTTTTCACAAACTATAAGGACAACATTTTCCTTATCCACAGTTTTTATACTAACATATTTTGAATCATCTGCTGATTCTTCTGCAGCTTTTAAAGCATTATCCAAAATATTGGATAACACTATGGATAAATCGTAGACCGCTATTCCCCAGGACTCATCAAAGGAAAAAACTGATGAAAACAAAACCCCTTTTTCCTTTGCCTTCCGGTATTTATCGTTTATGACAACATCTGTAACAGGATTTCCTGTAAAATATCTCATTTTCACAGATTGAATGGTATCATCTATTTCCGAGATATATTGTTTCATATCTAAAATAAGTCCCTGTTCAGCAAGTCCCCTGATTGTGGTCAAATGATTGGCCATTTCATGGCGTGCCTTCCTGACTTGCTCGTAATATCGTTCGGTATCCTCCAACCTCCTTTGTATTGACTCCCTTTCTACGTTTCCGGCAAACACCATTTCACTCTTTTGTCGGTACTGGTTATATTGTTTCCAAATAATTACCGCACACAATTCCCCAAGGTACAAAAACAGTGCAATTGCCGGCAAAAGATACACCAGATAAGGATACATATCCAGCAATACAATGTCTCCTTCAGTAGTTTTAACTACTGCAATGCCGAGCATTATCTTTGTCAATATTATTCCGGCAATGTTCATTACGGACAGATAACAAAGCTCTGTAAAGCTCATTTTTTCATATTGCTGTATACTTTTTATGAAAGGCAGTATTTCCCCAAAAAGCACGAGACAATATAATGCTTCTGCCACAAAGAAAAGAACCCCTATTGTTGATATAGGACTAATAGTTGAACCTCTTCCCGGTCCAGCACTCGTCATCACTCTTTTTATTAACTCATTCATAAATGAATTAACAAAAAACCATGAAAGATATCGTAGGTTGAGATACAAAACAAGCGTAAAAATGGTTTCTTTTATATATTCTCTTTTATATACAAACATAAAGGATAATGCTATGCCTGATAAAATAATGATTTCGAAAGGCCATCCGTCCTCATTCGTAAACCAGCGAGCTATTTCCATAAAGGAAATCAAAATAAATAGCTTAATAGGTGCATTAAAATTATTAAATCTCGCTTTTAAAGAATTTTCATTATTTCCACAATCATTTTTATATTGCAAAGTTTTTACAGGGATATTCCCTGCAAAGGAGGGTTTTATCAACGATTCTGCACGAAAACTTCCTATATGGATACCATCGGAACACAATGGCACAAAGGTATTCCAAAGCATAACAAAAAAGAACGCCCTGCATATAATTCCAGTGATTTGTGACGCTGCATACAATAGATTTACTTTGACATCCGCACTCAGCATATTTCACTCTCCAAAAAGTCTGCATAACCGTCCACAAAATGTCTGCACTTATATTTGGACAATGGAATGAGGTCACCACTGATCATTCTGATATCTTTCCTTGTATAATCTGAAATGTATCTCATATTAACAATAAAGCTTCTATGAACCAATATAAATGTCTCATCAAGCTTACCCATGACATCCTCAAATTTTCCATATATCTCAACAACAGTTTTTACTAAATGAATGCTTAGTTTTCTTCCTATGCTTTCTATATAGACAATATCCGTTAAGTTAATTGTCTTCGTTGTACCGCTTGAATTCACTGTCAGAAATTTAAATTTCCGTTTTTCTGCTGTTTGTGAAACAGCTTTCTGTACCTGCTCAAACACAAACTTAAATTGCTTTTCTTCTATCGGTTTAACAATGAATTGGAATGCTCTCACGCCAAATGCTTCCGGCATACGCTCAGGTAATCCCGTAACAAAAATAATAAATGGTGTCTCAGAAGCTCCTCTGCCTTCTTCTATATGCTTTTTCTTTAGATCTTCCGCTACTTTCATTCCATCAGGCGAGCATTTTAAATCTATATCTAAGTATAAAACATCCAGATTTCCGCCCTGCTTATAATATCCGAGAACTTCTTCACCGGTCTGAAAATGATTTATGATGCTATACTCATCGTCAGTCCTTATATATCGTTCAATAAGATCTCTTGTATTCTTTTCATCATCACATATTCCTATAACCATAGTTTTGTACCGATATTAGCCTAAACTGTTACGAAGTACTTATTATAAAATGATTGGTCACCTTCTCTTTTCTTATATCGGCATAACAGTAAAGAAATTAAGGTGACCTCTGGTAGGTTTTATATAAGCTTACATATTTAAAAACCGCAGCCACCTGCATTAACAGATTACCGCGGTTCTATAATCGATATCATTTTAAACATTCAATACTTCGTCAATTGCTGTAATTGGTCATGCCTAACATACCAAATATTTTCAAGCTTGGGTCTGAGTCAACAACTCTTTCCAATTTTCAGGAAATCCCATTGTTTTCACTTCCACTTTTTCATATTTATTTATTAAATCCTCTATTTTATTTACACAAAAAGTGATTTTAAGTTTTCAATTTGTTCATCTATCGTCATTGGCGGTTGATGCTGCTTAAGTTCACTCATTATTTTTCTCCCAAAAATTAAAAGACCCAACGTGGTCCGCATCGTTGAGAGGCGTGTTGGGTTCTGTCACTATCAGTATATTCCAAATCTTATAAAATTACAATGAGAATCTCATCAAACGCAAATAATTAAGAATTAAGTTGTTAATAAAAAAAATCAGATTTGAAGCAAATACGAATTTTGCTTCTTACCTGCTTATTACTTGCTTATTACCGTCTAAAATTTCTTGATTTTCATACCATCCCACAGCGTTTCTGAGTAAAGAAAAACCCCAGAAACACGAGGTTTCTGAGGTTTGTGAATTCTTTTCGATTCTTCGAAGATTATCTCTTTGAGAACTGAGGAGCACGACGTGCGGACTTGAGACCGTACTTCTTTCTCTCTTTCATTCTCGGATCTCTTGTAAGAAGTCCTGCCTTCTTGAGAACAGGTCTGTACTCAGCATCCATCTCGCAAAGTGCTCTTGAGATACCGTGACGGATAGCACCAGCCTGACCTGTAGTACCACCACCACATACATTAACAAGGATGTCAAGCTTGCCTACGTTCTGTGTAAGAACGAGTGGCTGGTTAACAATAAGCTTCAGTGTACCAAGACCGAAGTACTCGTCAAGGCTTCTCTTGTTGATTGTGATCTTTCCTGTACCAGGCATGATATAAACTCTTGCAACAGAAGACTTTCTTCTACCTGTTCCGTAATTTCTGTTTGTTGCCATCTTGATATCCTCCCTTAGAATGTAAGCTCAACAGGCTTCTGTGCCTGGTGCTTGTGATCTGCGCCAGCGTATACGAAAAGCTTCTTATACATCTGTCTGCCTAATGGTCCGTGAGGAAGCATACCCTTTACTGCATACTCGATAACCTTCTCAGGCTTCTTAGCCTTGAGATCACGAAGAGTTGTCTCACGCATTGAACCAACATACTTTGAATGTGTGCGATAAATCTTCTGCTCAAGCTTCTTACCTGTTACGGTGATCTTGTCAGCATTAACGATGATTACGTAATCTCCGCAATCAAGGAACGGTGTGTAAGTTGGCTTGTTCTTTCCGCGAAGAACCTTAGCAACCTCTGATGCAAGACGTCCAAGTGTCTTACCCTCTGCATCTACTACATACCACTTTCTGTCCTGTGCAATAGTAGAAGCTGTAGCTACGTATGAATTCATAACAACCTCCTGTTATAAGGCTACTTACTCTGGTCTCTGTCCAAAACAGAACTTCTGTCGGCCGCCGCATCGGGTTAAATGCGAGGTTTCTTCTTAATTAAGAAGAACTTCTTTCGGCGCAAGTGGTCCACTCTGAGACTGATTTCAGTATTTAATGTAGCCCGGGCCGATGCTTTCGACCCTGCTGTGAATAGTTAACTGCCCATCTTCGAGCGCAATATGCCTGTAAACGAACAGCAATACGTATTATATTTGCAATCCCTCAGGCTGTCAATACGGTTGACAGCATTTCGAAATATAAAATTAGTATAAAAATAACAGTCCCCCTGGCCCACCGACTAAACTGTTACGTATAAAATTGTTTTTAGTCCTTTTCCATAATTTCTATAATTTCTGCCAATGTCTCCGGCTCTTCATCCAGCAAATCCCTGACATCATCAAGCTCGCTCATGTCTTTGATTCCGAAAACCTTGCAGCCTGCGTCATATCCGGCATGGATACCGTTGGGGGCATCTTCCACTACGATGCACTCCTCCGGCTTAAGTCCGATCCTCTCCGCGCACTGAAGATAGATGTCCGGTGCAGGCTTTCCGTGGGTTATCATTTCCCCCGAACAGATGTAATCAAACTTTTCGGTGTAACCGGTTTTATCAAGATAATGCATAACCACCGGCTTTAGTGAAGATGAGCCCAATGCTATCCTGTAGCCCTTCTGCATTAGCCAGTCAAAAAGCTCGTCCAGCCCGGGCTTCTTGGGGATATCATTATCGATAAAATACTGATCGATATATTTCTTTCTGTAGCCTCTTTCCTCCCAGTAGTCAAAGTCGGGGTTAACTTCATTGAACATCTTTCCGATGTTTTCCATGGAGGCTCCGCGCATCTTGTTGATCATCTCGTCGGTCATGGTATAGCCTCGCTCCTTCGATGCTACCTTCCAGAAATGGTGATAAACCTTTTCCGTGTCAAACATGGTGCCGTCCATGTCGAATATAAAACCCTTGATGTTGTTATATTTCATGACTTTTTCCTTCCTGAACAAATGTCAGCCTTTTCATGATTTAGCTTCATCAATACCTGAGTTCCACCAGACATAATCCCTTTGCCGGCACCGTCGGGCCTGCTTTGGTCCTGTCTTTTTCTTCAAGGATGTTCATGATGTCCTCAGGTTCTCTCTTGCCGTTTCCCACCTGCAGCAGAGTTCCGACAATAATACGAATCATATGATACAGAAATCCGTTTCCTCTGATCCTGAAGGTGATAAGACTCGCATCTTCTTCCCGGACCTTTCTCGAAACCTTGGATAAGTTCACGTCAATCCGAACCTGTCTCGAGACGTTGGGTAACTCTACAGCTTCACAGATCTTTTCTTGGTTGTTGACCAAATCCGGGTTTTCAAATTCCCCTGAGCAGTTGGCTGAATCTACAGCTTCACAGATCTGTTCCTGGTTGCTGAACAAATCCGAGGTCTCAAATTCCCCTGAGCTGTTGGCTGAATCTACAGCTTCCGGACTCTTTCTTCCCCTATCAGAAAAGATTTCAATGCTGTAAATCTCTCTTACCGCATCTCCCCCGTGTTCAAAGACCTGACTGTCCGGATTCACAAAGCTTGTAAAATCATGAACTCCGCAGAGATACTCCGCAGCCTGCTGCATTTTTTCAATGTCTAAGGCATAGGTGAAGTTATAGGCATAAAGCCTTCCCATCGGCGAAGGGATAGGAGAATTGTCCACTTTGTATTCGTATACCTTTTCATGGGGCTCGAATCTCGGATTAAACTCCGCCGGCACTTCCTCTGCTTTAACCACTCTTATGTCTTCCGGCAGAAAACTGTTGATAGCAGAGGGGAAGTTCTCCGTAGGGATGGTGGAGTCTGTGTCAAATACGGCAACATTACCCATAGCATGCACTCCGCTGTCCGTGCGGCTTGCGCCTATAAGCTGAATGCTGTCGTCCTCCGGTGAATTTCCTTCCCCCTGGGAAAGCATACCGGAGGCAGAAGAAGGGTCTTTACCTGAGCTCCGCCTCAGCAAATTCCCTATTCCCAATGTGAGCATCCCCTGAATAGTAGGCTTATCACCTTCGGGCTTTTCCTTCGTAGGATTCTGGATCTGCCAGCCTTTGTAACCGGTCCCGTCATATGCGATTGTTAATTTGATACGTCGTTTCATGCTAAATTGAAAACTCACTCATCCTTAAAAACCAATAACTCACTCTCTTATTCCAATCTTCTTTGATTTTTTCATCCTGAAGCCACGAACCCAAAGCTTTTTTAACTTATTCGAATACCGGTAATGATCAAACCATCTATTCCGATTACGGTTATATAATAAAAACCCGGCTCTGATCAAATCAGAGTAACAAATCTCGATCCTACCGCCCCCGCGAAATACAGAAACATCAGGAAGTATGCAATTCTGTCTCTTCCCTCATATTTCAGAGGCTTCATCTTGGTTCTGCCCTCGCCGCCGCGGTAGCATCTTGCTTCCATGGCCATGGCGAGATCATTGGCTCTTCTGAAGGCTCCGATGAAAAGCGGTACCAGAATAGGAACCATGGCTTTTGCACGCTGAATGATGTTTCCCGATTCGAAATCCGCACCTCTTGCCTGCTGAGCCTTCATGATCTTGTCGGTTTCTTCTATAAGAATAGGAATAAATCTGAGTGCAATGGACATCATCATTGAAATCTCATGCACAGGCACGCCTATCTTCTTGAAGCCCCGGAGGCCCTTTTCCATTCCGTCTGTAAGCTGGTTGGGCGTTGTTGTGAGGGTCATAAGTGATGAACCCATAACAAGGAGGATCAGTCTTATACCCATTTTCAGGGCGATGGTCAGACCTTCCTTTGAAATTTTCAGTATTCCAAGCTGGAAGAGCGGCTCTCCAGGTGTCAGAAACAGATTGAAGCTCACGGAAATGAGAAGCAGGATCAGGATGTTCTTAAGTCCCTTTGTCATGAACTTGAAGGGAACATTGCTTAGTTTAATGAGTATTCCCAGCACCACAGCTGCCACCGCATACATTGTCCAGCTGTCCACCACAAAGAGAGCAATCAGGAATACCAGTGTTCCCAGCAGCTTGACTCGAGGATCAAGTCTATGGATAACAGAGTCAACAGGATAATATTGTCCCAAAGTTATTTCTCTGATCATCTTTCTGCCTCCTTTCCGGAAGCATCGTTTTTATTCGATTTAATTGATTCATTATATCGTTTCCATAGATCAATGATACAGTCCGCCATTTCTGACACAGTATCCGGACGATCTTCAAAGCGAATGCCTACGTCCTTTAAATCATGAATAAGATATGTCATCTGCGGAGCGCCCAGTCCCATGCCTTCCAGCTCCTTATATCTCTTGAATATTTCCTCAGGTGTTCCCGCCATCTTAAGCTCACCGTGATCCAGAACGATGACCTGGTCAGTGTATCTCGCCACGTCATCCATGGAGTGTGAAACCAGAATGATGGTCATGCCCACCTTATCATGAAGCTCCCTTATCTGCTTGAAAAGATCATCTCTTCCGGCAGGGTCGAGTCCCGCAGTAGGCTCATCCAGAATCAGAACTTCCGGATGCATAGCCAGAACTCCCGCTATGGCAACTCTTCTCTTCTGACCGCCGCTCAGTTCAAAGGGCGATTTTTTCCAGAATTTGCTGTCAAGCCCCACCATCTTAAGGGCTTCTTCCGCTCTCTTTCTGGCTTCATCCTCACTGAGCCCCTGATTTTTCGGTCCAAACATTACGTCAGTTATAACATCAACTTCAAAAAGCTGATACTCGGGGTACTGAAAAACCAGTCCGATCTTGAATCTGAGCTGCTTCATGTTGAAGTTGGTATCATAAATATTGATAAATCCTGTACCCTGACCTGATTCATTCGAGTCATTGAGGGAGGTTCCCTTTAAGGTGTCGGCATTAGCCCCATCCTTTTTCTCTTCATTACCGGAATTTTCGGGGTTGTTTTTCACATTTGAAACAGGCTCGGAGCCTTTATATACGTTTTTAGAATTATTGCCGGTTTTTATGAGGTCAGCATTGTCCCTGAAGTTTACCTCTATCACGCCCTCTGTGGCCTTCAACAGCCCGTTGAGATGCTGTGTTAATGTTGACTTGCCGGAACCTGTGTGGCCGATAAAACCAACTATGGAACCCCGCTGAACATCGAAGGACACATCCTTAAGGGCATAACTCTCCATGGCCGTCCCCTTTTGATATACATGATCCAGGTGACGGACTCTGATTACAGGGTCTGTTATATCTATATGAAGGGGCTTACGTTTTACGAAGTTTGGCTCAAAATCCACCTGCTTCGGCAGGCACTTCTGAAGGCAGCTGACAAGCTCTTTTCTGGTAAGAACCGAATCCGGTACCGGCATTCCGGCCTTCTGTAATTTCCAGGCAAGCTCGGTGACCTCCGGCACATCCATGCGGATAGCCTTAAGCTCTTCAACATTCTTGAACACCTCTTTTGGGGTGCCGTCCATTACGATTTTGCCCTGGTTCATGACGATGATTCTGTCTGCATCCACCGTTTCTTCCATATAGTGGGTGATCAGTATGATTGTCACTCCCTGAGTTTTGTTGAGCTCTTTTATGGTTCTGATTACTTCCGCACGTCCTGTGGGGTCCAGCATGGCTGTGGGCTCATCAAGCACTATGGTTTTCGGGATCATTGCCATAGTTCCGGCTATTGCCACTCTTTGCTTCTGCCCGCCGCTGAGTCTGTTGGGTGATTTCATCCTGTAGGCTGTCATTCCCACCGCCTCAAGGGCAGTATTTACCCTTTTCCAGATTTCCTCTGTGGGAATTCCGATGTTTTCAGGTCCGAAACCTACGTCCTCTTCCACCACCGAGGCAATGATCTGGTTATCGGGATTCTGGAAAACCATTCCGGTCTCTTTTCTGATATCCCAAAGCTCCTGTTCATTTCTTGTATCTTTAGAGCTGACTAAAAGTGTACCCTCAGACGGCAGATTCAGTCCATTGATGAGTTTTGCCAATGTTGACTTGCCGGAACCGTTGTGGCCCAGAACACACACAAAATCTCCTGCATCAATGGAAACATTAACCCCGTCAAGGGCTCTGGTACTTTCCACAACCTTATCATTTTCATCGGTTCGTATGTAGTTATAAACCAGATTGATCGCTTCAATGATTTTCAATTTATTCACCCAGACTTGTTGACCGATAGCAGTCAACCATTTCAAAAAATATAGTTTTCAGCGAGTTTAGTATATTAAAAATAGGCATAAAATACAATGGCAGACCGTAAATGGCCTGCCATTAATACATTAATATAAATTAGTGAATCCAATGTCCGTCGTCGGCTAACTGGTAGCTTCCAAGTACAGTGGTGCCTCTTGCCATCTGGCCGTAGTCATTGTCACTTGCACTCTTCTGAGGATAGAAATAATAGTACTGCTCATTTTCATATCCGTCCTTGATCATAACCCAGCCTGTTACCATCCTGCCTTCTGCATCAAAGAAATAGCTCTTTTCACCGATGGTTACCAGGTTGTTTCTGTACATAAGACCATAGTTCTCTCCGGTCTGAGGATTGAAGTAGTACCAGGCATTGTTTATCTTAACCCATCCGGTCTTCATGTCTCCGTTTGGTGAAAGGTAATAGGTCCTGTAGTCATCTTTGTTATAGAAGCCTGTGACCATCCTGCCTTCAGAATCAAATCTGTAGTAGGTATTTTTCCAGATGAGCCAATCATTTGCAACCAGCGTGCCCTGAGAGGTCTTGAAATACCAGTTATTTCCTTGTTTGTACCAGGAGCCTGTGGTATAAGTACTGCCTGAAGAATTGTACGTATTTACAGCATTATTTACCACTTCTGTGCTGTGCCCCGGTAATGTCGTCATCTGGCCTGTTGATGAGTTATAAACTGTAAATACGGCACCGGAATTGTTATAATCATAATTTCCGTTCTGGACAGAAGTTGACAGATTACCAATGTTGTTGCTGTATCCTGCCACACCGGTAGTTGCATTGACATAATTTGAACCAGTATTTGAATTTAATATATAAGTTGAATTCGGATACTGGCCTGTTCCGTCAGATACCTGCTCCTGTGAGATGTTAAGGAATTCCGAAGCAATCTTTTCAGACTCTTTTCCACTTGAAAGTTGAGCGTTAGTATAAGGAACCGTAGCCACTTCAAAGTAATATGCTGCAACTCTTGTCATATAAGGATACAGATTTATACTGGTCTGATCCGTTATAATAGAGGTTACTTTTGTACTGTCCCTATATACATTAACTCTATAATATCCCGAAGATATAGAAGGAGGTGTCCAGGTTGCTTTACCCAATACATAGGAACTCCAAACCGGAGCTGTTGGTGCATCATAAGTTCCTTTTATACCGTTAAGGGAGATTATAACTCTCAAACCGTAGTTTCCTTCGAGTCTTGCCGAAACAAAAGATCCGCCGGTTATATGTACATTAGAGCTGTCATAGGTTCCACTGAAATAATAATATGTATAATTATCATTGTTACGTTCTTTTTCGTTTGCAGTGAGATATATTTCAACATAAGGAGTCATGGAAACACCATAGGCACTGTCCCCGTACCAGGCAACATTGTCAATATCATACTCTCCATTATCCGGTACCGTAAAATCATTCTCCGATATTGAGGGTAATCCTGAGGAAGAAGTATCATATTCACTATGTCTGAGATAATCTTCAACTTTTATTCTGACACTCGTAATTCTGACATTACGATCCTTTGCCGATATCAAAAAAGCAAAATTCATGATAAATATGGTTGCGATCAAAACAGCACACAAACTTTTCTTTACCATACTTTTATATTTCATACCCACTCCACTCATTTCGGGAATAGTCCCCTCCAAAAAAATATAGAATTCTACACGCTAAGTATACCATTTAAAATTAAATATACTTATTACGTTTATATAACAATCAAGAGGCTTATTTTCACACAATACCATCAGGGACGGTTCTCGCCGGACAGAACTGTCCCCGATGGACAATAAAGCACAAAAAAAGAATCGTCAGAAGACGATTCTTTTTTATATCAATTATTATTTAATCTGAAAGATTATACCAGCTCAAGGAGAACTTCCATAGCTGCGTCACCCTTTCTGAGACCAACCTTAACGATACGTGTATAACCACCGTTACGTGTAGCATACTTTGCACCGTACTCGTCGAAAAGCTTTGCAGCAAGATCAACCTTCTTTGTGTTCTTCTTCTGTCCTGCCTTCTCCTTAGGTACCTCAGTTACAGGGTAAAGGTATGCAAGGATCTGACGACGAGCAGCAAGTCTTGAAGGCTTATCCTTCTTGATTGTCTTCTCTACTTCGTCATAAACTGTAACCTTCTTACCGTCAACAACTTCCTTAACGCGCTTTCCGTCAGCATCCTTACGAGCAACCTTAGCCTTAACAGTAACTTCCTCGAAGTTATCCTTCTCCTTTACTGCAAGAGCGATAAGCTTCTCAGCCTGCTTACGTACTTCCTTAGCACGTGCCTCTGTTGTAAAAATTCTTCCATTGTGGAAAAGAGATGTTGTAAGAGCACGAAGCATAGCCTGTCTCTGTCTTGACTCTCTTCCTAACTTTCTGTACTTTGCCATTTTATATTTCCTCCACCGTGCTTTTTAGTCTTACCGGTAAATTCATCTCAGCATCTGTGGCCTTTCACAGAGCTCATACAATAAGAGAAGATTACTCTTCTCTTATTGTAAGGCTAAGATTTAATTCCTTAAGTTTTTGTAATACTTCCTCAAGAGACTTACGACCAAGGTTTCTAACCTTCATCATATCCTCAGGAGTCTTTGAGCAAAGCTCCTGAACAGTATTGATTCCTGCTCTCTTAAGGCAGTTATAGGAACGAACTGAAAGCTCAAGTTCGTCAATATTCATCTCGAGCACTTTTTCCTTCTCATCGTCAGGCTTCTCAACCATAACCTCAGCTGTCTGAGCATCCTGAGAAAGCTCTACGAAGAATGATAAATGCTCTGAAAGGAACTTAGCTGCATCAGATACAGCATCGTCCGGACTCATTGTTCCGTTGGTAAATACGTCAAGTGTAAGCTTGTCGTAATCGGTCATATTGCCTACACGGGTATTGTTGATTGACATATTTACACGCTCAACAGGTGTATAGATAGCATCAACATCTATCACTCCTGTTGGAAGATCATTTGTCTTTGTTCTATCGGCACCTACATAGCCTCTGCCCGAAGTAACTGTGATTTCCATCTCAAAATTCGCAGTACCATCTGTGGTTGCAATCTTCTGATCCGGATTGAGAATCTCGATACCTTCTGTAAGCTGTATGTCAGATGCAGTAGCTACACCTTCACCATCAAAGTTAAGATATAAGATCTTCGGGTCATCGGAGGACGATGTGTTCTTAATTTCAAGACTCTTAAGGTTCATGATAACCTCAGTCAGGGTATCCTTGACACCTGGAATAGTATCACTTTCCTTATCGGCACCAATGATTTTAACCTGAGATACCGCAGTACCAGGTAATGCAGAAAGCATAATTCGTTTCAAAGCATTGCCCAGAGTTGTTCCGTAACCTCTTTCCAAAGGTTCGCAAACAAATCTGCCGTACTTCTTATCATCTGAAATCTCAACAATCTCAATGTTTGGTTTCTCAAAATCGAACATGCAATGCCTCCTTTATTGCAGGCTAATTATTTTGAATACAACTCGACGATAAGCATCTCGTTTACAGGAACATCGATTTCCTCTCTTGAAGGAAGCTGCTTTACAGTAGCCTTAAGATTTTCCTGATCAGCATCAAGCCAAGCCGGTACTAAACGACCGTTTGTAACCTCAAGGATATCCTTGAATCTCTGAAGAGACTTCTTGTTCTCCTTAACAGCTACAACATCGCCGGCTGATACAAGGTATGAAGGTATATTTACAACCTTGCCGTTAACAGTGATAAGTCTGTGTCCAACAACCTGACGTGCCTCACGACGAGTACGTGCAAGACCCATTCTGAAGATTACGTTATCAAGGCGAGACTCAAGGAGAACCATAAGGTTTGTACCTGTCTGTCCCTTCATCTTGTTTGCCTTAGCATAGTAATTTCTGAAAGGCTTCTCAAGAACGCCATAGATGAACTTAGCCTTCTGCTTCTCACGGAGCTGAGTGCCATACTCTGACATCTTACGACGAGCATTTCTAAGCTGTCTGTTAGACTTCTTATCAATTCCTAAAAATACAGGGTCAAGTCCAAGTGACCTGCATCTTTTAAGTACGGGAGTTTTATCAACTGCCATAATTCTTTCTCCTTATTAATATCATCTAAAATCAAGTGATACGTCCTTTACATCCGTAGACTTCTTCGGACAGATCTGCCGCTATTTTATACATACTGCGGCCTATGTCTTTTAAGTTTTGCCTAAAGATAATCCAAAAAAGATTATACTCTCCTGCGCTTTGGTGGACGGCATCCGTTATGTGGAACCGGTGTTACATCCTTGATAGATGTTACCTCAAGACCATTAGCCTGAAGTGCACGAATAGCTGCCTCACGTCCTGATCCTGGTCCCTTTACGCTAACATCCACATACTTTAAGCCGTGTACTAAAGCTGCCTTAACAGCAGTTTCAGCAGCCATCTGAGCTGCATATGGAGTAGATTTTCTTGAACCTTTGAATCCAAGACCACCGGCACTTGCCCATGAAAGAGCGTTACCTTCTGCATCTGTCAGTGTAACGATAGTGTTGTTGAAAGATGCCTGAATATGTGCCTGTCCGCGTTCAACGTTTTTCTTTACGCGCTTCTTTGTTACTCTCTTACCTGAAGCCATATTAAAACTAACCTACTTTCCTTTACTAGTCTTCCTGTATTTAAAACATGAAGATCACAATAGTTACTTCTGATTTTCATCAGATTTGGATCATTTCTGATCCGGACTTGTTTTTACCTACAAGCTGAAGCAAAATTACTTCTTCTTGTTAGCTACAGTCTTACGTGGTCCCTTACGTGTTCTGGCATTGGTCTTTGTCTTCTGACCTCTAACCGGAAGTCCCTTTCTGTGACGGATTCCGCGGAAGCAGCCAATCTCCTGAAGTCTCTTGATGTCAAGAGCAACTGCTCTTCTGAGATCACCTTCCACTGTCTGGTTCTCTGCAATATAGTTTGCGAGTACCTTTACTTCGTCGTCAGTGAGATCCTTAACACGTGTGTCAGGGTTAACGCCTGTTGCCTTGAGAATCTTATCAGCTGAAGACTGTCCGATACCATAAATATATGTCAGACCAATCTCAATACGCTTCTCTCTAGGTAAATCGACACCTGCAATACGAGCCATTTTTGTTTCCTCCTGTTAAAATTAACCTTGTCTCTGCTTGTGCTTAGGGTTTTCGCAGATAATTCTGATAGAGCCTTTACGCTTAATGACTTTGCATTTCTCGCAGATAGGCTTTACTGATGATCTTACCTTCATAGTAATTCCCCTTTCTAATAACGAATTCGAACAAAGTTGCCGTATTATTCTAACAAAAGCCTCTTTAATTGTAAAGTGCTTTTTTAATTTAATTGTAAGAATTACTTATACAGCTTTATTTGTCTCTCCAGATGATCCTGCCCTTTGAAAGGTCATATGGTGATAACTCAATTGTTACCTTGTCACCCGGAAGAATTCTAATGTAATTCATACGAAGCTTTCCGGAAATGTGTGCAAGTACCTGATGACCATTCTCAAGTTCTACCTGGAACATTGCATTCGGAAGTTTTTCAATTACTTTACCAGTAATCTCAATTACATCTGATTTTGACATTCAGTTCTCCTCTTCATTATTTAATAATTTCTTCTTATCAATTAACCAGACTTAGGATCTCAGGTCCATTCTCTGTAATAAGAATCGTATTTTCATAGTGGCATGAAAGGCTTCCGTCATCCGGAATAACCGACCAGCCATTCGAGCCTGTATGCACTTCCGGTGAACCCAGTGTTATCATGGGCTCTACTGCAAGTACCATACCTGCACATAACTTTGGTCCTTTTCTATGGAGATCATAGTTTGGAACCTCGGGATCCATATGTATCTCACTTCCGATGCCGTGTCCACAATAATCTGTTATGACTCCGCACCCCTGTGATTCAACGTAATTCCCGATGGTGGAACAGATATCATTTAAATGATTTCCTTCCACCGCCTGCTCTGCACCCTTCCAGAATGCATCGTAGCAGACCTTCATAATTTTCTTCGCATCATCGGAAACATTACCCACTGCCCAGGTTCTGGTTGCATCTGAATTGTAACCGTGAAAACTTGTGCAGGTATCAATGGAAACAATATCGCCTTCTTTGAGAATGCGGCGTCTGTCCGGAATGCCATGAATTACTTCTTCATTTACGGAAATGCAGCAACATCCGGGGAAATCATACAGACCCTTCATGCTTGGGAAACCTCCAAGCTTACGCATGATCTTTTCTGCATACTCGTCAAGCTCTCCGGTGCTTATGCCGGGCTTAATCTTCTCTCCGACTCTGTTATGCATTTCGCCGAGAATCTTTCCGGCTTCTCTCATCAATTCTATTTCTCGTTTTGATTTGATTTCTATCATTTAATACTTCTTTCCGACTCAAACTTAGAAACTTATGATCTATCAAAAACATTATTTGTTCTCAAGAACCTTAACTACATCGTTAAATACTTCCTGAAGCTCTTTGGTACCGTCAACCTCACAGAAAACGCCTTCATTCTTATAATAAGAAATAAGTGGCTCAGTCTGCTTATGGTAAACATTTAAACGATCCTGAACAGTCTCAGGTTTATCATCTGAACGGATGATAAGTTCGCTTCCGCACTTATCGCAAATGTTTTCCTTCTGAGGAGCTGCATATACGATATGATAGGTTGCACCGCATTTAGGGCAGGCTCTTCTTCCTGACATACGTGTAAGAATTGCTTCATCAGGTACATTTATATCCAGAGCAAAATCGATCTTGTCTCCCTTATCGGCAAGTGCCTTTGTAAGACTTTCTGCCTGAGGGATGGTACGTGGGAAGCCATCAAGTACATAGCCATCCTTGCAATCATCCTCGGCAATTCTGTCTAAAAGCATACCGATAGTAACTTCATCAGGAACCAGCTGTCCCTTGTCCATATATGACTTAGCTTTCATACCGAGTTCAGTTCCGCCTTTAATATTGGCTCTGAAAATGTCTCCGGTTGAAATATGAGGAATGCCAAACTTATCTGCGATTTTAATTGCCTGTGTGCCTTTGCCCGCACCGGGCGCTCCTAACATAACGATCTTCATATGAGGCCTCCATATAATATACATGTTAACGTAAATGTCTTCAAATACGTTTATTGTATAACGAGTAAACGCATTTTAGTTCAATGAGATCAACATTTAATGGCGTTTACGAGTATAAACACTTTTAGCCTCCCCGGAAAATAGTCCTGAGGAGGCTTTTGTTATGATCAGTCGTTTAAAAATCCCTTGTAATTTCTTACAACCATCTGTGATTCAATAGCCTTAAGTGTCTCAAGCACAACTCCGATTATGATGATAAGCGAAGTACCCGCAAAAGATATACGACCCACATTGAATACTCCCGAAACAAAGATCGGAACTATTGCAACGATTGCAAGGCCGGTTGCACCGATAAAAATGATATATTTAAGAATATTATCAAGATAATCGCTGGTAGGCTTACCCGGACGAATACCCGGAATAAATCCACCCTGCTTCTTCATGTTATTTGCCACTTCCAAAGGATTGAAAGAAATGGAAGTGTAGAAATAAGCGAAGAAATACAGAAGTGCAATATAAACTATCAAACCAATGCTGTAGATAGGCGCATCAGGATTACACCATGAACCGGAATTAAGGCCCATAAGGATCTTGCCCCATACTGTGCCGTAATCTACCTTCAGAACCTGTCCGATAACAACAGGCATGGTCATAAGTGAACTTGCAAAGATAACCGGCATAACGCTGGCCGTATTTACCTTAAGAGGAATTGATGAAGACTGACCTCCTACAAGACCTCTGCCCTGTACTCTACGGCTGTACTGAACCGGAATCTTACGTTCAGCATCAGTCAAAACGACTGTAAAAGCTACAAGAGCAATGATGCATGCAGCAATAATGATAGCTGCTACAACCATTGTCGCAACATTTTTCCCCTGTATGAATCTAACATACAAAGTCTGAAAATCAGTAGGAATAGATGAAAGGATATTAAAAAGAAGAACCAGTGAAATACCGTTACCGATTCCCTTATCAGTTATCTGTTCACCAATCCACATGAGAAGTGCAGATCCTGTTGTCATTGTAATTACCGCAATAGCAACATCTGCAATCTTTCTCAACATGCTCGCATCAGCGTAACCGATGAGAAGCCCCTGTCCACCGAATCCTACGGCCATCGCAGTTGACTCAATAAGAGCAAGTCCGATAGTCACATATCTTGTGTACTCAGTGAGCTTCTTTCTTCCCTCTTCACCATCCTTCTGTAACTCTTCAAGTGCAGGAATTGCAACTGTGAGGAGCTGGATGATGATGGATGAAGTAATATACGGTGTGATTGACAATGCGAAGACCGACAGCTGCTCGAAAGAGCCACCGGTCATCGTATTAAACCAACCAAATGCATCATTATCAGCCATGCTTTTGAAAAGCTCGGCAAAATATCCTGAGTTTACACCCGGAATAGGAAGATTCGATCCAAACCTAATTACTACGAGCATAAGGAAAACGAATAAAAGTCTATCTCTTAAATCCTTTACCTTAAATGCATTTAGTATTGATTTGAACATTAGATTACCTCACAGGTTCCGCCTAAAGCTTCAATCTTTTCCTTTGCTGATGCAGAGAAAGCTGTTAACTTAACATTGAGCTTCTTTGTAAGTTCACCATTTCCAAGAACCTTAACACCATCGTTAATCTTCTTAATGATTCCCTTGTTAAGAAGAGCCTCAATTGTAACTTCCTCACCATCGTTGAACTTTGTCTCAAGAACAGAAAGGTTGATTCCTGTGATAACCTTAGAGTTAGGATCCTTGAATCCTCTCTTAGGAATACGTCTGAATAAAGGCATCTGACCACCTTCGAATCCTGGTCTTGGTGCTCCTGATCTTGCCTTCTGACCCTTATGGCCCTTACCGGCTGTCTTGCCATTTCCTGAACCATGGCCACGGCCACGTCTGAAATTCTTTGACTGCTTAGCGCCGTCAGCCGGCTTTAAATTAGCTAACTCCATTGTATGCCTCCTTAGATTTCTTCAACTTTTACAAGATGGTTAACTCTCTGAATCATACCTCTTGTAGCGCCATTGTCCTGAAGCTCTACTGTCTGACGAATCTTACGAAGACCAAGAGCCTGAACGGTTGCTCTCTGCTTAGGGATAGCACCGATTGGAGACTTTACAAGTGTAATCTTTAACTTCTTATCTGCCATTACTTTACCCTCCCTGATCAACCTGTGATCTCAGCTACAGTTTTACCGCGAAGTGCAGCAAACTCCTCAGGTGTCTTCATTGAAGTAAGACCTGTGATTGTAGCAAGAACGACATTTGTCTTATTGTTTGAACCTAAAGACTTTGTACGGATATTTCTGATACCGGCAAGCTCAAGAACTGAACGTGCAGGACCACCAGCGATGATACCGGTTCCTTCAGGTGCCTTCTTAAGAAGTACTGTTGCACTTCCAAACTTACCTACATAATCATGTGGTACAGACTTCTCTTCTGTTACAGGAATTGTAACGATAGACTTGCAAGCAGCCTCACGTGCCTTACGGATAGCCTCAGGAACCTCAACTGCCTTACCGATACCACAACCTACATGGCCATTGCCATCTCCAACTACTACGAGAGCTGAGAATCTAACGGTACGACCACCCTTTACAGTTTTCGCAACACGCTTGATGGCAACGACGTTGTCGTTTAATTCTAACTGATTTGCATCAATTCTTTCACGCTTCATCTTGCTTGTTCTCCTCTCGATTAGAATTCAAGGCCGGCTTCTCTGGCAGCATCTGCAAGAGCCTGAACCTTACCGTGATAAAGGAAACCACCTCTGTCAAATACAACAGTCTTAATTCCCTTAGCCATAGCCTTCTCAGCAATTGCCTTACCAACATACTGAGCAGCCTCAATGTTATTTGTAATTTCTAACTTTGCATCCTTATCAAGTGTTGAAGCAGCGCAAAGAGTGTTGCCTGCAACATCATCGATAACCTGTGCATACATGTGCTTGTCAGATCTGAATACAGAAAGACGTGGTCTCTCTGGAGTACCAGATAAACGGTTTCTAAGTCTCTGGTGCTTCTTCTGGCGAAGTTCAGCCTTATTTCTCTTACTTACCATTTCACTTTCCTCCTAATTATTTCTTACCAGTCTTACCAACCTTACGTCTGATAACCTCTGCAGCATACTTGATACCCTTGCCCTTATATGGCTCCGGTCCTCTCTTGCTGCGGATCTCAGCTGCGTACTGACCAACTTTCTCCTTGTCAATACCCTTTACGAAGATTGTGTTTGTACCCTCGAGAACTGTCTCAACGCCCTCAGGATCTTCCATAGTTACAGGATGAGAATAGCCAAGTGTAAGTGTAAGAGTCTTACCCTGCTTAGCTGCTCTGTAACCAACACCGTTGATCTCGAGCTTCTTCTCAAATCCGTTAGTAACACCGTCTACCATGTTCTGGAGAAGTGCTCTTGTAAGTCCGTGAAGGGACTTCTCTTTCTTATTATCATTAGGTCTCTTAACAACAACTTCACCGTTGTTCTGCTCAAGAGTAAGCTCTCTAGCGAATGCCTTCTCAAGAGTTCCCTTAGGTCCCTTAACGGTTACGAGGTTGTTGTCCTTGATCTCAACAGTAACGCCTGCTGGGATAACTACCGGTAATTTTCCGATACGTGACATACTATGTCTCCTCTCTCTTAAATTCTCTGTTATTAAACAGTTTTCAGATGTTTACAGTTACTTGCTTTGATGCTCTTTTATCTGAATGGTCAATTACCATACAAATGCAAGAACTTCTCCGCCAACGCCCTTTGCTCTTGCTTCACGATCGGTCATGATGCCCTGATTTGTAGAAACAATTGCAATACCAAGTCCGCCAAGAACAGATGGCATATTCTCCTTGCCAGCGTATACACGAAGACCTGGCTTGGAAATTCTACGAATGCCGCTGATGATCTTTTCGTTCTTTGTAGCGCCGTACTTAAGAGTTACCTTGATGTCCTTAAACTTACCGCCATCAACCAGCTCATACTTCTTGATGTAACCTTCATTTACAAGGATGTCAGCGATAGCTACTTTCATCTTTGATGATGGGATGGTTACTGTGTCATGCTTTGCAGTATTTGCGTTACGAATTCTTGTAAGCATATCTGCGATTGGATCACTCATACTCATTTTTACGGATATCCTTTCTCAAATAGTATTAAAATAATTTTGTTATATATCCGGAATAAATCCGGACAAAGCAAATGCCACGTCTCCAGGGTGTTCTCACTCGGTCAGTCCATCCTATCATAAAGATATGATGCTTAACCAAATGGTACTGTGTGAACAGTACTTCCTGTGGCGCAACATTTACATTATAACCATTTCTTTCCGGGTTTCAACCCGGTCTGGCGTATCTTTTAGAAATATTTTTGTATTTCTTTGAATACAATCCAGAAATTATCACCTTTGACAACATTTTGGAATTCTCCAAAACATTGCCATCGGCTCTAAATTGAAGTTAAGGACTTACCAAGAAGCCTTCTTAACTCCTGGAATCTCACCCTTGTATGCTAACTCACGGAAGCAGATACGGCAGATGCCATACTTCTTGAGTACACTGTGTGGTCTTCCGCAGATCTTGCATCTTGTGTAAGCTCTTGTTGAGAACTTAGGTGCCTTCTGCTGCTTTAACTTCATTGATAACTTAGCCATATTTCCCTCCGATTACTTTGCGAACGGCATGTTGAAAAGTCTGAGAAGTTCTCTAGCCTCTTCGTCAGTCTTAGCTGTTGTTACGAAGATAACGTCCATACCTCTAACCTTGTCAACCTTATCGAACTCGATCTCAGGGAAAATGAGCTGCTCCTTGAGTCCAAGTGCATAGTTTCCTCTGCCATCAAATGCATTAGGATTTACGCCTCTGAAGTCTCTTACTCGAGGAAGCGCAAGATTGATAAGTCTGTCAGCAAACTCATACATCTTCTCACCACGAAGAGTAACCTTGCATCCGATAGCCTGACCCTCTCTGATCTTGAAGTTTGCGACTGACTTCTTTGCTTTAGTTGTTACAGCGTGCTGTCCTGTAATGATCTCAAGATCACGAACTGCGCTGTCGAGAACCTTGGAATTTTCCTTAGCTTCTCCAACTCCCATGTTGATAACGATCTTATCAAGCTTAGGAATCTCGTTTACATTCTTGTAACCGAACTTCTTAGCCATAGCATCCTTGATCTCGCTATTGTAAAGATCCTTTAATCTAGCCATTTTGAAATTCCTCCTTTCTCTTAGTCGATAACCTTACCAGTTTTCTTAGCAACTCTTACCTTCTTGCCGTCCTTGATCTCGAAGCCAACACGTGTAGGCTGTCCATCAACTACAAGCATAACGTTAGAAGCGTCGATAGCTGCTTCCTTGTGAAGGATACCACCCTGAGGATTTCCCTGAGATGGCTTCTGGTGCTTGGTTACCATATTGCAGCCTTCAACGACTACCTTGTTGGTTGCGGGGTCAAAAGAAAGTACCTTGCCCTGCTTGCCATTGTCCTTACCGGCAATGATCTGTACCATATCGTCTTTCTTAATTCTACGCATCTGGTAACCTCCTTACAGTACTTCCGGAGCGAGTGAAACGATCTTCATGTAACCATGATCACGAAGCTCTCTAGCTACCGGTCCAAAAATACGAGTTCCCTTTGGTGTTCCATCGTCCTTGAGAATAACAGCTGCATTCTCATCGAACTTGATGTAGCTACCATCTTTACGGCGAATGTCGTCTACTGTTCTAACAACAACAGCCTTAACAACATCACCCTTCTTTACCTGTCCGCCAGGGATTGCATCCTTAACAGATGCTACGATTATATCTCCGACTGCAGCATATCTTCTGGTTGAGCCACCCATAACGCGGATGCAAAGGAGTTCTCTTGCACCTGTGTTATCAGCAACTCTAAGTCTTGTTTCCTGCTGAATCATATAATGCTCCTTCCTTGCTCCTGATTACTTAGCCTTCTCGATGATCTCTGTCAGTCTCCATCTCTTGGTCTTTGACAGTGGTCTTGTAGCCATAACCTTAACTGTATCGCCTACACCAGCCTCGTTGTTCTCGTCATGAGCGTAGATCTTAACAGTTCTCTTAACGATCTTTCCGATTACCGGGTGCTTAACGTGATCTTCGATAGCGATAACGATGGTCTTGTCCATCTTTGCACTAACGACCTTACCGGTACGTGTCTTTCTAAGATTTCTCTCCATTGTTGTGCTCTCCTTTCTCACGCTTTAGCTTTCTCTGTGATAACTGTCTGAATACGCGCGATGTTCTTACGAACCTCTGTTATTCTTGCTGTATTATCAAGCTGATTTGTAGCGTTCTGGAATCTCAGGTTAAAGAGTTCCTTCTTGGCTGAAACAAGGTCAGCATTAAGCTGCTCTGTTGACTTTGCCTTTAACTCATCTAAGTAGGTTTTCTTCTTCATTAGTTATCACCGCCTTCCAGTTCGGCCTTGGAAACGATCTTGCAATTGCAAGGAAGCTTGTGTGACGCAAGTCTAAGAGCCTCTCTTGCAGTCTCCTCAGGTACGCCAGCGATTTCGAACATTACTCTACCTGGCTTAACTACTGCTACCCAATATTCTACAGCACCCTTTCCGGAACCCATTCTGACTCCGAGAGGCTTAGCTGTGATTGGCTTGTCAGGGAAGATCTTGATCCAAACCTGACCACCACGCTTAATGTATCTTGTAAGAGCAACTCTGGCTGCCTCGATCTGGTTTGATTTGATCCAGCAAGGCTCAGTAGCGATGATACCATACTCACCATAAGCAATCTTGTTGCCTCTGGTTGCTTTGCCCTTCATGTTTCCACGAATCTGCTTACGATACTTCGTTCTCTTTGGCATTAACATAATTACTTATCGCTCCCTTCCTTGTTTTTCTTGGCAGGAAGAACCTCTCCCTTGTAAACCCAAACCTTAACACCGAGCTTACCATAAGTTGTGTCTGCCTCTGCAAAACCATAGTCGATGTCAGCTCTTAAAGTCTGAAGAGGAATAGTTCCCTCAGAATAGAACTCACGACGAGCGATATCAGCACCGCCGAGACGTCCACCAACTGATGCCTTGATACCAAGAACACCAGACTTCATGGTTCTCTGCATAGCCTGCTTCATAGCTCTTCTGAAAGATACACGGTTCTCAAGTGACTGAGCGATGTTCTCTGCAACAAGCTGAGCATCACGGTCAGGTCTCTTGATCTCCTTGATATCGATGTTTACATTCTTTGATGTAAGCTTCTGAACGTCTTTTCTAACCTTCTCGATCTCTGCGCCGCCCTTACCGATTACGAAACCAGGCTTTGCTGTAAAGATAACTACACGAACCTTGTCGTTTGCAGCTCTCTCGATCTCGATCTTGGAAACACCTGCAGAATAAAGTCTCTTCTTCAGGAATTTTCTGATATTGTAGTCCTCAACAAGTGTATCGCCAAAGTTCTTCTTGTCAGCATACCACTTGGAATCCCAATCTTTAATAACGCCGACTCTTATGCCGTGCGGATTGACTTTCTGTCCCATTTATATGCCTCCTTTTACTTTCTCTCGTCCAAAACTACTGTAATGTGTGAGTTTCTCTTTAAAATTCTGTAAGCTCTGCCCTGTGCTCTTGGATGAATTCTCTTCATTGTAGGAGCTGCACCTGCATAGCACTCAGCAACATAAAGATTGTCTCTGTTCATGTTGTTGTTATTCTCTGCATTGGCTGCTGCAGACTCAAGAAGCTTCTTAACTAATGTAGAAGCATATCTGGGGTTGTACGAAACAATACCGAGTGCTTCTTCGAGATTCTTGCCTCTGATGGCATCAAGAACGAAGCATGCCTTCTGAACTGATACTCTTGCATATGAAAGAGTAGCTGAAGGTCTCTTTACAGTATTTGCATTTCTCTCTCTCTTAATCTGAGATCTATGACCTTTTGACATTGTTAAAATGTCCTCCTTTCAAATATGCGCGAGATTTAAGCTCTCTTCTCGTTACCGCTGTGGCCGTGGAAAGTTCTTGTTACAACGAACTCACCAAGCTTATGACCAACCATGTCCTCTGTTACATATACAGGAACGTGCTTTCTTCCATCATGTACCGCAATCGTGTGACCAACAAAAGATGGGAAGATTGTGGAACGACGAGACCAAGTCTTGATAACTGACTTGTTTCCGGAAGCGTTCATTGCATCAACTGCCTTCTTAAGTGAAGCATCGATGAATGGTCCTTTTTTAATTGAACGTGCCATATTTTTCTCTCCTCCTCAATTATTTGATGGCTCTACCATCGCGTCTTCTGATAATAAGCTTATTAGAAGCCTTCTTCTTGTTACGTGTCTTAAGTCCAAGTGCCGGCTTGCCCCAAGGAGTGCAAGGACCCGGTCTTCCGACTGGAGCTCTTCCTTCTCCACCACCGTGAGGGTGATCGTTAGGGTTCATAACAGAACCACGAACTGTTGGACGCCATCCCATGTGTCTCTTTCTTCCGGCCTTACCGATATTGATGAGGTTGTGATCTCCGTTACCTACAACACCGATTGTTGCACGGCACTCGATAGGAACCATTCTCATCTCGCCTGAAGGAAGTCTGAGTGTTGCATACTTTCCTTCTTTTGCCATAAGCTGAGCAGCGTTTCCTGCTGAACGCACCATACGTGCGCCCTTACCGGGAAGAAGCTCGATAGCGTGTACGTTTGTACCTACAGGGATCTTTGAAAGAGGAAGGCAGTTACCTACTCTTGCCTCAGCATCAGGACCGCTCATAACCTTCATGCCGTCTGTAAGACCGTTAGGAGCAAGGATATATGCCTTTGTTCCATCAGCATAGGCGATAAGAGCGATGTTTGCTGTTCTGTTAGGATCATACTCGATTCCGATTACCTTTGCAGGGATACCATCCTTGCTGTTTCTCTTGAAATCAATGATTCTGTATTTCTGTCTGTTTCCGCCACCCTGATGACGAACAGTGATCTTACCTTGATTGTTTCTGCCGGCATTTTCCTTAACTGTTGAAAGAAGTGATCTCTCAGGAGTCTTCTTTGTGATCTCGGAAAAGTCTGAACCGGTCATGTTTCTTCTCGAAGGTGTATAAGGTTTATATGTCTTTATACCCATGACTTGTTTTCTCCTTTTATAATGTCACGTATAATAGAGAATTTTTCACGTGACTGTGTCTAATTGTTAATCCTTATCAAAGGCCCTTGAAAATCTCGATTTCCTTTGAATCTTCTGTAAGTGTAACGATAGCCTTCTTTGTCTTGGCTGTCTTACCGAACTTGAGGCCTCTTCTCTTTGTCTTGCCGTCAGCGTTCATTGTGTTAACTGCCTTAACCTTTGTTCCTTCGAACATCTTCTCAACGGCTTCCTTAACCTGAGTCTTAGTTACAAGTGGATTAACAAGGAATGTATACTTCTTGGATGCCATCTCGCCCATTGACTTCTCTGTGATAACCGGGCGAAGAATAACGTCATAATACTTAATGTCTGCCATTATGCGTATACCTCCTGAATCTTTTCAACAGCTGCCTTTGTAGCAACTACTGTCTGATACTTAAGAACGTCATAAACATTGAGCTCGTTTACGCCGGCTGTCTTAACGTCCTGGATATTTCTTGCTGAAAGAATAACATTCTTGTCATTTGAATCAAGAAGAACGAATGCCTTGTTTACCTTGAAGGCATCAAGCATAGCCTGGAAGTTCTTTGTCTTAATCTCTGCAAGCTTGATATCGTCAACAATGATAAGCTTGTTCTCAGCTACTGCGTTGGAAAGTGCAGACTTAAGAGCTGCTCTCTTTTCCTTCTTGTTCATTGTTGTTGTATAGTCACGTGGTGTAGGTGCGAATACTACTCCGCCGCCCTTCCACTGCGGTGCTCTGATAGAACCCTGTCTTGCATGTCCTGTGCCCTTCTGTCTCCAAGGCTTTCTTCCGCCTCCTGAAACTTCAGAACGAGTTAATGCTTTCTGTGTGCCCTGACGCTTGTTAGCAAGCTGAGCAACAACTGCGAGGTGAAGAAGGTGCTCGTTAACCTCAACTCCGAAAACGGAATCATTGAGATCCATCTTGCCAACTTCCTTACCCTGCATATCAAATACTGATACGTTAGCCATCTATATGTTCCTCCTTTCTTTCGTCTCAGGCCTTTACTGCTTCTTTAACAGTAATAAGTGCCTTCTTAGGTCCCGGTACAGCTCCCTTGATAAGAAGCAGGTTGTTCTCTGCATCAACCTTAACGATTGTAAGGTTCTGTGTTGTAACCTTTACAGCACCCATGTGTGAAGGCATTGCCTTACCAGGAAGTACTCTTGAAGGTGTTGCAGATGTACCGTTAGAACCCTGGTGACGGTGGAACTTGGAACCGTGACCCATAGGTCCTCTGTGCTGACCATACTTTCTGATAGCTGACTCGAATCCCTTACCCTTTGAAATAGCGGTAACGTCTACCTTGTCACCCTCAGCAAAGATGTCTGCCTTAATCTCATCTTTTACATTGTAGTTCTCAGCATCCTCAAATCTGAACTCTCTGAGGAATCTCTTGCAGGAAACGCCAGCCTTATCGAACTGACCCTTCTGTGGCTTGTTGACAAGCTTCTCTCTCTTGTCCTGGAAGCCTACCTGTACTGCTGCGTAACCGTCATTCTCTACTGTCTTAACCTGTGTTACAACACAAGGACCAGCCTGAAGTACAGTTACTGGAATCAACACGCCATCTTCGTTCCAGATCTGTGTCATTCCTACTTTTGTCGCTAAAATAGCTTTCTTCATTGTTTCTCCTTTCTACAGCGGAGCCCGATGTCTCAGACTCATTCTAGAATCATTACTTGTTCTTCATTTTGATATCAACGTAAACGCCTGCAGGCATCTCGAGTCTCTGAAGAGCATCCATTGTCTTCTGGTTAGGACTGATTACGTCGATAAGTCTCTTGTGAGTTCTCTGCTCGAACTGCTCACGTGAATCCTTGTACTTATGTACAGCACGAAGGATAGTAACAACTTCCTTCTTTGTAGGAAGTGGTACCGGTCCGGAAACCTGTGAACCTGTCTTCTTGCAGTTCTCCACAATCTTTGCAGCTGATTCGTCCACAAGTGTGTGGTCATAAGCCTTGAGTGTGATTCTCATTACTTGACTTGCCATAAAAAAAGTCGCCTCCTATCGGTTATTTGACGATAAGTCGGTGACTGTACATTAACTGCATGCGAAACAATCGTGAGATGAAAGTTTCTCTGCATCAAAATCCATTTGCTGTGTAATGGATTAAATTGTAGTACAGTGACCTGCCGTCAGTTTCTAAACTAGACATTCGCTCCATGAAGTTCTCTTATATGCCTTATACTTGGTTGCCGTATCAGCTCTCAGGCGGAACCCGCAGGTTCACTGGATCTTTTCAGATAATGCTGTACGGATCTTGGCTTTCGTCCATATAAGCAATCTTCATTTCATCGCTATCATGTCACAGCGAATACTAAGATAACACACGCTTTTCTATAATTCAAGCGGTAATTTCGAAAAAATGTATAAAATCCGATACATTTCCACTGAGCCGTGCGTATCTTTATTAATGTACCGCCGGCAGGTTCACACCCTGCCGTGCGTGTCATATATTAACACCGGTGTTCTCTATTTGCAACTATTTTTTTGTTTTCTTTGTTTTTATCTCGTAACATTTATACCCCATCGGTCGGAGCATGAATGGTCAGTCAGTCGGCTAAACTGTCACTTTCAAATCGCGAATATATCAAAAAAGAAACCCGGGATCACAACCGGGTTTCTTCTTAAATATAATGTTTATTTTAATCTATATCATCAATGTCAGGTGAAGTTGCTTCCAATACCGCAAAGCTTCCTTCGATATTTTGCTTAAGGGTTCCGTCTCCGTTAGTTGAAACCTTGTTGCCGTCTGAATCCTTGAGGTTCTTCTTGTTCTTCTGAACAGAACCGCTGGTTGATATTACGTAATCCTTTCCTTCAACGTTGCAGACCATATACTTGCTGTCGGAATCTGCACACTGAAGCTTACCGTTGTAGTAGAGGTAACCGTCCTTTACGCCTGTATATCCTCTTCCGTTTGTCTGTGCATAGAAGGTGATACGGTCGCCATCAGCCTCTGTCATGGAGAATCTTCCGGTCTTTACAGAACAGTCAGACTTGCTTGATCCGCAATAGTAATAGTGAGTAGTGCTGTCATTTTCTGTACATCCGAGCTGCATTCCGTATACCGGATTTCCTTTTTCATTAAACAGATATCTCTTGTTGTTTACTGTACAAACCTGATAAGCATTGCTGTTTCCTGCCGCAACATATCCTGACGGCTTGAAGTAGAAATACTCAACGTCTCCTGTTGCGAGATCCTTATCGAAGGAGCCTGAACCAGATGACTCAAGAGGACCTACTGTTGTGTACCAGGTTCCGGATATCTGCTGTCCCTGCTTGAAGTTTCCGTCTGTCTTTTCAGCAAAGAACATGTAGCCTGCGATCTCAGGTGATGTATCCTTAACCTTGGCCCAGCCAAGCTGCATAACACCATTCTCATCAAAACCGTACTTTATACCGTTTATGGTCTTTACGGTAACATTCTCACCTTCAGCAAAATACTTCTGTGCATTACTTGTGTTAAAGAAGAACCATGCATAGGAGCCTGCGGAAAAATTCGCATTATCCGAATAGTAATATGCGAAATCATCAGGAATAGGAATATACTTCCAGCCTGTCACTGCGGCACCTGAGTTAGGATCACAATAATACTTGTACTCATCGATCCATCCGGTCTGCATAACACCGTTTTCATCGAAATAATACTTATTGCCGTTTACTGTCTGCCAGCCACCCTTACGTAAGGTTCCGTCCTGTGTAGCGTAATACCATATAACAGATCCGCCGTCATTGGCCTTTATCCAAGAATTGGTAACAACATTTCCTGTATCCTGAACATATACCTGATCGCCTTTTGCGTTTGTTGTCCAGCCTGCAGCCATAACATGGATGGCAGAAATCGCGGCCAACACTCCGGTCGTCAATGCAAGTTTTGCAATTTTTCTTCTTAACATATAACACCCTCCTGATGATCCTCCGAAAGCTGTCTCTTTCAGAGTCATCACTCTCAAAAACCTGTCTTCTCCACAAGTTATCTTTTCTTGATTTAATAATAGCTTTCAGGGATATTAATTGCAATTTATATTCCATTAATAATCGGCGTGATTTAATTACGATTATCTTACATCAACAGGTTCCGGGAAGTGCGCATTTACAATAATTATTTCGTATTTCTGACCCACCTGCCTGAGCACCCGCAGGGAAGCACCAGTCCGTTTTCGGTCACCGGAAGTCCTACTTCTTCAGAATGTATCTCTCCGCCGAATTTATTTTTAATGATAACTCCCAGCATATAGCTCATAACCGCAGGCTGAAGTCCGGTGGTGTATGAATTTATAAGGAAGAAAAGGCTCTTGTCGGTAAGAAGCCTGGAAGATAACTCTATAAGCTGATAAACCGCATCCTCTATCTTCCATATCTCGCCCTTAGGTCCTCTTCCGTAGGATGGGGGGTCCATAATGATGGCGTCATATTTATTGCCGCGGCGGATTTCTCTTTCAACGAACTTTGTACAGTCATCAACAAGCCATCTGATGGGGGCCTGTGAGAGTCCCGAGGCATCGGCATTCTCCTTTGCCCACTGAACCATACCCTTTGAGGCATCCACATGGGTAACATGTGCGCCTGCTGCGGCTGCTGCCAATGTTGCTCCCCCTGTGTAGGCAAAGAGATTTAACACCTTTACAGGCTCTTCCGATCCCTGGGCCTTACGTCTGTTGACTTCACCGAGGATCTCATTGGAAAACCAGTCCCAGTTTGCCGCCTGCTCCGGGAAAAGTCCCGTATGCTTGAAGGCAAAGGGCTTTAAGTGGAAGGTTAATGTTCTGCTCTTTTCCGGCAGCTTTTCAAGATTTTCATACACCGGTGCCACCGGTCTGTAGGTTTCTTTATTCTTCTCATCAAAATTTGAAGGGCGCGCTGCGGTTCCTCCCAATACATAGGAGATCTTCCACTGCTTCGGGAGATCAAAGAACTCCCATTCTCCGCCGCCTCTTTCGGAACGATGATAGTGCCCATTCAGCTTCTTCCAGTTCGGATTTTTAAAGGGGGTATGCCAGATTACCTGGGGATCGGGTCTCCGAAGGATATACTTACCCCATCTCTCCAGCTTATCTCCGGAACTTGTATCTATAACTTCATAATCTTTCCAATGATCCGCAATAAACATTATCATCTACCTCCACTGAATATCTTCCATATAAAAGGAGTTTTCCTCCTGAGCATTTTTTTCATCATGTAAGCGGCCGAAACGCAAATGACCGGTGTTACGAGATACATAAGGAGCCTTAAAGCCTGCTCCTCTTTTCTATGGTAACCAGCGTTCATGTACTCTAACATATATATACCGATTCTGGCAATCGGATAATGTATGGCATATAAAAAGAAGCTGTTCTTCATGAAATCCTTTGCCGTGGGAAGCCTGAGTGGCAGTATAAACCAGATTCCATAGCAGAGAAGGAGTCTCCGGACCACATTTATCAGCACCTGTCCGCCCGAAGACAGGATGAGGACAAGCCAATGCTTAGGCCACCGGGATATCAGTACCCCCATCATCTTCGATATCTCACCACCGACATATAAATACTGAAGAATCCCCATTTTATGAAAATCCACCGGTGCTATAACAAACATCTGCATCCCTACTGTGGTGAAAACCTGGGTGAGCCATGAAGCTGTGATCAAACCCAGTCCGCAGATCTTCTTTCCTGTGCTCTGGGTCTCAAAGCTTTCTTTAAACCATCTTGCGGTAAGGGCTCCGAAAAAAAAGTAGTACAGGGCATCTTCATTTATCAATGGGAAGTCCACTCCGTTTACTACCAAAATGGTATATAAAAGCATTGAACCAAAGGTCAGGATTCTGTTTCTTAATAAAATAAAGAACAGTGGTACAAGTACCGTCAGCAATATAAGCTGAAAGACATACCAGAACACCGGATTGCAGCTGTATTCAGCCACAGCTCTGTGGAGCCCTGTCAGACTAAACCTTTCCTTCCCCAGAAGCACATATATTATATAGTAGAAAATATTCCATGCACCGTAGGGTATCACAAGTGACATGAAGCGTTTTTTCCATTTATTTCCTATATCCTTAAGGTCTTTGAGTCCCCTGAAAAACAGATAGCCGGAAACCAGGAAAAATCCCGGTACTGCTGCCTGGCCCACAGCATTGGACAAAAAATTCTCAACATGAGCCGGGATTCCCGTCAGGCCCGAAAGATCAATGTTGTTATAATCTGCCGACTGGATCATGGTGAGGAGTATAGTGTTATCGTCAGCAAAATTTACCGAATGGATAAGCACTACAAGGATACCCATTATGAATGTATATATGTAAACTTTATTAGAAAAGTAGGTTTTTTCCAAGATTTCTCCTCTATTAACGTGCTTTTGGGAGCTTTAATATCTGACATACAGATGCAGATCCAATCGGCTCCTTGTTATAGAAAGCATCACAGTGAATTGTTACAGACCATTCAAATCCGCCTGGCTCCCGGGATTAAAGATAGTTGATAGTACTAAAAAGGGCCGCCCGGGAATGGGCGACCCTTCATTACTACCGTTAAAGTAAACTAACGAATCATCTGATGCAGGAAATATCAATATTAACCATCAGATCAGAGGGGGAGCTCCATCTGCTTATTCACACCTGCACGATGCTCTTTATATGCTGCAACCTTCTGATTGATTCTTGTTGAAGTGTCAAGAATCGTTGATATGGACATATCATGATTGAGGCTGTCAATGATAAGCGCGATATACTTTGCCCTATCTACACTGTGATACCATGGCTTTGTGAGAAGCTCAGGCTGCTGATAAATAAGGTTTGTAGTATAAACACCGTTTAAAGTGCCGCTTGCATAGGCCTGATCAAACTTATTGAAGCCTGAGGTAAAGAGTCCGAAGGTACAGCATGCAAATACACGCTTTGCCTTTCTCTCTTTAAGCTCCTTGGCTGTATCGATCAATGATTCACCGGAGGAGATCATATCATCTATGATGAATACGTCCTTGCCTTCAACATTGGTACCAAGGAACTCGTGGGCAACTATCGGATTACGTCCGTTAACTACCTGTGCGTAATCACGGCGCTTATAGAACATACCCATGTCGATTCCCAGAACATTGGCATAGTAGATAGCTCTGCTCATTCCGCCTTCATCCGGGGAAATGATCATCATATGATCCTTGTCGATATCAAGATCATCTATACTGTTAAGTATGGATTTTATAAACTGGTAAGAGCAGGAAATGTTATCGAAGCTGTCTCTGGGGATAGCATTCATTACTCTTGGATCATGTGCATCGAAGGTCAGGAAGTTCTCAACTCCCATCTCATGGAGCTCCTGGAGCATGATAGCACAATCAAGGGATTCACGTCCGTTACGCTTATGCTGACGTGACTCATACATAAACGGCATGATAACATTGATCCTCTTTGCCTTTCCTGTGGTGGCAGCTATCACTCTCTTGAGATCCGCATAATGATCGTCCGGTGACATATGGTTTACCTGACCGAAAAGACTGTAGGTCTGAGAAAAATTCATAACATCTACCATAAGGTAAAGGTCAACACCTCTGACAGTCTCCAAAACATTGGCTTTCCCCTCTCCTGAGCCAAATCTAGAAACCTTTGACTTAACAATGTAACTATCCTTCTGATATCCGCTGAAAGCAATGGTTTCCTTATGCTCACTCTCACGCTGTCCACGCCATCTTGATAAGTAGCCATCAACAGCCTTTCCAAGTGGCATGATGGAATCAAGCGGCATAAGTGCAAGCGGACCAACAGGAATACGCTCAATAAACTCTGAAGTTCTGGAATCTGGCATTTCTTTTCTCCTCCTAATGAGAACTGTCCCTTAACAAACCTTCAAAAACATGCAAACATTGTTCATATTAACACATGTCTTTAATATATGTCGGCAAATTATGGATTTTTATACATAACCCCACACATAAACATTAGATAAATTACTTCATGTATCAAAAGCTGTCAATACAGTCTTTGGTCATTACCGTACAGCGGGATGATCAAATAGTCGGAAATTATGCGGGAAGATACCCTTTCCGAGTACGAATCCCTTATGGTATTGAGGCTAAGATTGGTAGAAATGATGACAGATTTACGAAAAACCATGCGATGATTTAGTACATAAAACAGTTTTGAAGATGTATAGCTGTTATTTAGTTCTGTACCAAGATCATCTATGACCAGAAGGTCGCAATTGAGGATTGCTTCCTGCATATCCTGCTGCTCCTCATCATCACCCTTCATAGCTTTGGAAAAGCTGTCGAAAAGATCCGTGCTTGTCAGATATATCACTGAATGGAAGCTGTCCATAAGGGCTTTTGCCACACAGTTTATAAGGAAGGTCTTTCCGGTTCCGGTATTTCCCGTAAACATCAGGTTTCCATGGTTTTTATCGAAATCCTCCACCCACTGAAGAAGAAGCTTTCTGTTCTCGGCCATATATTCCCGGTTGGTTTTTCCGTCAGCAAGGATAGGAACTCTGTCGTCATATCTGTTAAGATCGAAATAGTCAAAATTCTGGGTTTTTACTATCTGATCTATATTGGACTGCTGATAGAGATATTTCATCTGCATCTCTATAAAACAGTGACACTTCTTACCGTTTATAAATCCTGTATCCTTACAGTCAGGACAAAAATACTGCATTTCCAGATAGTCTGCCGGGTAACCATTCTTTACAAGCACTTCCTTTTTACGGTTTGACGCATCGCTTATGAGAGATTTCAAAACAGCGATTTTTTCTTTCTGACCGTCTCTCATAAGATGGAAGGTCTTTATAGACTCCGAACGTACAAAATCTTCCAGAGTCTTAAGCTCCGGAAGTTTTTCGTACGCTGTCTTTCGGCGGTTTTCGAGCTTTCTGTTGTTTTCCATCCGCCGATCGTCATAAACCCGCATTATTTTGTTGTACTGTGCATTAGTTAGTGACATTCTTCATCCTGTTTAGTGTTCTTAAGTTTACTATGCTATCGTAATCAATCTCTCGCTGCTCAAGATTGATAAATTTGTTTGATTTTCCGGAAGCTTTTGATGCAGATCCGGATACCTTTTTCTTGTTCTTACCGTCCTCTATGGATTTTACAAGTTCTGTTGCCTGTGTGACCGTAACAACACCCTGCTCATGCCAGTTTATGGCAACTGCCTGCATATACTGATATGTGGTCTTTTTGGCACTTGCACAATACTCTATAAGAAATTCTATAACATCTGAAGACATCTTCAGCTCTTTGTACATAAACTTCAGAGCTCCAACCTGGCGAACGCTCGGCAGTGTAGGAAGCATCTGTCTCGCAAAATATAAGATGCTGTTGAACTCTTCATCAGTCTCTACATCATCAACCGTGCCCTGAAGAGTCTCCATCTTTTCTTCAGCTTCCAAAAAATCTTCCTCGGTTATGGAAGCCTTTTTCGCTTTCTTTCTTCTGACAACTTTATGCTCTGCCTCGTCCTCCCGTTCCTGATCCTGAAGTGATCCTGAAGAACTTTCAAATACGCCCTGCTTTTCCCAATATCTCAACGCACGCTCAATATCCTTATCGGTGAGATTCAGAGCATCTGCAGCCTGCTCCTTTGAGAACTGCTCTCCTCTGTGTCTAAGCATAAACAAATAAACTTTTATGTAATCTCCGTTTGCAGTTCCAAGATACTTATCCAGAAAATCATCCGATATGCATGTTACATGAACTGCAAGATTATCTACTATACTCGTGCCCATCTCATTAACCCCCAAATGTAAATGAAGAGTATTATGGATCTGATAATGCAGCCATCTTCCCTACTGCCCGGCTGCGATCTCACGTTTCTCCCCTTCGGTGAACTGATATTAGCATACTAAAATTAGTGCTTCAATAAGCCTAGTCCACAACTTTATCCACCAAAATTGTCCACATTGGTGTGGATAATGTGCACTACTGAATTGTCAAGTATCCACTTATTTTTTTATTTTGTTTATAACCTCTCTCCAATGTGCAAAATTCGAGGCTTTTCAAATGTCAATCCCCCAAAAAGATGTATTTATTAAATACAATCAGGGTTTATCCACAATTTGGCGGTGGATTTCCATTGATTCGTGTGGAGTAAAAATTATTTTTATTTTCAAAATCGCTTATTTTGACTTCTGAACGGTCATTTTTATATTAAATTTTAAGCATTTTTACTATTTTATAATTGATTTTGATGTAATTATAGTTGATATTAAAAAAGACCCGTGCCGGTACCGGCACAGGTCTTCATTATTATACTATCACTTCTCTATAACAGCACCGGGCAGCTTCAGGAGGTCTTCTCCAACCTCATAGATATTGCCGGCACCCATGGTTATGAGAACATCTCCCTCCTTAACTTTTTCAAGGAGGAATTTCTCAATGTCCTGAAATTCCGGGATGTAATAAACATTGGTGTTCTGCTCAAGCATATGCTTTCTGAGATCATCAGAACTTATGCCTATGGTATTCTTCTCTCTTGCCGCGTAAATGTCAGCAAGCACTATCTCGTCCGCCTGGCTGAGAGCTCCGGCAAAATCATCAAGTAATGCCGCAGTTCTGCTGTAGGTGTGAGGCTGGAAGGCGATCCAGAGTTTTCTGTGAGGATATTTCTTGGCTGCCTCTATGGTTGCCGCTATCTCCTGAGGATGATGAGCATAGTCATCGATTATTGTGAAACCGTTGACTGTTCCCTTTTTCTGGAAGCGGCGGTCTGTACCTGTGAAGCGCTTAAGACCTTTTAAGATCGCATCCATTTCGATACCAAGCTCCCGGCATACCGCAATGGCTGCCATTGAGTTATAGATATTGTGCTCTCCTGTAACTCCAAGCTCCACCTTTGCAATCTCTTCTCCCTTATAGAATAAGGTATAAGTAGGATGAGCAAGCTTGTCATAGCTTATGAAGTTGGCTGTATAGTCGGAACTCTTGTCATGTCCGTAGGTGATGCATTTACACTTGAGTCCCTCGGTAAAATAATCAAAATGCTTAATATCAGAGTTTATAACCAGAAGTCCGTCCTCAGGAAGCTTTTCGGCAAAGAGCCTGAAGCTGTGTCTGATGTCATCTATGTCCTTGAAGAAGTCGAGATGGTCTGCTTCAACATTGAGAATGATCTCAATAGTCGGGAAGAAGGAAAGGAAGGAGTTTGTATACTCACAGGCCTCCACAACGAAGGTATCCTGTCCTCCGACTCTGATGTTGCCGCCTATATCCTTGAGGATGCCGCCTACAGTTACGGTAGGATCCACGTCTGCCTCCAGAAGTATCTCGGTTATCATGGAAGTTGTTGTGGTCTTTCCATGGGTTCCGGAGATGTTGATGGCCTGCTTGTAATTACGCATGAGTTCGCCTAGAAGCTGGGCTCTTGTGAGCATGGGTATCCCTGCCTCTACGGCTGCCGCAAACTCAGGATTATCCGGATGAATGGCAGCTGTATAAACTACAACATCGATATCCTTTGTTATGTTCTCGGCTTTCTGCGGATAATTGACTACAGCGCCTTCTGATACAAGCTTCTTTGTAAGCTCTGATTCCTTGCTGTCAGATCCGGAAATTGTAAAATGCCTTGAAAGCAGAATCTCCGCAAGACCGCTCATGGAGATACCGCCTATTCCTATAAAGTGTACATGTACAGGTTTGTCAAATTTTATCTGATACATTTAAATACCTTCTTATCTAAAGCGTAAGGGGACAATGCCTTTTACGCTGTCATACGTGTCCGATTTAACTCAGAGATTATATCATCGTGTCAATTATAACGCAAGTGAGGCCGTCCGAAACGGTGAGCATCCAATTAATATTGAAAAAAATCTGTCTTAACGTGAATCGGACGGAGCCTGATGAACTTTTTACAGCCTTGGTGCCCTACGTTCCGTGTTTAAATATCACTCATTAGTTTTCGGTATCTCCAGCCTTGTGCCAATGCGGATTCCCGGGGCAGAGTCATTGAGATGCTCTTTCCGCACGGTATTTACCACTCTGTCCACATCATCCTTTAGGTTCCGGGCGCTGAGGAGCACTGCCCCCGCTCCCCAGGTTATGACCTGAACCACCTTGTCGGAGGTTGCAACGGTAACCGAATACTGCTTCTTAAGCTCATGAGTCTCTTCCTCTATATATTCGTCGGCGGTCATGGCTTCTCTTGTGAATACCACATAGATATTGTGATACTTAGTCTGTTCCACCTGATGTCCCTGCACCCGGTAAGCATCGAAAACAACTATTACTTCCTTTCCGGTGTAGCCGGCATAGTTTGACAGTATATCCTGAAGCTTGCCTCTCGCGGCGTCAAGATTTGACCGGGCGAGTTCATTAAGCTCATCCCAGGCAAATATGATGTTGTAGCCGTCCACCAGAAGATATTCCTTTTTCTTTTCCGGAGCCTTCAGGTCTCTACGGTTTGCTGCCTTGTTTTCTTCCTTCTCTTTGGCTCTTATGGTGCGGGCGCTGGAGATATTAACCTCCTTCGCACGGTTCTTGATGGGTCCGAAGGTCCTTACGAATATATCCTCAAGCTCCTGATCCCCGATGTAGTGTCCGCCGGTTTTATATTTTTTGTCGTCCGACTTTGCTTCGGCACTTCTCTGAAGCTTCGCAACATCCGCTTCGAAATCTCTCTTCTCAACTTCACCCTCAAGCTTCAAAGGTGACTCCACATGCATGTAGCTTTCCACCTGGTCGAAGGGCACTATGAAACCGGAGCCGTGGGCGCAGAACACAGATGAGCTTGGATTCAGAATGTCTTCCTCCGGGTTATAGCCTCTCTTCTGTATAACTTCTTCCGCATTATGGCATCTGTCATAGCCGCTGAAGCGAAGGAAAAGATGGCCTCTTCCTTTGGTATAGACCATAACCTCTTTGTGATAATCCCTCATGGCCGAAACCGGAGCCGTGCCCGTGATGATTGAAGTATCACCGTTTATCTCCGGGGGATCAAAATGTCCGTTCATATTGGAAAGATCCGTCATGGCTCTGCCCACATATTCCTGGGGAAGCTCCAGCGTAAAGGCATAGTAGGGTTCCAGAAGGACATTGACCGCCTTCATAAGTCCCTGTCTCACTGCTCTGTAGGTAGCCTCTCTGAAATCTCCGCCCTCGGTGTGCTTAAGGTGAGCCTTTCCGGCAACCAGCGTAAATCTAATGTCTGTTACCGGACTTCCCGTGAGCACTCCCGCATGTTCCTTTTCCCGGAGATGGGTCAGCACAAGTCTCTGCCAGTTGATGGCCAGGTCATCTGTTTTGCAGTCAGATCTGAACTTGAGACCGCTTCCCCTGGGAAGAGGCTCCATCAGTATGTGAACTTCGGCATAATGTCTCAGCGGCTCAAAGTGTCCGACTCCCTCCACCGCATCGTCTATTGTTTCAAGATAAAGTATCCTGCTTTCTCCAAACAGGAGCTCAACTCCCAGGCGCTCCTTCACAACTTTTTTAATGATCTCTATCTGCACCTCACCCATGAGATGAACGTGTATTTCCTTGAGATTCTTGTCCCAGCTGATATGAAGCTCGGGAAATTCGTCTGCCAGTGTGTCAAGCTTTCTGTATAATTCAAGGTCATCCACATCAGGGGATTCCACCTTATAGTCCAGCACCGGCTTTAGTGATGGATCCTTTCCCTTGGGTTCACATCCCACAGAGTCCCCGGTCTTAAGCCCCGAGATTCCGAGAAGTGTGCATACCATGCCTGCCTCCGCGGTGTCTGCATTAACATACTTCTCCCCGCTGTAGATACGGATCTCCGAAACCTTTTCTCCGGGCAGGAGCTCGTCTCTTACTTTTATTTCTCCTCCGGTTATCTTTATATAGGTAAGTCGTCTGTCGGAATCATCCTTTGCGATCTTGAAAACCTTGCCTCCGAAGACGCTTGGGTACATGGGAATCTCCGTAAAGGTATGGATGCCTTCGAGAAATTCCTTCACTCCGAAATTCTTAAGGGCGGAACCGAAATATACCGGGAAAAGCTTTCTGTCCCAGATCAGGTTCCTTACATCCTTTGGATCCAGCTCACTCTTTTCCAGATACTTTTCCATGATCCGGTCATCGCACATGGCAATGTTTTCCTTCAGCTCCTCCGACATGGAATACTTTCCGGCCTCCGTGAAATCCACTGCGGCCGCTCCGAAATGCTTTTTCAGATCCTCAAGAAGCTTATCCTTGTCGGTTCCCGGCTGATCCATTTTGTTCACAAAGATAAAGACCGGAACGCCGTATCTTTGAAGAAGCTTCCACAAGGTCTCTGTATGTCCCTGAACTCCGTCGGCACCATTAACTACAAGTATGGCATAGTCAAGGACAGAAAGGGTCTTCTCCATTTCCGCCGAAAAATCCACATGGCCCGGAGTATCCAGAAGGGATACCGATATATCCTTAAGGTCGAAGGTTGCCATCTTTGAAAAGATGGTGATGCCCCTTTCCTTTTCCATATCGTCGGTATCCAGATAAGCATTGCCGTTATCAACCCGGCCAAGGGCTCTGATCTTTCCGCACTCGTAAAGGATACTTTCGGACAATGTCGTCTTTCCGGCATCTACATGCGCCAGAATTCCTATTACCAGATGTTTTTTTTGCTGTTTTTCCAAAAGCTGACCCTCCGTCGTCACATGAACTTCGTTATATGTTCTTTTCGATCTGTTCTGTCCAGTTCTTTATTTCCCGGACTATCTCCGCAGGGGTCTTGCCCTTCTCATCAATGATGACATCTGCATACTTTTCATAAAGCGGTGCCCTCTCATCGAATAAATCCCTGAGGGTGAAGCCTTCCGGCATGGCAACTCCGCGGTCCGTAACATCTCCTATCCTCTGCTCCATATCTTCACAGGAAATCTTGAGATACACTATCTTACTTATTTCCTTAAGATGCTTCATAGCTTCCTCTTCATAGCAGATAGAGCCCCCCGGTGCGATAATGGTGTTTTGTACATCTATGGAGGATGCGATATCACCTTCCACCTTCAGAAATCCGTCCTGACCGGCTTCCGCAATAATGTCTTTCAATTTCTTTCCGGTTTTTTCCTGGATCATAATGTCTACGTCCAGAAATCCCATGGCTGCCAGCTTTGCAAGCATAACTCCTATGGTTGATTTGCCACAGGAGGGCATTCCGATCATGGTAATATTCATTGCTATATTCTCCTCTTTTTGAGAATTTTAAAGTTCAGCGGCGGACCATGGGGACGGAGTTAGTGGTTCATTTTTTGACAAAATGAACCACTAACTCCGTCCCCATGGTCCATCGCTGAACTTTACTGAAAAACCCTGCGCTCAGGGCACAGGGTCATAATTCATAATATCAAAGCTGTTCTGCAAATAATGTAAGTGCCGGTACCAGCTGTTTCTTTCTGGAAACAACTCCCGGAAGAACCACAGACCAGGAATCGTCTGACTTATCGTTCTTATTCTTACCCGGTCTTCTTTCCGGTGTATAGCCGAAGGCATTCTCCACAAGCTGTCCTGCTCCCGTGCCAACCGCAAGAAGATCTGTACTCTTGTCAAGGATATTGGTGAGCATGATGAAACTCATGTCAAGCTTTTCAGCTTTAAGAGCATTGATTGCAAATTCCTCAAGTCCGTCCTTGAACTGATCAAGCTCTTCCTTATTAAGACTGGTAACCTGACTTACACCAAATTCAACCTTTCCCGCTGAGAAATGCTTGAAATCCTGATAGAAGATCTCCTGAATGGTCTTGCCCTTCAGGTTGGATCCTGCAGAGAACATGGAGAAGGCATACTTCTCAATGTCAACTCCGGCAATCTTTGCAAGCTCTCTTCCTGTCTGTTCGTCAAGGGGAGTGCAGGTAGGTGATCTGAAAAGGAGAGTATCGGAAATGATTGCCGACATAAGAAGACCTGCAGTCTGCTTGTCGATTTCAATGTTATTCTCCTTATACATCTGAGTGATGATGGTTGAACAGCATCCCAGAGGCTGGTTTCTGAAATAAACCGGTGTCATGGTCTGAACCGTTGCGATCTTGTGGTGGTCGATGATCTCCAGAATGTCTGCCGCCTCGATGCCTTCAACAGCCTGTCCCGGTTCATTGTGGTCAACAAGGATAACCTGCTTTCCGCGATTTCCGAGGAGGTTTCTGCGGGATACCATACCGAGATAATTTCCGTCCTTTGAAAGGATAGGGAAGTCACGATGTCTCTTGGAAGCCATGATCTCTCTCAGCTCATCCACGAAATCATCTTCTGTAAAGGTTATCAGATTGTCTTTTGTCATAAAGTAGCTTATAGGCATTGACTGGTTGATAAGTCTTGCCGCGGTATAGGCATCATAGCTTGTTACCATGATGATCATGCCGTTTGCTTCGGCCAGGCTCTTTATGGTGGGGGAAACATTGGCACCCTCACAGATGATGATACAGTCTGCTCCGTTATCCATGGCTGAAAGCTGGTTCTCCGCACGGTTTCCGAGGATAACGATATCGTGCTTTTCTATATAGTAGGACATCATCTCGGGATTTGCGGCTGCGATGATAACCTTGCCCTTTTCACAGCATCTTGAAACATCACCGGTTACAGTGGTTGCTTCCAGGGTGTCTTCTATATTGGAAAACTTTGTGTGAGCTTTTGAGATAATATGGCTGTCGTATACATTGAAATAAGATTTCGCGATGTCTCCGATGGTTATGACACCCTCAAGGGAATTCCTGGAGGTAACAACGGGAAGTGTTACGACATTTCCCTCGTTCATCATGGTCCAGGCTTTTTTCAGGGACATATCCCTGGTTACTCCCGGGGTCTTACGGTACTCGATATCCGTCACCTGTGTTTTAACGGTTGTTATGAGTCTCGGCTTCTCAACCTTGAAATGATCAAGGACAAACTGAGTCTCTCTCGAAGGCTCACCTGCTCTGCAGGGGACATATTTCTCTGTTTTTGTGATCTTGTTTTTTAATCTTGCATAGGCAATGGCCGCACAGATGGAATCCGTATCCGGGTTTCTGTGGCCGGTAACCAGAACTTCACGTTCTGTATTATGTGGAATATTTCTCTTTCCCTTAGTCATGTACCCTCCCGATTTATTGATTCAAAATGATTTTTGTTATTTTTTCATATGTAAATCATAAATATAATGTTGTATACAGGATTTTTTAATAAATGTTCATAAATTATTCATAATTCAATACTATATTTCTAGTCATAAACATGAAGTTTGTTTTTATGTTTCTTTTAACATTGGTTGATTTTCCAAATTAGATTTTTCATAATTACCCCGGTTAGGCGAGAGCCTGCCGGGGTCTCCTCATTTAAGAGCTCAGCACGCTGTTTTCATCAGCATACCTTCTCATGTATAAACCCTGTATCTTGATAAGAAAGCACCGATTATACCGGCACCCTCTGAAAATGTTTTTATCAAACCATAGCCAAAAAGGCAATGGTTTGACATAAACTTATGTGATTGTACTTAACATTAGCCAAAGACAGGTACGGGAGCATCCGGGAAGGTTTCCGAAGCTGAGGGTTCAACATAATACGCAGTGGCGTTTGTCTCATCGAGATGCTCAAGTGACTCCTGAAGATCCTTTATCCTGGTTTTTTCCGATTCCTCCCGGGACTCTTCTTCCTCAGCATATTCGCCATATAAAGGAAGCTTTCTTGCTCTCTTGATAGCATTCTGCAGCTCCTTTGCGTACATGGAGGCTTCTTCATAAGTATTGCAATACTGAAGTCTCATTATAGTTTCTGTTATGAGGTTTTCCGTATTTTCATCCCTGTATTCAAGCTCTTCAAGTTCTGTAAGGGCGCTTAGGAATGACTCTTTATTGATGCGCTTTTCTTCCTCTGATCTTGAGCTCTCAGCCTCACTTTCGGCTCTCTGCTGCTCTCTGCTGGATTCTTCTTCACTTTGCTGAAGTGCACGTTCTATAACCTGCTCCCAGCTTTCCTCTATCTCATCAAAATATGGCTTTCTGGTTTCCAGTCTCTTGAGAAGCTCTGCGCGTTTTTCATTATCATCGAGAGAATCAACCAAAGGCTTCACTTCTTCATAGTATTTACGGGCTGTGAGTACATCATCAACGGTATTGGCCACAAGCCTCTCGTAATTTTCTACCAATGTCTCTGCCTCTTCATAGTTCCTCAGCTGTTCCTTTTCGTGAAGAGCCTGCTGTGCTCTCACTTCCGCTGTTGTGGAAACATAATCAGTAATTCCATTTTCATTTACTTTCAGATCTACGGTTGCGGGCTGTGTCCAGTCTGCAGGTTCAAGTCCCTCGTGAAGAACATTCATGGCATTTTGCCAGATTCGTCCCGCGTAGGTGGATCCGTATACTCCCGGCATGGCCCTCGGAGTGTCGTAACCTACCCAGACTGCCATAGTGTAGTATCTCGTGTATCCGCAGAACCATGTATCCTTTGATTCATTGGTGGTACCGGTCTTTCCTGCAGCGATCTGACCGTTGGCAAGATTAAGTCCGTAGCCTGTTCCGAAAGGCTGTTCAATGGTACCCTTCAGCATATCGGTCATCATCCACGCAGTATCTTCTCTGAATACCTTTGTTCCTGTTGATTTATAATCCTTTGTCAGGTCTCCTTCTTTTTCATGGACTATCTTGAGAATACAGGTGTTGTCATTGTACTGACCCATATTTGCAAGAGTGCTGTAGCCCTTGGCCATATCCACGATTCTTACACCATAGGTGAAGCCACCGATTGAAACCGCCTTTGTTGTGCCATCTATCCAACTCATCTGCATGAAGTGCATCTTTGAAAGATAGCTTATGCCAAATTTTGTTCCGATGTCTTCAAGTATCTGCCATGCAACGGTATTTAAGGATCTGTTCAGGGCTTCCCTCAGGGTGAGCACACCTCTGTAGCTTCCGCCGGAGTTGGAAGGTCCGTTCTCTATTCTGTGATCATCTATAAGAGTAGCCGGACTGTATTCTCCCGAATCAAGGGCAGGTGCATAATCAAGAAGCGGCTTGATGGCAGATCCCGGCTGACGGGCACTGAGATAAGCTCTGTTAAACTTATCCTCTGTTCCTCTGCCTCCCACTACAGCCACCACATAGCCGGTTCTGTTGTCAACAACTGCTGCTGCACCCTGAAGTGCATACTTTCCGTTGTTCTGGAGTTCCGTAAAGCTTGAAAGTTTTTCATCAAGCTCAGTCTGAACCTTTCCCTGGATATCGGGATTCAGGGAAGTATAGATATCATAGCCGCCGGATCTTATGAGATTTGTGTAATACTCATAGGACTCGCTGTATTTCTTTTCGTATTCCTGCTGCTCCTCTTCGCTGTCCCACATATACTCGAAGCTGAAGTGGTTGATATCCATAAGGGTAAGAGCCGCACAATGAAGCGCATAGGAAGTGAGGTAATCCTCATCCGTCTGCTTTTGTTTATCTGCTGTAACATCCAGGTCAGATGCTACAAATGCTTTATACTCTTCAGCGGTAATGTACCCCTGCTCTCTCATGGATTTAAGCACCTGGTTTCTCTTCTCGAGACAGGCTTCGGGATGTCCTATAGGCTCATAAATTGAAGGAGCATTGGAGATTCCTGCCAATGTTGCCGCCTCCACTATATTCAGATCCTTTGCGGCTTTTCCGAAATAGTAGCGGCTTGCAGCCTCAACACCATAGCAGCTGTTTCCATAGAAGTTTGTGTTGCAGTAAAACTCCATGATATCGGCCTTGGTGTACATCTTTTCCAGTTCCCGGGCAAGAAGTATCTCCACAAACTTTCTGGTGAAGGTTCTTTCGGAAGTGAGGTAGGTATTTTTAACCACCTGCTGGGTGATGGTGGAACCACCCTGGGTTATGACGCCCTTATTACGAACCAGCTCTATTCCGGCTCTCAGGACAGCACTCCAGTCTACACCATGATGTATCTTGAAATTCTTATCCTCATGGGCAACGTAGGCATTCTGAAGATTTATGGAAATGTCATTGATCTCCACATATTCGAAATGGCCTGCATTAACTATACCCAGAAGCTTTCCGTTGGTGTCAAACACCTGAGTATCCGAAAGCCGGGTCATGTCTGTAACATCCACAGAGGCCAGCTTGTCATAGGCGGTGACTTTAAGTGATTCATACTCCGGCAGAATCACCAAAAAATACGCAGAAAGGCCTGCTATTGCCAAAATGGCAAGCAGACCTACAAACATGCGTTTAAATATTTTTCTTATAAGATGTCTTCTGCGAGGTTTCCTGCTCTTTACGGGAGCGGAAACCTCAGACTTTTTTTCAATATTTTGCTCGTTATTATTCATTTGACTAATTTACTTAGCGTAATCTACAGCTCTTGACTCACGAATGCTATTAACCTTGATGACACCCGGATACTGCATCTGATCCTGGATCTGCTTAGCCATATCGTGTGCCATGATAGTCATATCATCATCTGATACCTGATCAGGTACAACCATGATACGGACTTCTCTTCCGGCCTGAACCGCAAAGGACTTTTCAACACCCTTGTATGAATTGGTTATATCCTCAAGCTCCTTAAGTCTGTTGGTATAGGTCTCAAGCGACTTACGTCTGGCACCCGGTCTTGCCGCAGAAATAGCATCGGCAGCAGCAACTACGCAGGCAATGAGTGATGTAGGCTCTGTACCGCCGTGGTGTGATGCCACAGTGTTAATGACAATCTCCGGCTCATGATGCTTCTTGCAAAGCTCTACACCAAGCTGTACGTGTGTACCTTCCACATCGTGGTCAATGGCTTTTCCTATATCATGAAGAAGACCGGCCCTCTTTGCCATACGTACATCGAGTCCGAGCTCTTCAGCAAGAAGTCCCGAAATCTGGGCGACTTCCACTGAATGTCTGAGAGCGTTCTGTCCGTAAGAGGTTCTGAACTTCATACGTCCGAGGAGCTTAACCAGCTCGGGATGGATGCCATGAACACCAACTTCAAGTATTGCGGCATCTCCTTCCTCACGGATAGTCTCATCAACTTCCTTCTGGGCTTTTTCAACTACCTCTTCAATTCTTGCAGGATGGATACGTCCATCAACTATAAGCTTCTCAAGGGCTATCCTTGCCACTTCACGACGGATAGGATCAAATCCGGAAAGAACAACCGCTTCCGGTGTATCATCTACAATAAGCTCAACACCTGTAAGCTGTTCCAGTGTTCGGATATTTCTTCCTTCACGTCCAATGATACGGCCCTTCATTTCATCATTCGGAAGCTGTACTACGGATACCGTTGACTCGGTAACCTGGTCAGCAGCGCATCTCTGTATCGCATCAACGATATAATTGCGTGCGTTTTTCTCGGCATCTTCTTTTGCCTGATTGTCCATCTCACGGATCATCATGGCATAATCGTGCTTTGTATCTTCCTCAAGTGATTTCAAAAGTTCTGTCTTGGCCTGGTCTCTTGTGAGTCCTGAAATTCTCTCAAGCTCGGTAACCTTCTGGTTATGAAGTTCTTCAACTTCTGTTTCTCTTTTGCTGATCTTGTCCTGACGCTTCTGAAGCTCCTGCTCTTTCTGCTCAAGACTTGCAGCTTTCTTCTCGGAAGCTTCATCTCTCTTCAGCATTCTGTGCTCGAGGTCGGATACCTCTTTACGTCTGTCCTTGATTTCCTTATCAAGGTCGTTCTTTGCCTTTAATGCCTCTTCTTTTGTTTCGAGAAGGGCTTCTCTCTTTTTATTCTCGGCTGTTCTTATAGCATCATCTATAATCTCTCTGGACTTCTGTTCAGCGGATCCGACGGTTTTTTCGTAGTCGGATTTTGCTTTGTTCTGTCCGGCTGCGAACATAATAGCACCTACGATGATGGCAGCAACAACCAAAAGAATAGCAATTCCTAATGGGGACACTTTGTGTACCTCCTTCACTATTTTGTTGTTAATGTACAAACAGATATGTGAAAAAGCAAAAACTTTATGTCGGTTTTTACTCTGTCAAATTCCATTTATATATAAAATTATATTGGTTTCAATATAAACATTAACTTAACTATTACATTTTATATAAAATAGAAGTCACTGTCAAATAGACAATTAGTATAACGGACGGACAGAACCGGAGGGTATCCATTTTGAAGTGAGGTTTTTCGGTCGAAAAATCAAAGCAGGCCACTACGAGCTGGTGGGCATCCATCTAAAAACGAGTCGCTTCGACGGAAAAATATAAAATCGGACCCCTAAGAGGCTCTAGACCCTCGCCAATGTCAGAGATTTTCTCTTATGAAAACTCTGACTTGGCGAGGGGGGCTAAGGAAAAGGGATCAAGCGCCTCTAAGGGGTCCGATTTTTATTTTTCTCGTCTCAGCTCAACGTTTATAGATGGATGCCCACCAACTCTACGTGGCCTGCTTTGATTTTTCTCTGCCTGAGTTAGCGATCAAAATGGATGACCTCCGGCTCTGTCCTGGTTTGTTTTTTACTTTTTATTTTTAGTATGGTCTTTTGAGTTTTCGACACATTCCAGTGTTCTGTAGAGGAGGTGGTAGAGGGTGCCGGCTTCTTCTTTTGTGAGTTTTATGCAGCTGCCCATTTCTTTAGGGACTTCAAGGGCTTCTTCTCTAAGCTGAACTCCCTTTTCTGTGATGGTGACATCAAGAGATCTTTCGTCTTCGTGGCAGCGTTCTCTTTTTATGAGACCTTTTGCTTCAAGGCGTTTAAGAAGGGGAGTCAGGGTGCCGGAGTCAAGGTAAAGGCATTCGCCCAGTTCTTTAACATTGACTCTTTTTTTCTCCCACAGAACCATCATAGCTATATACTGAGTGTATGTAAGATCGATCTTCTCCAAAAAGGGTGTATATCTTCTGACCAGTTCTTTCGCGCATACGTAAAGCGGGAAACAAAGCTGGTTCTCAATTTTCAGAGATTCATATTTATCTGACATTTTAACCTCCGGATAAATGATTCATTTAGCACTCTGCCATGATGGCCTGTCTATCAGTTTCCTTATTGTAGCACAAAGCCAATAAAATTTTTAAACGTCTTTTCTTCAGAGAATTGCGGCTACCTTTTCTTCAACCAGAGCCATATCCATGGTAGGCTCGAAACGATCCACTACATTACCCTCTCTGTCGATCAGGAACTTTGTGAAATTCCACTTTATATCCGGTGTGCTTTCATAATCAGGATGCTGCTTTCCGATAAAATCCTTCATGAATTCCGCCGTTTTTCCTTCCCCAAGTCCCTTGAAGCCCTGCTGTGACTTGAGATACTTAAAGAGCTCTGTCTCATTTTCGCCGTTTACATCGATTTTTGCAAACATTGGGAACTTTACACCAAATCTGCTTGAGCAGAACTTTGCTATCTCCTGCTCGGTTCCCGGTGCCTGATGTCCAAACTGATCGCAGGGGAAGTCCAGTATAACCAGTCCCTTATCCTTATACTTATCATACATAGACTGAAGCTGCTCATAATGTGGTGTAAATCCACACTCAGTAGCTGTATTAACAATAAGCATTACCTTGCCCTTGTACTCCTCAAGTGTTGTTTCATTCTTTTCTTTATCAAGAACCTTGATTTCATAAATATTAGCCATAATTATCTCCTTTCAGATATTTATAAAGAATTAGGATTAACAATGAATAAAAAATTACATTGCATCAATATATCCGCATGCTGCCAATGCTGCCACCGCACCATCTGAAGCTGCGGTTGTAAGCTGTCTCACAGTTTTGGTCCGGCAATCTCCGGCTGTGAAGATGCCTTCAGTGCCGGTTTTCAGGTCTTCGCCGGCTTTTATATAGCCTTTTTCGTCAAGGGAAGCCACATTTTCAAATGCTGTATTGTCGGGAGCCTGACCTATGGCTACGAACAGCCCTGAAACTTCTATGGTTCTTGTATCACCTGTATTTTTATTTGTCACTTCAAGTGATACGAGACCTGATGCATCTTCATTAAGCTTTGTGATGGTGCTGTCCAGAACGAACTCTACGTTATCTTTTGCTTTTAAACGTTCAACTTCCTTCTGATCCGCGCGGAATTTATCTCTTCTGTGGATCACATATACCTTCTCACAGTAATTGGAAAGGAACTGTGCATCCTCAAGGGCGGTGTTTCCGCCGCCGTTTACAGCTACCACTTTATTTCTATAGAACATTCCGTCGCAGGTTGCGCAGTATGAAACACCTTTTCCCACAAGTTCCTGCTCATTGGGAAGTCCCAGAGGACGGTTCTTTGCTCCTGTGGCGAGGATTACAGCTTTACACTCATATTCATTTTGTGAGGTAATGACCTTTTTGACATTGCCTTCGGTTATTATCCCTGTTACCCTTTCAAATCTGATGTCTGCACCCAGATCCTTTGCCTGATTGTAAAGTCCTGTTGCAAAATCAAATCCTGAAATATGTGCTATTCCCGGATAGTTTTCGATGTCCGGAGTATTGATTATCTGTCCTCCGTAGGATGAGGCTTCAAGCACCAATGCACTTTTTCCGGCTCTTACGGTATAGATTGCTGCGGAAAGTCCCGCTGTACCGGCTCCGATTATTATTACATCTACCATAAAACTATTCCTCTCAATATATATTACTTCAGAAGCTCAAGAACCTGTTCCTTAGGAACAAATCCTACTGACTGCTTATAGATTTCACCGTTCTTAAAAACAATAAGTGTAGGAATGGATCTGATACCGTATCTGTCAAGAAGCTCCGGATTTTCATCGGCATCCACACTCATAACCTTGAAGCCGTCTGCGGAATCAGCGATCTCAGCGATGATGGGTGAGAGCATCTTGCAGGGTCCGCACCAGCTTGCCCAAAAATCCACCAGTACCGGAACATCACTCTTAAGTACCTTCTCATCAAACTCTGCTACATTAATTGCCTGTGCTGCCATATTTGTTACCTCCGTTATATTATATGAATTTCATTTGGTTAAAAACTATTGTTAACTTGTGATTAGATTGTACACAACCAATATTAAATTGTCAACAATTTAATTCTAAAAAATAATTTATAATCTTTGTGTAATCCTAAAAAAGGGGAACACCGATATCGGCGTTCCCCTTTAGGTCAATAATCTTCTTCTATTGAAAGTGCTTTTCTTACTGTGGAATAGGAGAATCCTTTTCTCATGAGAGATGCGTAAAGTTTTCTTTTCTGTTCTGCATCCAATAGGGAAGGATCTTTGCACTTTTTATTGATGGCAGCTTTAACTGCTCTCATTTCAGAGTCTTCCGACAGTTCTTCATCATCTTTGAATTCAGCCAAAGCTTCCTTTAAGTCTTTTTGATTCACGCCTCTCTGATAAAGCTTCTGTTCTATTTCCCGCAGGGATTTTGAACCAGAATAATGCTTTATCAATTGCTTTGCAAATCTCAGATCATTTATATAATCGTATTTTTTCAGGAAGTCTATGGTCTCTTCTATGATATCTTCACTGTACCTTCCGGATTTAACCAGTTTGTCTCTGAGCTTTGATTCGGTTTTTGCAGCCTGCTCTATAAGGTAGAGACTGCGTTCCTTGCATCGGTTTAAAAGCTTATCATGTTCGGACATCTTGCCGGGATCAAGATTGTAACCCGACACTTCCTCACCATGCTCTTTCAATAAATCGTCTATTGTTTTCACTTTAAAATCTCATCTGTTTAAGCTGTTTCGACTGTTATATTTATCAAAAATATCGGCCGGTTAAGAATCGGTATTTCACATCAACATAATCTTTCTCAGCATAACGGCGTAGAACATCCTTATTGAATTTCAGTCTTATGCTTCATCCTCCGACTCCGAAGCTGCCTTTGCGGCTTCTGCCTCGGCGAATTCATCCTTCGGAAGTCCGTACTTCTCACGAACCTTGCCTTCAACCTCTGCCATGATTGCCGGATTTGCCTTAAGATATTCCTTGGCGTTCTCACGGCCCTGTCCTATCTTTTCACCGTTATAGGCAAACCATGCGCCTGACTTTTCTACGATGTTTTCTTCAACCGCAAGGTCAAGTACATCTCCTGACTTTGAAATACCTTCGCCAAACATGATATCAAACTCGCACTGTTTAAACGGCGGAGCAATCTTGTTCTTAACTACCTTTACTCTTACACGGTTACCTGCCGCATCACCGTTCTGCTTCAGGGTCTCAACTCTTCTGATATCAAGTCTTACAGATGCATAGAACTTAAGAGCACGGCCTCCGGTAGTGGTCTCTGGACTTCCGAACATAACTCCGACCTTCTCACGGAGCTGGTTGATAAATATAAGTATGCAGTTTGATTTTGCGATAATTGAGGTAAGCTTACGTAATGCCTGGGACATGAGTCTTGCCTGAAGGCCCACGTGGGAATCTCCCATCTCTCCGTCTATCTCTGCCTTTGGTACAAGTGCTGCTACCGAGTCGATTACAAGGATGTCCATGGCGCCTGATCTTACCATGGTCTCGGCAATCTCAAGGGCCTGTTCTCCTGAATCTGGCTGTGAAATATAAAGGTTATCAATATCTACTCCGATATCCTGGGCATACTTCGGATCCAGAGCATGCTCTGCATCGATGAAGCCTGCAATTCCGCCTCTCTTCTGTACTTCCGACACTGCATGAAGTGCAAGTGTTGTCTTACCTGAGGATTCAGGTCCGTAGATCTCTATGATCCTTCCTTTAGGGAATCCGCCGGCTCCCAGAGCTATATCAAGAGAAAGGGATCCGGTAGGTACTGTTTCTATATTGAGGTTCGCTGCTGAATCTCCAAGCTTCATAATGGAGCCTTTTCCGAAATTCTTCTCTATCTGTGTTAAAGCAACATCCAGTGCTTTTAATTTTTCTTCGTGATCCTGGTTAAAGTTAACCGGGGTTTTTGTGGTCTTTGCCATGTTTGCCCTCCGTAAAACATATGTTTTGTGTTATTTTGTATTTTAATCTTATTTAGATTCGATGTCAAGGAGTATAACACAAGGTTTTGCTCAATAATATACTCTAAATTCAGACTATATGTAGTTTACTCTAGGCTATGAGCAAAAAAATGCAAGGGACGTGTGCCGGCCCACGAGATTGAAAGAACAGCCTGACCGGAATGTCCGTGCCCGATCACACTTACGTGTGTCGTTCACGGACATTCCGGTCAGGCTGTTCTTTCAACTCGCAAGCCTAGGCACCCATCCCTTGCATTTTTTTGCAATTTACTTTTACTAATTCCCTGATGCATCCCGATAAGCTATTATAACCCCACCGAAGATGATTCTCGAAGACGAGAACCATCCCGATGGGTTTATGGAAATATTATTTCGCATTTTAAAAAGATCACACAAAACCTTTCAGGGCGGCCTGGTAATTTAGGACGGCGGCGGAGGCGGTGATTTGGGACATGTTGGCCTTTGCTTCGGAGGCGATGTACTGGACCAGGGCGGCGGAGTACTCGCTGTTTCCGACTGTTCCTACGGCGTAGCTTCTTTCGGCCTGGCCTTTTTGTCTGGCCGCGAGGGCATAACCTGCCTGGGCGGCTGCATTATCGGCTTCTGCTTTGATAACGGTGTTGTAGAGGTCGGACATGGAGACATTGAGGTTTTCACGGGCTTCGTTTCGGCTGATGTCTGTTTTTGTGTAGCCTGTGATGTTTTTGTCTTCTGTGCTCTGGGCTGTACCATAGGCAACGTTATGAAGTCGGGCCTCGGCTATGTCGTTATCCAGATTTCTGGTGTAGATGTATCCCTGATCGTAAGGGGGCATGGCACCGATGGAGACATTGGCACAGTTGGAGGAATTCCAGCCGAGGATCAGGGCCATCTTATCTCGTATGCTCCGCATATTTTCCTTATTCTTGTTAAGTTTTATCGTGAAGGATTTGAGATCGGCCTCAGCTTTTTTCACCTGAAGATCCGTAGCCATGCCGACAGCCCGGGACCTGAGTGTTGCATCATAAACTGTCTGGTACATGTCCACCTGCTTCTGATACATTTTTTCAAGTTCGGCAAGTGACTGATATCCGATAAATGCCGCGTTCATGCCGGTAATAACGGATACTTTGCTGCCATGCATATTCATTTTTATCTTGTTTACGGTGCTTGTCAGACCGCTTTCGGCGCTGGATTTTGCCACATGCAGGGTGTCTGTGGATTTACTGCTGCTGATCATAGCACTGACCATCTTTATGGACTGATCATAGGCTTCCTTTTCGGCTGCATTGCTTGTGTTGTTTTTTTTGTCTTTAAGATCAGCTATAACGCCGTTTAAATCCTCTATGGAGCCGGTCAGACTGTCCACTATGGTGTTCATGTCAACGGCAATATTGTCTATGGCGGCATACTGCTGCTGTGCAACTACGCTTCTGTACTCCACCAGATTTACAATCTCATCGTAATCGATGACATCGTCCTGAAGTCTTGCCCAGGTGTCGTCGTCCATACCGTTGGGGCGTCCCTGGGAGTCCACTCCGGTGAGACTCTGCTGCTCGGTATATGGGTCATGCACCGGCACCAGGGTTCTGGTTCCGGGCTTAGGGTCTGATGCCGCCAATGTTGCATTGCAGGACATCATAACCAGAGTCAACGCAATGCCTGCTGCAAACCCAATATTGTTTCTCTTCATAAATTCACCTCTATAGAAGCCTTTTTGCATCTGTCACATAAACTTGAATCAAATCGGCTCAATGAAATAGGACAATATTACCTTTCAACATCCCCTATCTATCTTAGGAGATTAAAGGTCACCACATATGTCAACTCAGCTTTTTATGATGTCTGGTTGGTTCCGGTTCCGGCGAGACCGTCTCTGTAAGATATGTAAGTAAAGTAAGCTGACTGAAGTGCATACTTCTTAAGCTCAGTGTTTAATTTGGAGGCTTCCAGATTAAACTGTGCTTTCTCAAGCTCTCTTGCACTGTTGGAGCCGGTAGCGTAGCCTCTTGTCACCTGATTCAGGGTCTCTGTCAGGTTCATCTCATCCAGCTGCTGCTTCAGAAGTTCGTTCTGGGCTGTCAGGAGTGAATTATAAACTGAAGTCATGTCTGACTGCACCTGGTTCTGATCGCTGCTCAGAGTAATGGTAGCGCTGCTGGCGGTACCGTCCCCTTCTGCCAATGCAAGCTTCTTCTCGTCTATGGCGAGGACGTAGCTGTTTCCGTAGGCCTTGGAGATGTCTTCCTGAAGGTTGATGGAATTAACCATTTCATCCGTAACTTCCGGAACCGCACAGATAAGGGGCTCCGCATCATACCTCCAGCCAAGGTTTACAAGTACTGTCTGTTTGTTCTTTATCTGGTCGGATAATGCCTTCTGAAGTGCTGTTTCATCATCCTTCAGAGTCTTCTCTGCCTTAAGAACATCAAGCTCGGTTCCGGTTCCGACCTGGAGCTTACGCTGTGCCTGTTCAAGAAGGTTCTTATCATTATTAACAGTGATTTCATAAAGCTTTGAGTTAAGCTCTGAGGTATAAATGCCGATTATCTTCTGCTTAATGGCTTCGGCTGTCTGAACCTCGGTTTTCTGATAGCCTTTTGTAACTATCTCTCTATCGGAATTCTGAATTGTTGTATCAACGCTTGCAAGTGCAGTTTTTCTTGTAAGCTCGGCAGAAGCATCCTGTGCGTCACTGATTCCGATTGAATTCGAGTAAGTAGTCTCTATGTTGTTGATAACATCATCGTAGGTAAGGTCATAGGTTCCGCCGTTGTCATTGTCCCTGTAGTTTATCCATAAGGAAGAAACGGTAGGATTGTATTCATGCACAAGATCTCTTATCTCATCCCAGGTCAGCACGTTATCTCTTAACTTAGCCCATTCTTCCTCAGATCTTTCCCTTTCGTAGGAGGTCTGCTTGGGGGCCTTGTCAACCTTAGCCTTTGGGGCTGCCAATGCTGTCATCGCAGCCGGAGCAATTGACTCCATAAGCATTACCCCCACCAGGACTACAGCCAGTTTTTTTCCACTCAGTTTCATTTAAAATCTCCTCTTCAAAAATATCCCGAAAAAGCTGCTTTTCCGGGATATTTTCATTTCTGAATCAATGTTTCCTGCCCGATTTTTGAATCGCAGCATCATTTTCTTTAAAAATCTGTACCATTCTTAAAACCAATGGTGGAAACAGTGCTTTTTCAAATCAGTCCGGGAAGCCTTCGGTAAAATCACCTTTATCTTCCAGCTTCTCTTCCAAATCTTCATCACCTGTAGGGTCATCGTCAGGTGTGCCGTAGCGTTCCCATTCCGCCGCTGCTTTCTTCTGGTAGTATTCCGCCGGATTCTTACCTTCCATGTATCCTGCGCTCGGAACCTCCATATCTACATTCTTTTTCTTCTTATCCATTACGGTGTAGTAAATAGGAAGTACCAGGAGAGCCAGGATGGTGGAAGCCGTAAGACCGCCTATATCTACTATTGCAAGACCTCTCATCATTTCACCGTTATCACCGATACCCAAAGCCATAGGTATCATGGAAAGAACAGTGGTGAGGGTTGTCATAAGGATAGGTCTCAGTCTCGTTGCACCGGCTTCTATAAGGGCACGACGCCTCGGCATACCCATCCTGTACTGGTTTACGGTGTCTACATAAAGGATACCGTTGTTAACAACCGTACCTACCAGCATCATAAATCCAAGGAGGGATACCATGGAAATTGATGCATCCGTCAGCCACAAAAGTGCAAAGGAACCGATAAGGGCAAGAGGAAGTGTAGTCATGACCATGAATGAGAATCTCATGGACTCGAACTGCGCTGCCATTACTACCCAGATAAGGAAAACCGCGATAACCAGCGCTCCTCCAAAGGACGCAAACTCTTCCTGCTGTGACTGATCGGAAGAATTTATGGCCATAGTAACACCATTCGTAAGATACTTGGAGATAACCTCCTTATTGATACGCATTCTGGAACCGTTGTCTGCATTAGTGGTATAGTTTGCTGTTATGGTTGCCCTATACTTTTTGTTTTCTCTTGAAATTGAAGCAGGTGAATCCTCAAATACAACATCACTGATATCCTTAAGCTGTACCTCCGCACCTTTCGGAGTTGTCAGGAATACATCCTTGATCTTTTCAACATCATCAAACTCATCCTTAGGATATTCAACCGTGACATCGGTGTTCTGTCCGTCTATACGCATGGTCATGGCTTTTTTACCGGAAACCATATTGTAAAGCAGATTTCCGACGGTCTGCGGTGTCAGGCCTTCTGCGTTAGCCTTTATAGGATCCACATGGATCTTGACAAGGGGAGCCGCATTCTCCAGAGACGAGTGTACTGACGTAACATCATTCCTTGTCTGAAGCTCTTCCACTATTTCCTTGGAGGCCTGTTTCAGATTTTTGTAGTTTGAAGACTGGATGATGACTTCATAGGTATCCTTTGCCGTCGACATGCTGGACATGGAATTATCGGCCTTTACAGAAACCACCGCATCCGGAAAACCGTCGAAAAGCTTCCTATAGTAGGTTGCCTTATCCTTTGTCTTCATGCTCCTGTTCTTGATAAGCTCCACATTGACGTTAGAACTGCTTCCGTAATACATGGACTGGATGCCTGAACCGCCTGAGGATACTCTGTAGCTTTTGGTATCGGGATCCTGAGAAACCACATCCTCTATCTGATGCAGCATCTTATCTATCTCATCTATCTTGAGACCGGATCTTGTTTTCAGGGTGATGGTCAGCTTACCGTTATCGGTTGCCGGCATCATCTCAACCTTGATGTATTTCAATAATCCCAGTGAAGCGATGAAAATGGCTATTGAAATGATAAGCACCAAAACTCTATGGTTAAGGAACTTATCGATTATAACGCGATAGGCTACCTGCATTCTCTGTATAATATTATGTACCGGAGCATGATTATTCTCCTTCGGCCTATACATAACAAAGCAGAGAGGCACAATTGAAACCGCCGAAATAAGGGATGAAAGCATACAGAACACGATGGTAAAACCCAGGGGTCCGAAGAACTGTCCCATGAGTCCCTTCATGAAACCAAGCGGAAGGAAAACCACGCAGGTAGTAAGAGTTGAACCAAGAACCGACTCACCTACAGTTTGTATAGACTCAATGGCTGCAGTCTGTCTTGTTTTTAAACCTACTGTACTATACTTATCCATGGCCCTGAAGCAGGCTTCAAGTACAACGATGGAGTTATCAACCATCATACCTACACCGAGAACCAGGGCTGACATAGTTACCATATTAAGGGAATATCCCATTGCCCACATGGATACAAGCGCAGTAAGAATGGACAGAGGGATGGAAGTTCCTACAATAAGAGAAGCCTTCAGATCTCCAAAGAACAAAATGATTATGATCATGGAGATGATAACGGCTGCGACCATGGTCTCAAAAACGGAGGTAAGAGAGCTCCTGATGCTGTCGGCATCATCATCGATTATACGGATTTTCAGGTTCTCATCTCTTGATTCCAGCTCTTTGATAAGATTTTTAGCCTGATTAGACATGGAAACCGCAGACTCACTCTGTTTCTTGGTGAGATCCAGCATGATGGTATCCTGTCCATTGTATCTTCCGATAGCTTCCCTATCCTTCAGGCTTAAGTTTATCCTTGCAATATCACTGAGATATACCGTATTTCCATTTCCTGTTGTGATGGGGATGCTCTCAAGTGCTTTTACCATATCATAGGTTTCACCTGTGGAAACAGAAAGCTTCTGTGTTCCTACGTAAGTAGTTCCGGCAGGCATCGAGAAATCCGCCGCTGCAACGGTAGATGCCACGGTAGACATGCTGAGGTTATACTGCCTGAGCTTATCCGGCTTTATCTCAATGCTTACATACTGCTTTTGTCCGCCGGAAAGGGATACACTGGCTACAGTTCCAAGGCTTTCAAATTCAGGAGAAATATCATTTTCAACATAGTTATACATATTATCCTGAGCAGGATTCTCTATAGAAAGGCTGAGGGAGGGCTGCTCGTTGATATTCATGGTAAGGACATCAGGATCCTTGGCACCCTCCGGAAAATCCACCTTTACCCGGTCTATTTTCTTTTTCAGCTCATCATAAGCCTTGTCTATATTAGTACCATACTCATACTGGACTATGGTGAAACCATAGTTTTCCGAGGATCTGGACTGAACAGTTTTTACATCTGAAAGAACTGAAACTCCCTCTTCTATAGGGGTTGATATAAGCTCATCGATATCTTCAGGAGACGCTCCATTAAAGGTTGTGGTGATGATGATTACCGGAACATCGATGTTTGACATAAGCTCCATCTTTTGATTAATAAGGGACATTATGCCGAAAAATATGAGACTGATAACTACCAGGAGGGTGGTAACCGGTCTTCTGATGACAAATTCGGTTATTTTTTGCATTATCATGCTCCTTCCTGATATCAGTTAGCTGCTATATTTCCATTTTCATCTATGATACGAACGCTGGCTCCGTCATAGATATCTTCTGTCCAGCTGGAAACCAGCTTATCAGTGGTTGTGATGCCGTCCAGTACCTGGTACTCTGATTCATTGGTGATCCCCAGAGTGATGAAGGCTCTTTTAGCTACTCCGTCCTTATATACGTATACATAAGGATTTCCTGCTGAATAGTAAACATAGTCCGCCGGGATGATCATTGCATTTTCAGCTGTTGCCGATGTAAGCTTTACCTTTGCGGCAACACCGTCTGCAAGGGCTTCAGCATTTTTGAGATCAGCCTCAACCGCAAAAAGACCTGTGGAGTTATCTACCAGTCTGCTCATTTTGGTTATGCTTCCCTCATATTCGGAGCTGTTCTTTTCAACAGTCACCTTCTGCCCCATGAAAAGGTTATTAAGTATTTCCTCGGTTACGCTGAAGGTAACCTTTCTCTGACCGGAGCCTGTTATGACACAGAGCACCGATGACTGCGAAACAGTTCCGTTTAATGTCATGTTCTGGTTCTGTATGGTTCCATCGGAGGGAGCCGTAACAGTTGAGTACTCAACCTGGGTGTCATAGTTCAGCTTTGCAGACTCTGCCTGAGCCTTTGCGGAAGCAACCTGAGCCTGGGCAGCATTGGCGGAATTCTGTGTTGACTTAAAGGTCTGGGGCGCCACATCACCTGCCTGATAGAGCGGTGTCATACGGTTTAATGCATCCATTGCTGTGTCGGCCTGCTGCTGAGCTGCACGGACAGAGGCATTGGCAGCTTCAAGACTTGCCTTTGCGGAATCTATTGCCTTCTGGTTATCGATCTTTGCAATTGGATCTCCCTGCTTTACGATGTCTCCGTTCTGTACGTAGATTTCAATGATCTCGCCGGAAACCTTCGGAGATACGCTGTAAGTATCGGAAGGCTGGATCTTTCCCATTATGGAAGTATCATGTTTGATAGAACCAAGGGTGGCGTTTGATATGGTAACCGCCGGAAGTTCCTTTGTCTGGATCTCCTCCTTCGGCTTCATGATCCTGGCTGCGATTGCCCAGCCAATAACGCCTATTATTCCAACAACGATTAATATAGCTACCGGTTTTTTCATACTGTTCTCCAATCTTTATTATGGAAATATTATTTAAGTCAATTACCGATCTGACTGTTTTGTCTATGTTTCAAAATTCTTTCTTTGATCAGGAAGCTTCGGTAAGTTTCTGAACCTCCCTGCCTGCTCCGTATCTCAAAATATCAAGCTGTGTATTGAATTCCTGAAGGATAATGTCTTCATCCTTGTCAGGATGTATAAGCATGTTAAACAGCGCCATGAAGGAAATAATGTGTGCCGACTTAAGTATGGCAGCCAGTCTTTCCTTACTCCCTCTTACATCCAAAAGGCTCAGATCCAGATGCTCCATCATCCAGTCCAGCTGTTCCTTCTCGGTTTCTTCCCTGTTCTGAAGATCAACTTCCACCCAGTCCACAAGACGCCTCATCATATTGCTTTGGGTGAAAATGTTGATACTCTGCTGTATGGAACCTTTTTTCATGTATCCCGCAACCCTTAAGGTGTATTCTCTAATGGATTTCCAGAAGTCACCCCGGTTTTCCAGCACTATCTCTCTCATAAAATGACTGTTTTTTTCTCCTTCGTCCTTAAGTATATATTTAAGAAGATCTTTCTTGTCCTCAAAATAGGTATAGAAACTGCCTCTGGAGATACCTGCATTTTTGATTATCTGATTAATGGATGCTTCCTCGTAGGGAACTCTGGCGAATTCTTCTCTTGCCGCATCCAGGATTCGCTGCCGTTTGTCTTTCGACAACTTTTCAAACCTTTCCGTTGACACTTATATCCTCCGATTTCTTTTTACACTCATTCCGATGCAACCATAGCAGGGTGCATTATTTCCCTTCTGACTGTCTCCCGCTTTATTTGAATATCAGGCATGATGCGAAAGCATGAAGGACTGTCATTAATAGTGACAATATGTCACCTCGTGATACCTGAGTATAGTGACAAGGTGTCATTCTGTCAATTATTTATTCTGCATTATTTTACTTTTTCATAAAAACTATATTGCTTTTTTATATTATTTTTAGAATATTGTATTAATCCAAGTACACAACTCCTTGCTTAAACGACATATTTGCATTACAATAATGGAGTATTGTATACAAAGAACGATTTATATATGAATTTCGGAGATTTAATTTATGGACAGTGTTAAACTGCAGGCCTACGGAAAGATCAACCTGTCTTTGGACGTTTTGCGGCAAAGAGAGGATGGATATCATGACGTAAGAATGATCATGCAGACCGTAAAGCTCCATGACAATATAGACATGCAAAAAACAAAGGAGCCCGACATAAAGCTCACAACAAATCTTTCTTTTTTGCCTGTCAATGAAAACAATCTCATGTATCGCGCGGCTAAGATGATCATTGACGAGTTCGATATCAAAGAGGGAGTTTCCATGCAGCTTAAAAAGGTGATTCCCGTTTCTGCCGGAATGGCGGGAGGATCAACCGATGCGGCTTCTGTTCTTTACGGAATGAACAAGCTCTTTAATCTGAGATTATCCACAGAAGATCTTATGTTACGTGGAGTTAAGCTTGGAGCGGATGTACCTTTCTGCCTTACAAGAGGTACTGCCTTATCAGAGGGAATAGGCGAAATACTGACTCCTCTCAGGAAGCTGCCGTCCTGCCCCATAGTGCTTGCGAAACCGGCGATTTCCGTATCAACTAAGTTTGTATATCAGAATCTTCATGTTAATGACCTGCCTAAAGAAGCACATCCGGACGTTGATTCCGTGATAGCCGCCCTTGAAAAGCAGGATGTTAATGAAGTTGCCGTAAATATGGGAAATATCCTGGAGACAGTTACGTGCAAAAAGTACCCGGAAATAGAGCTTATAAAAGATGCCATGAAGGAGCTTGGAGCCGTAAATGCGATCATGTCCGGCTCAGGTCCTACGGTATTCGGTATTTTCAGTGATGTTGCCGAAGCCAAAAAATGCTATGAAGCTTTGAGATTCGGAAAATACAGAAATCTCGCCAAGCAGGTCTATCTTACGGAGCCATGGCGCTGATATGACGATTTTTTTATTCCGGAGATAATCTAACCTATTAAATATTGGAGGACAAAACCTTGATGAGTGAATTCACAGTTAACATGAACGAGTATCTTCCTCTCAGAGATCTCGTTTTCAATACTTTGAGACAGGCAATTCTTAAGGGGGAACTGAAGCCCGGTGAGCGTCTTATGGAGATTCAGCTTGCGGAAAAGCTTGGGGTTTCCCGCACACCCATAAGAGAGGCGATTCGTAAGCTGGAGCTTGAGGGTCTTGTTATCATGATTCCGAGACGTGGTGCCGAGGTTGCCAAGATTTCCCACAAGAGTTTACAGGATGTTCTTGAGGTTCGCGGGGCTCTTGAGGAGCTTGCCACAGATTTAGCCTGTCAGCGTATCAATGACGAGGAATTAAAGGAGCTTGCAGATGCGGAGGACCGTTTCAAAAAGGTTGTTGAGAATAATGGCTCTGAAATGGAGATTGCGGAGGCTGATGAGGCCTATCACGACATTATTTACAAGGCTACCCGCAATGATAAGCTTGTTCAGATGATCAATAATCTTCGTGAGCAGATGTACAGATATCGTCTTGAATACATCAAGGATGAAGCTCAGAGGGGTACTCTCATCAATGAGCATGAGAAGATTCTTGAGGCTATCAGGATCCGTGACATCATCCGTGCCAAGACTCTCATGAAGGAGCATATCGACAATCAGGAGTCTACGGTTTCCCAGAACCTTGAGTGGGAAGCAGAGGCGGAAAGCAAAAAGCAGCGGAAGAAGTGACGAGTCAGAGGACATCAATTTAAAAACGGGTCGCTGTGAAGAAAATCCAGAATTGGAGACCTACGAACCGGCGGGCATCCATCTAAAAACGAGTCGCTGTGAAGAGAAAAATCTAAAATCAGACTCCTAAGAGGCTCTAGACCCTCGCCAATGTCTGAGTTTACTTTTATGAAAACTCAGACTTGGCGAGGGGGCTAAGGAAAAGGGATCAAGAGCCTCTAAGGAGTCCGATTTTGATTTTTCTCGTCACAGCTCAACGTTTTTAGATGGATGCCCGCCGGCTCTAAGGTCTCCAATTCTGGATTTTTCATGTACTTTCTCAAAGTTTTTAAATTGATGTCCTCTGACTCTGTTCTATCTATACCTGTTGAGTTTTTGCTTTTTATTGTCTGCTTTCATGACAAGTGAAGTAAATTACCTGGTAGGACCGGGCGATTTCATCGAGGAATTGCATTGCGCCGGGGATTTTGTAATCGTCCAGGTTTACGAAGGGATCATCCAGTAGGATGAAGGGTTTTTCTTTTTGATACATGGCTTCAATGAAGGCCATTCTACGGGCAAGTTCCACCATGTTGCGGAAGCCAGCGGAGAGGAGCTGGGTGCTGTGCTCACGACCGTCTGCTATGAAATTCACGTTAAAATGGGCATCCATGCGATATGGTATTTCTCTGAGACCGTTGGTATTGATGAGGATACGGTAAAACTTTTCAAAGGCAGACATAAGGGGCGCCATATATTCTTTTGTGAAATTGTTATGGGCTTCTTCTATATGGTCTCTTGTCAGTATCAGAAGGTTGTACCTTTGTTCCAGCTCCCGGAGTTCATCCAGGCCGAGAACATACTGTCTTTCCTTTTCATAAACCTTTTCAAGTTCTTTTTCTATGTTCTGTGAATGCAGCTTTAATCTGTTGATGGTTTCAACTGCTTCATTGTATTCCTCTGTGGTTTCCTGAAGCTTACGGCTAAGGGTTTCAAAGCTTTCACCATCTTCTCCGGGTCTCATGGCATTTCTTAGTTTCTCTATATCATGTGTCTGTTCAAATTCTGCTTTCTCCCGTCTCTTTAAAGCCAGTTCTTCGGCAAAGCCTTTTAAATCACATAATCTGCTGTATCTCAGGATATCGTTTCCCAGACTTCCGAAGGCTTCGAAATCAACATTGTCGGGATCCGAAAAGTCAGCTTTTGGGTAATATCTCTTGAGATACATAACTACTTCAGAGGTCAGTTTGTCTATCTCTTCGTAAACTTCGTCTATAGTCTGGCGGTGTCTCTCTTTTCCACCTGAGCTTTTATGGCCGCTGTTTCCGGAGACTGCCCGGGAGATAAGCATTATGATCAGCATGGATAGTCCTGCTGCCAGTATGCATGCTCCTATCACGAGGCTGAGATCCGTGAATATCATGTAGGCTCCGATGATGATCAGGATCACCGAAAGGATATATACCATGATTCCGGTCAGATTTGAAATCTCTCCGCCATAGCCTTTTCCACGTGCCCGGAGGCCGGCCTGCTCCATAAGGTCAAGCTTTTCATGGAGGAACTGTATACGTGAAATCCTTTTTTCGATTCCTCTTAGCTCAGTTTCTCCCGGTACACCGTTCCGGAATCGGACATCCAACTCCCTCATGTCGTGATTAAGCCGGGAACTTCTTTCTTCCGGAGTAAGGGTGTCGGCTTCAGCCCCGAAATGTCTTCTCTGTATCTCCATCAGTCTCTTTTCGCATTCTGAAATATCCTCTATGAGGTCTTCATATTTCATTTTGTCTTTAAGTGTATCCTGATACTGACTGAGGGACATGGCACGGCTGTTTAGTATCTCTATGTTTTTTGCTCTGGTTCTCTGTTCATCTCCGAGAATTTTTAGCCGCTCCGCACTGCCGGTAAGTTCCTTCTCCAGGGCTTCCTTGTTTTTAAATTCAGACTGAAGGACCTCCAGCTCCATTCTTTTTTTGAAGATGGCTCCGGTTCTTCTGTTGGGGGAAAGGTTATTTACCTCATCCTTTATGGATTCCATGACCGTTTCGTAGCGGTTCATGTCTTCCGGGTCTTCGGAAACATTACCGATCTTTGCATTGATCTGGGAGGTCATGCCGGTTTCCAGCTCCTGCTGCCCTATGAAAACGGTTCTTCTGAAGGATCTTTCATCGATCTTCAGTATCTCTTCACCGATATTTTCACTGAAGTCCGTTGACGGGAGGTTTGTTTCGGCATCATACAACGTAAAGGTATCCTGAGCCTTTCTTTCTCCGAAGGTCCGCACTATACGATAGCTTCTTCCTTCCGATAGTTCAAATACCAGTTCTCCTCCGAAGGTGCCTCCCTGCCAGGGGCTGAACTTCTTACGGTCATTATCCTCGTCCTGGGATTTTCTGTCGCCGGAGAGTCCGTAAAACATAACTCTTATGAAGGAGGCCAATGTTGTCTTCCCGAAGCCATTCTCCCTCAGGAAAACATTGAGACCTTCACTAAAATCTATACTCCGGTCCCGGAGCTTCCCGAAATTTTCTATTTTTGCACTGATTAGTTTCATTTATTTTTTCCTATACGCGGAAACCTCAACCTTTTCGGGTCCTGTTCCCGAAGGACTGACACTACATTTAAATTTCTCATAAACACCGGACGCATCTTCTCTGACAACATCCGGTCTCTGTCAAATCCTGAGCTTCCTTAATTCCCCATCAGCAGCTTTATGCCGCATTCTATGATCTCGGCCTTTAACTCATCTCCGAGCTCTGTATCTTCACGAACGGATCTTATGAATTCTCCCTTAAGGGATCTGTCATTCTCAAATATCCGGTAGTCGACAGTGCGCCGGCTCTCATCTTCTGTTTCTATATAATAGAACATGGACTCAAGCTGATTTTTTATGAAGCTCATGTTTTTTTCGGCTGTGATATCAAGCTCTCCCTTAAAGATAACCCTTACCATATCTTCAGGTTTCAGGCGGCCGCCGCCTGCTTCCTCAAGGATTCCTTTTACCGTATCGTCATCTATATTCCTGATTTCCTCTGAAGAAGTGGGTACACCTCCAAGTAATGAAAGCTGAGCCTTTGTTCTGTTTACTATATCAATGGAGGTTTCCAGTCCCGTTATATCCACAGGCACCAGCCAGAGATGTCTTTTACTTATATCGATGATCTGGCGCTTAAGTTCATGGGTCTCTTCATTTATATCAAGAAGTATGAAGCCATGCTTTGAACACTCATCAAACCCCCGTCCTTCCAGGCAGCCTGGGTAACACCACATGCCTCTTCCGTCGATCCGGCCTTCGCTGAACCTGTGTATATGTCCGAGAGCCATATAATCTATATTATGCTCCGCGTAATCCGAAACATATATCTCTTCTTCTGTTTCCGTCTGTTTTCCGGTATTGTATCCCGTCATAACCTGACCATGGAGCATGACTATATTGAAGTCTTCTTCCTTTAGGTTCAGGGTTCTGGCCGCCCAGTTCTCGGGAAGCTGTGCTCCCCCAAAGCTTGTACTGAGCTCTCTTCCGGATACGACTATATTCCCGGACAGTCTGAACATCCGCCAGGAATCATTGAAGGTATAGAGGTTTTCCGGTAATGTTTCCGCCCGGTTCAAAAATGTATCTGTGTCGTGATTTCCTTTAAGATAGAAGAACACTATTTCAGGGTGGTTTCTGATGCTTCCGATGACAGCATTGGCAGTTGTCCCGCTGACAGCTGCCGTATCGAACATATCGCCGGATATAAGAATGGCTGAAACCTGCTGCTTTGAGGCGTATTCAAGGAGCCTGAGCCACGTACCCAGGAGCTCCTGTCTCCGCTCCTGTGCCCGCTTTTCATCCAAATGTGTATTTAATCTGCTGTCCAGATGCAGATCCGCGCAATGTATAATCTTCATTAAAAACCAAGCCTTTATTTTTCAAACAAATGTACGTTGTTATTTTATCATTTAAATCCTTACAACTCAACTGTTTTATCGATAGAATTTATTCGATATATCCGCCGACCTTCATTTCCCTGAGACGTATATGATGTCTTCTCAGGAACAGGAAGAAGATGCCGAATACAAATACTACTGTTGTAAGTGCACCTACAGCCTGATTATATCCGAATATAAGCATCAACCCGGTGTATGCCGCAAGAATCAGGAATATCTTCGCCATGGAATCAAATCCAAACTTAAAATGTTCCTTTGCATACCTCTCTATGGAAAGAATGCAGATGTAGTAGATGGTCATGGTGATGACCATCCATATGGTCTTCGGAAACAGTGGCACCAGAGGTCTTGACATCAGTTCAAGGGCAATGGTGGTGGAGTTGATGGCCAGGATCATGATGACATGGATTACCAGGAAGCCAAGACCAGAGGTCCTTTTATGATGGTCAAGGACGTTGTCATAAAAGAAACCGTAGCTCAGGAACATGCCTATGACTACAAGGAAGGAGGAAACATTGAACCAGATGCCGGTTTCTTCCTTAAAGAAGCCGGAGATACCGATGATCATTTCTCCGAAGGTCAGGATGACCAGCAGCAGGTTTCTTTCCGCAAAATGAGGGAAATCACAGGGTCTTTTGTCATAAGCCGTGTGCTCCTTTAGCTTTCCGATGTATCCTACTATCAGCGCAATCGGTGAAATCACTATTCCCGTCAAATGATAAACCGGGATTGAAATAATGATCAGTGCAAACTCAAAGGTCAGGATGGTAACATTATTCCTGAGGATTTCCTTATCGATTTCATCCAGTCTCGGAGCAAATCGCAGCTTATCCCAGCTTCTGTAGGCAATATTCAGCATTATCAGTGCCCAGGCAATGTGGTAGCGATTATAATGATCAAGAAAGTGAAGGTTGGAACCGCTGGCCATGTAGTACAGAAGGTACATGTTGGTCAAAATACTGATGTAATCTCTCAGTGCCTTCCTTCCGTATCTGTTGAAAAACATGGTGGTGAACATCCAGATCTGCATGACTACCGCGGTAAGGAATATAAATGTCAGTATGGCTTCCGCAGGCGGGAAGGATTCTTCATAGCTATGGAACATGGCATTGATGGTTCTCAGGCTGTATACAAATATCAGATCATAGAAAAGCTCAATGTACTCAACCTTTTTCTCAACGTGATCTTCCGGTGCGGGACTCTCCTTATTTACCATGGACCAGATACGATAGAGGATTGAGCCTTCCGCTTCCTTTACCGGTCTATCCTCATCTATTTTTGTTTCTCCCGCAGCCTTTTCAACTATTTTGTTGAAATACTCTCTCTTCTTATGCTCTTCTTCATCTATGTCCTTTCCTTCGGTACGGACATGTATTTCCATTAACTCCTGTATCATGGGCTTAATGGCGTAGTCTTCCTTTTTAAGACTGCTTCCGTCGGAATCCAGGCCAGGAATGTCTACATCTTCCGTATATCCACTGTGCTCAGAGCCTTTTTTCTTTAAATCGATATCATCTTTTGAACTCATGGTATCTCTCCTTTAAACCCCGGTCTTTTATCCCTGACATACTATGCCCTTATGACCGACCTCTTTATAAATCATTCCCCTTAACCCATATCTTGTATACAATAATGCACAAAAAGTTGGAGAATACTGTTAAATTAATATTCAAACTAACTATATTTACGTGATTTTACCATACAGAAAAAGAGCGGCACAAGACATCTCCTGTACCGCTCTTTGTATTTATTTAGATACTTTACAGAAGAACATCCGTCCCCATGATCCACCGGCTGTTCTTGTTACAATTCTTTTACAGAGTCTTACCTGTAAGCATGGTATATGCTTCCTTGTAGAGGTCAACTGTCTTATCAACAATATCCTGAGGGAGGGTAGCATTGTTATCAGGATTTGCTTTTAGCCAGTTACGAACAAACTGCTTATCAAAGGATGACTGTCCCTGACCTTCCTTATACTGATCAAGTCTCCAGAATCTTGAGCTGTCAGGTGTGAGAACCTCGTCAGCGAGAACAACCTCGCCATTCTCATCGAGACCGAACTCAAACTTTGTATCAGCAATGATGATTCCCTTTGAAAGAGCGTAGTCTGCACACTTTTTATAAACTGCAAGTGTGGCATCCTTGATCTTTGTGGCAATCTCTTTTCCCTTTCCGGGGAATGCCTTTTCAAGGACTTCTATGGACTGCTCGAAGTTGATATTCTCATCGTGGTCTCCGAGATCAGCCTTTGTTGAAGGTGTGTAAAGCGGCTCGGGAAGCTTCTGGCACTCAACCAGTCCCTCAGGAAGCTTTAATCCGCAGATGGTGCCGTCCTTCTTGTAGTTCTCCCATCCTGATCCTGTGATGTATCCGCGCACGATACACTCGATAGGGATCATCTCAAGCTTCTTGCAAAGTGTTGCTCTGCCATCAAATTCAGGCTTCTGAAAATACTCCGGCATATCCTTGTTATCAACTGAGATCAGATCGTTTGGAATAACATCCTTTGTGAGATCGAACCAGAACTTTGACATCTGAGTAAGAACTCTTCCCTTATCCGTGATCTGGTTATGAAGAATCACGTCAAATGCTGAAATTCTGTCGGTAGCCACCATGATAAGCTTGTCACCGAGATCATATATCTCACGTACTTTACCTTCCTTGACCGGTTTAAAATCTGCCATCTTTACCCTCCATATTTAATTTTGGATCCTCGCGTCCGAATTGTATTACCGAAATTTAGTATAATTCATTTGGCTTAAATCACAAGTCCAAATATTTATACAAGAACGGCAGGCCCTTCAGCCTGCCGTTCCTGTTTTAGGTTATTTATAGAAAAGAGTTTATCGAGTCAGTAAATTTAAAAGAACATTATCTCTGTACACGAGCTCCTGCACCACCCATAACGGCTTCAACTTCCTTCTTTGTAGCCATTGTGGTATCACCCGGAGTTGTCATGGCAAGAGCGCCGTGAGCTGCACCGTAGTTAACAGCCTTCTCTGCATCACCGGTTGTCATAAGTCCGTAGATAAGTCCTGAAGCGAAGGAGTCTCCTCCACCTACACGGTCCATGATCTCAAGACCCTTGTAATCAGCTGCCTTGTAGATCTCACCGTTTGCCCAGCAAAGAGCTGACCAGTCATTAACTGTTGCAGTATGAACAGTACGAAGTGTTGTGGCAACAGCCTTGAAGTTAGGATATGTCTTAACAGCCTCGTTGATCATCTTCTTGTAGCCGTCAACATTAAGCTCCTTAAGAGACTCATCCTGTCCCTCGATCTTGAAGCCAAGGCAGGCTGTGAAGTCTTCCTCGTTACCGATCATAACATCAACATACTTTGCGATCTCTTTGTTTACTTCCTGAGCCTTTGCCTGTCCGCCGATAGCTGACCACATTGAAGGACGGTAGTTAAGATCATAAGAAACCATTGTGCCGTACTTCTTTGCTGTCTTGATGGCTGCGATAACAGTCTCTGAAGCCTGCTCTGAAAGAGCTGCATAGATTCCGCCTGTATGGAGCCAGCGAACACCGAGCTCGCCAAAGATATAGTCAAAATCGAAATCTTCAGGCTTTGCCTTTGAGATAGCGGTATTTGCTCTGTCTGAGCAACCCTTTGCTCCACGGATACCGAATCCTCTCTCTGTGAAGTTAAGTCCATTTCTGCAAACTCTGCCGATTCCGTCTGTATCCATCCACTTAACAAGTGATGTATCAACACCGCCCTGCATCATGAAATCCTCTACAAGGTGACCTACCTCATTGTCTGCAAGAGCTGTGATAACTGCAGTCTTAAGTCCGAAACACTTGCGAAGTCCGCGGATAACATTGTACTCTCCGCCGCCTTCCCATGCACGGAAGGATCTTGCTGTTCTGATCCTGCCTTCGCCCGGATCAAGACGGAGCATAACCTCTCCCAAAGAAGCTGCATCAAATGTACACTCATTTGCCGGTCTTAAATTTAAATCCATATCTTCCTCCATTTTAAAATGAAAATCATACTGTTCATCAGCTTGTTAAACTCATTTTATCTGCGACACGCTTATATTTTGTAAGCGCTTTCAAAAACAATTAGAAGTATAGCACAAGACTTCTGAAATCTTCAAGATGTCTTGTGCTAATTTTTCAAAAATTTTATACCTCAACGCAACAGTTCAGCCGGTGGGCCAGGGGGACGGGGTTGAACTGTTATACCTCAACAAACTTTCTGGTTGCGGCATTAAGTTTTCCTGTTACTTCAACATTGTGATCCATAGCCTCTGAGATTCCACTCATATCGCCTACGATCTCCATGGTATTCTGAGCGGAAAGGGTGATGGCCTGTGAGCTCTCGGATACGGAATTTGTGATGGAAGATACGGAATTTGCCATATCCGACATTATTCCATTAAGATAATCAGCCTTATCCTTAAATGTGATAAGCATTGTATTCATGGTATCTGCCGTATTTTCGTACTTATTTCCGGTCTCAACGAAGCTGTCGTAATCCTTTGTTACATCAGTCTTGATGAAATCCAGTACCATCCGGGCATTATCGGCAAGCTCCTCAACCGCGTTTGTAACATCCTTACTTATACTCTGGATGTCATTGGCAGTCTTCTTGGAGTTGGCCGCAAGATTGCTGACCTCGGAAGCAACTACCGCAAAGCTCTTTCCTGCCTGTCCGGCACGGGCTGCCTCGATGGAAGCATTAACAGCGATAAGGTTGGTCTTTTCCGCAATATCAAGTATGTTCTTGGTAAGGGTATCGATCTCCTTAACCTTCTTTGAATCTTCAAGAGACTTTGCAAGCACCTCGCTGAGTTCGCTGACCTTCATGCTCATACCCTGCTTTCTCTCCGTAACATGCTGCTTTATCTCATCAGCTTCCAGCTTGATACCTGAAGCGGTTTCTCTTCCGCCGGTTGCCTCGCGGTTTATCTCATCCGTTGATGCCTTTACCTCCATTACCTGGTTATTGATAGAAGATACCATCTCCGATACCGACTGCATGCTGGCACTGAGCTCTTCCATGGCAGCGGAGGTACTCTGTACATTTCCGTTTGACTTGTTGAGCTTCTGTGTGACGGTCTCGGTGGAAGAATTAAGTACCTCAACACCGGACTTAACCTCCTTCATGACATTCTGCAGAGTCTCTATGAAGAGGTTTATACCATTGATGATATAAACAAGTTCCGATGCACTTCTGGTGTAGATTCTTGTGGTCAGATCCCCTTCACCCTTTTCTATCTTTCCTATGATATCGCTGACTTCTCTTGAGATACTCTTTATCTTCTTCACTATACCGAAATAGTTGAGAAAGAAGTTAAATACTATAAGGAGGATAAAAAGTCCTGTACCCTTGATAGCTGCCTCAATTCCGTTTTTCAGCATCAGCATCATTTCCACATTACTCTTGTCAGCCTCAGCTGTAACGGCTTCATCGATAACCTTGCAGGCGTGGAATATAGCCACCTTCTGGAGCTCCGCCCTGTTAAAAAGTATGTCATAGGCTGTATCCCGGTTTCCCTGATCGATCTCTGCCACAGACTCATCGATCATTACATTAAGCCGGTCATACTGCTTCTGTATCTCCTGAAGGGAGGCTAATGCTTCTGCCTGGGAATCTGCATCAAGCTGCTTTTTAAGCTCGCTGATGTCTTCTTCTATGGTCTTTCTTGTAGACTGTATCTCCGGAAGCAGCGCCACACGGGTCTCATCGGCTTTTGCCGATACGTAGCCTATGGCCTGATCATACAGGGACATGACATCCGATTTAAGCTCTGCTTCCTCTGTGCTCAGGGACAGTACATACTGAGACATTGACCTGCTGTTCAGGGTCTGCTGCTGCATCTGTCCTATGAGCATCCGCATCACAAGCATAAATGCTATAAGCATTATGATGTTTATAGCACTTATCTGAAACATTACAGTGCAGAAAAACAAAGGATGCTTTCTTACTTTTAGTTCTTTTCCTCTGACTCCGGCTTTTTTAGCCACCATAAAGTTATCCATTTTGTTCCTCCGTTCATCCCTCATAGTAACTCTTGACAGCTCTTGCTATCTGTGAAGTAAAGCCTTCGGCATCCATTTCTCCACGGGCATACTCATTAAATATCTTTCCGAACGCATTGGCTGCAATACCTTCCTTCATATCCATCCAGTGCCAGTTTGAAGTCTTTCCGGAAGCAATATATGCGGATACTACCGGTGCAAAAGGATCCGATGCCACATACTTGCAGGATGTGAAAGGACTCACAAATCCGGCATTCTCCACCAGTATCTTTTGGCCTGAGTCTCCTGCGCACCACTGTAGGAATGCCTTTGCTTCCTCTGCATTGCCTTCCTTCAGAACTGCCCACCAGGAAGGAGGATTCGTAAGTATCGTGTCAACTCCCTTGTCAAAAACATACGGAAGCATTCCTACCTTGAAATTTCCTGCCTTATTATATTCTGCGGCATCATTTCCCGTCATAACGGCTCCGATCCAGGAACCCTGGGTAACAAATGCATATTTACCGGAAGCAAAATTCTTTACCTGATCATCATAGGTTCCGGTAACCAGGAGATCCGGATCACTGTATTTCTGAAGGAGCTCAATAAATTCCGCAAATTTCAGGAATCTGTTACGGTCTATGGCATGTTCATTGTTGATCTTATCGATATAGGTGGTGTCGGATCTGTCGAGACCTGCATCGATATAGTTTCCGAATATGTGGTTTCCGGTTGACCAGCTTAGATTTTCATCTTCCGCACAGTAACCCACAACCGCAGTAAGCCCCAGCTGATCCTTTTTACTGTCCAGTGTTTCAAATGCTTTCTCCATAAGCTCCGGACCGGTAAGAGTTTCCGGGTCTATTCCGGCCTTCGAAAGAAGGTCTGCATTATAAATGAGCCCTATTGCTTCTGTGGCATATGGGAATCCAATGGTTCCGTAGTTCTTGTCAACATACTCCGCCTCTGTATCCTTCGCCCAGGCCTGGTCGCTGAGATCCACAAGAAGACCTTCCCAGTTTGCAAAGCCGGAAGACTCGCACACGAAGATATCCGGCATCTTATCTGAAAGATAATAAGCTTTTAATGTTGCCTGGACATCTACTCCGCTTTGTGCGGACTCAACTTCTACATTCACACCTGTTTCTGCTTTATATTTTTGGGCGAGTTCTTTGATCTGAGCATCAACCTCACCTTTACCGTTAAACAGTTTAAGAGTTTTCTGCTGACCGGCTGCCGCAGCCTCTTCCTTTTCCGCAGCATTATCTTCAGCGATATTGTTAAGCTCTTTCATGTCAACATTAAAAGCTTTTTCCACCACCTCATCTTTGAGGCCACAAGCGGAAAGCATCGATGCAGCTGACAGTACAAACATGATTCCGAATAAATATTTTTTCATATAGTTTCGCTCCCTGTTAAGCTTTAAACCTAAACCCATGCCAAAATAAGGGTCACTTATTATTTATCTCGGAACTTTATTTAGTTTTATAAGTTATATGGAAACAAGTATCCACCGTGGGACACACACAAAAAAAAGAACCAAAACCACTATAATGATTTCAGTCCATAGGAATAGAACCTGATTCTCAGGATTTTGAGAGGCCCGACTTGAGTGAGGGGTAATCGGGTCTCAATCCTGATAGTATAGAGTATAGAATAGTTAGACTCATTGAAGTCCTTTAATATCTTATTCTATTTTAGAAAATGATTCAATTAATTTTTTGTTTAAAATGCATTAAAATACTGAAAAATTATCTTATCCAAGTTTCTTTTTGATATTATCAATTTGTAATACTAAGCACTATAATATAGTTATCCAATTATTTCGAGGTTTGAAATGGCTATTATAGGGTATTCAATTAACAGAATTTTTATCGACACCAAGTCAAGAGACCGGAGCTTCGAGATGAACGAGCCTCATGTACATAATCATTATGAGCTGTTTTATCTCAATAAGGGAAGCTGCAATTTTTTTATAAAATCCCACTTCTATAATCTGGTTCCGGGAAGCGTTCTTATCATACCGCCCAATACCCCACACAGCGTGCACTACACTTCGAAACAGCAGTCAGTGCGCACCTTGGTATTGTTCCGTGAAAAGGATGTATTTTTCCCAAATATGCAGTTTATATACGATACTCTTGCTGAGAAAAATACCTATATTTTGCAGATACCGGCCATGTATCAGGTGCATGTGGAGCAGCTTATACAGAACATGGAGGCGGAACAGCGTTTCAACGATGAAAGAGTGAGTCCTGCCATGCTCTCACTATGCCTCATACAGCTTCTGGTTATCATCAGGAGATTCTCCACAGATATAGACACAAGTCTTTTGGATGAACTCCATACAACTAACCGTCAGCTTAGCCTGGCTGCCACTTTCATCAAGAAAAATTACAATCAAAAGATAAGCCTTAATGATATTGCGGAGGCCAGCGGTTTCAGTCCGAATTATCTCTCAAGAAAGTTTAAGGAAGACACCGGTATCGGAGTACATGAATATCTTACCTTTATCCGTCTCAATAAGGCTGCCATCGAGCTTGCCCATACGGATCATACCATTACGGAGGTTGCCCTCAATAACGGCTTTAGTGATGCCAACTATTTTAAGGATGCCTTTCACAAGTCTTTCGGTTTATCTCCCAGGGAATATAGAAAGCAGGATGCGACATCCTTTACGGATCCTGTCGTAACTTTCTCAGATTTTGCCCCTGTTGCAGCCCCTGTCTATTTAAAAACGGAAGACAGTCCGGCAACAATAAAATAAATTAAAAATAAAATAAAAAACGTCATAAAGTCTCACCCGACCGCCAAGGATCGGGATATGAACTTCATGACGTTTTATTTTTTCTATAAAAGGGAGGAGGGCAGGTGACCATTGGTCCCTGCCCGAGTATTATGAAAAAAATCTTATTAACTATTGATAACCCATTTCGTTATCATGTCTTTACTATAAAAATCATCAATGAACAAACTATGTTAATCTTTTGAATAATTTGTAAACAATTGTGAACGGGATATGAACGATGTAATCCGGTCGAGCGGTCGGGCATCCATTTAAAATCGAGGCGGCTCGGCTTTACGATTTTAAATGGATGCCCGACCGCTCTACTCTACTATTCATCCTTGTTTTTTAAATTCTCCAAATCACGTTCTGTTTCAGAAGAAGAACCTTCTTTCAGGGTGCCGTCGAGGTTCAGGTCCTGTAGGATGGGGCGGACTTCTTTATCCCTCGAGGGATCTTGTTTCGGCATGTATTTTTCGAAGATGTGGTCAAGCATGGTGGAATTTATCCAGGCGAGGAGTGGGTAGCCCATAAGTACCATGAAGGCGGTTATCCAGGCCATGTAGAAGAGAGCCACGTAGCCGATGGCGATGATGATGACATCACTAATCAGCATTGACAGGGTGGATCCCAGGTATCGTATGGACATGTAGGCTGCATTTGTGACGGTGTTTTTTACAGTGTTGTCAAATCTGCTGAGGAGGGGCCATACATAGGTGAATACAAATATCCAGATGACCATCATGGCTATGGTGATTCCCTGCAGCAGTATTCTTGTGACTCCTGCACCGGCAAGAACACTTCCGAAGAAGTTAAAGTCAAAGACAAGAAGCATGATGAGCAGAAGCATTGGAATCCATATGATTGTGGCCTGCTTGAAATTCAGCTTGAAGGATCTGAAAAACATTTTAATGTCTCCGTCATCCTCGTTTCTCACTATCTTTAATGTACAGTAATACAATGCTGTTGTTGATGCCCCTATGGTTACTATGGGGAGTGAACATAAAATCCACAGTATATTAAGTAATATCATATCTCCCAGTCTTCCGACGAAGCGCCAGATGGGATTATCGTAATTAAAAAAGCCCTGAAGCATAATCCTTCTCCTATTAAACTTACCATAAAAAACCCGTGCCGCGGTGGTCGCAACACGAGCATTCTATCACATATATTTATCTATCACCATAGATATATTCCCAGTTACCGATGATTTCTTCAATTTTCTCATCTGATAAATCGTCATCATCCTTTTGTGCAAATGCTTTCTCAGTGGGCACTGTCTGTTCGGTAGTTTCCACCGGCTCTACGCATTCTCCTCTGAGTTCCCTTATAAATACTCTTGCATCTTTCATAAATGCTGCAGTTATGAGTACGATCACAAGTCCTATGGGGAATGCCGCAATGATACTTACCGACTGTATATTGGCCATGGAGCTTTCCGAAAACACCAGTGCAACCGGAAGAAGTATCAGCATTACCGACCAGAAGGCTTTGATGATATCCTTTGGTTCTTCATCTTCCTTCAGATCTTTGTAGCTGTACTGTGCGGCTACAAGAGTTATGGAGTCAAAGGAGGTTGCGTAAAATGCTATCATGGCCACAACCAGAACCACCATTACCAAAGCTGACAACGGAAGCTGCTTAAGTATTTCTATGATAGTGATGTAAAGGTCACCGGTTGCTTCATAGACAGCCACAGAATCAAGCTTTCCCGTTACCTGAAGTCCCAGCCCGTAGTTTCCGAGTATTATAAAGCTCACAAAGGTACTGCCCATTCCGAAAACATATCCACCGAGAATTGTCTGGCGGACTGTCCGTCCTCTTGAGATGCTTCCGATAAAGAAGGGAGCCGCAACGCACCATACCATCCAGTAAGCCCAGTAGAAAATGGTCCAGTTTTCGGCAAAACCTGTGGTCCTGAGTGGATCCGTGTAGGTTGAAAGACCTATAAAGTTCTGGGTAAGTCTTCCCATTGCCGCAAATCCTGTCTCGATGATGAATTTGCTCTGACCTCCGAAGAGAAGAACGTAAACCAGCAGGCCATAAAAAAGGTAGGTGCAGACATTGGCAAGTATCGATATGCCAAGCATTCCTTTCATTACCGAGTAGGTGTAGATGATACAGGTCACAACAAGTATGAATATGGTTATGGATCTTTCCGAGATATTAAGGCCTGTAAGTGATTTTATAACCTGACTGAGTAACGGAGTGGCAACGGAAAAGGTTGTTGCTGTTCCCGCAAGGAGGGCAAATACCGCGAGAAGATCGATGAGCTTTCCCGGTAATCTGTCAGTATAGCTTCCGAGCAATGATCTGCATGCTTCTGAATATTTCTGTCTCTTACGCTTACGTACATGAAGCATAAAACCAAAGGACACGGCAAGTACCAGATAGAAAGCCCAGGGGATGGGACCCCAGTGGAAAAGTGTAAAGGTACTTGACCAGTCCATAAGGTCACCCATTTCTTTAGTATGAGGATCCACCCAGTAAAGTATCCACTCACAGAGCGAATAAAACAGTATATCTGCCGCAAGACCACAGGTGAACATCATTGAGCCCCAGACAAAAAAGCTGTATTTGGGCTTCTCATCCTGCTCACCCAGTACTATATTTCCTATATCCGAGCAGGCGATATAGATGGATATCACCGCAAAGGCAAGTCCTATGAAAAGATAATAAACTCCGAAGCTGTCACCAAGAAAACTTCTTATATTGTTAATGATGACATTGGACTCCTGAGGCACCACAAAGAAGAACACGCACATCATTCCGATAAGAAGGAACGGAACCAATGTTATAAACCAGTCTATTCTGTTTTTGTCAAAAGAAGATTTCTTGTTCATTTTTATACGCCCTTTCCTAAGTTTTGAACATGATAGCATCAGAGTCCCTATTCGTCAAGTTTGTTTTTCTTACAAAAATCATCCGAAAATGGACCGTGGGACGGAGTTAGTGGTTCATTTTTAAAAAATGAAACACTAACTCCGTCCCACCAGGTTCTCCGACTAATCAAAGTCGTCAACATTTTCCTTTGTGATCTTCTGATATGGGAGTCTGATATATTTGTCTCCCTGAAGTCCCAGACCTTCGAGGTTCTCACCGGCAGCAAGTCTTTTCGAAAGGTTAAAGATGGCGTCGGCCTGACCACGGGCATCATTATAGACCGTTGCAGCCATGCTGCCTTCCTTAACGGCTGCTCTTCCCGGTTCCGTTCCGTCTATACCTATGACATAGGGCCACTTGTACTCGGGAATATCCGAAACATTATAGGCATCTATAACCCCAAGGGCCATATCGTCATTATTGGCGAATACAAACTCTATTTTATCTCCATGGTTTTTTATAAGCTTTTCCATCTGGTTTGAAGCCTGAGCCCGATTCCAGTTGGCAATGGCATATCCCAGCTTATCAAGCTTCACTCCCAGCTCCCGTATCCGGTTTACACAGTTCTCTGAGCGGACTATGGCGTCCTGATGACCTGCCTCGCCTTCCAGGATAACGTACTGGATCTCGCCGTCATTGTTTCTGTCAACGTTTTCGTTCTTTATAATGTCAACCGCCAGCTCTCCCTGCATGATTCCGGATTCAAATGCATCCGCCCCCACATAATAGAGCTTATTCCACCTCAGCATATCCTCATCCACCAGCTCCCGGTTAAAGAATACTATGGGGATATCGGCATTTCTTGCCGCATCTATGATATTGGAAGGTGCCGTGCGGTCAACAAGATTTACACATATAACATCGCAGCCGTGTTTTATCATTTCCTCAACCTGATCATCCTGTGCGGACTGGCTCTGGGAAGAGTTATATATTTCCAATGTTATCTCCTGCCCTGCTTCGGCCCTTGCCGAAAGGACATCTTCATTCAGATCCTTGAGGATCTCAGCGATAAAGGTATCATACCTGTCATAAACTGTGATGCCGATCTTTATTTCATTGTCCGGCTTTTCAGGCACAGCTCCGACTCCGCAACCCGGCAGAGTCAGGAGTGCCACCGCCATAAGCATTATGATTTGCTTTTTTATACGCTTCTTCCTGAACATCGGAATAACAACCTCCCATCTATTAACGAAGCTTTTTAGAGCCTTAATCTTACACAGCTGCATATCTAACGGGCTCTATATTCACAAAGGAGCAACAATGCTTTTTTTCAGTCATCCAACCCCGGTCTTTGATTTCAACGGACTATAGGGAACAGTATCTGCTGGTTATCCTCTCCGAAAAGATTCTCTTTGTTCACAACACCGAAACCGATCTCCCTGTCCTCAAGAACCGAGGTTCGGTTCTGAAGCTTTAATGCAAGGTCTGACAGGCTTTGATACCCCATACTGAAATCGTTGGTAAGTATCATGGAGTCGATCAGCCCGGAATCGATATAGTACACAAGCTTTTCGCTGCACCCCGATCCGTAGAGCCTTTTGTCACCCGAATCTCCCTTTGTGCAGTAATCTACCGCTTTCTCCATGCTGTTATTATCAAGGCATACGATTATCTCTGCCGGATTTTTTGTATCCGCCTTTTCCAAATCCTCGCTGGTGTAACGGGATTCTGAAACACTCCAGACTATCTCCGGATCAAGATTCTCCGTTGCATCCATAAATCCCCGGAGCCTCTGCTGCATCCCGGACTGTTTCTGATTACCTGAAACTATTCCTATTTTAACTCTTCCCTCTTCTGTCCTGCCCTTTAAATCTATGGCAAGCTCATTACCTATGGCTCTTCCCACGGCATAATTGTTGGGGGCAACGGTTGCATGATTGCCTCTGACATCCACATCCGCGTCAACGTTTGTAACCACAAATTCAACCGGTACCCTGGCACTTATGGAAGAAACCATTTCATGTATTCCCTCACTAAGGCAGAATTCCACTATGACACCGTCAGCTCCCTGAGAGATCCTTGAATTGATCATGGATGCTTCTTCCTGGATATTGTCTATATAATCTGTATACACATAGTCAAGCTCGATGCCGTTATCCTTTGCAGCCTGTTCAAGACCTGCCTTAAAAGGTACCCATCTTCCTTCGGAGGAGTTGCTGACTATCACGGAAATCTTATAGTTCTCCGAGTTTATGCCCTTTGTGAGCATAACAAGGCAGAACATAATAACTATAAGGGTCGCCACCACCACAGGCAGCAGAAATTCTTTATCTTCGTTCATTATTTCTAACCATTACCTGTTTAAAGATAGAATCCTTACGGATTCTTTTGAACTGCCCGAAGCCGCATGGCTCCCGGGATTAAAAACCATGGACAGATTTATTTCTCAGGGATTTATAATGTCCGCTTTCCAGCAGCTTCTGATTTTCCTCATTAAACAGTACCGCCGGAAGGTGTATGGTAATGCAGGTTCCCTCGTCGGGTTCCGATTCCACCTTTAAACCATACTGCTCACCGAATCTGAGCTTGATTCTCTTATGAACATTAACAAGTCCTACCCCGGATCCGTGCTTTGGAGCACGTTTTACCCCTTCCTGATCGTTTAGGAGATTTTCCAGAACCTCCGGAGGCATACCAAATCCGTTATCTCTCACCTCAATGTAAATATCTCCCATTGAAATATCATTCTCCATTCCGGCTTCACCAACCCTGCCGGAATTTCGCAAATTTGTTTCATCCGGTTTTTTCGATATATCATCGATCCCCTTCGATATGGCCATGTCATCACCATAAGGCTCAAATTTTGCAATGATTTTTATCTCTCCCTCATCATCAGGATCCATATCACCAACTCCGTAATATATGGCATTTTCCAGGATGGGCTGAATGATAAGCTTTACGGTTGCAAATTTTTTCACCTCCTCCTGAACGTCGAAGGTCACCTTGAAATTATTCTTATACCTTACCTTCTGAATATTCATATAGTTCTCTGCGTGGCGTATCTCCTGCTCCACAGGAATGATGTTTTTTCCCCTGCTGAGACTTATTCTGAAGAGGCTGGCAAGCTGTGTCACCATGAACACTGCATCTTTATTTTTCTCACCCTCTATCATCCATACAATGGAATCCAGGGTATTGTAAAGAAAGTGTGGATTTATCTGAGACTGGAGGGCGTCCATCTCAGTCTTTCGTTTTTCCTCCTGCTCTATAACGATATCATCCATAAGCTGATTGATACGTCCCAGGGAATGTCTCAGAGTCTTTCCCAGATGCTCAACCTCCCGGGTTCCCCCAACATAAATATCTTCAGGATAAATATCTCCGTTTTCCATATTTCTTATGGATCTGTTCAGAAGATTAAGAGGTCTTGAGATGAGGCTTGAGATCATTTTGTTTATGAAGATCATGATGAGAAGTCCGCAGGCTATAAGAAGTATTACCAGTAAACGCATATTGCTGATGTCTATCTGGTAAGCTTTTTCCGGAAGTACAGCTATCATTTTCCAGCCCGTATAGGAAATGCTGTCAACTATGACCTGTCTTTTTTCACCCCCGAAGATCTCATCATGTATACCATCCGCATAATGGGCATTGTTGACATTATTCTCTTTGATGATCTCATAGTTTATCTGCATCTGCTTCGGATGATATATGATATTTCCGCTGGAATCCGTAAGATAGATATACTGACCGGTGCTGTCCGTATTGATACGCTCCATCATCTGCTTGATGGTGGAGTAGTTCATATCTACCAGAAGGACTCCGAGAGACGGGCTTCCGTTTTCGGTAAGCTCCACCACCCGGCTAAGGGATATGACCCAGCTGTACTTGTAAGCGGGATCCAGAAACAGGTTTTCCACATGAGGGGTTGAGAAATGAAGGTTCTCCATTTTATCAAAGGCCGAGGTGAACCACTTCTGGGTTGTTACCTGAAGATCGGTCTTTAGGCTTGAGATGGGGGATGCCGAAACCAGGGTGCCATCCTGCATAAACAAGGAAAGACTCACCAGATTATCCTTGTGAGCCTCATATATGATATTCATCTCATTATCAACCGAATCTCTTTCAAAATCAGCATTTTTGATGACATCATAGTACATGGCATCAGAGATACGCCGCATACTCACAAGATAGTCCTCAAGGTTTACAACCGACTGCTCCATGAGCTGCTGCGTGGCCTCTATGGTACCGCTTCTCATACGGCGGGCAAACAGGGTGTACAGCATTAACCCGAGGATCAAAAGAAGGGTAAAGGATACCACCGTAAAAGCCATAAGAATGGTACTCTGTATGGTGTGGGGCAAATATTTCCTGATTCTTTCATTAACCTCGGAAACCATTTTGTTCAGAAGCTCCTCTCCGGACTCTCTTGCTTCAACAATCTTTTCTACCCCTGAAGCCTTATTCAATTCCTTTTTATTTCCCTGATCATCCATTTTGCTGAGATTTATATCTTGATGGCGAAACGCCAAACTTCTTTTTGAATGCATAACTGAAATAGTTCGGGTCACTGTAGCCCACAGCCTCAGCTATAACATAGGTTTTCTCATTCTCATCCAAAAGCATACGCACAGCCATTTCCATACGCATGTCAGTAAGATAGTTTATAAAGGTTTTTCCCGTCTCCTTCTTAAATACCGTGGAAAAATACGCTGAGCTGATGCCAAGGTAGGAACACATGCTTTCTACAGTAAGGTCCTTATTGCTGTAATTATCCCTTACATAATCAATGGCCTTTGACACGAAGCCCTTTGTTGTATCCTGACGGCTTGTGCGAAGTATCTCCCTTATTTCATGAGTAACAGACCTGAGCCATTCTGTAAGCTCCTGCTTATCCATGTGTTGAACCTTTTCATAAGGATCCTCATCCCTTTCAAAGATCTCTGTTGTATCGATATGATTGGACTTGATAAAGCGATATATTTCGGACACCATATCCATAACAAAGAATCTGTAATCCTGTATGGAAGGATTCACCGGCATTTCTTCCGAAATATACCTTTCCACTTCCATATCAAGATTATCCACGGAATCCATTTTGATTGCCTTAAATACAGCATAAAGCTTCTGATCCACAGGCTCAGCCTTCAGGTTATCCGGGGTCTTGTTTCTTTCGGGAGCTATCTCGGAAATGTTTATGGCCTGGCCTCTTCCATAGATGACTCTATAGGAGATGGCCTCTCTGGCTCCTTCGTAGGCCTTCGGCAGAGACATTATACCTGAAACAGGCTTGCCGATACCGGCGGTTATGGTAGCATTGGACACACGCTTACTGAGTCTGCAAAGGACCTGGCAGGCATCCGTTAGCTGAGTAACATCGCTCTCTCTTTCCATCTGAACAATGATCACAATGTTTCCGAGGTAGGAAAAAAACTTTGCCTTCCATCTTTCTTCCATCTGCTCTTCCCAAAGCTTTCTTACTGACATGGTGATAAGCACGGGGTTAATTCCTTCGGGCGCAAGGGAAATGCTGTTATGAAGTATGACAACATCATAAACCGGACCATCCAGACTTACCTGATAATCCATCATGTCTCTCAAAAGGTTTTCCTCTGCCACACGGCCTTCGATAAGGGAGGTATAAAAATTCTCCTGAAGTATGGGAAGACTTTCCTGATAGTAGGTTTTAAGCATGTTGATGTTCTGCTTTTCATCAAACTCTTTATCAAGGGCGGATTTTATGCGCTTAAAGACCTCGCTCAGCTCTGTTGCATCGATGGGCTTAAGTATATACTCTTCAGCTTCAAGCCTGATGGCTTCCTTTGCATATTCAAATTCATCAAAGCCGGAAAAAATGATGATCTTTATGGTTGGATACTGCTGCTTAAGTCTTTTGGCAAGCTCCAATCCGTCCATATAGGGCATCTTTATGTCTGTCATGACCACATCCGGCTGTTCCTCTTCCGCCATCTCCAGGGCTTCAAGACCGTTATGAGCATATCCCTGTACCGAAAAGCCCAGGGCTTCCCAATCTATCTTATGGATTATGACATTGATAACATCCTCTTCGTCATCTACCAGCATTACCGAATAATTCTTCAAATTCACTGCTCCTTATAGCTACGTCTAAAGTTATTTCTTTTATTCATGAAATCCTGTTTGTCTAAGCTTCTTATTTTGGAATCTTTATTTTGGATTCTTTTCTCCGTACTTCTCTTCAATCTTCTTGAATCTGAAAAACATCAGAGAAACGGCAAGTATCATAAAAAGTAAAGCCATGAACCCATCATACATAGAGACTATCTCCATAAAGATAAGGCAGGCAGCGAATCCCAGTGCAAGGATTCCCGCTTCCCTTGCATAGGGCTCAACATTTTCTTCTTTAAGCTTTTTCCACTCCTTCGGTCTTACGGAATCCACATCCTTAAAAACCAAAAGCTTCACAGCATAGTAAATCGTCATTACCGCAAGCACCACCTGTATGCCATGCTGGGCAAAAAACACGGTAACCGGACTCTGAGTTTCTGTCAGAAGTACCATGCCTGAAAATGCAATATTTGAAAATCCCATTATTTTCTCCTTTTGTTCTTTTATATCAGATAGAGATATTATATTTTCTGTACCTGTCCTCCGGATCACGGGTCCTGAAAGAAGACTTTTTCCGGTAGTCTGCGATATCAAAAAGGGTCTGTGGAAAAACCACAGACCCCATTATAATCGATTGAATTATTTCGCTCAATTACTTCTTCTGAACGTACTTTCTGATATCGAGAGAAATAGCTACGAAGATAACGATACCGATGGCGATGTACTGAGAGTTTGCATCTACTCCGAGGAACTGGAGAGCAACCTTCAAAAGCTCAAGTACGGCAACACCGATGATAGCAGATGAAACCTTACCACGTCCACCTGTTACGGATACACCGCCAAGTGCACAGGCTGCGATACCTTCCATCTCATATGAAAGACCGGTATTGATAGAAGCACCGCCTGCCTTTGCTCCGAGCATGAAACCTGCCATTGCGAAGAATGCTGACGCCTTGGCATAGATAAGAATCATTGTAAGCTTTACAGGAACACCGGCAACCTCTGCTGCCTGCTTGTTTCCGCCGATGGCATACATGTACTTTCCGTGACGGGTCATGTTGTAAATGAACCAGGTGATACCTGCCATCAAAAGTGCCATCCAAACCAGCCAGTTGATACCAAGGAGACCGGGCTTAGCGAAGTTTGTGTATCCTTCGATATATCCGCCGAGAGGTGTAGCTCCTGTATAGATAAGACCAAGGCCATAGATGATTTCCATCATTGCAAGTGTTGAAATGAATGGAGGCACATGAAGGAATGCGATAAACCATCCGGTTACGGCACCAAAGCAGCCGCAGATGATCATAACAAGGATAAGAACCACAAACGGGTTAAGCGGTGTGATGCTTGCCATGAAGCCTTCCTTGAAGAAACGTCCGCCGTACTCTACCTTCTGTAAAAGTGTACCTGCGATACAGGCACCAAATCCAACCATACGTCCACCGGAGAGATCGCATCCGCCGGTGATAACTGCACCTGAGATACCAAGAGCGATAACCAGTCTGTATGACATATTGGCAAGAAGGTTCATAAAGTTATTTTTTGTCAGGAAGTTATTGGTTGTAAGTCCTGTATAAATAACGAGGATGAACATTACGATGATAACACCGTTATTGATAAGAAAATCTATGATTTTCTGTTTCTGTGTTTTTTGCATTTTTCTTTCCCCTTTAAATCTTTAATCGATCAGAACTGTGTTGCATATCTCATGACATTTTCCTGTGTCATTTCTTCTCTCTGATCTATCTCTCCTGTGATTTTTCCGTTACACATAACATAAACCCGATCCGCCATACCGAGAAGTTCAGGCATTTCGGAAGAGATCATGATGATGGCCTTACCCTGCTTTGCAAGGTTTTCCATAATTTCATAAATCTCATGCTTGGCTCCGATATCTATACCTCTTGTAGGCTCATCCATGATAAGGATGTCAGGATCGTTTGCAAGCCATCTTGAAACTATAACCTTCTGCTGATTTCCACCCGAAAGGTTAGCGATGTGCTGATTCATGCTTGGTGTTTTTATAGAAAGCTGTGTGATGCTATCATCAACTATCTTATTAATTGTCGGATGATCCAGAACAAAACCACCCTTCAGGTGTTTGTTGTAGATAGAAATACCTACGTTATCCTTGATGGAAAGGCATCCGAAAATACCGTTTCCACGACGATCTTCCGTGATCATTCCAAGCTTTGCGTCCATGGCGTCCTTTGATTTTGTTATCTTAACTTCTTTTCCATGGATCTTTATGGTTCCTTCTGCCAGATGTCTGATTCCGAAGAGACCTTCCATAAGCTCTGTTCTCTGGGCTCCTACAAGTCCTCCGAATCCAAGGATCTCTCCCTTTCGTACATTGAAGGTACAATCTCTGAAGGATTTCTCATGTATGGAGCTTAAATGCTCTGCTTCAAGAATAACCTCACCTATCTCATGGTCATGCTCAGGATAGATCTGGGTAAGCTCACGTCCTACCATCTTGGAAATGATATCTTCTGTTGACAACTCTGCTGCGGGCCAGGTACCGACATAGGTTCCGTCTCGCATTACCTGGATATCATCTGCTATTCTCTTGATCTCATCCATCTTATGGGAGATATAGATCATGGCAACGCCTCTGTCACGAAGCTGGTTCATGATCTTGAAGAGGAATTCTACCTCATTATCGGAAAGAGAAGATGTAGGCTCATCGAAAATGATAACCTTTGCTTCGTGGGAAACCGCCTTTGCGATCTCAACCAGCTGCATCTGTCCGATGGACAGGGTGCTGAGAAGAGCCCTCGGATTATATTCAAGACCAAGTTCCTTCAACCACTTTTCTGTCTCGTCGTACATGGTCTTGTGGTCTATAATCTTGATGGGACCATACTCTTTTAACGGGAAACGTCCCAGATACATGTTTTCACCGATGCTTCTGGCCGGTATGGGCTGAAGCTCCTGATGCACCATGGCTATGCCACGCTTTGCAGCCTCATCAGGGTTATCGATAACTACTTTCTTTCCATCCAGATATATCTCACCTTCGTCCATGTGGTAAATTCCGAAAAGACACTTCATAAGTGTGGACTTTCCGGCACCGTTTTCACCCATGAGAGCGAGAACCGAACCCGGACGAACAGCAAGATTGACTTTATCCAGCGCTTTTACACCTGGAAATGACTTAGATACTCCTCTAAGTTCCAGCTTATACTCCGCCATTTTGTCCTCCAGTAAATTTTCTTTATCGTGCAGGATGGAGAATCTTCTCCCATTCGCTGCCCAGGTGCATCGGTCAAAACAAAACCTTTATTATACACCTAATCTGATGTTAAAGAAAGAGTACAGGTGCGATGTCGCACCCGCACTCTTTTGATGTTTCTGATTTAATTTGTCTGATTCCTTATGAATTAGCCAAGAGATGCAAGGATGTCATCTACATTTGCAGTTGTAACCTTAACGTAATCGCATCCGATGTAGTGCTCATTGCCCTCACCTGTGAGATATCTTACAGCTGCATCTGCTGCTGAGTGAGACTGTGAGATGTGATCGTTAAATACTGTACCTGTCTGCTTTCCGGACTTAACGTTGTCGCAAGCCTCCTGAAGAGCATCTACACCAAGAAGGTATACATCTGTTCCAACTGTCTCGCCTGCTGCCTCGATAGCCTGAAGAGCACCAAGAGCCATAGCGTCGTTGTTACAGAATACAACTTCGATATCCTTGCCGTGCTGTGCAAGAGAGTTAGCTACAAGTGACTGTGCCTGAGCCTGATCCCAGTTACCTACCTGATCATCGAGGCACTCAACCTCAACACCTGCATCTGTAAGAGCCTTAACTGAGAACTCTGTTCTGTACTGAGCATCAACGTTCTCAGGGTCACCCTCGATCATGATGTAAGAAACCTTACCATCGCCGTTGATATCGCCCTTGTTCTCAAGATCTAATACGATCTCGCCCTGCATTGTACCTGACTGACGGGCATCACATCCAACGTATGTTACGTTCATGTTCTCTGTCTTCCATCTTTCCTCTTCCTGAGCATCCGGCTCACGGTTGATGTAAACGAGAGGAATGTTAGCCTCAGTTACCATATCTGTGATTGTAGCTGCTGATGAAGAGTTAACAGGGTTGATGATGAGAACGTCTACACCTGATGTGATGAAGTTCTGGATCTGGTTTGTCTGAGTAGCCTGGTCATTAGCACCGTCTACGATAGAAATATTCTCAGGTTTGAATCCGAGAGACTCGAGATATGACTGTAACTCATTTCTGAAGAGTGTCATGAAGTTATCAGAGAACTGATAGATACATACACCAACCTTCTTGTCAGCAAGGTCTGCTGAGCCGGCTTCTGCTGCGGCCTCTGTAGCTGCCTCTGTTGCGGCTGCGGCTGCCTCTGTTGCGGCTGCTGTTGTCTCTGCAGGAGCTGCTGCCTCTGTTGCGGCTGCTGTTGTAGCTGCTGCTGTTGTAGCTGCTGTGTTAGATGATCCACAACCTGCAAGCATTGATACTGCCATTGCTGATACTGTAAGTAAGCTAAGTGCTTTCTTCATAATAATCCAATCCTCCTAGATTTTGTTGTGTTTTGCGGTGTTCACCGCGATTTGTTGTTTAAATAATAACAAGCAACATCTTTTGAAAGAATAGATTATTCTTCTTTTAATCTTGAAAATTCTTCTTATCTTCGATAATGTACAGAGGCCTGTCTTTAAGCTCTTCGAAAAGCACGGCTATATACTCTCCGATGATGCCGATTACTATAAAAAGAACCGCAAACATAAAGCACAGAAGAACAACAATTGTGGCATATCCGGATGGTGCCCCGTCATGGGTGCACAGGGTATATATAAGAAGTACAAGCCCCAGGAATCCGCTGCTTAAGCCTGCGAAGATGCCGAGCTTCAGCGGAACATTGGAAAAGCACATGATAGTATTCATGGCAAAGGTAAAGAGCTTTTTTATGGAATAATGACTCTTTCCCGCAATTCTCGGAGCCGCCTTATACTCTATGGTGGTTTTTCTGAATCCCACATTCTGTACATAGCCACGAAGGAATCTTACCTTCTCCCGGTAGTTTTTCATAAGTACCTTCTGAACCGTACTTGTGATGGCAAAGAAATCCGAAGCATTCGGTTCAAGATAGATATCAGACAGCTTATTGATGAGCCAGTAAAAGCCTCCGGAGGTTATCTTTTTGATAAGTCCCGCTGTTTCATTGCTGGTTCTTACCATTGAGATAACCTGGTATCCATCATCAAAAGCCCGCGTTATGGCATCGAGATATTCAGGGGGATGCTGAAGATCTGCATCCATAAACACCAGTCCGTCTCCCGATGCATAGTCAAGACCTGCTATCATCGCCGCTTCATGACCGAAATTTCTGGAAAAGCTTATAAGCTTAATGTGCTCTTTGTCGGTATCAGCCAGCTCCGAAAGTATCTCACCGGTTCTGTCCTTTGAGCCGTCATTTACAAATATAAACTCGTAATTCCAGCCCTTTTCACGGAGCTTCTCACCATATTCCTTTGTGACTCTGTAGAATTCCTTTACTCCTGCCTCTTCATTGTAGGCGGAAACGACGATGCTAAGCAGTTTCATTGTATCTCCTATAGTATCTCAAGCTCTCTTCCGCTGTGGGAGGGCTGACGCTTCTCAACAGGCGGAAGCTTCATATAATTTCCGTAAAGCATTTTGAGAACCTTGTCCCACTCTCTGGGACCTGTAAATCTTTCACCTTCAAATTCAAAGGAAACCGGTTCCTCCCAGCTGTCCTTCACCACGCAGTACTGAAAATCCGGCTGATAGTTTGAGAAAAAGGATTCTCCGGCAGAAACATTTTTATCCTTTTTATAAAGCTCTGTGTATTTTCCTGCGCTGTTATCCTGCCACCTGAATATGGTCTTCATGGGAACCAGTTTCCCAAGACCGACAAGTACCGATACCTCAAGTTTCTGGAAACCTTTGTATTTTGACCAGTCAAGCTTTCGTCTGTGGGCCATGCCCATACCGAAAAATATCTGCTGCTTTAAACGCATAAGCTTAGATGAAAGCTTTCCCTTGGGCAGTCTGTCGATAATGAAAAGATCCACCCAAAGGTGATTAAGCTTTCCTTCGTAAAACTCCATATCCGCGTCATCCTCTGAGTGCCTGCGGGAATTCTTATATATTACCCTGGGGACGAAATCGTAGAAGGCTTCACCTTTCCGGTACTCATCCGGCATTATCAGTTCCATGTTTTTCGGAAGCTCAAGATTTGCTATAACCTTGAACTTTTCAAACTCCTCCCGTCTGAAGCAGAGATCCACATCATCATCCCAGGGAATGAAGCCTCGGTGTCTTACAGCTCCCAGAAGGGTCCCGGAATCGATAAGATAGGTAATGTTATGTCTTATGCAGATTTCTCTTACTGCTTTTAATATTTCAAGATTTGCCTTATGGATTTTTTCGAGGTCAAATTCAAAGTCAGTATTTTTACTAGTGTTTTCCATTATTACTCCCATGAGTCAGGCATAAACCGGATTTATCCGGATCCGCACCTGACTCACCAATAAAGTAAGAAGCTTTACTTTCAAACTTTATCTTAATGCTTCCAGCAGGATTTTTGCCATGTAGCTGAGCTTTTCGTCAGTCATACCGGGATATAAGCCTACCCAGAAGGTATCCTTCATGATCCTGTCTGTAATTTCCAGGCTTCCAACAACGCGGTATCCTTCGCCGGTTTTTCTCATTTCATCAAAGCATGGATGCTTTATGAGATTTCCCGCAAAAAGCATTCTGGTCTGAACCCCGTGATCCTCCACATATCTCACAACCTGCTCTCTTTCAACACCTTCTTTACAGGTCATAAGGAAACCGAACCAGCTTGGATCCGAATCCGGCTCTGCCTCAGGAAGTATCAGCTTTTCTTCAGCACCGCCCTTTATGAGAAGCTCCTTTAAATAAGTAAAATTATGCTTTCTCTTCTCAACAAATCCCGGGAACTTTTCAAGCTGTGCAACTCCCACAGCAGCCTGCATGTCTGTTGCCTTCAGGTTATATCCGAAATGAGAGTAAACGTACTTATGGTCATATCCCTTTGGAAGCTCGCCGTACTGTCCGTCGAAACGATGGCCGCAGGTATTGTCCTTTCCGGGCGCACACCAGCAGTCTCTTCCCCAGTCTCTGATGCTTCTCATGATACGATGAAGCAGCGGGTTGTTGGTGTAGCAGGCTCCGCCCTCACCCATTGTCATATGATGAGGAGGGTAGAAGCTGGAGGTTCCGATATCACCGATGGTGCCGGTAAGCTTTGTCTCTCCGTCAATTGTGTAGGTGGAGCCCAGTGCATCGCAGTTGTCCTCCACAAGCCAGAGATCATGCTTATCACAAAATTCCTTTACAGCCTTTAGATTAAAAGGATTTCCCAGAGTGTGGGCTATCATAACCGCTTTGGTTTTTTTGCTTAAGGCATCCTCAAGCTTTGTAACATCTATGTCACAGGTGGGTAATGTCACGTCCACAAAAACAGGCACTGCCCCGTACTGGATTACAGGGGTTACGGTTGTGGGGAATCCCGCCGCAACTGTGATGACTTCATCTCCGCGTCTCACCTGTCTCTCCTTAAGAAGAGGACTTGTTAATGTACTGAAGGCGAGAAGATTGGCACTGGAACCGGAGTTCACGAGACTCACATACTTAACTCCCAGGTACTTTCCGAATTCATGCTCAAACTTATCCGTGAATCTTCCTGCCGTGAGCCAGAACTCCAAAGCACTGTCCACAAGGTTAACCATTTCTTTGTCATCATATACACGGCTTGCGTAAGGGATTCGGTCCCCCTCCTCATAGGGCTTTGCCGGTACTTTATATTTTTTTGCATATTCAGATACAAGATCCAGTATCTCCTGTCTTGCCTGCTGCTCTGTTTTTTCCATAATAATTCTCTTTCTAAATGTTATATTTACCTGATTCAGGCTTTAAATTCGTGTTAGTCTCATTCCGACTTTTTTCTTTTCAAATGATCATAGATAATGCAATATCATATAGCATATTTTATGAAATCATGAATCAAGTTAATAATTTTATTAATCCGCCAGAAATCCTTTAATCTGCTCTTCAGTATATTTCAGCATGTCCTCTTTGTCATGCCATGCCCGGTACCACTTAACGGTTTCACGGACAGCTTCATCCACGTGCCATACGGGAGCCCAGCCCAAGGTCTTCTTGATCTTCCCGGTATCAAGCATCAGGAATGATGCTTCGTGGGGAGCGTTGCTCTCTGCTTCTGTATGCCACCTTGCGCCCTCACCCCAGGAGGCCACAAATTTATCCGCCAAATTTCCTGTTGTGATGGCATCCGACTCGTCGGGACCAACATTATAACAATCGGAAACCTCCGGGTTCTCAGCCTGTCTCATGGCGATGAGCAGGTATACGTAAAGGGGCTCCAGGACATGCTGATAGGGTCTCGTGCTGTAGGGATTTCTCACATGAATGCTGTTTCCCGAAACTGTATCTCTTACGCAGTCGGGGATGATACGGTCTCTTGCAAAATCACCTCCGCCGATAACATTACCGGCACGGGCTGTGGAGATAGGGGTAACCGGATCCTTATCACCGAAAAATGATTTTGTGTAGCTGTGGGTCACAAGCTCGGAACAGGACTTTGAATTACTGTAGGGATCGTAACCGTCAAGCTTTTCTTCTTCCTTAAATGGATGATCCATGAGGTCGCTGTTTTCATAAACCTTATCGGTGGTGACATTCAGGAAGGTCTTTACCCTGTCATCCCCAAATTCACGGCTTTTTCTCACACACTCAAGTATGTTGACGGTACCCATAACATTTATCTCATAGGTTTCTCTCGGTATCTCATAGGAAGTTCTCACTATGGGCTGGGCCGCAAGGTGAAGAACCACCTGAGGTTTTACCTTCTCAAAGAAGGAGCTTAAATGCTGATAATCCCTGATATCTCCGGTCTCAGAGGCCATAATTTTTTCGAGACCGAGTATCCTGAAAAGGGATGGCTCGGTAGGGGGCTCCAATGCATAGCCGCAGACCTCTGCACCAAGCATCCTCAGCATCAGGGACAGCCAGCTGCCCTTAAACCCGGTATGCCCGGTGACCAGCACCCTTTTTCCGCTGTAATAGTTTTTTAATTCTGTAAATTTCGACATTTATTCTTCTCCAAAGCGATCTCATAAATCCCGGGGAAATTTGGGACCCTTCAATACTCACAGCTCACCCTGAATCAAATAGGGGTTTTTACCCTACCCGCTTATGGGTTTCCGGTATGCGAAGCCGGTATATCGCTATCGACGAACCAGCAATACAATTCGGGATGTTTTACTTCCATCTTTTCCAGGGAGCTCTGTCCTCTTCCCAAAGGGTTTCAAGGAGCTTCTTTTCTCTCTGGGTATCCATGCACTGCCAGAAGCCCGGGTGATAGAAGCTCATAAGCTCTCCATCAGCTGCAAGCTTATGCATTGGCTCCCGCTCAAGGACACATTTGTCACCGGTCAGATAATCAAAGACCTTTGGATTAAAGATCATGAAACCTCCGTTTATGATGGCTCCGTCTTCATTCTGTTTTTCCCTGAAGGACTTTATCCTGTTGTTGTCATCTATATCCAGAACGCCCTTCTGCTGGGCGAGAGATACTGTAGTAATGGTTGCGATCTTTCCGTGGCTTCTATGGAACTTTTCAAGAGCGCTAATGTCTACATCGGACACTCCGTCACCATAGGTAAGCATGAAGGGCTCATCCCCCACATACTTCTGCACTCTCTTGATACGTCCTCCGGTCATGGTATTGAGTCCCGTATCAACTATGGTAACCTTCCAGGGCTCATTCATGTTGTTATGGACTTCCATACTGTTATTACTGAGATCAAAGGTGACATCCGAGTTATGCAGGAAGTAATTCGCAAAAAACTCTTTTATGACATACTGCTTATAGCCCGCCAGTATGATGAAATCATTATAGCCGTAGCTTGAATAGTATTTCATGATATGCCAGAGTATGGGCATCTCGCCTATCTCTATCATGGGCTTTGGCTTTAAATGTGATTCCTCTGAAATACGTGTTCCGAATCCACCTGCTAAAATCAATACTTTCATTTTCTATCTCCCACTAAAGACATTAAGCTTATTATCCTGAAGAACGGATATGGCGTGTCTAACCTTATTGGCACCATGATTATACTCAAAAATCGCATTAAGTTCATCATCGGTGTAATCGTCAGCATTTAATGCAGCTTCCCTTATGGATTCAAAGTATATCTTCCTATAGGGCATATTGTTTATCTCTACCCTGTTGGTGACAAGGGTTCCTGCTATAAACAAAACCGGGATTGCCAATGCAAAAAACAGGGACACAAGCGAAAGGATTCCGGGATTACTTCTCCGTCTCTTTCTGCTTCCGGGCTCCAGTCTTTTCTCTTTATGCCTGTATATAAGATATTTTTCATACCAGTCCGTAAACAGAAGGCCATAGATCATTATGAGCCCAAGGACTCCCGGCATATACTGGAGCGAATATCTGCTCTGCCAGGCATAAATTTCTGTAAGAAAAATATACCTCGATAAAAATACCAGTGCATGGCTGCTAAGTCCGCTGACCATAAGTATAAGGGGAAATACTGTTTTTCTGTAAATGCCTTTCCTGAAGAACAGTATAAATGCTATTAAATAGGTTGCAACCACAAGTGCACCGGTGAGATATATCTCACTGTAGTCTATGGCTCCGAGTCCCAGCATTGACTCAAGACATGAACCATCCATCACTTCAGATGCAAAACCGTTAAGTATAAAGTGAACCGTGAATCCGGTCTGCTCTGTCAGCACTTCCATAAGTGTCACATCAGCTGCTCCTGCGTATTCATATCTTGCCATGGAATTGCTCCACAGAAACATCAGCACCGGTATGGCTGTGGTTATAACATATATAGGGATACGGCTTCTGTCCACATTCCGGTTTTTTATCATAAGCATGTAGAAAGCTGCTGTAATAAGGGCTGCACAATACTGTACAATATAGGGGCCCGAAACCAGAAGTGCTATATAGGGAAGCACAGTCAGAAGCACATCGTCATATTTCTTTTTGGTACCTGTAAAAACTCTTTCCAGAATATAGTAGTTATAAAAGAAGAGTCCGTAGCTCAGGAAATGTGGGTAGCCCGAACCATTAAGGAGAAGCTCCCACTTGTTAAGGCTGAAGCCCACTGCCATAAGTGCAAGTACGGAAAACACATTGAGCCGCGTTCTTCTAATATAGAGGTTCACGGAAATCATCATAAGGAGCACTCCCAATATGCCCAGCACTCTGTCAAAGTCCACAGAATAAGATAAAAAGGTGACATTAAACCATCTTATCAGGTAGGTGACCGGGATACGGGTAAGTATGTCCGGCACCATAAAGCTTTCTCTTGCCAGAGTATCCGGGAGATAGCTGTTTATAAGCCTAATATAATCAGAGTACACCACATCGATGGATGCTCCTTTTATATACCATAAAAGAAAGACTGTCCCCAAAAACGGGAGGAGCATCACTGTGCTGCTCCATACTTTATAGACAGGGCTTTGTGTCCTCGCTTCATTCACTGCCTCATGGTAGTTAAGGGCTTTTCCCTCTGAACCGTAATTTAATTTTATGCTATCCCTTTTGTGTGATGGCATCCCAATCTGCCTTTCCGAATATCTGATCTGTTATATCTATATATTCCCTTTGATCTGAGCTTTCAAGCAGTATAACGGAATTATCATAGCTTGCATGCTCCGGAAGCTCTGACACATCATTGATAAAATGTACTTCCGATCCCTGACCGGTTTTCTCCGGATCGTAGGGTTTATAGAAATACTCCCCGTAAAAATCAGTCATACCATAATTATTGTAAAAAATATAGGTCTGACGGACTCCCAGAAAATTCTGATACTTTCCTATGGTCTGATCCGCAAGAGAGTTCACTCTGTCAAGCTCGGTGAAGAAGAATATATTTCTGAAATTACTTCTGTAAAGCTGCTCCACCGGGATCATGAGACCACAGTAGAGAATAAACATTACCGCAAAACATATAACATTACCGGCCGGAAAATTCTCTGTTTTCCTCCGTCGGGAGCGGTTATCCACATGGGCTTCCGGGTTGTCCACTGCCTGGGAACGGCCTGATTTCGCGGTTTTTGCCTCTGCCAGCTTCCCGAACATATAACAAATATAGAGAAGTGCTGCAGTGTAGCTTACATAAATCCACCGTGTTTCGAGTCTTACGGTTATGGAGCTGCAGCCGATACATAAGGCTATGAAGCTTATGAACAACAGGTTTTGTAAAATATCATATAGCGGATCCTTTGTTTTTATAATCTCGCTTATGTAGTAAAAAATCATAACAAAGAGTACGATCCAGCTTCCGTATACGAGTAAGTGCGCCCACAGAGACATTTCCCTCCAATTGATTCCGCAGAGATAAGCTGCCCCCGCATTAACTCCGAAGATGTACTGCACCTGCTGCAGGGCATACATAAATGCCTGTCCGAGCTCGAAGGTTTCGGAAACCTTTGTTCCCGCCGTACCCACCGGCATCGCCTGCCCGGCGATGATCCGCCTGATTCCGAAGAAAAACATAACTTCAAGAAGAGGAATGGCTGCTTTCAGAACATCATCTGAATTAGATTTTTTTCCTGAACCTGATTTTGATCCCTTCAGTTCTTTTGCTTCTCCAAAATCCATATTTCCAAAAGCTACGGATGTTTGCTGTTTCTCAAAACCTTTCTCATTTAAACTTTCATCACTATAAAGCTTGTTTTTCGAGACGCTCCCTGTACTTCTGCTTTTTACCCGAATTCTGTTTAAGAGCAGTGAAAGATAAAACAGCGGAAACAATGCCAGGAACCTCTCGTGGGTGAACAACACAAGAAAATAGCAAATGCAGGCAAGTCCATAATAAATACTCTGTCCACTCTCCGAAAACCTGTAAAGAAGGTAAAGTATGGAAAGTGCAAGGCTGAGGGCCATAGTCTCCAGAAGTCCCAGAACCTGTCCTATCTGGTATCCGGCAAAATGGGAACAGAGATACATGGCCGCAGTAAAAAACGATACCAGCTGTCCCGCTGCCATTTCCCTCCCTTTAAGCTTTAAGGTCTTTGTGAATCCCAGGGAAAAGAAATATATCATAAAGGCTACAGCTATGTTTATCACCGTATTGAACAAGGCATAGTAGTTTACATGCCGCCCCACGATGACAAACTCAAGGTAACTGAGAGCCCAGTAAAAAGGCCTGAAATTACCCTTTGTTTTCATAGGGAAGGTGTACTCCCAGAAGTTTTCCTCTCCGTAATAGGACCAGAGATAAAGATCATCTCCGTAGAGTCCCCTTATCTGAATGTTACGGTTCACAAACAAGCCAATTAAAATAAGTGCAAAAAGTGCAGGAAGCACCATTCGCACTTGTTGTTTAGTTATCTTTTTTATTTTCATATGCTCCGTATGCTTTCTTATAGAAATGCATGAGTAATGCCGCTATGGGTGCAGGATGCAGCTTTTTGAACATCTCCTCTTCCTCCAGCTCACGGTTATGGTTCTCGATATTACGCATGGTCTCAGCTCCCGGATGGATGCGGTAAGCCATAAGGGATTTCTCGATAACTATGAACCTTCCCGGCTCTTTTGCAAGTCTTACCAGAGTCTCCCAGTCTATCACAAACTTATAATCGTTTCTGAAAAGAGGCGCAGGACAGTAGGAAACATTGTAGGTGCAGGTTGGGCAACCTATGCCGTTTCCGTATTTTAATGCTGACAGCTTTACACCTTTCTTATGGGCTTTACAATGATCCCTTAAGCGCCATCTGAGGATTCTCTTTACCCACTCCGAAGTTCCGGGGATAGTATTTCCCTCGCCGTCTATAGTATCGTAACGGCAGCAGAAAAGAGACATATCCGGAAATACATGGTAAGCATTTAAAAGAGCTTTGGTATAGTCCGGAAAATACAGGTCATCCTGGTGGGCTATGGTTACGAGAGGAGCCAGACGGCTCCCCTCTTCATATGCAAAATTCCAGTCTTCCTTAAGTCCGTGATGCCCGTTTCTTACATAAACGGGATACCCGAACCTGGCACTGCATTCAGTGATAAACTTATTGGGAGTGGAGGTGCAGATGATAACCTTACTCTCCACACTCTGGTTTTTCAGAGAGTTAAGAAGGTAAGGAAGATATTCGGATTCACCATATGCAGCTACCGCAAAGCAATGCTTATACTTTTTCACACTCTGTATCCTCCCACAGATACCGTTTTTCTTTAATATCTGTCACGAAGCCTTAAATCTGATCCAAAAGCTTCTCACTTCCTGTAATCTGATTCAAAATCATCACGGATCTTGTTCCATGCTCCCTCAGGGGAGTAATAATCCTTTATGAACTGTACTGCCCTCCTGGACATATTCTCAATATCATAGCTGTTGTTATAAAGCTTTATAACATCTTCGGCAAAGCCATCTTCAGTGTCCTGAATGTGGAGAGCGGTTTCTGCCTCAGGTATTCCCTCTGCTCCGCAGGAGGTGGTAACCACTGCAGCCCCTGCATGAAGAGCTTCGACAACCTTGCCCTTTACACCTGCTCCGTAACGGAGAGGTACCACTACAACCCGGTTCTTACGGTAAAGCTCATCCAGCTGTTCGATGGTAACAAAGCCGAGAACATTGATATCCGGACGGTTGTTAAGAGCGAGCACCTCTTCATCAGCCTTTGATCCGGCAACATTAAGCACTACATCCGGAATACGGGCTCTGATTTTCGGAAGGATCTCGTTTGCAAACCAGAGAAGACCATCCTTGTTTGGCGGATGTCCGAAACCACCCACAAACAGAAGTCCCTGCTTGTTTGCATAATCCTCATCCAGCACCGCCGGCTCATCATATACATAGGCGGTAATGCCTTTGACATTGATGGTAGGATCCTCTTTACGCACGATCTCAGCCTCAACCTCTGACGGGAAGTAGCTTGCGTCAGCCTTACGCATAACACCATACTCGATGTTGTGCCAGTACTCTGCATCCTCCCTGGTATTCTCGTCATGATTAAGCTCATACTCTCTCATGAGACGGAGAGAATGAAGGTCATGACCGAAGTAGATAACCTTTACATCGGTGTTATCACGGAAATAATCAATATATTTCGTTGCAATGTGCGGTCTGTTGAGATATGCGATATTAAGGAACTTCTTATTCTTATCTATCCACTCCCAGATGCCGGCCTGCATGGTATTTCCGTACAGTACCTCGATGCCCATCTGCTGAAGCTCTGAAGTGTAAGGCTCTTCATGAGCAAAATTGTCTCCGAGGAATTTAACCTTGTAGCCAACGCTCTTGAAAAGCTTCATATACTGATAGTCAAGCTTGGAGCCCGCATCCTTATCCCAGGTAGGCACATAGTGATCCACCACCAGGATATACTTACTGTTCTGTCCTCTTTCACGGGCAGCAAAAGGATTGGGATTTCCATCATTAACAGACTGGTTTTTCAGTTCCTCAGCCCACTTCTCCTTAAACTTCTCCTGGTTAACAACCTGATAATGCTTAAGTCCCGAAGTATCCTGGGTATCCGTTCCGTTGGACACTCCCTCAAAGTGAGTGATAACGGATTTCGGCTGGAACACAACCTTCTTTCCATGCTTACGCACTTCAAAAGCAAGGTCCGTATCCTCATAATAAGCCGGAGCGAATCTCTCATCAAATCCGCCGATTTCCTTCCAGAGATCGGTACGGATCATGATGGCTGCACCGGAAATGTAGTCAACTTCCTTTACATAATTGTATTCCGGCTCCTCCGGATCCTGGAGTCTTCCGTAATTCCAGCCTGAGCCGTCTGACCAGATTATGCCGCCGGCCTCCTGGAGACGTCCGTCGGGATATACCAGTTTGGAGCCCACCATACCGATGGAATCATCGCTTTCTATAAGCGAAACCAACGAATCAAGCCAGCCTGCATTAACCTTGGTATCATTGTTAAGGAAGAAAATGTACTTACCTTTGGCAATCTCGGCTGCCTGGTTACAGTTCTTAAGGAAGCCCATATTCTCACGGTTTCTTGCGATAACCAGATTGTCTGCATAAAAACCGATCTCTCTTGTGGCATCCGTTGACACGTCATCTGCTATGATGACCTCGTAAGGAGTCTTCTGAAAATCCGTGTTTTCCTTGATGCTTATGAGACACTGATAAGTATAGTTAATCTGGTTGTAGCAGGGTATAACGATGCTTACCAGAGGAGTATCTGTTTTTTCAAAGCTTACCTTTCCGTACTCACTGTAGGCAGATCCTATATTGAAGTCGCCTCTTATACGGTTCTTGCCCTCCGCAGTGAAAAACAGCGGTAATGTTTTAACCGGGTGTCTGAAGCTCTGCCCGATATAGTAAAGCACCTTACGTTTGCGGGAGCCCACCGGGAATCTTCTGTTATAGGCATTGCTTATCTTTTGAGACAGCTTTCCCCTGATTCCCATACGAAGTCTATAGTATTCCCGTTCTTTTATGAGAGTTTCAATGTCTCTCTCATGGATCTCGATGACCTTTGTAAGGTTCGCTACGTGAACAGCAGTCAGCCGGTTAACCTCACGCTCCTTTTTAAGAGCGATCTTATTCTCTTCGTTTCTCTGACCTAGTACTATAAGGTCATTCTCTGCTACCGCAAGTCTTCCCTTAAGCTCATTGAATCTGTGGACAGTCACCTTGTTCTCGTAGTAAGCATTGATATTGCTGTCCCGGCCGTCTCCGTGGACATAAACCTGGAATTCCTGCTCTTTATCAAGAAGCTCATTGCATTCCGGCGTAGTGAATCCAAAGTTACGCATAAATCCGAAGAGATCATCATAACTGAGCTCATTTCTGTAGGAAAGATACCAGTAATAAAGTATTCTGAACTGTAAAAATCTTACATCCACAGCCTCGGTCAGTACCCACTCACAGTCTATGAGGGTGGGCTTACCGTTAACCATGATAACATTATCAAAGAGGCAGTCGAGATTTGCCGGTTTTATCTCACCGTCTCTCTTGCCTATAACCATATCAACGGATTCCACAAGCTCCTTTACCGGAGCAACTCCGTCTTTTATGAGATCCGCAAGGAGTCTTCCGAGATTCTTTCCTTCAAGATAGGGATAAATCTGGTAGCTTAATCGCTGGAAATCTCCCAGAGCATGACTTGTCTCCTCAGCCTTTAGTACCTCCAGCGTAGGATTAACCTCACGCTGCTCCTTAGCCTTTGCTGTCAGAGAATCGATGTGAGCATTGGCTTCAGGTGTAATGCCTGACTTTGCCACATGCTTTATATCCCTGCTGTCCTTATAAATAAGTGTCTTTATGGCGTACTCCGGCTTACGGCTTGAATTGTATTTAATGTATATGGGGCGATACTTTCTGTAATCCTTCGCCCGGCTTTTGTGTGAACCCCGGGGCTGGAAAATGTAGAAGTAAGAAGGCGCGAACTCCTGGAATTCGTTTTCCTTTACCAGAAGACCTATCTTCTCGGTTTCGTCAGAGGGTCCCGGCAAACGCTCATCAGTATAGAAATTAAGGGGCATCTTTAATTCGGGAACGGGATAATACATCCACTCCTTTGAATCGGGCTCACTCTCCTTTAACCTTTCCCGAAGCGACTTAACCTCTGACCAGCGCATATATACGGTGTCTCCATCTTTTTCTCCGGAGGAGAGACGGTCGATGTCCAGGGCATTCTGCATACCAAGCATGATGCAGCCACCCTCTTTAAGCCAGGTGCCGGAGAGAGACCTGAACATACCTTCGAGATCACCCTTGAATATCTTAAGTACTCTTTCTGTGAGAACAGGTATGATAATGTAATCATATACCGTCTCATCAAGTCTTCTTGAGACATTACGGACTCTCTTTTCAAGAAGTTCTCTGAAGGGAGCAGTATACTCCTTGTCTCCCAGTACCAGAACTGAGGCATCTCTCTCCATGCCTGTGGTCATATCGTCAAAATAGAACCACTCTATCAAATTGGTCATATGGTGTGTGAAACTCATTGTTTGTTATGCCTTTCCAGAGTCACCTTCGACTCCATGTCGTAAACACCGACTGTGTTTTTGTTTGAGAGCACCGTAATGGATGCTACATCATATTTTCTGTCATAGACTACGTGCTCTCCCTGCTCAAAACCTGTGCAGGACATGCTTAGAAGGTACTCGCCTCCCTGCAGCGTCATCCGCTGTGTGAAGGTGCAGACATATTCGTCCCCTTCCTTTACGGGATCTATGCTGCACTCCTCGATCATTGTATTGGTGCCTGTCAGATCCGCACCCCTCTTGTCTTTTATTGTGAATGTAAAAATCGGAGCTTCCAAAGGCGCATTGAAACGTATCTTTTCCTTTATGGAGAAGGTCTCCCCCTTAACTATAACGTTTGTCACCTTGCCTCTTTGATCAAGGATTCCGAGATCATAAATTGAAGCTCTTCCGTCACCATAATGCTGAAGATTAGGGTTCAGATTAAGTTCATCCTGCATCAGATGTCCGTTGTTATGATGGATATCATCCTTTGGATCGTTACGACCTTCTTCCGGTCCGAATGATTCTTCCGCATCCCTCATAGCGGCTCCGCCAATGCTGTCCACTCCGAAATCCTGACCCTCTATAAAAGAAACAGCGGCCTCTGCATCCCGTTTCTTCTCAATATTCTTTTTATCCTCTTCCGTAAATCTTCCTGCAAGGATCTTTTTATAAAGATCCACCATTTCTCCGGGCTTTCCCTCAGCGATTTTTTCACCTTTATTTATAAGGACAACTCTGTCACAGTATTTCATTACGGATCCGAGATCATGAGTAACCATCAGAATGGTGGTTCCGTTCCTGCGAAGCTCATCCATGCGGTGATAGCACTTGGCCTGGAAGAAAACATCTCCTACGGACAGAGCCTCATCCACAATGAGTATCTCAGGATCCATGGCCACATACATGGCGAAAGCAAGTCTTACGAACATACCGCTGGAATAGCTTTTTACAGGCTGGTTCACAAAGTCCCCGATATCTGCAAAGTCCAGGATTTCCTGAAGCTTCTCATCCATCTGCTCCTTTGTGAAGCCCATCATGGTTCCGTTCATGTAGACATTCTCAATACCGGTATAATCCGGATTAAACCCGGCACCAAGCTCAAGAAGGGCACATATTATACCCTTTATGTTCACCTCACCATCTGACGGGGTAAGGACTCCGGTTATGATCTTAAGGATAGTGGATTTACCGGAACCGTTTGTTCCGATGATTCCCACAGACTCACCTTTACCGACCTTGAAATTTATATGATTAAGAGCATAAAAATCACGATGATAATTCTTATGGGTCAGGCTGACAGCCTCTTTAAGTCTGTCTATAGGCTGATCGTAGAGCCTGTAGATCTTTGTCACATCCTTTACGTCTATGACAAAGTCGCTGTCCACCATACTTTCATTATCACCGGCTTTTTCGCTTGTGTTTTTTATTTCATTATCTGCCATAAAAAAAATTCTCCAGATGTGCGTATGCACATTTGGAGAATATAATAACATATTTCTTCATGTTTTGCCACACCGGTCACAGTTCGGACTAGACATATGCAGTCCAGATCCGGAGGACATCCATTTTAAAACGGGTCGCTACGGCAGAAAAAACTTAAACAGCCCACTAAGCGGCTCTAGGCTCCCGGTGTCTGGTATGTAGCTATGTTACTGCTGCCGGTGGATGGAAGTGTTCCGTTGTAACCAACGGCTGAGCTGTTAGTGGTTGCCGGTGCGGAGGATGTTGTATTCTGGGTTGTGGCAGCTTTAGTGCTTGTGTTTGCTGCCGCTGTAGTTCCCGTGGAAAGTGACTTTCCTACTTCCGGGCTTGCTGCATTGGTTACCAGATGACCTTCGCTGACTCTGTAGCTGTAGGTTCCGGTCTGTACGCCCTGAGTTCCGGATATCTTTGCTGTTACGCTGTTTCCGGGACCGACATAGGTTCCATCAGCTATTCCGGTGGAGTTTGCCAGTGTCTGATCAGAGGTCTGTATCGTAGGAAGCTGGCTGTTGGTAAGGGAGCTTGCCTTACTGTTGGAAATAACGTGATCCACAACAGTTACCATATTGGTGTTCATACCGATATTGGCTGCTGCGGTTGCCGCTGCATTAAGAGCAGCAGTACTTTCACTGGTGGTATTGCCTCCCCTTGCCGCTTTTGCTGCATCTGCAGCCGCATTGGCTGCCTCTATGGCTGCAGCCGTATCAGTTTTTGTCACTGCCTGTGTTGTAAGAGTAAGATTTGGAGCAGGTGTTCCGTCGGGAGCCGGCTGTCCTGCATAAACAGTGGTCTGCACTCCGGTTGCTGTATCGGTCCAAACGGCTATGGGACCATACAAAGTATACTGCCAGTCGGAAAGACCTGTCATACTCATAGAAATTGAAAGAGCCATAACGGCAATGGCAGTGTTTCTTATTTTATTAAGCTTCATTACTGTCTCCTGAAATACTCTGTGATTTTTTGAGTATATCACAGGGTTTATTCAATGGTCAGAATGTCTGAAAAACCTGTTACATTGAATATCTCATCGATTTCCTCGGAAACATTTCTGATAACCATTTTTCCCTGCTTATTCATCTTCTTCTGAGCTGAAAGAAGAACACGAAGTCCGGCACTGGAGATATACTCAAGTGCTGCAAAGTCAAATGTAAGCTCAGTTACGTCCTGGATTTCTGCATTGATCTCCTGCTCAAGCTGAGGTGCTGTTGTTGTATCAAGGCGTCCCTCAAGTACGAGATCTAATTTGCTGTCCTCTTTTTTCTTTGTGATGTTAAACATACTATTTCTTCCTTTTCTGTTTTTATAGTTTTAATTATTTACATATTATAGTCAGATCAACATGATCATTCTTTACACCAACTATAACATCTTTTGCAAGACTTGCAACTATAGACTTTTCCAGTTCGTCACTGGCATCTTCCATTTCTTCTCCCTCAGAGTCCTGAATCGTACCTCTGTAGTTCTCAAGTGACCACATCATGGGGACTCCTGCTGCGGGGTACTCTCCCATGAGTCCCATGGACATAAAATCATATCCTACGCCGTACTCCTGCTGAAGCTTTGCGCTTTCATCAAAACTCAAAAGTCCGTTTTGGATGATATCGCTTATTTTTCCCATAAAGCCTTTTGCCGCTGCGTTTTCATGGCTTGTGGAAACGGAGAGCAATGCTTCCTTTTTTCCTTTGTCCATGATGGTTTCTGCCTGAAGTCTTACCCTGAATTCTCCGTTTTCTTCTTCTATCCAGAACAGGGCCTCAAAGTCTCCGGTCATGGCACGCACCATACCTAAGGTTTCTTCACAAACAAGTCTCAAGTGAATGGCCTTTTTGTTTTCCAGTGCTCTGCTTCTGATGTATTTATCAACTGCGTTCAATGCTTCTTCGGTGCTTTCATCTCCGCCGTTGATCCTGATTTCACTCATTTTCTTCATGCCACGATCTCCTTTCATTCATACTTTTTCTATTTTACACCCTAAGTGGCTGGATGTCTCAAAAATTTTTTAACTTTATCATACAATTCGGAGGAATGGGGCGGTCAGAGCATGGGGGCAGCCGGTTAAAAACGGGTCGCTGCGGCGGAAAAATCTGAAACAGCCCCCTAAGCGGCTCTAGGCCCTCGCCAATGTCAGAGATTTTCTCTTATGAAAACTCTGACTTGGCGAGGGGGCTAAGGAAAAGGGAACCAAGAGCCGCTAAGGGGGCTGTTTCTGATTTTTCTCGTCCTCGCTCAACGTTTTTAACCGGCTGCCCCCATGCTCTGACCTTACTCATCACTGGCCTTACAGTTATCATCAAAAAAAGACTATCGAATTTCCAGAGGAAATCCGATAGCTTTTGGGGGTAGAAGTGTTTTATTTAAGAGTGCTTTATTTCTGTAGAAAGTTTGCCGAGATGCTGGTCTATTACTATTTTGTCGCCTTCCTGAACTTGGTCTTCGAGGATGGCGCGGGCTACCAGTGTTTCGACGTTTTTCTGGATGAAACGGCGGAGAGGACGGGCACCGAACTGTGGTTCGTAGCCGTAGTCTGCGACGTATTCCTTGGCAGAATCTGTGAGCTCGATGGAGATCTGTCTGTCTTCGAGTCTCTTGTTGATGGACTTTATCATGAGGTCTGTGATGTGGCCGATGTTGTCCTTGCTGAGAGGCTTAAACATTATGATCTCATCAAGACGGTTCAGAAACTCGGGGCGGAAGGCTCTCCGGAGTTCGTCGTTAACGTTCTTTCTGGCGGCTTCCGTGATGTTTCCGTTTGAGTCTATGCCATCGAGAAGATACTGGGCACCGAGGTTGCTTGTAAGTATGATTATGGTGTTTTTGAAGTCAACGGTCTTGCCCTGGCTGTCTGTGATACGTCCGTCATCCAGTACCTGGAGAAGGATGTTGAAGACATCGGGATGTGCCTTTTCTATCTCATCGAAAAGGACTACCGAGTAGGGCTTACGGCGAACGGCTTCAGTGAGCTGACCGCCTTCTTCATAGCCAACGTATCCGGGAGCCGCACCGATGAGTCTGGAAACGGAATATTTCTCCATGTACTCTGACATGTCGATTCGAACCATGGCATTTTCGTCGTCAAAAAGGTTCTGGGCCAATGCTTTTGCAAGCTCTGTCTTACCTACACCTGTAGGTCCCATAAAGAGGAAGGAACCTATAGGTCTTCCCGGATCCTTTATGCCGGCCTTTGAACGCTGGATGGCTTCCACCACCTTTTCAACGGCTTCATCCTGACCTATGAGTCTCTTGTGGATCTCTTCATCAAGGTGAAGAACCTTGCTTCTCTCGGATTCATTAAGCTTTGATACAGGGATTCCTGTCCAGCGGCTTACGATCTTTCCGATTTCTTCTTCGGTTACCGTTTCCTGAAGGAGAGCCTTGTCCTCATTGTGGACGCTGTTCTCTGCATCTGAAAGCTGTTTTTCAACCTGCGCCAGATCCTGATACTTAAGCATTGAAGCTTTTTCATAATCGCCTGTCTGCATAAGCTTTTCGATTTCTTTACGTATCTGGTCTCTCTTTTCACGAAGCTGCTGAAGGTTTCCGACGGAGTTCTTTTCGTTTTCCCACTGGGCGGATTTTGCGTCAAACTCCTCCTGAAGCTCAGCAAGCTCCTTTTCTATCTCCTGAACTCTTTCCTTTGAAAGCTTGTCATCCTCCTTTTTAAGTGAGCTTTGTTCCATCTTAAGCTGGGTGATATGGCTCTTCATGGCAGCCATTTCCTCAGGCATTGACTCCATCTGGGTCTTTACCATGGAGCAGGCTTCATCCACAAGGTCAATGGCCTTGTCGGGAAGGAATCTGTCGGAGATATATCTGTCGGAAAGCATTGCCGCCGCCACCAGAGCATTGTCCGTAATTGATACGCCATGATATCTTTCATAGCTGTCCTGAATACCTCTTAAAATATAGATAGTATCCTCTACAGTTGGCTCGTCTATCATTACCGGCTGGAAACGTCTCTCGAGGGCTGCATCTTTTTCTATATATTTATGGTATTCATTAAGAGTTGTGGCACCGATACAGTGGAGCTCACCTCTTGCAAGCATAGGCTTAAGAAGGTTTCCGGCATCCATGGCACCATCGGTTTTTCCGGCGCCTACTATGGTGTGAAGCTCATCAATGAACATAAGTATCTGCCCGTCGGACTGCTTAACTTCATCAAGAACTGCCTTCAGTCTCTCCTCAAACTCTCCTCTGTACTTTGCACCTGCCACAAGGGAACCCATGTTAAGGGCAAATATCTTTTTATCTTTAAGACTTTCAGGTACCTCACCGGCAGCTATCCTCTGGGCAAGGCCTTCAACAACTGCGGTTTTACCTACACCGGGCTCACCGATGAGAACCGGGTTGTTCTTGGTCTTTCTGCTGAGGATACGGATAATGTTTCTGATCTCCTCATCTCTTCCGATTATGGGGTCAATCTTCTGGTCCTTTGCGCTCTGTACCATTTCATAGCCATACTTATTTAAGGTATCATAGGTGCTCTCAGGATTATCTGTGGTTACTCTCTGATTTCCTCTTACTTCCGAAAGTGCCTTCAGGAACTTATCCTTTGTGATGTCATATTCCTTAAGGAGCTTCTTAACCGTAGGATCCGCTTCCTTGATTATGGACAGGAAGATGTGCTCTACCGCAACATAATCATCTCCCATAGATTTCATATGGTCTTCAGCCCTTGTAAGAGCGAGGTTTGCAGCCTGTGACATATACATCTGACCGTTTCCGGATACCTTGGGAAGCTTTGAGATTTCAGCTTCAAGGGATGACTTAAAGCCATCCACGGAAACTCCCATTCTTTTAAGAAGCTGGGCGATGAGACTATCATCTATAGTTATAAGGCTGTACAGAAGATGCACCTGCTCCACATACTGGTTTCCATACTCTGTAATGATATCCTGACACTTATTTATGGCTTCAACTGATTTCTGTGTAAACTTGTTAATATTCATAATATCCTCCTATAAACGCTTGTTTTTCGCCGTTTATTTCTGACATACAGATACAGATCTATCCGGCTCCTTAAAAACCCTTTTCTTTGTTAATGTCTTTTACTTTGGTTCCGGTCAGGGTTCCCCGGATAAAATCCGATTCTCTCTGTCTCCCTTTTATAGTAATGATTATATCTCGATTGTTAGCACTTTCAAGTGTCGAGTGCTAATTTTAGACTTTTTTTAGTAAGTTTATAAACTGTTTGTTTTGTGCATTTTCACCATAGATTTTACTTTTTATACATTTGCCTGCCTTTTCCGTTATTTATAAAGCATTCTTTTTCACTTTTTTGCTCCGTTTTTCAAGAACACATAGTCTCTTTTCAGACCTTGTCACAATTTAGACTATAGGCATATCTGAAGATCGGTCATATACTGAGCACACAAATTCATACGGAGGCAACATGACAGTATCTCATCTGGTTCTTCTGCAGTTCCTTTACGGTTCAGCACTCACCGATCTTTATGACCGGCGCATACCAAATACTTTTACAGGTATGTATCTTTTACTCGGATTATTTCTCAATTTCCGGTGTATCTCTTTTCTTCATATGACAGGTACTTTCAACCTTTCATACTCACTCAGCTTTCTTGTAACTTTTCTGGTCTCAGTTCTGATCCTGTCCGTTCTCACCGCTATGACCAATGCAGGCGCAGGAGACGCCAAACTAATCGCTCTTATCATCTCTTGGACCGGTTTTTATGAAGGTCTTCATTTGTTACTACCCGGTCTCATCCTGGCACTTGCATTTATTCTGATCAGCAAAGCTGAAACAGTTTTCGCATCTTCTATATGTAAAAAAGTAAACATTACCCCTAAATGCTTTTTTATGCCCACAAAGATCCCTACAGCTTTTTATCACCCCTACAAACAAAAGCTAAAGTTTCTCTTTCCGGAGCTTAAGTGCCTTCTTATAGATTTCAGGATTTTTGAAATCTGCCTGAGGCTCCCGGAAAGAGGTACTCTTCCCCTCGCGATCCCTGTTTTTCTCGGTGCAATTCCGGGACTGATCACTACTTCACTCCGGAGTCCCTTGTGGACTTAGGAGTGAACATACTAAAGATAAGGAGTTTTTATGCATCATATTCTTGCTTTCTTTGATGAAGATAAAACCTACTGTGACAGGTTCAGAAAATTTGCTTCCAACCATTCCAACTGTCCGTTTACGGTTTATTCTTTCGATAATTATCATGATCTTAGGAACTTTTCCCAGGACCATCCCATAGAATTGCTGGTTGGAAGCGAAGCCAAAAGCTACAATTCCGGAATTTCCGGAGCCAAGACCTATTCAGGATCTGCTTTTGCCTCCGTCCATGATGGTTCGGGAGATTCTTATGACAGGAAGTATTCCTTTGAAACGGGAAGATCCCTGGTTTCGGAACCTGACCTTTTATATCAGATACCTGCAAAATCCATCATTAAGCTTTCTGAGACACCGGTTGAATCCGGGGATGCCGAAGTACATCATTCCGGTTCTGACGGAAAGTACCGGATATATAAGTATCAGTCCGGCGAAAACATTCTTCGTGAGATCATGACCTTTTACGGACATAATACTGCGGCTTCCAAAAGGAAAGCATCAGGCAGACATTCAAAGCTCTACCTTATATACAGTCCCATCGGGCGTTCCGGAAAAACCCGTTTTGCACTTGCTCTTACCAGGGTATTGCAAAAGGATATGAAACCTCTGTATCTGACTCTTGAGGAGGTTTCTTCTCATCATTTGGCCGATGATGACGTTATGTGCCGTGGCACCTTGTCTGAGGCAATGTACTTTTATAAAGAGGGGAAGCTTACGGGGGATCGGCTTCAGGAGCTCATACTTCATGATGCTCAGATGGACTCCATCCTTCCCGTAAGGACACCGGAAGACATAACCACTCTCACTCCCCAGGAAATAGTCGGATTCATTGAACACCTGAGAACTGTTTCAGGAAGGGATGCCATCATACTTGATACCGACAGCATTTTAAGCCGTATTGAGGGTCTGCTGCCGCTTTGCGACTGGACCTTTATGCCGGTAACAGATGACATTAAGGGAAACTCCAAGATAACAAAGCTCGAAAACTATCTCTCAAAAAACCTGGCTCCGGAAGCTCTCAGTCACATATCAAAAATCGTGGTTCCGGAAACAGATCGGGACATCTCTTATATTGATGCCATGGAGAATCCCTCAGACCCTCTTATTAATTTCGCAAAGGCTGTAGTACAGAATTATATATATGAATAAACATGAACACTTTAAATGAAATAAAAAAAGAACTAAAACAGGAGATTCTTTCGGATCTTAAAAACGAGCAGAACCTTCAGGATGAAGAGCTCTACGGAAGGATCGATGAACTGTTACTGTCACGAAATGACATAAGTCTCAAAAACAGACTCTATCTCCGTTCTGCCATCTTTAACAGCTTCCGGCGTCTGGATGTTCTTTCAGAGCTTTTGGATGATCCGACCATAACAGAGATCATGATCAATTCCCACCGGGAAATCTTTATCGAACGTTTCGGTCATCAGGAAAAGTGGAACAGAAGCTTTGAATCCGAGGATCAGCTTGAAGAAGTCATTCAGTCCATAGTTAGTAAGGTTAACCGTACCGTTAATACTTCAAACCCCATCGTTGACGCCCGTCTTTCAGACGGCTCCAGAGTCCACGTGGTTCTCCCGCCCATAGCATTAAAGGGACCCACTCTTACCATTCGTAAATTCCCGGAGCCCATCACCATGGATAAGCTTATAAGCTATAAATCCCTGTCGGAAGAAGCTGCAGCCTTTGTTAAGGATCTTACCAGAGCCGGCTACAACATCTTTATCTCGGGCGGTACCAACAGTGGAAAGACCACCTTCCTTAATGCCTTAAGCCAGTACATACCGGCTGAGGAAAGAGTTATCACCATCGAGGATTCCGCGGAGCTCCAGATCCGGAATGTTCATAATCTTGTTTCCATGGAAACCAGAAATGCAAATTCCGAAGGTGAAGGACAGGTCAGTATGGCGGACCTTATAAAGGCCTCTCTCCGAATGTCTCCAAACCGTATCATCGTCGGTGAGGTCAGAGGCGGTGAGGCCCTGGATATGCTCAATGCCATGAACACGGGACATGACGGCTCCATAAGCACGGGTCACGCAAATTCTGCAAAAGACATGCTGAAACGTATGGAAGTCATGATACTTCAGGCTGCAGATCTGCCTCTTCCCGCCATAAGAAATATGATAGCTTCTGCCATAGATGTAGTCATTCACCTGGGCAGGACAAATGACAGGAAAAGACGTGTTTTAGAAATATCGGAGGTACTTGGAGTTGAAAACGGAGAAATCGTCCTTAACCCGCTTTATAAATTCGACGGTGAAAAGCTTCAGAAGCTTTCGGCCCTTAAACAAACAGACAAACTCATTAATAAATTACAATGATTACAGCTTCACCATACCGGAATATCTCCGGCATGTTCTTACAGCGGTGGCAGCCGATGCACTGGTGAGCTATACATTTTACCAAAGCAGGACTGTATTTCTGGCAGCACTTCCGGTATGCCTCATTTACCCTTTTCTAATCAGAAAAACTTTGGTGGAAAAAAGGCGCCAGCAATTGCTTGATCAGTTTAAAGAGGCCTTATCTACATTGTCCTCATTCCTTAGTGCAGGTTATTCAACGGAAAATGCCTTCAGGGTTTCGGTTCCGGAGCTTAAGCATATGTACTCCGAGGACGCTCTCATAGTGAGAGAATTTGAACATTTCACAAAGGGTATGGATCTCAACAAACCTTTGGAGGAGATGCTTTCGGATTTTGCTTACCGTTCTGGACTGGATGATGTATCCAATTTCGCAGAGATCTTCATCGCCGCGAAAAAGAACGGCGGAAACCTTGTGCAGATCATCGCACATACCTCCGGTATCATAAGGGATAAGGTTCAGATAATGGAGGATATCAAAACTCTGAATGCGTCAAAGCAGTATGAACAGAAGGTAATGAATCTCATTCCTTTCGTCATCATAATCTATATGAATTTTTCTTCCCCGGACTTCTTCAGGTCTCTTTACACCCAGACTCTCGGCCGCGTAACCATGACTGTATGTCTTCTTTTGTATTGTCTTGCAGTTTATCTTGCAAACCGCATTATGGATATAGAGGTGTAACAAATGAAAGCTAAAAATACATTTATTACCTCTTTTGAAAACAGGATAAAACAGCTTTCATTAAAGCTCGGTAAAATCCCACGGAAGCTGCTGAAGGAACAGATGCTTTGCATAGGCGTATCGCTGCTCCTCAGTGTTCTGGTTTTTCTGAGTTCCCAGTCCGGAAACATTATCACCGGCGGGAACCTCATAGAAAGAAACAGCTATGGAAGCAGTGACAGAAATCTCACTTTGGAGGTCTCCGGTTTACGTGATGACTCGGACGTGTCCCTGGATATAAAGGTAAGTCCCAGGCGTTACAGTAAGGAGGAAGCCGATCTGGTATTTCAGGATATCGTCGAAAATATCGAAGGCATAATCATAAAGGATGAGGGTGAGAGTCTTGCGGCTGTAAGTCGTGATCTAAACCTTTTAACGAAGCTTAAAGACAGAGGTGTCGATCTTTCATGGGATTTTTATCCGGAAACGGAGGATCAGGAATCCTACAGAAAATACAGACATCTTATCGACGATAACGGTCAGGTGCATAATGACAGCATACCTGAAGGTGAGGTTGTTACAGGCTACCTTTCACTTATCATGAGTACCTATATAGTCCCGGAGGAGAAATCTTCCCTGGATGATACCGCAAAAGACTACACTAAGATCAAGTATCACTCCGAGCCCTACAAGATCTATGTTAATGTCATCCCTCCCGAATTCAGTGAATATGAGCTTCTTCTGAGAAGCCTTAAGGAAAAGATAAATGCAGCTGATATGTCCGCTCTTGGTGATGATTCCCTGACTCTTCCCACAGAACACGAGGGAAGAGCCCTAAGCTATCATGAGCCTTCAGATCAAACCTATCTTTTTATGCCTCTTCTCGGTGTGATAGCCGCCATGGCTTTATATCTTCGTCAGGGTTCTCTTGCAAAGGAAGAAAAAAAGAAAAAAGAGATTCTTCTCATGCTTGATTATTCCGATCTCGTATCGAAGCTCATGGTCTATACCGGAGCCGGGCTCACCATAAAAAATGCCTTTATAACCATTTCCAAAGGCTATGACAATCTGGTTCAGAGGAAGCTGAAACCGGATCGGCCTCTTTACCGGGAGCTCAGAACCCTATGTTTTCAGTTCAACAGAAATATGCCGGAATCCGAGGTTTATCTAGACCTTGGGCGACGCATAAATCTCAAGTCTTATACAAAGCTTGTATCTCTTATCGAGCAGAACCGCCGTAATGGAACAAAAAATCTCAGAGCCATGCTGGAGCTCGAAATGAATGATGCTTTCGAGCAGCGGAAAACCACAGCCAAACGTCTGGGAGAAGAGGCCGGCACCAAACTGCTGCTTCCTTTGTTCCTGCTGCTTGGCATAGTGATGGTCATAGTTATCGTTCCGGCTCTCACAGCCATAAGATAATGCTTCACCTTCACATTTTAAACCCCTTTTTTTCGGAGTAATATCCGTTCAACCATAAAACATGGTCCTAATCTGAAAGGACCGGCAATCCCTTTTTTTCCCGTCCGGGATAATCCGGACAAATCATTAACCGCGGGCACAAAAGTGCCACTTAAAAATCATTAAACGAGGAAATATCCTCGGAAGGAGAATCAAAATGAATATCACAACAACATCTATGCTTTTTTCACCCTTATCTGTTTTTGCTTTCGGCCCCTTCGGTCCCCTTGAGGATCTGGCAAGAAAGCTTATGGATTTTTTCAGAAGACTTCAATTCTCTGTTTTCTGCTGCAATCAGAAGGCAAAGAGAGCCGTAAGATCCCATATGGATTACGTTATAAACGGAGAATCCGGAATCGGAACCATCGAAATGGTGTTGATTCTGGTAGTGTTGATCGCCCTTGTTCTTGTATTCAAGGGAAGAATCAATGACCTCCTCACCAACATCTTCGATCAGATCGACAGCTCTGCTCAAAGCGTTTATTAATGTTTAACGGAAGTACCAAAGAAAGGAGCCTTACGGATTCTTTTACGGCATTCAGTTCCGCGTGGCTCCGACCATTAAAAACCACAGGCAGTTCAAAATCATCAGTGACCATCTTTATGGCACTGAGTTTCACCATGATCGCCGCCTTACTGCTGACGATAACAGAATCCTGCAGAACTGTCGGAGAACGGTTCTACTGGCAGGTTGCGGCAGATGCCTCCATGGAGTCTCTTTTCTCACAGTACCATCGGGGACTATGGGAAAACTATCGTCTGCTCGGTCTTCAGTACCGGACAGACGGAGATCTCATAGAAGAGTTCTTTGATTTTTCCGAACCATACAGAAGTGCCCATAATCTTTTTCCCGGAAATCTGAAGGAGGAAAACATTGACCTCAGCGATCATCTTCATATCACCGAGGATACCTGTTTTCAGGAAGAAATTCTTGAATACATGAAGTACGGAATGGTTGATTCTCTGATCCGTTTTGCAGGTTCGGAGAAAAACGAAGCCGATCTTTCGGAGGAAATGCAGAATATCTTTAAGCGTACCTCCGAAACCTCTGAAATAAGGGAGCTCCAAAAGAAATATGCTCTTGATTCCAAGGATTTAAAGGCGGTGGAGGATGCTATTTTTAATGTTGACGCCACAGCCAAAAGCTCCAAGGCCTGTCACTATGATGCATGGTCAGATTTGAGTAATGAATCCCCTGACGGGTTCTACAGTTCGAAAGACAGCTTTATGAGATCCCTTGACAAAATAGACTCAGCGGTTTCCGATTACAGAGACGCAGCGGATCTTCTCGCTTTAAGAGTCTCTGAACTAAGGAGCGACTTTGAATCCCGTAAGTCATCCCTTTCCGAAGAGGGCATCGCCGCCATAGATGCGGAGATTTCCGAATACGAAAGCTATGTTTCGGGAACCGGAACCGTAAGATCCGAAATAGAAGCCATGCCTGCAAAGACTCTTGAGCTTCGGAGCGAAGCTGACCGTGTGGAAAACGAAGTAATAGAATTTGAAGACTGGCTTCAGGAAGCAATGGCTGAATGTGACGAGGAGGATGAAGAGGAAGAGGATTTTGATGACGAGATAAGCGCTTTCTACAGCAGTGCCGCATCAGACTGGAACAGTTTTCCACTTGTGACCTATAACGGCGAGGTATCGGAGATAAACAGCCATAACAAGCAGCTTCTCGACAATATCATCACCTTTATAGAGGGTAATCTGCTGTCCATGGTGCTTCCCGATGGTCAGGCAATTCCATCAAAAGCAAAAGTCAATGACAGTAATCCACATTTTATGACGGATTCCACAGCCAATCCGGTGGAAATAGCTCTTATTGGAGAATATGCACTGAAGTATTTCAACTACTATCATCAGGGTACCCAGGATAAAAAGTCTCTTCCCCCAAGCGGAAATACAGGTCTGGAGCTTGAGTACCTTCTTCAGGGTAAGGAAAGTGACTATGATAATTTATCGGAATTTGTCACAAAGCTTGTCACCTTAAGAGAAGGGCTTAATCTCATATATCTCTACACGGATACCGCCAAAAGAAATGAAGCCAGGGCGTTTGTTACTTCCTTTTTGTGTGTAACCGCAAACCCTGCCCTTATATCGGTTTTCACCTTCTTTGTTCTTGGAGTCTGGGCTCTTGCCCAGTCTATAAAAGACGTAAAGACATTGCTCTCAAACGGACGCGTGCCTGTTTTTCATAATTCGGAAACCTGGTCCATGGATATAGGCGGTTTACTGGATTTCGGAAGCAGCAGATCCATTGAAGCAGACAATGCAGCAAAAAAAGGCCTTTCCTACAGAGATTACTTAAGAACCTTTCTGCTTGGACAGGGCATCATGGATCAGACTCAGATCAACAAAAGGATGCTTAGCCGGATAGAAAAAAATCTTCGAACAATAGGTAAGGATCCGGAATCCACTTTTTCCATAGACGAATGTTTATATGCTCTGGAAATTGACCTCCAGCCGGACACGAGACACGTTATGTACGGTATCGGAGTTTTAAATCTCATAGCAGGAAATGTTCCCGAAAAAGATTACTCTTTCAGGGTTTCGACCTATTACAAATATAAAAATGATACACATTAAGTGAGCCCGACATGACCATGAAAGTATTTAAACCTAAATTGCGCTTATTTCAAAACTCCAAGTACGAACAAACGCAATCAGAAAATAAAAATAAAAACAAATACATCACACAACTTAATACTTTTCTTCATTCGTCATGCCGTTCTTCATATACGGTGGAGGCAACTCTCTCATTAACACTGCTCATTTTTGCCTGCGTTGTCCTCATGACACCCATGTTGATCCTGAACCACCAGCGTAATGCTCTTGTGATCCTTGAAGAGAATTCCCGCATGGTGGCTCAGGAAAAATACATTGAATACTACAAAAGAAAAGAAGGAACCCTGAAGCTGGATAAAGATATGGTAAGCAGCTTTGAAACCACCCTTTCCGCTCTGGCTCTTGGTCACCAGATAGAGCAGCCCGGAATGGCGCATATCGATATGCTGAAGGATTCTGAGGTAACCGATAAAAACATCAAGTATGTGGCTGATTATGATGCTTTACTGCCTTTTTCGGTTTTTGGACTGAACAGCATTGAGCAGCAGGTAGTAAGCAGCCGGAGAGCCTGGATAGGTGCTGACGGCAACCGCTGGATGGAGGATAACGGAAACACCGGAATAAAGGATGATATCACGGTTTATGTAAGTACAAAGGAAAGCGATGTTTATCATACTACCATGGACTGTACCTATATAACCCATGAGATACATAAGGCTTCCGGGGAAGAAATGAAAACCCTTCGCACGAAGTTCGGTGGACGATTTTCTCCCTGCGCCTCCTGCAGACCAAATACAAGAATGTCAGTTGTTTACTATACCAGCGGGGCCAGAAGCTATCACAGTACTCCCACCTGTAAAACCTTATCAAGTTACATTCAACCCTTTAAAAAATCCGAAGCAGAGGCTATGGGCAAACATGGCTGCGTCCGCTGCGGTTAAAATCCCTATGTTAAATACTATTATTCTATCTAAAGTCTGTTTTTTTATATTTCTGTTTTATTTTTTTCTGGCCTGTGTATTTGATCTCAGATACAGAGCTGTGCCGAATATGATACATCTCATTTTTATCCTCACAGGATTCCCTTTATTCCTGTATCATAATATTTTTACCAAAACAGCTTTTGACATCTCTTTATTGAATGACCTTGTCATAAGATTTATCCCGGGTCTTCTGTTGCTTTTTGTCAGTCTCGTTTCAAGAGGAGCTCTCGGGATAGGAGATGCTGTATTTATGACCATTTCAGCACTTTATATCAATGTAAGATCCGTACTTTTCATCTTTATCAGCGGCTTTCTTTCGGCATTTGTTTTAAGTGCTGTGATGCTGATTTACGGAAAAATCAAAAACAGGGATCTTCAACATATGTCACTGCCCCTTATACCCCTTATGCTGCCGGGGCTTTATCCAATTCTTATGAATCTTAACCTTTAATCTCTAACCCGGAGTTACTATGAACACAATTGAAGCCACCTATGTACTAAGCTTTACTTTTTTAGTTATAGCCACTTTGATAAACGGAGCCGTCCACCTTCAATCAAAGATCAACAACTTCACAAGAACTGCCATCGAAGAGGAATTGGACAGCCATAAACCGGATGGTGAAAAAATATTTAAACCGGAAAATTTCATTCGGGAAATCAGTATATTTGAGCAGGACATCGATCCTGCAGAAGAAGGAGAGTCCTAATCATGGAAAACAACATCAGTTTTGAACATTCACTTACACATAGCTTTATGAACATCAGGAATATGGATATATCACCGGAAGCATATGAAACAAAGCTTTTAAAGGAAACCCCTGTACCCGGTGCTTTACCTTTGGTTTATGAACATTCACCGGAAGGTACGATCTTAAGCTACAATGTCACCGGTCTTGAACCCATGAACAGGCTTTTCGATACAAAAGCATTATCTCATCAGGACATCTCGGTCTTTATGGAATGTCTCAATGATTTTCTTTCTTCCCTGGAAGAGTATATGATCTCTGAAAACTCCGTATTTCTTTCCTCATCTTCCGTTTTCTACAATCCGGACAGCAACAAGTGGCTTTTTACGCTGATTCCGACATATAACAATGTTTTCAGGGATGAACTTACAGAGCTTCTCACCTATGTTTTAAAGCATATTGATTATGAAGATGACAGAGCCGTCATCATCGGCTATTCCTTATTTCAGGAAACAGGCAAGGAATTCTATCAATTAACTGACCTCATGCGAATCGTGCGCACAAACATTGAAAAAGAGAAGGAGCTGAATAATGTTTCTGCCGATAATACAAAAAAGCAGCCGGGTCTCATTTCCCGGGATGGAATTTTCAGACCTGTGGATGCCGGAATAATCCTGAACAATAACAGTAAGGCTCCTTCTGAAGCTCTTATGGACAGTACTGAAGCAAGTGAAGATATAGAATTTTTGAAGCTGAAGGCTCAGCTCAAGAGCGAAAAGGAAGAGGCGGTCCCCGGAATATCTTCCGGCATAATGTCCCTGTCTTCTGCCTCCCCGTATCCCGAAACCGGTGCTGGCAGTATTTCCTTCCCTTCAGATTACGACAAGAATAACTACCCTGTTAATGACCTTTCTCAAAATGTGGAGGTTCGTAATCTGGCAGAACCTGAGGATTCAAAGCTGTTCGGTATTTTTACATTCCCGCAGATCCATAAGTCAAAGGAAAGCAGAAAAACCGAAGCTTTACAGAATGAAGCAACAATAAAAGACAGGCTTGATTCTAAATCCGGGGATCATTCTCTGAGGGGAAAGATTTTGCTTTCTGTTCTTCTTATGATCGCGATTCCCTCTCTGGTCTGGTTCCTGAAAGGTGCTTTTATCTTTAGAAAAACTCTCCCTCTGATCCTGGCTTTAGAAGCCGGCCTGTCTCTCATGATTGCAATTGACCTCATTATGCATAAAATGCCCGATGAGGCTCAAATTGCATAATACATATTAATACCCATTCCGCCGCCTTTGGTCGACGGCACAAATAGTGATGAAAAGTATTTTTCACACTAATCTCCATTCCACCATCAAACGGCAGAACAAATAGTGATGTGAAGTTATAAATCCGCAGTATTACTCTGCTGCTTCCTTATCCCCGGCTTCCGCTGCTTTCTCTGCCGCTTTTTCTTCTGCATCCAGATCTCTTTCGTAGGTATAATTCAGTATTCCGATATGTTTTTCCAATGCAAAGTCATCCGGAAGATAATTACCAAGCTTTTTTCTGAACTCCTGATTAATAGCAATGGCAGAATAAGCCTTTCCGGAAATAGCACCTATCATATCACTGAATTCCGGTCTGTTAGGAAGAATATAGTAAACCTTTTCCATTTCTGAAAGATCAGTCTTTATTCTTTTATTGTTAAAGCCTGTATTTCCGAAGCCATCAACGGTAATAAAAGGAGTAAACACTATGCTGACCCCTTCCTTGTTTCCGTCAACAGCATAAAGATCAAAAAACTGGGATTCATCATCCCCCTTACCTCCGGCGAACTCGCCTCTTATCCATTTGACTGAACCAACAATCTCCCGGTTAACAAATTGCTCCATGGTAACACTGGGTGTGTTGGGATCTCTCATATCCTTTAACCACTCACCCTGGATATACTTTATGTTACTTTTTACGTATCTGGGATATATGGATGGAAATTCTTCCTGTTTTATAAGTAATACAACCCTCTCTACGCTATACCATCTCTTCATAAAATCACCTCGCCAACGCATAAATAAATTTCTTTCTTTATTTTAATAATTCCCGGAGATTTTTACCAGTCTTTTATAAGATCCTTTATAACTTCTCCACCAATTATCATTCCTGCAACAGATGGTACAAATGCCACAGATCCGGGGGGTGCCTTTTTGAAAGCTCCGGAAGCAACATCGTGATAAGCGGAAGTTTCCGACTCCTCAGGCGATTTTTCCACATTTCCCTTCGGTTTTACAGGTAATTCAGTGGAGAAAACGACTTTAAGCTTCTTTATACCTCTTTTTTTAAGTTCATGACGCATAACTCTGGCCAGAGGATCTATGGAGGTTTTATAAATGTCAGCAACCTGGAATTTTGTAGGATCCAGTTTATTTCCCGCCCCCATACTGCTAAGCACCGGAGTCCCGGCTTCATTACAGGCTGCTATTATCTGTATCTTGGCTGTAACGGTATCTACAGCATCCACAACATAGTCATATTCCCGAAAATCAAATTCATGACTGTTTTCGGGAAGAAAAAACATCCTGTGTGCGTTAACTCTGCACTCGGGATTTATGTCGTTGATCCTTTCTGCCATTACATCAACTTTATATCTTCCGATGGTTTTTCTCGTGGCTATGATCTGACGGTTGATATTGGATTCATTAACTGTGTCATTATCCACCAAGTCAATGCTGCCTACCCCGGTTCTGGCCAGAACTTCACATACATATCCCCCGACGCCTCCTACACCAAACACTATCACTCTTTTATTTTTAAGCCTTTCCACAGCCTCTTTCCCTAGAAGTAACTCGGTTCTGCTGAATGTAGTTTCCATGATAACTCCTGTAATAATCCCAAATCACATAGCATGTATCCGTCCTGTACATTACCTATGTCAACACTATCTTCATGCTTACTAAAAAACCGTCGCCCCGGGGCGACGGTTTCATCATACTTTGTTTACATCAAATCTGCAACGTTAAGCCAGCTTTCGAGAATCTCTTTCTCCTCAGGTCTGTTCTTGGTAAGATTTGCTGCTGCAACGATAGGCAGCCACTTATGTACATAGCTCTTATCTGTATTTGTCTTTGCACAGAAATCAGCATAATACTTCTCAGCTGCATCCTTATTCTTAAGGTACAAAATGATATAAGTTCTTGCAACATCCGCACTTGCATTACCCTGTGAAGCATGTACCCAGTCGATAAGATACATACTTCCGTCATCCTTAACGATGATGTTTGAAGGTCTGAAATCTCCATGCACAAGCTTAAAGTGCTTTGGCATAGACTCAAGTCTTGTAAGAAGCTCATATCTTGTGCTTGAATCAATGGTGTTTAATCCATTAATCTGATAGGTCAGCTTGTCTCTCAGCTTCTGGAGAAGAGGTGCCTTCTTTGTGAAAATAAGAAGCTGAAGGTCTACCATCTTTCCAATATACTCGTCAAGCTTGTCCGGATTTTCATCCATAAGCTGCTGAAGAGTCTTTCCTTCAATGTACTCTTTTTCGATGATCCACTGTCCATCTTCAACTCTGATGCCGATTATCTTTGGTACGTTTATCCCGTCAATATTCTCAACACGAGTATTGATAAATGCCTCATGGAAAACTTCAGACTTGTCAAAATCTTTGGCAAATATCTTTAAGATTTTATCTCCGTCGCGATAAACACTCTGAGTTGCTTTTTGTGATAATAACTCTCTTGCCATGTTCCTGTCTCCTTTACATATAACCCTTATGTATTCACTGTCGTTCTAAAAATGTCCATCCGTTCTTTGGATAAACCTATCATACTACAGTGCTTTCCAAAAGGAAACAAAAATCGTTAAAAAAATAACAAATTTTTTATTATCAATAATTGAACCTGAATACTGCGCATCCGTAGGCCGGTAATGAATATTTGATACGGAATGGTTTACCGTCACATTCTCCTTTTTCTGCAAGATAAACATTCTTTGCATCCGCTCTTGTATTTCCGTTTTCATCCAGGATCAAAGTATATTTGGTCTTTACAGGTGCTCCTACCATGTAGTCCTTTCTTTCCATAGGAGTCATATTGATAACGAAGAGAAGGCTGTTCTTTCCGGTCTTGTCCTTTCGTATAAAGCTGAAAATGGATCTGTCATTATCATCGGCATTGATCCACTCAAATCCCTGCCAGCTGTCATCAAGCTCCCACAAAGCAGGATATTTTCTGTACATATGAAGGAGATCCCTCATAAATTCATGTACATTCTTATGCCATGGTTCATCCATGAGATACCAGTCCAAAGCCACATTCTCATTCCACTCATGAAGCTGGGCAAAGTCCTGTCCCATGAAAAGAAGCTTCTTTCCGGCATGGCCAAACATGAACAGATAGCCGCACTTCAGATTCCTGAACTTGTCCTCATAGATTCCGGGCATCTTGTTTATCATGGAGCACTTAAGATGCACTACCTCATCATGTGAAAGTACAAGAATGAATTTTTCGGCAGTGGCATAGCTCATACCGAAGGTCATAAGGTTATGTGCACCCTTACGGAATAAGGGATCCAGCTTCATGTAATCAAGGAAGTCATGCATCCAGCCCATATTCCACTTATAGGTAAATCCCAGACCATCATCCTCGGGAGGAGTTGTTACCTTCGGCCAGGCTGTGGACTCCTCTGCGATGATCATGGTTCCGTCTTTTCTGCCGCGTATTACGGAATTGAGATGCTTGAAGAACTCCATGGCATCCAGATTTCCGTTGCCTCCAAACTTGTTCGGACACCACTGACCATCCTTACGTCCATAGTCAAGATATAACATCGATGCAACCGCATCCACACGGAGTCCGTCTATATGGTACTCGTCATACCAGTAAAGAGCGTTTCCGATCAGGAAATTCTTTACCTCATTCTTGCTGTAGTTAAATATCTTTGTGCCCCAGTCAGGATGCTCTCCCATACGTGGATCCGGATATTCATAGGTAGGGGTACCGTCAAAATCCGCAAGTCCCTGGGCATCCTTCGGGAAGTGTGCCGGAACCCAGTCAAGAATGACTCCGATTCCCTTCTGGTGCAGATGATCCACCATGTACATAAAATCCTTGGGGGAACCGTATCTGCTGGTAGGTGCATAATAACCTGTAACCTGATAACCCCAGCTTGCGTCCAGAGGATGCTCGGCTATTCCCATAAGCTCCACATGGGTGTATCCCATATCATTACAATACTGTGCAAGCTCATCTGCTGCCTCTCTGTAATTATAGAAACCGTTCTTCTCTTCCCGGTCTTTCTTACGCCATGAACCTATATGACATTCGTAAATGGCCATAGGCTGTGCAAATGTAGGAGTTGCAGCTCTTTTGCTGAGCCACTCACCATCCCCCCATGGATAACCGGCTACATCAGCAGTCTTTGAAGCGGTTCCGGGTCTGTATTCTGCAGAAAAAGCATAGGGATCGGCTTTATATAATATTTCGCCTCTCTGGGTATGTATGGCGAATTTGTAGAGCTCATCATAACCCATGTTTTCTATAAAGCCTTCATATATTCCGCTGTCTTCCAGGGGAAGCATATAATTCGCTTCCACATCCCATCCGTTTCTGTCGCAAACGATGGCTACAGCCTTGGCATGAGGTGCCCAGACAGCAAAATGCATTCCCTTCTTTCCGTTGAGTACAGCAGGATGTGCTCCCATCTTCTGATAAATCTTGTAATTTCTGCCTTCTCCAAAAAGATAACGGTCTAACTGCGTTAAAAATACGGGATCCAATTCTTCCATATTCTGCCTCTTGGTTTTTGGTGCATCAACGGAAACTGCGGTCACAGGTGTGTTTTTTATCGCTACGTTACTTTTTTCCACCTTAGGTTTAGTTATTTTTTTTCTTCTTGATGACCTAGCTGACATTCTTTTCCTCCATTAAAAAAATCATTTATCTCATTTTATTTTTATAATCTTTCCCGAATTCGGTTCAAGATTTATCATGATCCTGTCATCCTGCTCGATCTCAATCTCTTCTTCCGTAATAAGATCAAAGGCAACATTACCCTTCACTGGCAGGCTTACATAGAATACAGCCGGTTCTTCTGCATTGTTTAATGCCGTTATCACCGCACTGTTAGTATCTACGCGGGCATATGCCCATTGCTTACATTGGAGATAAAGCTCTTTATACTGTCCCATGTGAAGCTCTGAATTCTTACCGTGTATTTCCGCAAGCTTGGCGACAAAGGAAGTAAAGCTGTTGGGCTTCATTTCGTCAATATTGATGGAAGGTCTCAGAGGACTGTCATCACAACCGTCCTTCTTCCTGCCTTCAAGTCCGAATTCACCGCCATAGTAGATTGAAGGCTTGCCCGGCATGGTAAAAAGAGCCATGTAACAGGGCTTAAGGTTATCTTTATTCTCAAGCTTTGAAGCGATCCTGTCCACATCATGATTCTCAAGGAACAGATACAGATCCCTCGCAATATTCATATTCCGATTGAGATTATGGGCAATCTCAAAAAAGTTATGGCTGTTGAAACCGCTGTAAATGGATTTATGAAGCTCATAGTTTGTGACTGAATGCAGGGTTTCAGCATTAACCCATCTTGGATACTCCCCATGTATAACCTCACCCATAAGCCAGAAATCCGGCTTCATCTGGGTCGTGAAGTATCTTAAGGACTTTTGGAAGTTGATATCCAGAACATCAGCACAGTCAAGCCTCAATCCGTCGATATCAAAGGTATCTACCCAATACTGTACCACTTCTATGAGATATTTTCGCATATGCTCATTGTTGAAGTTAAGCTCCGGAAGCTCCCATGCCCCGCGCCATGCGGAATAGCCGAAATTATCACCTCTCGGTGAACGACCTCCGAAATTGATGCCTTTGTACCAGTCCTTATACTGACTGTCCGGTCCCTTTTCCCTTATATCTTTAAATGCAAAAAAGTCTCTGCCTGTGTGATTAAAAACTGTATCAACTATTACGTGGATGCCGTAATTATGGGCCGTATCCACAAATTTCCGAAAGTCTTCATTGGTACCCAGTCTACGGTCTACGGTTTTGTAATCAGTGGTGTCATACCCATGACTTCCTGACTCAAAGAGCGGGCCAATGTATATGGCGTCACATCCAAGTACCTTAAGATAGGGGATAAAAGCCGTAAGCTGATCAAAGCGGCGTTTCACTTTTCCGCCATCATTCACTTTTTCGGCTCCCACCATACCAAGGGGATACATATGATAAAAAATTGCACTATCGTACCAGGCCATATTTCCTCCGTATGTAAAAAAAATTCCGCAATGGTCATCAGTCGATAAAGGATTCTTTCGTTACTACCAAAAATTTACCATGTAAGCCATATAGTTTTGAGTACCTCAAAAGAATCCCCGGGGATTATCTGTTTATTTCAGTCTGCTAACAAATTTTTCTATCCTGTCCAGAGCCTTCTTCAGATCCTGAAGCGAATATGCATAGGATATACGCAAAAATCCTTCGCCGCAATCCCCGAAGGCGGTACCTGGAACGAGAGCCACCTTTTCTTCTTGAAGAAGTCTCGTTGCAAATTCCTCCGAACTCATATTAAAGCGTTTGATGGACGGAAATACATAGAAAGCCCCATAAGGCTCAAAACACTCCATGCCCATCTCTCTCAAACGTGTCACCAGATATCTTCTTCTCTCATTATACGACTCTCTCATCTTGGCTACATCATCGTCACCGTTTTTCAGGGCTTCAGTAGCAGCATACTGTGAAGTTGTGGGAGCGCACATGATAGCGAACTGATGAAGTTTGAGAATCTGCTGCATTATGATCTGAGGTCCGCAGCAGTATCCAAGTCTCCATCCGGTCATAGCATAAGCCTTGGAGAAACCGTTGATATAAACAGTTCTCTCACGCATTCCCGGAAACTCGATGATGCTGGAGGGAGTTCCCTTGTAGCTTAGTTCACTGTAGATTTCATCCGTAATAACAAAGAGGTCGTGCTCTTCGATGATAGGTATGATCTTCTCGAGATCCTCCTTCTCCATAATTGCTCCCGTAGGATTGTTGGGGAAGGGGAGTACCAGCACCTTTGTCTTCGGCGTGATCTTTTCCTGAAGCTTCTCCGGTGTCAGTCTGAACTCATCCTTTTCCTCAAGCTCTATAGGCACAGGTGTTCCGCCTGCCATAATGGTGCAGGGAACGTAGGATACGTAACTGGGCTGAGGTACCAGCACTTCATCCCCGGGATCCAGCATTACCCTGAGAGCCATATCTATGGCCTCTGATCCGCCTACAGTTACCAGGGTCTCTGTCACCGGATTATAGTCCACATTGTACTTTCTTTTTATATACCTGGTGATCTCATCTCTCAGTTCCTTAAGGCCTGAATTGGAGGTATAAAAGGTTCTTCCTCTCTCGAGAGAATGTATACCCTCTTCTCTTATATGCCAGGGAGTGTCAAAATCAGGCTCACCGACTCCGAGGGATATGGCATCCTTCATCTCCGAAACTATATCAAAAAATTTTCTTATACCACTGGGCTGAATCCCTGTGATCTTACTGTTCAATGGATTTCTCATGGTGATACCTTCATTCTCTCGTCAACTCTTGGCTGTTCTATAACGGTGCCATGATCTTTATATTTCTTAAGTACAAAATGTGTAGCTGTGGAAAGCACGGAATCCATGGGAGAAAGCTTGCTGGATACGAAGGAAGCGACCTCCTTCATGGTTTTTCCGCTTATAAGCACGGTAAAATCAAAGGAACCTGACATAAGATAAACCGCATCAACCTCATCATACTGATAGATGCGCTGTGCTATGGAGTCAAATCCAAGTCCGCGCTGAGGTGTTACCTTTACTTCTATAAGAGCATCAACTCTCTCATCCTGAGTTTTGTCCCAGTTTATAAGAGTATGATATCCGCAAATAATATGTTCATTTTCCATTGCCTCTATCTCTGCGGCAACCTTGGCGTCAGACTCACCCAGGATACTTGCGATATCCTTGACTGTAAGTCGGGAATTCTTTTCTATGATGGTTAAGATTTTTTCTCTCATGATTTACTCCTTACATTTTTTAAACTTCCCTATAACATTATTTTAATTTTAATATCCTGTAACTGTTCATTCAACTTAAGACTCTATTAAGGTAACGCGATCTTATCCTCCGAACCCTTACCGGCAACCGGAATGTCACTTCCACCGGTCACTGTTTAAGGAATCTGTCAAGCTCTTCATAGCTTTCCCTTGTCAGATATCCGATCTCTGTACCGTCTACCCTTATGCGCTTCTTTTCCTTTGTTATCCTTCCGAAAACAGATGCTTTTACAGGTTCCGTGGTTCTCGCATGCTGTTCACTGTCAAAACCCACTCTTGACCCCTTTAAAAATGTCTCGTCCGCCAGCTTTTTTGATGCTCTTAACTGCATCTCCAGAAAATCACGGCAAAAGTGATCTCCCTTTTCCATGGTCATGAGGAAACAGTCCCGGGACCAAAGTCTGTATGGCAAAACATCGAATAACTCACATATCTCCATGGTAAACTGGCTTACAGGTATGCTGTCGTATCTAAATTCACATCCAAGCCCGTATCCCTTTTTTCTTCCGGTTTCCGGGTCCAATGCAGCCGCCTCACAAAAATCCCACAATGCTTTAAGTATTCCGCCCTTTTCAACCTTTCGTATTTCAGTTACTCCGTAAATCTTCCTGTAATCCGGCATGGCATACTCAACGGGATCTGCCGAAGCCTCCTCCGCTCGCGCCTCCCGGGCGGCATGATACCACTGCTCCATTACAGCTTTCTGATCCGAGAGCTTTCTTTTTTCTTCGGAAAGATAGAAGCTTGAAAATCTTTTATTTATTTCTTCCGGATACAATTCCAAAAGCTTCTCAGCCCCATGGGTACCTATCTCGCCTACTAAAACAAGATCCTGCCCCGGCATTATACTTTGTTCCATACTGTCACCATAATAGATCAGGAAGATCCCTTCCCGATTCTTCGCAGACCGTCACCTGTATCGAGGCAGCTTCTACAGGAACCTGTTATGAAGCGCCTGTGATGTGGCGGACTTATCACTATAAAAGAAGCGGCAGTCCGCAATGGACTGCCGCCTCGCATTTCTCTTTCTTATTTCAAAATATAAGGAAGAACCATTGTCAGCACCATTGCAAATACAAGAGCAATGACAATAACCGCTGATATGGTTTTCTTTGTTTTTGGATTCATCATCTCTATACTGTCTCCCTGAAACCTCTTCTATATTAATGTTTCAACCGGCATCTATGACCTAACGTCAAAAATCCATGCCAACAATTTTTCTATATAATACACTTTTTACTTAATACTGACAAGTTTTTTATAATTTTAGAGGTTCATCCCTGTATTGTCTTTACGGCATCTATCACAGCTCCCCTGAATCCATGTTCCTCCAGGGCCGCAACACCCTTTATGGTTGATCCGCCCGGTGAACAAACTTCATCCTTCATCTCTCCGGGATGCTTTCCGCTGTGGAGCTGCAGTGCAGAGGTACCCTCTATCATCCTTGACACCATCTGATAAGCTGTTTTTCTCGGTATTCCGTACATTACCGCTGCATCTGAAAGTGATTCTATGAACATATCCGTAAAGGCAGGACCGCATCCGCAGACAGTACCGGAAATGCCCAGAAGCTTTGTCTCTACCGGAATAACCAGGCCTATCCTTCCCAGAAGTTCGTTTACGCTTTCAAACTCTTCCTCTGAAAGGGAATTCTTATTCTCCACAACAAAAATCCCCTTATTTATGGCAACCGGAGTATTGGGGCAGGAACATATGACATGAGTCCCCTTAACGAGAACCTCTTCATCAAAGTATCGGTCATAATTATATCCCCATACAACAGACACTATAACCTTGCCGCTTAAAGAAAGCTGAGCTCTTACAGGTGTGATAACCTCTTTTATCTTAGCAGGTTTCACTGCGATAAAGATTATATCAGAAGCATCGATAAGATCCGATATATCTTCAACAGGGTTAATTCCGCCCATTTTCTCACACTTTTCCTTAAGCCTGTCAAAGTGACCTGCTGCTGCATAGCAGTTTTCGGCCGCAAAGCCTGAATTGATAAGTCCTTCAGCTATTGCTCCCGCCATATTCCCAAAACCAATAAAACCAATTTTTAATTCTTCAGCTGTATTCATCCGGAACTCCTCTCTCTGAATGTCTGTGCTTAAAATATAATCTGCAATACCCGACAATCCAACCATCTAATGCATATAAATACTCTGTATCCACTGTAATCCTTCTTTTATTTTATATTCTCATGCTCTCCAATGCCATTTCTTTTTTTGCCGGATAAAAAAACAGACCTATGAGCGTAAATGCCATAAGTCTGCTTTTTGCTTATTAATCCATCAAATATAGTGCTTTTTATGGCTTGAAAACTCAAGTCGGGTAAGGGCTCTTGCGAGTGATGACTGTGTCATCTTATATTCTCCGACTGACTGCTTCTGTCTGAGCTGTTCCAATGCTCTTTCTTTTGCTTCCTCTGCTCTTCTTATGTCTATCTCTTCGGCAGTCTCGCATGTATCAACAAGCACAGTTACACGGTTATTGGCAACTGAGCAGATTCCTCCGCTCACTACCACCGTAATTCTTTCTCCGTCCGGCTTTAGTATACTCATCTGCCCGGTTTCTACTGCAACTATACACGGTGCGTGATGTGCCATGATCCCGCGTGAACCGGTCAGCGTGATTATCTGCAGATATTCTGCCTGAGCATCATAAAAGACTTTATTGGACGCTATTACCTTTAAGCTGAAGCTTGGTGTATCTGCCATTCTATAAACCTCACATTTTACTGTTAACCACTATCATGTTATATGTTTAAAGCTTTTTACTTTCGGCACTCGCGATATCATCTGCCTTTTTCTTTACATCATCGATAGTACCTACATTAAAAAATGCATTCTCAGGATATTCATCCATTTCTCCGTTGATTATGGCCTTGAATCCTCTGACAGTCTCCTGAAGCGGAACATATCTTCCGGGTACACCCGTAAACTGTTCGCCTACGAAGAAAGGCTGGCTAAGGAAGTTTCTTATCTTTCTGGCACGGTATACAGTCATCTTATCTTCCTCTGAAAGTTCTTCCATACCGAGAATCGCGATGATATCCTGAAGTTCTTTGTATTTCTGGAGGATACGTAATACACTCTGCGCTGTATCATAGTGTTCCTTACCTACTATATCCTCTGTCAGTATTCTTGATGATGACTCAAGAGGATCTACAGCCGGATAGATACCCTGTTCAACTACCTTACGGCTAAGTACGGTGGTCGCATCAAGATGAGCAAATGTTGTTGCCGGAGCAGGGTCTGTCAGGTCATCTGCAGGTACATATACCGCCTGAACCGATGTGACCGATCCGCTCTTTGTTGATGCGATCCTTTCCTGTAACTGACCCATCTCAGTTGCAAGAGTCGGCTGATATCCTACCGCTGAAGGCATACGGCCAAGAAGCGATGATACTTCAGAACCAGCCTGTACGAATCTGAATATGTTATCAATAAACAGAAGCACATCCTTATGCTGTACATCACGGAAATACTCAGCCATGGTGAGACCGGTCTCCGCAACTCTCATTCTTGCACCCGGGGCCTCATTCATCTGTCCAAATACGAGGGCTGTATTTTTGATAACTCCGCTTTCCGTCATCTCACTGTAAAGATCGTTTCCTTCACGGGAACGTTCTCCTACACCTGTAAATATGGAGTACCCACCGTGCTCAGTAGCAATGTTTCTTATGAGCTCCTGTATAAGGACTGTTTTTCCTACACCGGCACCTCCAAAAAGTCCGATCTTTCCACCTTTTGCATAGGGAGCAATAAGATCTATAACTTTGATACCGGTCTCAAGTATCTCTTGTGCCGGATTCTGGTCCTCAAACTTAGGCGGTTTTCTATGGATTTCCCAACGTTCTTCCGTTTCAGGATCTTCCTTTCCGTCTATAGCATCACCAAGCACATTGAAAAGTCTTCCCAGAGTTTTTTCTCCTACCGGAACCGTAATTCCCTTTCCGGTATCGATAACTTCCATATCCCTTTCAAGGCCTTCGCTGGCAGTAAGCATGATGCACCTGACTGTACTGTGCCCAAGCTGCTGAGCAACCTCCATGGTACATTTTGTACCATGATTATCTACAATAAGTGCAGTCTTTATCTCGGGAACAGAGCCGGTCTCAAACAAAACATCCACCACCGGTCCCATGACCTGCACAATTTTTCCTGTCTGCATATATATCTCCTCTTAAATTATGCTATACTAATGCATCTTTTGAGCTCTTGCACCTGCAGCAATTTCTGTAATCTCCTGGGTGATAGCTGCCTGACGTGATCTGTTATACTGGATGCTAAGTTCCTGCTTCAGCTTGTTACCGCTTCTGTTGGCTGCGTCCATAGCTGTCATACGTGCATTCTGCTCAGAACAGAAGGATTCAACCAGAGCGCTATATATGAAACCGTTGATATAATCAGGGATTACATTATCGATAATAGCCTTAGGAGTAGGTCTGAGTCTGAACTCCTCCATTCCGGCCACCATAGGTATGGTAGTAGTCAAAGCACCGCCATTGATCTTATCTATCGGTAACAACTGCTCTGTTTCTGTGATCATCTCCAAAGAGTTCTTCATTCTTGTGTACACTATGTAAACAGAATCTATCCTGTCCTGTTGAAAAAGATCTAGCATACGACCTGTGATAACACGTGCACGATGCAATGTAGGGTTCTGAGCTGTATAATGAAAATGCTCTTCTATATCCACACCGGCCTGTCTGAAATAAACTCTCCCCATCTCACCTACGATATATAATCTGTGATCGGGCCGTTCCTTAAGCAATTCCTCCGTACGTTTGATCACATTATGATTATACGCTCCCGCAAGTCCCTTATCTGCTGTAACACATATTATGGCAGTACGGTAATGCTTTGGATCGAATCGCTCTCTCAGATCCTCTCTCAGATCAAGATAGGGATGCGTGAAGCCTTCAGGAAGATGCCTGAGTATTCGCTGGATCATTGTCTGAAGTGTGTAGAAGTACGGTTCAGTCTGCTGTAATTCTATCTTGGCTTTACGCAGCTTGGTACTGGAGATAAGATACATGGCATTTGTGATCTTTAAAGTATTATCGATGCTTGAGATTCTGTCTCGCAGTTCTCTTGTTGTTGCCACAATTAACTCCTCTATACAATAATTCTAAATGAGCTATACCTTTTAAGTATAGCTCAGCTTAACCACATTATTTCTCTACGGAAATCTCAACATTTCCATCATTATCTTTCCACAGCTTCAGGAATTCATCAGCCACAGTGAGGATCTGATTTTTTTCATCCTCTCCGATCATTTTGGAAATCTCGATATTCTTACCTATCTCCGGATATCTCTGGGCAAAATATGAAAGCATCTTACCCTGGAACTCCTTGACCTTCTTTTTCTCAATGCTCATCATGCTATGATTAAGAGCAACCACAAGTGTTATCACCTGATCGCTCAGGGACAAAGGATTGCATAATGGCTGCTTTAAAAGCTCCATCAAAACATTACCCTGTGTAAGAAGGTCCTTTGTGTTCTGATCAAGATCCGAAGAGAACTGGGTGAAAACAGCCATTTCTCTAAACTGGGCAAGGTCTATACGTAAAGAGCCTGAAGATTTCTTCATGGCCTTGGTCTGGGCAGCTCCACCCACACGGGATACTGAAAGTCCGACATTCACCGCAGGTCTCTGACCCTCAAAGAAAAGGTTTGACTCTAGGAATATCTGTCCGTCGGTAATGGAAATAACATTCGTAGGAATGTATGCAGACACATCACCGTCCATGGTCTCTATGATAGGAAGAGCTGTTATGGATCCGCCTCCAAGCTTACTGTTCAGGTGGCAGGAGCGCTCCAAAAGTCTTGAATGAAGATAGAATACATCACCCGGATATGCCTCACGTCCCGGTGATCTCCCGAGAAGCAGTGAAAGCGCTCTGTAAGCAACCGCATGCTTTGAAAGATCATCATATACGATGAGAACATCCTGACCCTTATACATAAAGTATTCAGCCAGTGATGTAGCAGCGTAGGGAGCTATATACTGGAGCGGTGCGGGATCTGCTGCTGTAGCAGCTACCACACAGGTGTAACTCATAGCCTCATGCTTCTTTAAGGTCTCAACCAAAGCTGCTACGGTTGATTCCTTCTGGCCGATGGCTACATAAATGCATATGCAGTTTTTGTCATGCTGATTAAGAATGGTATCTATAGCAATAGAGGTCTTTCCTGTCTGGCGGTCGCCGATAATAAGCTCACGCTGGCCTCTTCCTATAGGAAACATTGAATCTATGGCGAGGATTCCTGTCTGCATAGGTTCATTAACCGGTGAACGGTCAATGATTCCGGGGGCCGGCTGCTCGATGGCACGGAATTCTGATCCGTTTACCGGACCAAGTCCGTCAATAGGCTCTCCGAGAGCATTGACAACTCTTCCGAGGTACTCATCGGAAACCGAGATACCTGCCATTCGTCCTGTACGTATACCTCTGCTTCCTTCCGAAAGCCCGGATTCGTCTCCGAACAGGATAACGCCTATTCTGTCTCTCTCGATATTCTGAACCATACCTTTGGTTCCGTTATCAAAGGTGATAACTTCGCCGTACATGGCATGGTCAAGACCATTCATTATGGCAATGCCGTCACCGATGCTCTCGATGAAGCCTATTTCCTTCTTTTCAGCCTTAAGGTCGAAGTTGCCTACACTCTGCTGAAGTATGGTAATGATGTCGGCGTCACTGGTTAACTCCGAGCGGGTATTTTTTAACTGCTCCAGGAACTGGTTTCGTCTTCCGATGGTTGACCAGTCATACTGATCATTTCCAACTTCCAGGATAAATCCGCCGCCCAGGCTCTTATCCTCACATAGATCAAAATCAAAGTGATGGGTATTATATTTATCAAAAACAAACTTTTGGATATCCATAAGCTGTTTTTCAGAAGGTCTGGTCACATATCTCAGCTGTACATGGATCTGTCTTTCATTGCTAGTACGTATATTTGTGTACTGCTTGGCTATTTCATCCCATTTCTTCAGATCATTGTCATCACAGAGGCTCTTAAGAGTCTTTCTTACTTCTGTAGGAAATACACTATCGATAACCTCGTAACGCTTTTCAATGGGAATCGTAGGATCACTCAGCTGAGAAGCCGTCTGGGGAAGTACCTTGAAAATTCTTGAGGTTGAACTCATTACACTTTCCGATACCTGTGACTGAATCAGACGTTCTGCGATTTCTCTGGCATTCTGACTCACGATTATGCCTCCTGATTACTTGGTTTAACTGTATTACTGTCTCCGTTTATGAACTGATCGAAAAGCTTTCTGTCATTAGCCTCGCTGTCCTGGGAAGCTGCGATCTTGTAAGCGGCTTCGGCAACAAGAACTGCCATCTGCTGCTGCATCTCACGCTGCTTTGTCTCTGCTTCCTTCTCTGCCTGGATCTTGGCTTCGGCTATAATCTTATCAGCCTTCTTGTTTGCATTGTTTACTATCTCATCATATTCCTTTGAAGCATCGATTTTTGCTTTATTGATAGTATTCTTTCGCTCTTCTTCGATATTTCCGAGGCTTTCCTCATATTTTTCTTTCAGATGCTTGGCATCTTCATTTACCTGTTCAGCCTTCTTATAGGACTCTTCTATCTCTGCCTGACGCTTCTCCATAACCTCACGAACAGGTTTGAACAGAAACTTTTTCATGAGATAGACGAGTACCAACAGATTAATGACTGTAAATAATAAGTTGATATCTACTCTTAACATACTTTCTCTCCTGATGATCTTGAATTATGATTTTGAAATTCCGGAATGATCATTTAAGGAAGAAAATGCAAAGGATACCAAGTACGAAACCGTAAATAGCTGTTGCCTCCGCAAGAGCACATCCGAGAAGAAGGATTCTCATGATCTTTCCGTCTGCTTCAGGCTGTCTTGCAATAGCCTCTGCTGCTTTACCTGTTGCGATACCGATTGAAAGTCCTGCTCCCAGGCAGGCAAGTGCTGCTAAACCTACACCAATTGCTGTCATGCTCATATTTTTTCTCCTTTAATGTTAAAAATATTTTTTGCTCATGGACTGTGGTCTGAACCTAAGCTGCCATAAGCTGATTTATGGTTTTAAATATCATCCTTTGTTCCCGAAGCTTTATTCCGTTGCATCCTGGATATAAAGAGATGTCAGGAAAACAAATACATAGGCCTGGATAAGACCGTCAAATATATCAAAGTAAAGGCTGAAGATCGCAGGAACACCTACGGGAACCACCATCTTTATAAGCTCCATGATGATGAACGCACCGAGGACATTACCAAACAATCTCATGCAAAGAGACAGGGGTCTGATAACCAGCTCCAGAATATTGATAGGAGTGACAATGGCCACAGGCTCTGAAAAATGCTTTATCCAGCCTTTGGCACCCTTTCTTCTGAATCCCGCGATCTCTATGAGGAAGATGCTTATGACAGAAAGTCCCACTGTTACATTGAGATCCTTTGTCGGCGGCTTCAGGCCAAAAAGACCAATTAGATTGGATACTCCAATGTAAATAAGGATAACGGAAATTATGGTACTGTACTGTTTTCCGTGTTCACCCAGAAGCTCTCCCGTGAAATTGTCAAACCAGGAAACAATGATTTCTGCCAGCTGCTGTTTCTTACCCGGATTTCTGACTTTCAGATCAGATCCGAGGTAAACTGACAATCCGACCAGTATCGCCATGATGATCCATGTTACAACCGTTGATTCCGCAACTCCGATTCCTCCGATACTGAATACTGTAGAAACCTGCAGCTGTTCCTGGAGTTCTTCGGTAAAATGCTCCATTTGACTACCTCCATTTCTATTATTGTGTTCATGTGAAAAATGTGATGTAAAACATTTTTTACATGTTTACTAACTCACTTCACTCACGGGTTTTTATTATATTCCCGGATTTTTAATATTCAATCCGCATTTTTTGCATGTCATCTATATCAATTTGACATGTATTGTAAATTTTGTTATATAATTTTATATATCTTTTTATAATAATTGTTTCTTTTACATCATAAACAGAGCTGTATTTCGATTTTGTTTTTATATATATATTTGTTCGGAATGATTATTTTTTCGTCATAATTGTAGCACGACCCTGTACTCTACTTTGTTCGGCAAAATATCGGAGAATATTATGATTTCTTTTGATTACTACAGAATCTTTTACTTTGTAGGTACCTACAAAAGCTTTACAAGGGCTGCAAGGATGCTTGGCTCAAACCAGCCCAATGTCAGCAGAGCCATGAATAATCTTGAAGAAAACCTGGGATGTAAGCTTATGCAAAGAGGTAAACGCGGTATAACACTTACCCCCAATGGCCAGAAGCTTTTTGAACATGTGTCCATAGCATTTGAACAGATAGATGAGGCCGAAAAGGAATTGAATAAAGATGTCAATCTTGAATGCGGACAGGTAACCATAGCGGCATCGGAGAATGCCCTCAGGATAGTTCTGCTTCCAGTACTTAGAGATTTTAAAACCAAATTTCCGGATATAAACATTCGCATATCAAATCATGCCACACCCAAGGCCATAGTATCTCTTCAGAATGGCATTGCGGATTTTGCACTTATTACCACTCCTCTTACCATTCGTGCCCCTCTGACTATGGAACCTTTATTTAATTTCAGGGAGATACCTATCGTTGGTCCATCTCTGAAGCACCTATCAGAAAAACCCATGTCTCTGAGAGAGCTCAGCACCTATCCCCTCATCAGTGTCGGACGTGATACCGGAACAAGAGAATTATATGTACAGTATTTTCTGAATCATCAGCTTACTTTTCAGCCTGAGTTTGAAGCTTCATCCACAGATCAGATCCTTCCCATGGTGGAAAACGATCTGGGAATCGGATTCTATCCTGAAGCTCTTGCCGCGGATGCACTGGAGAGAAAACTCGTATACAGGATTCCTTTATTGGAGCCCATTCCCGAAAGGACTTTTTGTCTTGCCATAGACAGCTCCCGAAACCTTTCTTCGGCTGCCATAAGGCTTATAGAAACCTTTGTCCGTGAATCCAACAGAAGGGAGCTTCTCCACTCCTACTCCCCTGAAAAAGAACAGTAATTCCAAAGCCGCTCAAATCCTGTATCAATTTTCTGTAAGATTGATACGCAGCATCAACTCTCAAGAAGCGATTTTAAATAAGCAGACATTAGCAGCAACAGTTTTTACAATAAAAAATAAGACCCCGGTCACATCAGAATTATCTTTTCTGATGTGACCGGGGTCTTTAAGTCAGTATAGCGTAATAAAAACCGGCCTTTCTGACCTTTCGTGTTATATGTTTGTTATATCTAAGCACTCAGCGGTTATTTACCTGTCAGCTGAAGATTCTCCAGCCGCAGATAAAGTGATTTGCCCACCATGCTCCTAGATTTCTGTGAACTACACGTCCGTTTGAAGATGAAGCATCGATGATTGTTCCGCCTCCGGCTACGATACCAACGTGGCCTGAAACTACAATTATGTCTCCTGCCTGAAGCTCGTTATAAGATACCTGCTTAAATCTTCCGGGATTTCTCCATCCTGAGGATGTCATGTAGGAAACACCTACACCGGCCTGATTCAGACACCAGTATACGAATCCTGAACAGTCAAAGCTGTTAGGTCCCTTTGCTCCCCATACATAAGGACATCCGATCTTGGAGGATGCTATAGCAATGAGGTTGGCCGCTGAGCCTGAAACTGTTGCTCCACCGTTTCCTACATATGAAGTCTGAGGTATCGAAACAGGAGCTGAGGTTCCTGTATTTGCAGGAACAGTTGCAGCCGTGTTTCCGGTATTTCCTGTGGAGCTCTGTGAAGTGCTGCTTTGCTTTGTATTCTTCTTTACATTTCCGCTGTGAAGAAGTGATATGGTCTTGGCTCCCGCAAGTCCGTCTGCAGTAAGTCCGTTCTTGCTCTGGAAATTGGCAACCGCTGTTTTTGTAAGTTCACCAAAGTAACCTGTAGCCTTATCCGAATCAAGATATCCGTACTTAACCAGATATTCCTGCAATTCCTTAACTGAATCGGACTGTTCTCCGAGACGCATAGCAAATGGAATAGCATTGGGATCATCCAAAGCGGCTCTTGTATCGGGACCGAGATATCCGTCCACAACCTGGTCATTTCTTGACTGGAATGCTTTGATGGCATTCTGTGTTCCCAGACCGAAGTTACCGTCTGCCTCACCCTCAAGATAACCGAGATTTATCAAAATCTGCTGATACTTTTTAACAAGTTCGGACTGCTCACCCAAGGCAACAATATTGGCCTTTACTTCATCTGAATATAACAGGTTGTATGTGCTGGTTCCGTAAATGCCGTCTACGGTAAGTCCGTTCATCTCCTGTAATTTCTTTACAGCCTCCATGGTTTTTTCATCGTAGGTTCCGTTTATATCGGAAGCATTGTAGAGATAACCGAGGTTATATAAACGGTACTGGGCATGAGTTACGTCATTACCCTGAAAACCGAGTTTTAATGCATAATGCGGAGCGCTGTCAGACATGATCGCATCCCAGGTCTCCACACCGCAGATTCCATCCATAGCCATCCCGGCCTGTCTCTGGAAATACTGTACTGCAAGAGATGTTGCATCACCATAATAGGTTGTGGGTTCATCGGGATCCATATATCCGAGATCCATGAGTCTCTGCTGGAGATCCCTTACAACTGAGTTAATGACTCCGACCGTAAGGTTAACCGGTGCCAGATCTTCAGCTGCATCGTCTACTGTTACTCCCGCTATAGAGGGCAATACATTGGAATTGATTCCCAATGCAGCCACATATTCAACAGCCTCGGTTTCCGGTGCTGTTGTAACCACTATCTCCGATTCATTTTCTGCAATAACAGATTCACTTATCTGCTGTTCACATCCTGTCATAACCAGCATACTTGCTGCCAATGCCAGTGATGTAAGCCTTAAAAAACTGCGATTGAACATAAATTTCCTTTCTGTAGTGACTCACCCAAAAGAAAAATCCTTGCGCGTATCTCACACTATTATTAATTATGGGCAGTTTTGTATCATCCTACTTCTTAAACTATATGATTATAACATCAGCATTCTAAATTCATGTTACTTTATTCTTACAAAACAATAAGAATCAAAAGAAATCCACCGGGGACGGTTCTCAACCGCGAGAACCGTCCCCGGTGGATAACCTCAAAAAAGAAAACCGAAGTCCTCACGGGCTCCGGCTTCCTTATACTGACACTATATGTTTTAAGCAACAAAAAATGCACCTTCAGGGACTTGAACCCTGGACAAACGGATTAAGAGTCCGCTGCTCTACCAACTGAGCTAAAGGTGCATGTTTACTGCGCTCTTTTTGAGCGCTTGTTTATAGTACACAATCAGCCGGTTCTTGTCAACAACTTTTTAAAATTTTTTCATCCTGTTTTTTTTGTTCGGTTGTAACAGTCCCCATGGCCCACCGTCTGAACCGTTTCTTTTCAAATCACTGTACAGCTATGAGTTTATATATAGGATTACCCTTTGCCGAAAACTTCTCTTCGTACTCAGTCATGATATTTCCTTCGTTCATAGTTGAGTCATTATGAAGATTTCTCGTTACAGCAGTAAGCTTCCAGCCCGATTCGGGAATAGATAAAAGAGAATAGTCAAAGAGTCCCATGTTATCTGTTTTAAATTCAAGCTGACCGTCTGTCTTGAGGAACTCCTTATATATCTTCATAAAAACAGGGCTTGTCAAACGCCGGTTAGCCTGTCTGTCCTTAGGCCACGGGTCTGAAAAATTAAGATAAATCCTGTCTACCTCACCGGGAGCAAAAACCTCTGCCAGCATCCTGGCATCAATTGAGATAAATGTGAGATTATCAAGCTTTACGCCTTCACTCTCAAGAGCTTCCCTCTTTTTTATTGCTTTCAATATTACTGTGTCATATCTTTCTATACCTATAAAATTAACATCCCTGTTTTCTGCAGCCATCTTTTCGATAAACTGTCCTTTTCCCATTCCTATCTCGATCCTTATGGGATTATCGTTTCCAAAATACTCTTTCCACTTTCCTTTATTCTGCTCCGGATCATGTGTTACATACTCCGAATTTGCCACAAAATCTTCAGATCCCGTTATATGTCTTAATCTCATCTTAAATACCTTTCATTTTATATTTTTACTATGTTTAACATAGATTCTTTTTTTCATCAAGTCTGTACCCGCTTCCCTTGAAGTGACTTTTGAAATTGAGTATACTAGATATGATTTAATTTCCGTTAAGGAGGTTTTTATGCCAACACCGAGAGAAACCAGTATTTGGGGCAATATAAGAAGTGATCTTAACAAGGCTCAGCAGAGTATCCTGAATGGACAGTATTCCGAGGCTATGATCCTCGATAAGAGCATCCTTAAAACTCTGGTTCGTTTACAGATCGATAAAGCCGTTCTGGTATCCAACAATCTTGAAAACGACATAGATCAGCTTTATAACAATCATCTTATTTCCGAAGAAACAAGAAACAACTATCACACCATACGTTTATATGGAGAGCGTGCGGAATCCGGTGAAGCCTCATCACAGGCTGCCAATGATTCCTTTTCTCTCATCCGTGATGAACTTGCTGTTTACATGGATTCGGCTTCCGATTCCAGACAGTCTGTTCCTTCCTACACCCAGAACATAAGAGAGGCTGCACAGGCTTCCGATGAATATGGTGATGCCCCGAAAGATAATGCAGATGCCTTTGATGAAACAGCAGTGGAAAGTAATTTCCGGAATCCCGAAGATTTATCCGGCACATCCACCGGAAGCACACCTTCCTTCGTAAGTAACATTGGTAATGTAGACATTCCTCTGTCAAACAGCTCCGCAGGAAGAGGCTCATCCCAGAAACGTACTTCACGTCCCACAAGACCGCTTCGTGACAGTGAACGTGTCACAAGAAATCAGGAAAGACGGATGTCTCCGGGCAGAGACGGAAGGCCTTCACGCAGAGTTAAGAGAAGAAGCAGCTCTCTTGATATGTACAATATCATGAAGTTTGCTATTCCTATCGCATGTATCATACTTCTTATTATCCTTATAAAGATAATAATGGGAGGTTCCGATAAGTCCACAATCGAGACAACTCCTGCTGCAACAACAGAAGCAGTTATGGAAACAACAGCTGCCGCTGAGGCTATTCCCGAGGAAACTGCAGCTCCCGAGACTGAAGCAGCTGCATCTGTCTGGGTAACAACCACAGGTGTAAAGGTTCGTACAGAGCCCAATACAGATTGTGAGGTTCTGGATGTTCTTGACGCAGGCGTTCAGGTAACTTATAAGGGTGATGCCGGAGACGAATGGATCATGATAGATTACAATGGCCGCGATGCATACCTTAACAAGCAGTTTGTTCAGCCTGTTGCCTCTGAAGCATAATTCTTTATAACGATTGAAAGCTTCCGGTTCGCCGGAAGCTTTTTATATTTCAGAGTTATCCAGCGGGGACGGTTCTCTCCGGCGAGAACCGTCCCCGCTGGATTTCAAAGAATCGTTGCTCCCGGGATTAAAAATCCCGTAAAATCCCGGGTAGTTTCTTCTGACTTTCTTTGCATTGAATAGACCAATAATGTATAATAATGTAGTTTATTAGTATCTACAGATACCTACTTCACCTACCAACAGGAGGTTTTTATATGCAGACAATTCTTGTATGCGACGACGACAAGCAGATCGTCGAAGCCATTTCCATCTATCTTACCGGAGAAGGATTCAACGTCCTCAAAGCTTATGACGGCTATGATGTTCTGGAGATCATGGAACAGCACAGGGTGGATCTTCTCATCATCGACGTAATGATGCCTGGTCTTGACGGAGTTCATACCGTTTTAAAAATAAGGGAGACCAGTTCCATACCTATCATCATGCTTTCCGCAAAGGGTGAGGACAATGACAAGATCCTCGGTCTTAATGTGGGGGCAGATGACTATCTCACCAAACCTTATAACCCTCTTGAGCTTATTGCCAGAGTAAAGTCACAGCTCCGCAGATATACCCAGCTCGGAAACATCGGAGAGGCTGACAACGGAAACATTTATGCCTGCGGAGGTCTCATGATGAATGACGATACAAAGGAGGTTACCGTTGATGGCAATGCCGTAAAGCTGACACCTATCGAATATAACATCCTTCTTCTCCTGGTAAAGAATGCCGGCAAGGTTTTCTCTATTGATGACATCTATACTTCCATCTGGAATGAGGAAGCAATCGGTGCAGACAATACTGTAGCTGTCCATATACGTCATATACGTGAAAAAATCGAGATAAATCCCCGTGAACCGAGATATCTTAAGGTAGTTTGGGGTGTAGGCTATAAAATCGAAAAACAGGACTCTGCCAAATCATGAAACGAATCATCCTTACAATAATTAATTTTGTCTCGATAATCCTTATAATCTGCAGCATCGGTGTCTTAACCTTCGGTGCTGCGGAGGGATCAGCCCTGGAGTATGTACGTCAGCCGGATTATATTAAGAGCGTCTCCTACGAGTCTCAGGTAAATGAGATGATGACGGATGTTTTCGACTATGTTCAGCTCACGGATATTTTTGAAAAAAACGGAAAGCTGGACCTTGGTCTCATCATAGCTCAGGCTGACATACAGGGACAGAATGTATCCTACTCCCTCGATTATCTCATACAGTATGCCAGATCCATGGGCTATTATTTTGATTCCTGGAATCGTCTCAAAAATGACGGATCCAGAACCATATCAAAGGAAGATGATGAACTCAATCATCAGATAATAGTTCAATATCGTGCTTATCTTCCCAATTATAAACAAACCAGCCCCACAGACGGTCAGATGTCTCTCGGAGCTCTCGCGGAAGAAGCATTAACATATCTGGCCAGGTACTATGCGGTAAAAAATGAGTTCGATAAAAGTGCAACCAACTTCTTCTTTAATATCCGGTATACCTCAAAGGGTAAGGAAGTGGTTTTCACAAACGATACCGAACGGACTGAAGATGATATACGTTCCCTGCCGAGTTTTGCTTATGCGGATTCCAACTCACTCCAGGTATCCACAAGCTTCAGAAACATTCCCCAAAACCTTATCCCGCTTTTACAGGCCAGAAATCCATTTCAGTCAGAAAGCTCACAATACCACTATTCTGTTGGCATAGATACCTCATTTCCCAATGATGATATCCTGAAAGAAAATGCAGAGATTTATAACAGCCGAAGGATTTCAAGTATATCAGGACTCCTGGTGCTTTCACTGTCCTCTATAGCGGCGATTTCATCTCTTGTATATCTTGCCCTTAAAACCGGACAAAGCGAGGACAAAGCAGATAAAAAGATCCATCTTTATAAGATTGATCACTGTCCCACAGAGATAATTGTTTCAGCATTCTTTATCTGGGGCTTTATCGCAGAAATGGTATCGCCGCAGTTTCTTGAGTCTTTGGAAAATGTTATCGGTGTTCTGAACAACTGGGATTTCTGGACATCGGCATTAAGCTTTCTCCTGAAGTACATCGTGTTTGTTCCGATGCTGTTTTCGCTAATAAGAAATTATAAAGCAGAGCGCTTGTGGAAATCATCGTTGCTGAAAAAGATATGTGATCTTTTCGGGCATTACATCTTCAGTGCCGAGAAAACCACCTCCAGGCTCTTCAGCTATCTCTTGTTTGTTCTGCCGAACCTTTTGGCATTTGCAATGATAATTTTCCTTTTCGTCCGTTTCTATAAAATGGCAAGTCTCAATGCTTTACTGCTTGCCCTTGCGATACTTCTCATCATTCTGTCAATTGATTTTTATGCCTGGCACATAGCAACGGGTCTGAGTCATGCAGTTGATGAGCAGGTTAAGTCCGAACGTTTAAAGGCAGACCTTATCACCAATGTTTCCCATGACCTGAAAACACCTCTGACTTCCATAATAAGCTATGTAGACCTGCTTAAACGTGAGGAAATAGATAACCCGAGAGTTCAGGAGTATATAAAGGTTCTTGACCAGAAATCCACCAGACTTAAAACCCTGACGGAGGATCTGGTTGAAGCAAGTAAGGCAAGCTCCGGAAATGTCAAGATAGACTTTGCGGATATCAATTACAACGAAATAGTTGAACAGGCACTTGGAGAATTTGAAGACAAGACCCATGCCGCAAAGCTTGAAGTGATACTCAATTACCCGGAGCATCCTGTTATGATCTCTGCCGACGGAAGACATCTTTGGAGAGTTATCGAGAATCTCTTAAATAACTGCTGTAAATATGCTCTTCGTGAATCGAGAGTTTACGTGGATATCACCGAGGATGATGATTCGGATACAGCAACCTGCACCATAAAAAACATTTCCTCAAGACCACTTAACATTTCTCCCGAAGAACTCACGGAGAGATTTGTAAGAGGCGATGTAAGCCGTACAACCGAGGGTTCGGGTCTCGGACTCTCCATAGCAAAGAGCCTGACAAAGCTTATGAACGGAGAGCTTGTTATAAGCATTGACGGAGATCTCTATAAAGCATCCGTAGTCCTGAAAAAGGCTGTGAAAGAAGCAAATGATACAAAAGATTAAATCCTTTATAAACAAAAATAAGCTGTGTAAGCAGGTTTTGATGACCCTTGCCTCCGTCTTCATTATCACCTCAAGGTGCTATGCCGAAGGATGGCCTCAGGCTGACTTTGATATCGTATCAGACGGTGCAATCCTGATTGATGCCGATTCCGGTGCCGTACTTTATGAAAAGAATGCAACCACCGCCTATTATCCGGCTTCCATAACAAAGGTTCTTACAGCGATCCTGGTACTTGAGAATTGTGATAATCTGGAAGACAAGGTCACCTTTTCCTATGCAGCGGTAAATACGAATCTGGAACCCAATTCAACCATCATCGGTGCGGTTCCGGGTGACAAGCTTTCTGTGCGTGACTGTCTTTACGGCCTCCTGCTTCATTCAGCAAATGACTGTGCCAATGCTTTGGCCGAATATATTTCAAAAACCAATGAAAAATTTGCAGATCTGATGAATGAAAAAGCCGCGGAGCTTGGATGTGTTAATTCTCACTTTGTCAATCCATCGGGACTTAACGATCCGGAGCATTATACCTGCGCTTACGATTATGCAAAGATCATGCAGTATGCCATCAAAAATGATACCTTCCGAAGCATTGATGCAACCCAGGCCTATACACATGCACCCATAACAAAATATCCCAATGTTGATGACAGCGAGAATACCGTTTACGCCCACCATCATATGATGAGAAAAAGCTATTCGGACTACTATCCCGGAGTTTTCGCAGGAAAGACCGGCTATACAACATTGGCAGGTAATACCCTGGTTACGGCATGTGAAAGAGACGGCATGACTCTTATCGCTGTGATACTTAACGGTCATAGTGCACAGTACTCAGATACCAAAAAACTCTTTGATTTTGGCTATGATAATTTCTATTCCATAAGTGCCAGGAGCAATGATAAGAATCTGAACAAGCTCTCCAGCAATATGAAGGTTTATGGCATTCAGCTTATAGACTCAATAGGCTTCGATATCTCTCCTTCATATCATATAACAGTCCCTAAAGGGGATAACATCGATGCTGTTACGGATACTCTTACCTATGATCTTAGTGACGAAGAAAAAAGTGATGGTTCTTTCGCACGTATCGACTATAGTTACGGCGACAGGGAAGTAGGAAAAGCATATATCAAATTAAGCGATAATTCTCTGAAGACCAAACTCAGCAGGCAGCTGGCAGAAGAAGCTTCAGAAACAGGAGCTGTGAAACTGCAGGAAGAAACAATTCCTGAAACCATCAGTATAACCAGTAATGAATCCGATGCGGTTTCCAACTCAGGAACCGAACATCCTGAGGCTCAGGAAAAACATGCGCCTATAGTGATAAACAACGAGGACGGACGCCTGGAAATATCCAAACCCATCAAACAACTGCTGCTGATACTCGGGTCTATCGCTCTCATTGCAGGAATTATCTTTCTCGTTTACTTCCTGTTTGAACTACGAGAAAAATATGCCAATAACAGACGAAGATCCCGGATGCTCAAGCATACAAGAGATCTTTCAAAGGCACAGAAGATACGAAGAGATATGCTTTTAAACAGCCGCTCAAGAAAAAAATATCCTAAAAAATAAAGAGCCTCACGGCCTTCGGGATTGAAAATCCCGGACATATAAACAAATGCAGATGTCAGAGCTGATCACTCCCCTGACAACTGCACTTTTTCGGTACTAAAAGGCACTGCGGAATTGTTTTGCATCCATTAAACAAAGCGATTCTGCAGTGCCTTTTTTATTCCATACGTCCGATTATCACTCCGCCATTTTCATCAAGCCATTTTCGTCTTTCCCTGTAATCAGGTAAAACCTTTTCAACAAGTGCCCAGAACTGAAAGGAATGATTCATTTCTTTTCTGTGACATAACTCATGTACCACTACGTAATCTATTATCTCCGGAGGTGTCAGCATAAGAAGGCAGTTAAAATTCAGATTACCTTTGGAGCTGCAGCTTCCCCATCTGGACTTTTGGTTCCTTATGGTTATGCGGCCATACTGAACTCCAACCTTGGGTGCGAAGTATTCCACACGTTTTGGTATGTACTCCACAGCCTTGTCTCCCAATTTGCTTAGTTCTTCGTTACTGAGCGGTTCAACGCTCTTTGCCCGCTCTCTTTCTTTCCTGACTTTATCCACATGATCCTTGATCCATTTTGCCCTTTTTTGCAAAATCTCTTGTATCTCAGCATTAGTTGTATTATATGGAGCTTTAATGATCACTTCTGCCTTACTGTTGACTGTGATCACCACCGATTTTCTGTTACATCTCTGTATTTCTATCTGCATTTCCTTACACCTCGGTTTTTATATTAACATAATTTATCATGGAGCAGGGATACAAAAAACGCCCGAACCGGGAATTCTCCCAATCCGAGCGCTTTTAACGATTTAAGCGGATCACTCAACAATATAGTCCTTGAGAGAAACCCTTGCATCCGCAAGATTCTCTGTTCTGACCTTAAGGTTCAAAACCTTTCCAAGGCCCATATAAATTATTCCAAGTACTGATTTTGCATCAACGATTTTTGACCCCTGAACAAGATCCATCTCGTATGGAAGCTTTGATGTTAATGCTACGAAATCTCCTACTGCCTCACGATTTGGAATCATAATGTTTAATTCACTCATCGCTTTTTCCTCCTGAAATCTGCAAAAATAAAAACTAATCCCAAATAATCACTTAAAATCTCAGTAAATACTTACACTCTGCTGTCTGTCAATCGGTTTGCACGATGATAACACCTTCATTCTTAAATTGCAATGAAATAATTTTGAATTTAATTTTACAATTACCTTGCCTCTCAATAATTTAAATTTTTTAAATAAAACATCATTTGGCTCCCGCTGATTTTTTGTTCTTAATGTCATGCGTAATTCGTGTATCCTATAATACATTGTGCATTATCTATTTACTTTTAAATTTTTTTATGACATTTTGGAATAATGTGCTATAATTTTCACCTGTATATAGAGTTTGCACAATAATTCCGGTTGCATCCGGAACATATTCAGCACTTTGAAAACTGAATAAGGAGGGGATAATATGGATAGAATTCATTCAGTTCTATCACATCTTAACGGAGATCATCAGATCAGCGTTTACCGTGTTAATTCCCATCTTGATATCGAGATGACAAACACTTCTGTAAATACTTTTCTTGGAATGATCTCTAACGGTACCATCGACATCAGTCAGGTGGTTCAGATCAACTGTGATAAGAACATCATTTATAATATTTGTGCATAATAAAAGAGAACCCGAAACGGTTTTGCCGTTTCAGGTTCTCTTTTCTATTTTACAGAACCAAACCCACAGTGAATGGTTCTTACAGGACTACCCCATCCTTAAATATAGATATCTCTCTGAAGCCATGCTTTTCCGCCTGAGTCTGTTTTCCTGAGGCAATCTCTTTAACAAAGTCAAACAATCTTCTTCCGGCATCATCCACTGACTCACCTTCTGAAGCCACAGGTCCTGCATTGAAATCTATCCAGTTCTTTTTCTTTTCCGCAAGCCTGTCATTTGTAGCAATCTTGGCAACCGGTGCAGGTGCTCCAAATGGTGTTCCTCTTCCTGTTGTAAAAAGGATAACTGTACATCCTGCTGCAGTAAGATTTGTACTGGAAACAAGATCATTGCCCGGACCGTAAAGAAGGTTAAGTCCCTTGGTATGTACCGGTTCAGCATAGGAAAGAACATCTGAAATCGCTGCCTTTCCGCCCTTCTGTACACATCCGCAGGATTTATCCTCAAGTGTGGTTATTCCACCCTCCTTGTTACCGGGAGACGGATTATCGTAAACCACCTCATTATGGCTTATAAAGTAATCCTTGAAGCCATTAAGCATATTTGATGCCTTCTCAAAGACTTCTTTGTTAATGCATCTGTCCATGAGCATACTCTCTGCCCCGAACATCTCAGGCACCTCTGTAAGAATTGTGGTTCCGCCCTGAGCAACGATCATATCGGATACTCTTCCTACAGTCGGGTTCGCAGTTATGCCGGAAAGACCATCCGATCCGCCGCACTTCATACCAAGTACAAGCTTATCTATACCTACAGTCTCTCTCTTAAACTTACCTGCATACTCCGCAAGCTCATGTAAAAGCTCTGATCCTGCCTCAAATTCGTCCTCAACCTCCTGGCAGGTAAGGAACTTTACTCTCTCGGGGTCATACTCACCAAGCTCCTTAAGGAACTGCTCATGTGTGAGATTCTCACATCCAAGGGAAAGTACAAGTACAGCTCCCGCATTGGGGTGACGTACAAGGTCTGCAAGCACCTTACGAGTCTGGGCATGATCTCCGCCTGTCTGAGAACATCCGAAAGGATGTGTATAGGTATAAAGCCCCTCTATGGAGCCTTTAACAATATCCTGATTCATCTCCACAAGGTGCTTTGCCACATCATTAACGCACCCTACAGTGGGAATGATCCAGATTTCATTACGTGTTCCGACTTTTCCGTCAGGACGAACGAAACCTTCAAAGGTCTCAACAGGCATTTCTTTTTTCTCCGGTACAGCGGGGTTATAAGTATAAACCACCTCACCGCTTAAGTTGGTTGCCATATCATGAGTATGTACCCACTGTCCTGTCTCAATATCTTTAGTTGCATGGCCAATGGAAACACCGTACTTAATGACCTGCTCATCCTTTTTAATAGGCTTAACAGCCACCTTATGTCCCTGAGGGATATCTTCAGCTGCAGTTATGTCAATGTCATCAACCTGTATCTCCATGCCCTTACTGATGGGAGCGATGGCAACCACAACATTGTCTTCTGCATTTATATGAACTACCTTTGCTTTTGACATTTCATATCTCCTGTTCTAAAAAACGTCAGTCTTTTCGCAAATGTCATTTCACAAAAGACTGACGTCGTATAAATCACTTATTTAAAATCCTGGCGCATCTTCTCAGGATGATCCTTAAAAGATCGCATCCGATAATTTCTTTTACAGTACTGATGCGTATGCAGCCTTGGCACCCTGCTCTCTTATAAGAGTAAGATTCTTAACTGTTGTCTCTTCGAAGTCCTTAACTGCTGTAAGATCCTGTCCCCAGAAGTCAACATTGGACATAACTGCGTGAACAAGTGTCTTCACATCATCTGCCTTGTGTGCTTCGTAGAAATCGAGAACTTCCTTGTCATCCTGGATCTTGTACTCGTTTCCTGCAGGACGCTTGCATACGAGTCCATCCTCTTCACGACGCTGTACTTCATTGCTGTAGAAAGCGATGTAAGCTGCAAAGCTCATTGCAAGAACCTCAGGAAGCTTTCCGAACTTCTCAACATACTCAAGGAATGACGGCATATTTCTTGCCTTCCACTTTGAAGTTGAGTTAAGAGAAATGCTCATGAGTTGGTGATCTACAAATGGGTTATTGAATCTGTCTTCAACAGCTGCCGCAAATTTCTCGCAATCCTCCTTATCGAGAGGAAGGATAGGAATGATCTCCTCCTGAAGCATCTTGTTCATATAGTTCTTAACCACATCATCATGCATACAGTCACGAACGATGTCAAAGCCTGCAAGATAAGCACCAAGTACGAAACCTGTGTGTGCACCGTTAAGGATGCGAACCTTTCTCTTCTTGTATGGAGCAACCTCAGGAACAACGTGAACATTTACACCGGCCTTCTTAAACGGAAGCTTGTCCTCAAGCTCCTTAGGTCCTTCGATGTACCAGACACCGAATACCTCACCTACATCTGTAAGAGGATCTGTGTAGCCATTCTCCTTCTCGATCTCCTCAACTTCCTTAGGATCACGCATACGGCCCGGAACGATTCTGTCAACAAGTGTTGAGCAGAAAAGTACCTCGTCATTTACCCACTTCTTGAAATCTTCTCCGAGATTCCACTCATCGATGTGACGGTTAACGATCTTCTTGAGCTCCTGACCGTTATTGTCGATAAGCTCGCAGGAAAGAACCACAAGTCCGCCCTTTCCGGCCTTGAATCTCTCAAAGAGGATCCTTGTCATCTTTCCGGGGAAGGATACGGGAGGCTCCTGATCAAACTTTGTATCTGCATCGTAAACGATTCCTGCCTCTGTTGTATTTGATACTACATATTCAAGATCATCTGACTTGGCAAGCTCAAGAAGTGCCTCAAAGCCTTCCTTTGTATAAGGGTTGACAGCATCCTTACATACAGAGATAACTCTCTTGTTATTTACCTTCTGACCATTCTCCGATCCGCGAAGATAAAGGGTGTAAAGACCCTCCTGCTCATTGATAAGTTCAGTAAGACCTGAGGCGATAGGCTGTACAAGAGTCACCTTGCCGTTCCAGCCGACCTTTTCATTGGACATATCAAAGAAATAGTCAACAAATGCTCTGAGGAAGTTTCCTTCTCCGAACTGCATAACCTTAACCGGTGCATCCTTAAGGATGTAACCCTGATAGCCGGATTTCTCAAGTACCTGATAGTTTAATTTTTCCATTTGAACTTATCCCCTTTCAGATAAATAATTTATAATTTGATGTAAAAGCTTACATGTTCCTGAAATAAAGCTCTTGTCGTTTCTGTAAGCGCTTACATTTAATATATTCTGTTTATCTTGGGATGTCAATTAGTAATTTTGAAATATTATAATAAGGTTCTTTTGTAACATATGTACTGATACCGGACTCATACGGTATCCAAGCCCGAAAAAAATCCTTCCGGGTTCAGGGTGACTGCATTATCACGAAAAAAGACCGTCCGAAACATAATGTTCCAAACGGTCTTACGATCAAAATATCAATCTATTTTCTGTCGCTCTTCTTAAAGTGACTTGGGTCTACTTCCGGAACCATTTCTTCAATGATGGTTCCCAGCATATTATCGAACTTTTCAATGTCTTCCTTGGAAAATCTGCTTTCACATCTTTCAACCAGCTTCTTAAGAAACTCATAGCTGTTCTTATTGTATTCATTAAGTTTTGATGTTGTTCTCAAAAAGTATTCTCTGTGATCAGATTGAGACTGAACCTTTTCGATGTAACCCTTTTGCACCAGGGCATTTACCTTATAGGCGGCATTGGGTGCAGAAATCCCCATCATTTTAGCAAATTCTGCCACAGTTGGCTCACCAAGAGCCTTTATGCATTCCAGACTGAAGGCCTCTACTGACGTAAGGTTATCATCCAAAGTGTTTCCTTTTGAAAATACCTGAATATAAAAATGCACTCTGAATCGATTATATAGTTCTTCTACCGTCTTGCTAAGCATATCAAATCACCTTAATATAACAAATATTTATACAAAATTAGAGCGGTTCAAAAGAATCCGTCAGGCTTCTTTTCATAACAATCTCACTTAATTGCAAATGTAAGCTCAGCCACTACAGCTACCTTGCCGCCAACAGTTGCCTTTGCGGTACCTATTCCCACAGGTCCGTGCATCCTGGTAAGTTCACAATGAAGTTCCAGTACGTCACCGGGTCTTACCTGGCGCTTGAAACGTGCATTTTTGATACCTCCGAAAAGGGCTATCTTTCCCCGGTTTTCAGGAATACTTAAAAGGGCTACTGCTCCGGTCTGGGCCAATGCCTCGATTATGAGCACTCCCGGCATAACAGGATACTCAGGAAAATGTCCCTGGAAAAACGGTTCATTTACTGTGACACATTTTGTGGCATCAGCAAATTTTCCCGGTTCATAATCATTAACATGATCTATAAGTAAGAAGGGATATCTGTGAGGTATTATATCCTTTATTTCTTCGATGCCTAATTCCTGAGGCTTTCTTTCCTCAGCTTTTAATTCTTCTGCCATATTTCCTCCTGACACTCTCAGTCTGCCTTAAGCTTTTGCAAAAATGATGCAGGCATTGTGTCCGCCAAATCCGAGTGAGTTGCTTAATGCATACTTAAGGTCTGCATTTCTTCCCTCGTTAGGAACTATATCCAGGTCACACTCCGGATCCGGTGTCTTGTAGTTAATTGTTGCAGGAATGAATCCTTCTTCGAGAGCCTTTACACAGAATACAGCTTCAACTCCGCCTGCTCCTCCGAGAAGATGACCTGTCATGGATTTTGTTGAAGAAACAGGAATCTTGTATGCATTCTCTCCAAATACAGCCTTGATAGCCTTGGTTTCGCAGGAATCGTTAAGATGAGTTGAGGTACCGTGAGCATTGATATAAGAGATTTCCGAAGCATCAATTCCGGCATCCTTTATGGCAAGACGCATACACTCTGCGCCGCCTTCTCCTTCCGGATTCGGGCTTGTGATATGGAATGCATCACAGTTGGCACCATATCCAACGATCTCTGCAAGTATCTTTGCCCCTCTGTTTAATGCATGCTCTCTTTCCTCCATTACAAGGACTCCCGAGCCTTCTCCCATTACGAAACCGCCTCTTTCAGCATCAAAGGGAATACTTGCACGATTTGGATCTGTTGCCTGGCTGAGGGCTCTCATGCTGCTGAATCCGCCTATTCCAAGCTGAGAAATACTTGCCTCTGTTCCACCGGCAACCATAACATCCTCATATCCGTCTCTTATTCTGTGGAAGGCGTCTCCGATGGCATTTGATCCACCGGCACAGGCTGTTACAGGACAGGTACACATTCCCTTGAAACCGTGGCGTATGGCCACATTGGCTGCTGCCATGTTGGAAATGGACATAGGGATAAAGAAAGGTGAAACTCTCTCATAGCCATGGTTTAAACCTCTGCTATGCTCTACTTCGATGGTATCAAGTGCACCGATACCTGAAGAGATGATTACACCGATTCTGGATACATCATACTCATTGGTATCCTTTATGCCGCTCTGTAAAATTGCTTCTTCTGCAGCGATAAGTGCGAACTGAGTGAAACGTGATAAATGTTTCTGTTCACGGCGATCTATAACCTGTGAAGGGTCAAAATCCTTTACTTCTCCTGCAAGCTTTACTACGAAATCTGTTGTATCGAAATGTGTTATAGGTGCGATTCCGCATACTCCATGACGGATATTATCCCATGACTCTGCCACAGTATTTCCTGTGGGGTTTACGGTTCCTACTCCTGTTATAACTACTCTTCGCTTATTCTCCATGACATACTCCATTCTGTATTTATATTTGCTTCGTGAAATATTCTACTTGGCCGTACCCGCTGGCGCTCCGCCGGTCAGAAACGGTCTTGGGTAGACCGTTTCTGATCCCTTCGGGACCAGAGCTCCGCTCTGGCCAGTTCGCTCCGGAGTTTTGCCGATGCAAAACTCCTACGCTCCCATACCCCCATCAACACCCAGCACCTGGGCGGTGATGTAGCGGGCATCATCTGATGCAAGGAAGGCTACGGCTTTTGCGATATCCTCAGGCTCACCGAACTTTCCGGCGGGTATACGTGTAAGCATTGATTCCTTTACCTTATCCGGTAATGCTTTTGTCATATCCGTATCGATGAAGCCTGGGGCGATAACATTGGCCGTAATACCGCGGCTTGCATACTCAAGGGCAGTTGTCTTTGTAAGACCGATGATTCCTGCCTTTGATGCCGAGTAGTTGGCCTGACCGGCATTTCCATGTAATCCTACGATTGATGAGATATTTACGATGCGTCCGGATCTCTGCTTCAGCATGATCTTTCCGGCATACTTTGTCATAAGGAAGGCTCCGCGAAGATTCTTTGAGATAACCTCATCAAAATCATCGGCACTCATCCGAAGCATCAGATTGTCTCTTGTGATACCTGCGTTGTTTACCAGGATGTCAATGCTTCCGAACTGCTCCTGTGCTGCAGTAACGATCTCGTTAACCGCTGCCTCATCGGAAACATCTCCCTTCATGGCTACGGCTTTTACTCCTGCCTCCTCGCACATCTTTACTGTTTCGAGGGCAGCTGCCTCATTACCTGCGAAATTTACAACAACGTTACAGCCTCTTCCGGCAAGCTCCAAAGCGATGGCTCTTCCGATACCTCTTGAAGCACCTGTAACTATAGCTGTCTTATCCTTTAAATTATTCATCATACACTCTCTTTATCTGCAATAAGCTTTTCTACTTCCTCAGAGGTTTCCACTGAGCAAATGTTGAAATCCTTAATTTCCATATCCTTGGCAACCTTCTTTACAAAACCGCCAAGTGTATGTCCGGGACCAATCTCAACAAAATCCGTAACGCCCTTTTCAAACAAATTTCTGATTATAGCTTCCATACGTACAGGCTTCTGAACCTGCATTACAAGAAGCTCGGGAATTTCCTTACGGAATGCTGCTGCGGTTGTTGCAGTTGTTGAGTTTATGGCTTCGGTAACTGCCTCTGATTCACCGCCAAGGTAATTGAACATAACAGTGCATTTAGGACGGTTCATACGGATATTTTTGAAATACTCCTGAAGTGCATCTCCGGCACTTGACATAAAGCTTGTGTGGAAAGGTCCTGATACCTTGAGAGGAATGCAGCGAACCTTGTCATAACCCTTTGCAAGCTCGGTTACCTTATCAACAGCCTCTGTCTCTCCGCCTATAACGATCTGTCCCGGACAGTTGTAGTTACAGATGGAAACAACCTTTCCGGTTTCTGTTCTGACCTTCTCACAGCATTCCTCAAGGTCAGCTTCCGCCATTCCAAGCACGGCTGTCATTCCGCAATCCACACCTTCGCTTGCTTCTGCCATCTTCTTTCCGCGATATGCCACCATATCAACCGCTGTATCGGCATCCATGACTTCGGCAGCCTCCAGTGCAGAGTACTCACCGAGGGAAAGCCCGGCAGCATAGTCAGGACGGATGCCATGAACCTTAAGTATTTCTGTTACACCGCAGGCAAATGCTACCATAGCCGGCTGTGTGTATCTGGTTTCATTGATCACTCCATCAGGATCTTCAAAACAAAGACGACAAAGATCATAGTTCTTATCATCCGGATTCTGATTCTGTAATTTCTCTGAAACTCCATCAAATATTCTGCGGAACTCAGGATAGTCCCGGTAAAGGTCTGCACCCATACCGGCATGCTGGCTTCCCTGTCCTGCATATAAAAATGCTGTCTTCATTTATTTCTCTCCTCCGGGTCAGCGGGACAGTTTTCCTGCCCGTTTGACTCTCCTTTTAGTCTTAAAACAGATGCCTCAGAGCCTGATGGCTCTATGCTCTATTTACATCTGTGTCAAATCCTTAAGTATTTCTGCCAAAGGACGGATCTCCTTAAGCTGTCCGCAGGCCTGTCCTGACATAAGAGAACCGGTCTTTACGTCACCTTCAAATACGGCACGGCGTAATGATCCGAGTGTGTACTTCTCAAGCTCCATCTTGTCTGCTCCGGCCTTTTCCTGCTTTAAGTACTCAACTGTCATCTGATTCTTAAGTACTCTTACAGGAGTTCCGCCTATACGGCCTGTAACGATGGCATCTGTACCCTTTGCCTTAAGAAGAGCTGCCTTATAGTTATCATGTATAGGACACTCAGGTGATGCCAGAAGAACAGTACCGACCTGAACACCGCAGGCTCCGAGAGCCATGGCAGCTCTGAACTGACGGTTATCTGCAATTCCGCCTGCTGCGATTACAGGAATATTTACAGCATCAACTGTCTGAGGAACAAGTGTCATGGTTGTCATCTCACCAACGTGACCGCCGCTCTCAGTACCTTCTGCGATAACAGCATCAGCTCCGAGTCTCTCAACGTGCTGTGCAAGTACAGGCGCACCTATTACAGGGATTACCTTTATGCCTGCTGCCTTAAAATCCTCCATATATTTTCCGGGATTTCCCGCACCTGTTGTAACCAAAGGAATCTTTTCCTCGATACAAACCTTTACAAAATCATCTGTTGAAGGATTCATAAGCATCAGGTTAACACCTATAACCGGCTTATATCCGTCTGCTGTCTCCGGTGCAAGCTCACGGGCTGTGCGGATCTCATTTCTAAGCTCGTCTGCTGTTCTGATTCCGCCTGTTCCGATAAGTCCTACGGCGCCGGCATTGGCACAGGCTGCCGCAAAACGTCCTGTTGCGATATTTGCCATACCACCTTGAATAACCGGGTAACGGGTTCCTAAAATTTCATTTAATAACTTCATGATATACCTTCTCTGTTTTTGTTGATTGTTTTGTTTAATGCTTTATCTGTAATTTATTACACATCCGCCCCAGGTGAGTCCGCCGCCAAAGCCGGCCAGGATCATCCTGTCTCCTTCATGCAGCAGTCCCTTGTTCTTCATATCGTAAAGAGCGATAGGGATTGAGGCTGCACTGATATTTCCGAGAGTTTCCATATTCATAAAGAACTTCTCATCAGGAGCATGCATGGCTCTGATAACATGTCGTATGATTCTTGCGTTCGCCTGATGGCAAACTACATGGTCCACGTCTTCAAGACTCAGTCCTGTCTTATCCAGAAGTCCGTTTATGATCTTTGGTATGATATCGCAGGCAAATACAAATACGTCCTTACCATCCATAAGCATGTGATCGATCTTTGGCTTTTCCTGACCATCCTCAGAAGTACTCTTTCTAAGCTTCTGCTCGTAGGCCCCTGTATAAATTGAGGGTGCCTCTATGACTCCGGAACCTCTTGAACCGAGAAGGCTCACATAGAGATTCTCATCTTCCCCGCTGTCCAATGCTATAACCGCAGCACCGGCACCGTCTCCGAAAAGAATGGCTGTTGTTCTGTCTTCCATAGATACAAGCCTTGAAAGCTGTTCGGTTCCTATTACCAGGGCACACTTTTGTGATGCCTTCCGTGACTCTCTCTCTTCTTTTTTATCAGGATAGATATCACATACATCGAGACCGGCTGATAAAAGACCTCTTGCAACTTCCAGCGCATATATAAATCCGCTGCAGGCAGCATTGAGATCAAGTGCAGGTACCTCCGGAAGCTCCAGCTCTCTCTGTATAAGAGCTGCCATGCTGGGAGTAGCAAGATCCGGTGACATGGACGCAACTATTACGGCCCCTATGGATTCTTTCCGTATTCCTGAATCTTCAATGGCTTTTCTTCCTGCTTCTATGGCAAGTGTCAATGCACTTTCATCTTCCGTGCAGAATTTTCTTTCATGGATTCCTGTTCTGGGATATATCCAGGCATCCGATGTATCCATGATCTCTCCCAGAGCATCGTTTGTGACTGTATTGCTTGGAAGTGCTCCTCCCAGGCCGATGATTTTTATTCCCTTCAAAACTATACTCCTGATATTAAACTGTGTACGCTACACTTCTTTATATGTTCCTGTACTTTTCCTGTCTCTGCTTTCTAACTTCTTCAGGTGACAGTTTGAGCAGGTCTGTAAATGTCTTCTCAAGAACGATGTCAAGACTCGCATAAAGTCTCTCCGGATCCTCCTGTGCACCTCCAAGAGGCTCAGGGATAACATGATCCGCAACACCTGTCTTTCTTAAGTCACGGGCTGTAAGCTTCATTACTTCGCAGGCTTCTTCGTGACGTCCGGCATCCTTCCATAAAATAGAAGCGAATCCCTCGGGGCTGAGAACTGAGTAAACTGCATTCTCCAGCATAAGGATCTTGTTGGCAACACCGATGGCGAGAGCTCCGCCGGAATTTCCCTCACCTGTAACTATGGAAATAACCGGTACATGGAAGCTGCTCATGGCTGCAAGGTTTCTGGCAATGGCTTCACCCTGACCATGCTCCTCAGCCTCAAGACCCGGATAAGCACCCGGAGTATCGATAAAGGTAATGATTGGACGTCCAAACTTCTCTGCCTGCTGCATTAAACGAAGAGCTTTTCTGTAACCTTCCGGTCTTGGCATTCCGAAATTATAGGCAAGATTTTCTTCCATGGTCCTGCCCTTCTGATGTCCAAGTACTGTTACAGGACAGCCTTTGTAACGGGCGATGCCACCATAGATGGAAAGATCCTCATCATATAAATGATCTCCCTTCTGCTCAAAGAAATCGGTAAATAGATTTTCGATAAAATCCTTTATGTGAGGACGCTTGGGATGTCTTGCAAGATACACTCTGTCAGCGGCACTTAAATCTGTGCACTTTGAAAGAAGATCATTTCTTGTTTTATCAAGCTCGCGTATCTCTTCAGCGTTCTGTTCCAACAATTCATCATTTTCAGAGAGAGCATTGATCTTTTCCTCAATCTGTTCTGTTTCCTGTATTATCTCTTTTATCATCCTTATTTCTCCGAAGCTATATCTGTTCTTGACTGAAATTTTCCGGAATCCATATGTAGTTTCAGTATATCCGTGAGTACATCTCTCATTTCATATCTTTCTACTATTCTGTCCACAAAGCCGTGATTCTCAAGATATTCGGCACGCTGGAACCCCTTAGGCAGCTTACGGTTGATGGTCTGCTCTATAACTCTCGGACCTGCAAATCCTATAAGCGCACCGGGTTCAGCCAGGGTAATGTCTCCAAGTGTGGCAAAGCTTGCTGTTACACCGCCTGTGGTAGGATGTGTCAGGAAACTGATAAACAGTCCGCCATGCTCACTGAATGTCTGAACTGCTGAGGTTGTCTTGGCCATCTGCATCAGGCTGTAAATCCCTTCCTGCATACGGGCGCCGCCGCTTGCGCTGAAAATAACTAAGGGTAATTTTTCCCTGTCTGCATACTCTATGGCACGGGTAACCTTTTCTCCCACTGCACGGGACATTGAACCCATAAAGAATCTGCTGTCCAGAACCACTGTTACAAGTCGGATACCTTGAATGGTTCCGACTGCTGAAATAACGGATTCGTTTAAACCTGTTTTTTCTTCCTGCTTTTCAATCTTCTCTTTGTAGCCCGGAAAATCCAGCGGGTCTTCTGCCTTGATATCTGTATCTATTTCTTCAAAAGAACCTTTATCCAGAATGAGGCTTAATCTGTAATAAGCTCCGATGGGTGCATATTTTCCACATTCAGGACAAACGAAGAAGCTGTCTTCCCACTTTTTTCTGAGAGCACGTCTTCCACAGGATCTGCAGGTAATAAAACTTGAAGGTATCATTACCGCAGGAATACGGAAACCGTTTTTGTCTCTTACTTCTTCTGCACCTTTTTCGGGAGCAGCAGTTTTCTTATCGGAACTCTTGGATTTAGCATCCTGAGAATCTTTTCCGAAATTGAACCTGAGTCCGCTGTGTCCGACGGTGTCCGCCAGAGCCTTTTTACGTAAGGCTCTGTCCTTGTACATTTCGTATATCTTTGTAATTGGAGATTCCATTTATTCCTCCATACTTCATTGAAAAAGCCAAAGACGAGCTTTGGCTTTAATTAGTAAACATCCATGCCTTCATAAGTCCCGGCAGGAGCAGGACCCCTGCCTGACCTGATGAAGGCAGATCATTTCTTCGGATTTAATTGATTATTTGTTGCAGTAATCTACAAGCTCCTGGACTGTCTGAAGCTTTCCGATCTCACCGTCCGGGATTGAGTGTCCAAGCTCATCCTCAAGAGCCATGTGAAGTTCAACGAGTGAAAGTGAATCTACCTCAAGATCCTCAATGAATCTTGCCTCAGGTGTAACCTTGTCCTCGTCACAAGCAAGTGTGTCAACAATAATGCTCTTAACTTTCTCGAAATCCATGTTTTCTCCTTTTGGTCGATAAAACGACATCTCAATTCTTTATTTGTTGATATTTACAAGCAGATAGAAAAAAAATTTTTATTAAAATCTTTTAACTATCCTCTCGCTGTTGTTGATAATACCTAAAGGTTAAACTTTAGTCAATGAAAGAAATTTTCGAATAAAAGTAGTTTCTGAAACTATGACTAATGGAGATAAAAGCGCATGACGCTATTACGTCGTTTGTTTCGACATGGCTATTTAAAAAATTTGTGTGTACTTAAATTTTTTAAATAGCATCGATACCCCTGTCATATTCCTGCCTTCCTTAAACCTGTGTAAACATCACCTTATATATGGTATAATCCTACTTATTTATAATATGTCTTTTCAGAAATCGGTTTAATCCCGATATGTAAAAAAGATTAATGAAAACAAATTTAAGCACAGGAGAAATACCATCATGGATCCAAGAGATAAAGAAATGCTCCCTTTTAATGAAGAAAATCCCGACAACAACGATGATACCTATAAGGATTTTCAGGACTCACTAAATGAGTTTCAGAAAGAACCCTCCAATGCCGAGATCATGGCAAAGCTTGAACAGAACCACAAGCTGATGGTCACTACTCTTGTGATAACGCTTCTGGCAGTGGCAGTTTTCGTTATTTTAGGATTCTATCTTTACAATATCGTCATCGATTATAAAGCTGAGGTTGATGCAGCCATAGAAACCATGAAAAAAGTGGATAGCATGGTTGAACAGCTGGAGGCCGATTACTCCAACTATAGTCAGAAGATAGATGACTTCTTCGATTCAATAGAGACTCTTAAGTCATACCTTGACAGCATCAATTCTGCCCTGAGCTCTGTCCCATCCTTAAGGCTTCCTTTCTGAGATACGAACTAACCCCACCGGGGACGGTTCTCGCCGGTAGGGACGGTTCTCGCCGGAGAGAACCGTCCCCGGTGGATATAACTTGAACAACCACCCGCATAACGGGTGGTTTTGTGTTCCGCACGCTTTAAGTTTTGCTGCCGGCAAAACTTGAAGCAGTGCGTGTCACGTGGTCTCGACCTACAATCGAAAAAGCCGGAAACCCGCTGATTACGGGGTTCCCGGCTTTTTTGGTATCAATCTTTGGATTTCAGATTATTTATCACAATTGAACTCGTTCATCGGTCCTCTCATCATGGAGAACTTGTCCATAGGATAGTTCTTAAGGTTGTCCAGGATCTTACGATTATCCGCCTGGTTAAGGAGATCCTGACGTGCCTTTCTTATCTCAAGCTCTGTCTTGTGCTTTGAAGGTCCGCCTACGCAGCCGCCTTCACAAACCATTCCTTCGATAAAGTCTTCAGGAAGCTTTCCGAGCTTAAGGAGCTGAAGAGCGGTTGTACACTCTTTTCCGCCTGCTGCTGCACGAAGCTGGATCCCTGTTGAATCCTGCTTACGCTCTCTCATACACTCAAGAACAGCATTGGCAACTCCGCCTGAGCTTGCGAAGCTCTTACCCCAGATTGAAGACTCCTGGTATGGATCGACTACAGGCACCATCTCAACATTCTTTGATCTCATCATTGCCTGCATCTCACCGAAGGTAAGTACGTAGTCAGCATTATCCTTTATGCCCATCTCATGAGCCTCAGACTTCTTGGCTATGCATGGTCCGATAAATACAGTCTTGCATCCCGGATGTGTTGCCTTGAGATATCTGGAGATAGCACACATAGGTGATACTGTCTCTGACATATTCTCTTTAAACTGATCAGGATAATGCATTCTCAGCATATTTATAAATGCTGGGCAGCAGGAGGTTGTCATCTTCTTTCCTTCCTGACGTGCCTCATACCATTCCTCAGCCTCATATGCAGCAGTCATATCTCCACCGAGACCAACTTCAACCATATCTGTGAAGCCAAGCTTCTTAAGTGCCTCTCTGATGGAGCCCATGGTGATATCCTTACCAAACTGACCTTCGATAGCAGGCGCACACATTGCATAAATCTCTTTGCCTTCCTTGATATCCTTTATGATATCGAGAACATCAAGCTTTGATGCGATTGCTCCGAAAGGACAGCTGTGGATGCACTGACCGCATCTTATACACTTCTTGTCATCTATCTTGCAAATGCCATTTTCATCATAGGTAATTGCATTAACAGGGCAGGGCTTACGGCATGGTCTCTCAAGGTGAGCGATAGCTCCGTAAGGGCAGGCATTGGCACACATACCACACTCTTTACACTTGTTGGGATCGATATGTGCTCTCTGGTCACCCATGGTGATGGCACCAAAACGACAGCTGTTCTGACATGCCTTTCCTAAACACAAACGGCAGTTATCAGTTACTGTATAGGAAGAAAGCGGACACTCCTCACAAGCCGGATCTATAACCTGGATAATGTTTGGATTAGGCTCAGTTGCATAAGGATTTGCATCAAGATTCTCTGTGAGACGGATACGCCATCTCAGGATCTCCCTCTCTTTATAAACACAGCATCTCCATGTTGAGTGAGGCCCCGGTGAAATAGCCATGATAGTCTCATTCTCTGCTTCCCTGCCGAGTCTGTCCTCCCATGCGGCTCTGGACAGTCTTTCGATGACTTCGTGTTTAAGCGCGATAGCCCCCTTATCATTTGTTACCATTCGTACCCTCCTGTGTAGACATACATATACTCATCAATCAAAGGCTATATAACAGTGTTCGTGAAAATAGCCCACATACAGTTCTATCGTAAAAAAACAGTTAAACTATAAATGTCTGACCAATGAAAAATAAAATGTTTTGACTTTGCAGCCGCACGAAACCTGACTTTCATGCAGCCTGATGAGCTAAGTATAACATCCTTAATACATTTAAACTATTATGACGTTATAGAATTAACAATCTTTTTATTCTTATATTTTGTTCATGTTTTTTTGCAGATACCAAGATCTTAGTTTTGTACGATCTTTCGTACAGCTATGCCGGATATCTCAAATACCATGTCATTATTTATAAGAACATAAGGACCGTCATCCTTACCTATAAATATGCCGGCATCCTTTGCCGCGGTCTTAAGGAGATCCTCCGTTACCACAGCTTTTATAAGTCCGGGAGTCCATATATTGTCTTTAGCCTTTTCAAGAGCTTCTGCGTCCTTGTATTCCTTTCCGTCAATAAGAATCGGATACTGTACCTTTCCGGCAAAAGACTTGAAATCATTATTCGCAAAATCAAGTATTACTTCACCTGCTGCCACTGCGGCCTCGGGATTGTTTATGGAGACATCCATACTTTCCAGAGAAAGTGCATCGCCGTCTTCATTGAAGAATACGCGGACACCGTCACCGGGATTAACCTTCCCACCTACTGCACTTTTATCGGTTTCCTTGCTTACAGTGAACTCAACAGGACCTTCAACAGTCTGCACTATGGTTCCGTCTTCTCCGGAAACTTCTATAACAACTCCGCTAACGGCTCCGGCATTCTGAATGTCATAGCTGAGGTCTGCCACAGTCTTTACTCCGCTCTGAAGCTGCTTAACCTCATCACTTGAGACCGCTGCTTCGCTTTCAGCCTCCTCTGTCTCACCCACAAGATCAGTTCCGGCAGGTCTTATGGATATAACATCTCCATGGCTGTCAAGCTCCACGGTAACATCCATTCCGACTTCAACTCCCCCCTGGAGCATGCTAATGTCTACACCGTCCACTTCGCTGAGCTCATAGGTATTGCCATCCTTATCCTCAAGTACCAGAGAATGCATTGCGGCATCCACTACTTTTCCTGTGATTTCTTTTTCGTCTTTAGCTGCTTCGGTAGTTTCCGCTTCGGTGGAAGCCTCGGTAGCAGCAGTAGTCGCAGCAGTAGTTTCCTCAGCCTTTGGTTTCTTTCCACAGGCGATGCTTGTTCCGAAAAGCAGCATGATGAGTCCTGCTGCAGAGCCTCTCTTTATCACTTGTTTAATGCTTCCATCAGATATTTTTCTTTTCATAATTTTCCTCACTTTCGGGAACTCCGGTCCTTTTAAATTTTCCTCTAAATACCGGAGCTTCATTTCGGATTTTCAAAATAATCCTGACTTAACCCCTGTTTTCATTCAAATATAACATACATCATATTTTTGATTAATCCTATCTCTTTTTATCACTCATGATTATATGATTGCTTTAAATACAATCTTTTCTTAAACTTATAACAGTTGAAAATCATTCTCATCTTTAAATGCATGTTTTTTGCCGTATGTATCTGACACACGTCAGTCTGATCGGCTCTACACCCGGAACGGAATATATATGGAAACAAAAATGATGATCTATTCAGAATCTGAGGCTTTTCTTGATACTGCAAGGATACTGTCCGAAAGGCTCCGGATTCCCTATACACTTGATAAAGCAGAGCTTGATGCCTTTTTATATGAAGATAACTCTAAAATGCCGAAATCCAATGAGGATCATAATGAGCCTTCTTCTATAGATAATCATCCAAAGCACGCCTCCAATGAGACTCATCCTGAGTCTGCTTCTCCGAATAGTTCTCTGTATTTAAAGCTGGACGAAACAGGATTATCACTTACGGACGGAAATCTTTCCCTGCGAGGTGATTTTACCGACAATGCTTCCAGATTAAAAAAGAGCAACCTGGAGCGGGAGCTTCTTGTGAAATGCGCCAAGATGAAGGGTCTTGACCACACACCTGTCATTATTGATGCAACGGCAGGTATGGGCGAGGATTCCCTGCTTCTTGCCGCCTCAGGCTTTAAGGTTATCCTTTATGAATATGATCCGGTCATAGCTTCCCTGCTTGAAGATTCCTTACGCCGTGCCGCAATGGATCCTGATCTGAAGGAAATAGTTTCCCGCATGGAATTGCATATTGAAAGCAGTATAGATGCAATGAAGCATCTGGATCATTCCCCTGATGCTGTTCTTCTGGATCCAATGTTTCCTGCCAGAACAAAAAGCGCACTGGTAAAGAAGAAATTCCAGCTTCTTCAGCAGCTGGAACGTCCCTGTTCGGATGAAACCGAGCTGTTTAACGCTGCCCTTCAGACAAAACCTCATAAGATTATCATAAAAAGACCTCTGAAGGGTCCTTTTCTTGCAGGCGTTAAGCCCGATTATTCTTTATCCGGAAAAGCAATACGCTATGACTGTATCCTGCCTGAAACAAGAAAGCTCTGACAAATGAAGCACAACGACTACTTGTCAGGTAATGCGAATTTGAATTTCGTGCAGGCACAGCACGCACTTGTCAGGTAATGCGGATTTGGATTTTGTGCAGGCACAGGGTGCACATGAAAGACTTATATCAAAAAAGACCCCACCGGTTTTTCCGGCGGGGTCTTTTTTGCGTAGGATTATGTTTATCATGAGAATTATTGTTATATGTTTTTCTTCTATATCAGATTAAATTCCGAATTCCTGTGCCCAGTATGTTCTTCCGTTCTGAGTTGTTGTTGAGATTGCGCATGTTGTGAAATCAGGCTTTAAGATGTTTGCTCTGTGTGTAGGTGATGCCATCCATGCGTTAACTACGTCGTCTGCTGTGTTGTAGCCTTCTGCAAGGTTCTCGCCGTACTGAAGATCTGCATTTACTGTGTACCAGTCTGTTCCGTCCGGTCTTGTGTGTGAGAACTTAGTTGTGATCTCGTTTGCTCTTACTACTGATGTTGTCTCAAGTGATGCGCTGTACTGAACTGCTGAAAGTCCGTTTGCCATTCTTATCTCATTAACCTTTGCAAGTGCCTGAGCCTCAAGGTCAGTCTGTGCAAAAGATGTAAGTGTCATCATTACTGCGAAGAAGATTGCTACGAATATTGTTCTAACAAGGTTTCTCATTTTCTTTTCCTTTCAAGTGCAGCTGGCTGACCTTTCGGTCCCTGTAGCTTTGCGTCGCCGGATTTCTCCGGGTTTGCTATTTAAGTGAATCGGGATAAAAAAATTGGCACCGGGTTTTGTACCCTGTGCCAGTTAACCTAGAACCTTCTTGAATTAATTCTGATTCGAGAACTAACCTTCGGAGCTCTGCTCCATGAAGATTGCAACTGGCTGGCCTTTCGGCCCCTGTAGTTTTGCGTCGCCGGATTTCTCCGGGTTTGCCCAACTAAAATCTAGGTTGGATCTTAGTTTAAAGAGAAGCGAACCGTTTTTTCTGGTTCCTTTCTTTTCTCATCTCCTCTTTACAATTCTAATTATACTATAGATTTTTTAAATTGCAAGACTTTTTCTTAAAATTAATCAATTAAATATAGATTTTAATTTGTGTTTATACCGTTAGTTTTTAATATTCTGCTCTCTAAGCCTTTTTCTTCTGATTATTATGAAATATGCAACCTCTAAAATACAGCAGGATACCCAGCCTACCGGGTAACCAAGAGCTACTATCCGGGGAGTGTTGGCAACAAAATGAGTTACGACAAAAAGATATATCTGTCTGATAACCACAAATGTTCCAAGCATGATCATCATGGGTCCCTTTGAATCTCCTCTTCCTCTCAGGGCGCCGGCCAACACATGATTAACACAGTTAAACATCAGAAAGTAAACATTGGTCCTAAGGAACATAACACCATAATCTATAACGCTTTTATCCGAAGTGAACATGCCTACAGCCTGTGATGCAAAAACAAAGATTCCTGTGGCTATAACTCCGGTGATCACAAAACTCATACTGACTGCTGTGTTGGTACCTTCATCTGCTCTCTTCAGTTTTCCGGCTCCCACGTTCTGACTTACAAAGGTGGTGGAGGCCATGGCCATACTCTGCATAGGAAGCATTATAAACTGGTCGATTTTGTTATAGCAGCTCCATCCCGCCATGCAGCTTGCTCCGAAGAAGTTGATATAAGCCTGGACGAAAACATTGGAAAATGCAGTAATAACTGACTGTATACCTGCAGGAAGTCCCACCAGCATGATTTTCTTCAGTATAGGTATATCTACCTTCAGGTCATGCCAGGTGAGCTTATAGATATCATCCGTCTTTGTCAGTAATCTCAGGGTTAAAAATGCAGAAATGAACTGAGCTATGATGGTTGCAAGAGCAACTCCCATGATCCCCATTTTAAATACAATTACAAAAAGAAGATCCAGAATTGTGTTTATAATACTGGTCAAAACAAGAAAATACAAAGGCCTTTTGGTATCTCCCACCGCTCTCAGGATACCGCTCCCTATGTTATATATAAGAAGTCCGGATATTCCGGCAAAATAAACTCTCAGGTAAAGTGTTGCTTCCCCCATTACATCTTCCGGGGTTGACATGAAATGAAGCATGGGAGTTACTCCCAGAACACCTATTATGGTAAAGACCACCGAGAGTATAAATGTTGTGGCTATGGTAGTTTCCACTGAGGAATGAAGTCTTTCCAGATTCCTTGCACCGAAATAGGTACCCATAACAACGCCGGCACCGGTTGCAAAACCGTTAAAGAAAAATACCAGCATATTTACTATCATGGTTGTGGCGCCGACTGCTGCCAGCGCTTCGGTACCTACAAAATTTCCCACCACTATGGAATCCACGGTGTTATAAAGCATTTGAAATATATTTCCAAGCATCAAAGGCATGGCAAAGAATATTATCTGCTTTATTATGTTGCCGCTGGTCATATCCTGAACCGTGCTTTTCTTTTCCATCCCTGTCTCCTCCGTGATGCGATACAAAAAAAGTCATGTCTTTCAAGACACGACTTCTAAAACAATGTAACAAAAAATGCACCTTCAGGGACTTGAACCCTGGACAAACGGATTAAGAGTCCGCTGCTCTACCAACTGAGCTAAAGGTGCAAAGCATTTTTAATGCTCGTTTAGTCTACAAATAATTGACTGTTTTGTCAATCACTTTTTAAAAGAAGTTATTTCGCTCTGCTTTGTGTGTTACTGTTCACACCCCTACTATTTCATATTGTTAAAAACGCTGAATTTAAAAATATATTTTTCAAAGGATCCGAGACGCTGTTGTGGACAGCCTCTCGGATTTTTTAAATTAACTCCTATATCATCTGTGTAATCCACAATTCGCGGTTTATTCTGGTACATATGTCAGAAAATGTGGAAATCCATGTCCGATTTTTTTCGGTTTCTGACGAATCATAAGCTTATACACATGTCATTTTGACGGAATGTCAAATCCTTGAAATTCGCGTAAAATCGAGCTTTTTGCTATACTTTTTTCAGGAGAAACAGTCATGGGAAAACAGGA
>NZ_AUJX01000005.1 GCF_000424445.1 Oribacterium sp. NK2B42
TATTCCTTCATAGCTCAGTCGGTAGAGCACGCGGCTGTTAACCGCGGTGTCGTTGGTTCAAGTCCAACTGGAGGAGTTATGCCGGTATAGCTCAGTTGGTAGAGCAACTGATTTGTAATCAGTAGGTCTTCGGTTCGAGTCCGAATCCCGGCTTTTATCTTGTAAATCAAGATGATGGAACCGTAGCTCAGTTGGTTAGAGCAGTCGGCTCATAACCGATCGGTCCAGGGTTCGAGTCCCCGCGGTTCCATTCCAAGAGATGATTCAGGTCATCTCTTTTTTTATTTTTACAATTAGGTCACTAATTTCATAGCATGTTCGCACGAGTATTCTTTTGGCAGACACCCCAGAACTGAGCAGAAGATTCTTTCCCCTACTCGATTTCTTCTTTTATATCGAATGAATGGTAACAGTTCAGCCGGTGAACCATGGGGACGGGGCTCACCGGCTGAACTGTTATATCGAATGTGAATTAATTATGAATTGTTAGCAGCTCGGCTTGCAGAGTGCTAATAACGGTGATATACTACATTCTATCGATTTTAGAAAAAAGAGGTGTTTACATGTCTAAGAAAGGTTCATTATCAATTAATTCTGAGAATATATTCCCAATCATTAAAAAATGGATGTATTCCGATCAGGATATTTTTGTTCGAGAGGTAATATCCAATGCCTGTGACGCTATCACAAAGCTTGAAAAATTAAGCCTTATCGGTGAGTTTACAAAACCGTCTGATTACAAAGGCAGAGTCGATGTTATCGTTGATTCCGATAAGCGTACAGTGACCATCAAAGATAACGGTCTCGGTATGACGGAAGAAGAAGTTGATAAATACATTAATCAAATTGCTTTTTCTGGTGCAACCGATTTCATCAATACCTATAAGGACAAGGCCAATGACGATCAGATCATAGGTCACTTCGGACTTGGTTTCTACAGTGTGTTTATGGTTTCTGATAAGGTTGAGATCGATACTCTTTCTTATAAAGAAGGTGCAAAGGCTGTTCACTGGGTTTGCAACGGCGGTACTGATTTTGAATTAACCGAAGGAAATAAGACTGATATCGGAACAGTTATCACCCTTCATCTCAATGATGATTGTCTCAAGTATGACAATGAATGGGAGATGAGAGAGATTATTGATAAGTACTGTTCTTTCATGCCGGTTGAGATCTATATCACAAAGCTTCCAAAGGATACAGAGACCATTGATGCTGATAAGAAGAACGATACTGACGTTGTTCTTGAGGAAATCCCTGAGAAGACAGAAACCGACAAGGATGGCAAGGAAACCAAGACACCTGCAAAGGTAAAGATCGAGAAGCGTCCTGTTCTTCTTAATGATACAACTCCGCTTTGGACAAAATCTCCAAGTGAGTGCAAGAAGGAAGATTACATCGATTTCTATCACAAGGTATTCCACGACTACAAAGAGCCTCTGTTCTGGATCCACCTCAATATGGATTATCCATATAACCTTAAGGGTATTCTTTACTTCCCTAAGATCAATATGGAATACGAGTCTGCCGAAGGAACCATCAAGCTCTACAACAACCAGGTGTTCGTTGCAGATAACATTAAGGAAGTTATCCCTGAGTACCTGATGCTCCTTAAGGGTGTCATCGACTGTCCGGATCTTCCTCTCAATGTTTCAAGATCCCAGCTTCAGAATGACGGCTTCGTTAAGAAGATTTCTGACTACATCACAAAGAAGGTTGCCGATAAGCTTTCCGGAATGTGCAAGGTGGATCGTGAGAACTACGAGAAGTATTGGGATGATATCGCACCATTCATTAAGTATGGCTGTCTCCGTGACGAGAAATTCTGCAAGAAGATGACAGACTACATCCTCTTCAAGGACATCAACGGAAAGTATCTTGCTCTTCCTGAGTGTCTTGAAGTAAACAAGATTGATACTGAGAGTGATAATGCTGACGCAGCTTCAAATGATTCAGCTGAAACAACCGTAGAGAACACTGCAGCTTCCGAGACAAAGGACGAAGACAACAAGGAATCTGCAGAAGCCGAAAAGGAAAAGAACAAGGTTATCTACTATGTGACCGATGCTGTACAGCAGAGTCAGTATATCGCAATGTTTAAGGAAGCCGGTAAAGATGCCGTTGTTCTTCCTGAGCGTATCGATCAGCCTTTCATTTCAGAACTTGAAGCAAAGAATCATGGGGTTCACTTCAGAAGAATCGATGCCGACCTTACCGATGAGTTCAAGGCTGAAGTTTCAGAGGATGAGCAGAAGAACCTTGACGAACAGTCAAAAACTCTTGAAACAGAAATAAGAACAGCAACAAAGAAGGAAACCCTTACTGTTAAGCTTCAGAAGATGACTCAGGCTAAGACAGCAGCCATGCTTTCTATCTCAGAAGAAGGCCGTCGTATGAACGACATGATGAAGATGTATGCTATGCAGGGCATGGGTATGGCCGATATGCCGGTTCAGGAAACTCTTATCCTTAACACAGAGCATCCTCTTGTAAAGTATCTTATGGAGAACGGCAAGGATGAGGCAAAGAAAGAGACTATCGATCTCATTTCAGAACAGCTTTACGATCTTGCAAGAATCCAGCAGTCACCGCTTCCTGCAGAAGAGATGACACAGTTCATTGAGAGATCAAATGACATACTTCTCAAGATGGCAGAATAAATGTCAATGCAATATAATTCCAAATTAGTGTTTTAAATTCAGAAATATTACAGCGCTTTTACCGTCTTGACGGAAATATTTGCATTTAATATAATTTTGAGTGTTATCGTTACAAGATTACGTTGAAAGGAATTGTAAGGATGAAGCGAATGGGATTTTTAGATACTGTTCACTGTAAAGCATATTCTGCCCTCGTATCCTCAAGTCAGGCTGTTCTTCCTGCGATTTTCTGTGAGTCTGTTTTCGTGTGTGATATTTCCATCGGAAATAGTGTAATCTGCCGTAATGCAATCAATAATATAGTGTAACCTAAGGGGAACAGCTTTATGCTGTTCCCCTTTTTAGTGCATAAGTCAAAGGAGAATTATGAGAAAAGTTGCTGTCATCATGGGAAGCGATTCAGATCTTCCCGTTGTAGAAAAAGGCATTTCCGTACTTAAGGATTATGGGGTTCCTGTAGAAGTACATGTTTACAGTGCCCACAGAACTCCGGAAGAAGCCGCCGAGTTTTCAAAATCTGCAAGAAAGAACGGTTTTGGTGTCATCATTGCCGCAGCAGGCATGGCTGCACATCTTGCAGGTGCCATTGCAGCCAACACAACACTTCCTGTCATAGGAATCCCCTGTTCTTCCAAGGTCCTTGAGGGAATGGATGCACTTCTTTCCACAGTTATGATGCCACCGGGAATTCCTGTTGCCACAGTTGGTGTTAATACAGCTAAGAACGCAGCTCTTCTTGCAATAGAAATACTTGCGGTGGAAGATGAGAGTCTTGCCGAAAAGCTCCAGGCCGAACGTGATGAAAATCACAAAAAAATCATAGAAAAAAACGCAGCCATAGAAGCTCAATTTAATTGATCTTCACTTTATCTGCATTAAAAGCTACTGTGCAACCACTTTTAAACCGGTTTAAAAATGAGCGTACACATTAGCTGACAGATGTTTACAAGATGTAAGCATTAATCAACCACATAACAGTTTTAATTATTAAGGAGATTTATGGGTAAACTTCATGAGGAGTGCGGTGTTTTTGGCATTTACTCAAAAACCACCAAACCATTGGCGCGTCTTACATACTACGCACTTTATGCCCTGCAGCACAGAGGTCAGGAATCTGCAGGTATTGTTGTTAACGATGAGGGAATTTTCCGTTTCCGCCGTGAACTCGGTCTCGTAAGTGAGGCTATGCCGAACAGCGAGATAGAACGTCTCGGAAACGGTCAGATAGCTGTTGGTCACGTGCGTTATGCAACCAGCGGAATCACAAATCGTATCAACACTCAGCCTATCGTTGTGAATCATGTAAAAGGCCGTATGGCTCTTTGTCACAACGGCAATCTTGTAAATTCTTATGAGCTCCGTTCAGAGCTCGAAATGAACGGCTGTATCTTCCAGTCAACTACGGATACAGAAGCTATATCTTACATTATAACGAGAGAACGTATCAAAACCGGTTCCATAGAGCAGGCTGTCAACAACGCTCTTGATAAACTGCATGGTGCTTATTCTCTTGTGATAATGTCTCCTTCCAAGCTTATAGCGGCGAGAGATGAGCATGGTTTCCATCCTCTCTGTTTCGGAAAACTCGAGGATGGTTCCGTGGTTTTTGCCAGTGAGTCCTGTGCCATTGAGTCAGTAGGCGGAAAGCTGGTTCGGGATGTAGAGCCGGGAGAGATCATAGTTGTAGACCACAACGGAATCCGCTCTATAAAAGATCACTGCAATAAAGTAAAGCGCTCCATGTGCGTTTTTGAATATATCTATTTCGCACGTCCTGATTCGGTTCTTGACGGTGCCTCAGTTCATGAGGCGAGAGTGCAGGCCGGTCGTTTTCTTGCCCAGGAACACCCCGTTGACGCAGATGTAGTCATAGGTGTACCGGATTCCGGTCTGGACGCTGCAGTCGGTTATTCAAGAGAGTCAGGAATTCCTTACGGTATCGGACTTCTCAAGAACAAATACATCGGTCGTACTTTCATCGCTCCGGGTCAGACTGAGCGTGAAAATCTGGTTCGTATCAAGCTTAACGCCATCCGATCCGAGATTGAAGGAAAGCGTGTGATCCTGGTAGATGACTCCATCGTCCGCGGAACCACCAGTGAACGTCTGGTTCGCATAGTGAGAGAAGCCGGAGCAAAGGAAGTTCACATGCGTATAACGGCACCTCCATTTATGAACCCCTGCTACTACGGCATAGACATTGACTCCCGTGACAACCTCATCGCCTGTCATCATTCGGTGGAAGAAACCGCAAAGATCATCGGTGCCGATTCACTGGGATATATATCAGTTGAGAATGTCATCAGGATAGCAGATCCCACAGGCCTAAAGGGCTTCTGTACCGCCTGCTTCGACGGAAAGTATCCTACTGAGATTCCTTCCGTAACTTCAAAGAACCGTTTTGAGGAGAAGATTTCAAAGGATTGGAAAGACAGACATACCGTTAAGTCTTCGGACAGAGTTCCGGAAGGTGAATATATCGAGAAGTTTGAATACTGATAGCAAACTTTGATTTCTTATCAAATTATCCGTTTTTTTACAAGCTTAACTATGGCGTCAGGATTTAATCCTTTGGAATATAAAAAATGACGCCTCATATAAAGGAGTAATCATGAATACAAAGAGCTATAGCGAAGCATACAAGGATGCAGGTGTTGATATCACAGCCGGATACAAATCCGTTGAGCTTATGAAACAGTACGTAGCAAGAACCATGACTGAGGGCGTTTGTTCGGGTCTCGGCGGTTTCGGCGGACTGTTCGAGCTTCCCGAGGGTTATAAGCACCCCGTTCTTGTTTCGGGAACCGACGGTGTAGGAACAAAGCTTAAGATTTCATTCCTTATGGAGAAATATGACACTGTTGGTATCGACTGTGTTGCCATGTGTGTGAATGATGTCATCTGCTGCGGTGCGAAGCCGCTTTTCTTCCTTGACTACATTGCCTGCGGCAAGAATGTTCCTGAGAAGATTGCAGACATAGTTAAGGGTGTTGCAGAGGGCTGCGTACAGAGTGACAGTGCCCTCGTAGGCGGCGAGACTGCAGAGATGCCTGGCTTCTATCCTGAAGATGAGTTCGACCTTGCAGGTTTCTCCGTTGGTATCGTTGATAAGGAAAATATCATCGACAACAACTCTATGAAGGAGGGTGATGTGGTAATCGCCCTTCCAAGCTCCGGTGTTCATTCCAACGGTTTCTCACTGGTGAGAAAGGTTTTCGATATCGATAACATCAGTAAAGAAGAACTTACAAAGCCACTTGCAGGGCTTAACGGAAAGTCTCTCGGCGAAGCACTTCTCACTCCGACAGTCATCTACGTAAAACCGATTTTAAAGCTTCTTGAGAATGTTACGGTCAAAGGCATTAGCCACATCACAGGCGGCGGCTTCTACGAGAATATCCCAAGATCCATCCCTGACGGCTTCGGTGCAAAGATAAAAATGGATGATGTTAAGGTTCTTCCTATATTCAAGCTCATTCAGAAGACCGGCGACATCTCAACCCGTGATATGTTCAATACCTACAACATGGGCGTCGGTATGAGTGTTGTGGTTGCTAAAGAGGATGAAGTAAAGGCCATCGAGGTACTTAAAGCGAATGGAGTTGAGGCATATCACCTTGGTGAAATTGTTAAATCCGAGGACAAGGTAATTCTTGAATAGTATTCAGTCCTGATACTATAGCCGGTTAGATATGCATCTGTGTGTCATCTATATAAAGCTCAAAAAACAGCGTTAATAGGTGAAGAGATCCAGATGTATGATCTTTACCTTGTATTTCTTTAAGTATCAGATCAGTACTTCTTAAAGTTAAAGGCATCTATCGATTATCTAATGTTTACATGCAAAGGTCAGAATACTGTCCTATGCATCCTATATCTATGATTTTGGGAGGAAAATTATGGCAACATATGATGTAGCAAATCTTGGCGAGCTTCTGAAAAATAACGAATATCCGGGTCGCGGTATCGTTATAGGTAAATCAGAGGATGGAAGATCCATCGCAATCGCATATTTCATTATGGGTCGCTCAGCGAACTCAAGAAACCGTGTGTTCACAGAGGATGGTGACACAGTGACCATTTATCCTGCTGATTCCAGCAAGGTTGAGGATCCGAGCCTCATCATTTACAGCCCCATAAGAAAGATCGGTGACAACCTCATCGTTACTAACGGCGATCAGACGGATACCATCTATGATTTTATGAAAGACGGAAATACCTTTGAGGAAGCTCTTGAGACCAGAGAGTTTGAGCCTGACGGTCCTAACTGGACTCCGAGAATCAGCGGTGTTGTTACCCTTGACGAGTCAGAAAGCTACAAAATGTCCATCCTTAAGTCACAGGACGCTGACGGTACAGACTGTGCGCGATATACATTTTCCTACAAACTCCAGAATGGTCTCGGACATTTCATTCACACCTACAAGGAGAATGGCAATCCTATCCCTACCTTCGAGGGTGAGCCTGAGCGTGTAGCCATCCCCAATACAGCAGAGGAGCTTAAGCAGCTTATCTGGAACAACTTAAATGAAGATAACAAAATCTCACTTTATGTTCGCTATATAGATGTTACCGGCAGAAGCATTGAAAATAAAATGGTTAATAAATTTGAGAAGGTAAACTGACAGTGACAAATCAAATTAACATCTTTACGTCATAATAAATGATGAAATTTGAGTCTGCGGTGAAGCCGATCAGATTAAAATCCTTATGCCAGAAAAAACTAAGATAATCCAGCGTTTACAGAGGAGAACACTATGAAAGAATTTGAATTAAAGTATGGAATGAACCCAAACCAGAAGCCTGCAAAGATCTACATGCATGACGGATCCGAGCTTCCCATCGAAATCCTGAACGGCCGTCCCGGATACATTAACTTCCTGGATGCTCTTAACAGCTGGCAGCTGGTTTCCGACCTTAAGGAAGCTACAGGCCATGTGGCTGCTGCATCCTTCAAGCACGTTTCTCCTTCAGGCTCTGCCATCGGCAGAAAGCTTTCCGACAAGCTCAAGAAAGCCTGCTTCGTGGATGACATCGAGGGCCTCGATGATTCACTTCTTGCATGCGCCTACGCAAGAGCCCGCGGTGTGGACAGAATGTCTTCCTACGGTGACTTCATCGCTCTTTCTGACATCTGCGATGCCACAACCGCAAAGATCATTCACCGTGAGGTTTCCGACGGTGTTATCGCTCCGGGATATACAGATGAGGCTCTTGAGATCCTTAAGTCAAAGAAGAAGGGCGCTTACAATGTAATTAAGATCGATCCTTCCTACAAGCCTGTTGCCGCAGAGCACAAGCAGGTATTCGGTGTGACCTTTGAGCAGGGCAGAAATGACTACAAGGTTACGGATGAGGCATTTGCAAACATCGTAACAAAGAATAAGGACATCCCTGAAGAAGCTCGTCTCAACATGACCATCGCCCTTATCACTCTTAAGTATACTCAGTCAAACTCAGTAGCTTACGCTGAGGATGGCCAGACCATCGGTGTGGGTGCCGGACAGCAGTCAAGAATCCACTGCACACGTCTTGCGGGCGACAAGGCTGACCACTGGCATCTCCGTCAGAGCGACAGAGTCCTGAATCTTCCTTTCAAGGATGGTCTCCGCAGAGCCGATCGTGATAATGTTATCGACGTTTATCTCTCAGAGGAGTTTGAGGATGTCATCGGCGACGGCGCATGGCAGCAGTACTTCACTGAGCAGCCGACACCTTTCACAAGAAAGGAACAGAAGGAGTACCTCGGAAAGCTTACAGGTACAGCTCTCGGTTCTGATGCATTCTTCCCGTTTGGTGACAATATCGAGCGTGCACGTAAGTCCGGTGTGTCTTATGTGGCTGAGCCGGGCGGATCAATCAGAGATGATCACGTTATTGATACCGCAGACAAATACAACATGGTGGTTTGCTTCACCGGTATGAGGTTGTTCCACCACTAATAAATGGGTCGAGAAAAATATATGAAAGAAAAAACGAAGATTGCGGTGTTGGTCAGTGGGGGCGGAACGAATCTGCAGGCGCTGATCGATGCGGAGAAGAGGGGCGAGATTCCTGATGGGGAAATCACTTTGGTGGTTGGATCGAAACCCGGAATATATGCTCTTGAGAGAGCGGATAATGCAGGGATAAAGCACGAAGTTGTTCAGAAGGATGAGGAGAGGCTCATAAAGGTTCTTGATGAGAACGGGATTGAGCTTATCATCCTTGCGGGATATCTCACAATTCTTAGTGAGGCTTTTACAAAGAAATATGCGGACAGGATCATTAACATCCACCCTTCACTGATTCCGAGTTTCTGCGGAAAGGGTATGTACGGACTTAAGCCTCATGAGGCGGCTCTCGCCAGAGGAGTTAAGGTTACCGGTGCCACGGTTCATCTTGTAAACGAGATTCCGGATGGCGGACGCATCCTGCTTCAAAAGGCTGTAGACATTGAGCCCGGTGATACTCCCGAGGTGCTTCAGAAGAGAGTCATGGAACAGGCTGAATGGAAGCTGCTTCCGAAGGCTGCTGAGATGATGAGCCGTGAAATCCGGGAAGCGAAGGCATAAAGTAATTAAACAGACTGAGAAGATGCTCAAGCGGGCGCCTGCCCACTCCTGCATTTTCTCCCATTCTTAAAGTCATATCCCTGTCGGATCAACCAGACCTGTATATGACTTCGGAGGTAAGTTATGAAGATTGGTGTTGTAGGTGGCGGAGGTCGTGAGCACGCCATCATTAAGACATTAAAGAAAAATGCTTCTATCGAGAAGATTTATGCGATTCCGGGTAACGGAGGTATCGCAAAGGACGCAGAGTGTGTTCCTGATATAAAGGCAACTGATGTGACTGCCGTTGTTGATTTCTGCAAGTCGGAGGCTCTTGACTATGTGGTTGTGGCTCCGGATGATCCACTTGTTGCCGGCACTGTTGATGCTCTCAAGGAAGCAGGCATCCCTGCTTTCGGACCTGAGGCCAAGGCTGCCATCATAGAGGGTTCAAAGGTATTCTCCAAGAACCTTATGAAAAAATACAACATTCCTACTGCCGCTTACGAGGTTTTCAATGACATCGAAAAGGCAGAGGAGTATGTTAAAACCTGTCCTATACCTACAGTCATCAAGGCTGACGGTCTCGCTCTCGGAAAGGGCGTCATCATCGCCATGACCCGGGAAGAGGCACTTGACGGCATAAAAACCATCATGGAGGAAAAGAAGTTCGGAGCTTCCGGCGACCAGATAGTGATCGAGGAGTTCCTTGAGGGTCCTGAGGTTTCCGTTCTCAGCTTCACAGACGGAAACGTTGTGGTTCCCATGATCTCATCCATGGATCACAAGCGTATAAATGACAACGACGAGGGTCTCAACACCGGAGGCATGGGCACCATCGCACCGAATCCTTACTACACAGACAGCGTAGCAGCAGAGTGCATGGAGAAAATATTCAAGCCTACCATCGAGGCCATGAACAAAGAAGGCAGAACCTTCAAAGGCTGTCTCTACTTCGGTCTCATGATCACAAAGGATGGCCCGAAGGTTATCGAATACAACTGCCGTTTCGGCGATCCCGAGACTCAGGTTGTACTTCCCCTTCTGGACTCTGACCTTCTCACCATCATGCAGGCCACAACCAACGGCACACTTGCCGAAACTGAAGTCAAGTGGAAGTCCGGCGCTGCCTGCTGCATCGTAGAAGCCTCCGGCGGATATCCCCTTTCCTACAAGTCCGGCTACGAAATCACCGGCATTGATGAAGTGGATAATGTCTTCGTCGCAGGTGCTGACCTGAAGGACGGCAAACTCTACACCCACGGCGGCCGCGTCCTAGGCGTAGTGGAAATCGCCCCCACCCTCAAAGAAGCCATCGACAAGGCCTACGATAGTGCAGCGAAGGTCACCTTCAAAGATATGCACATGAGAAAAGACATCGGTCAAAGGGCACTGAAGGCTCTTCACTAACATCAGTACATCAAATAATAAATATCTACACATTCTATAACTGCATCATCGTAGAAATACCAAGTTAGCATGATAGCTATGATGTATCAGATATTTAATTTTACCGCCCGACACAGTGTAGGAAAATGTTCGGGATGGGTGACTAGGCTTGCGAGATTCATCAGCGTTTCGTAAGAAATGCTGATGCCCCCAGGCGGCGAGGCTGTTTCGGCGTAAGCCGAAATCAAACGAAAATGCCTGCGCGTAGCGCATTTCAATGGCATTTTCTCCTCGTATCTCGTGGGCCGGCGCACATCCCGAACATTTTCCGGACGGTCCAACACAAATATAAGGAGAAACAAATGGTAAATCGAGTTTATGTTGAGAAAAAGGAAGGCCTCCGTCACGAGGCCCAGGGACTTCGCCATGACATCCGCCACATACTACTCATTAAGAATCTCACAGACGTACGTCTTCTGAATCGTTACGATGTTGAGGGACTGGATAAAGAAACATTTGAAAAGGCTACAAGTCTGGTTCTCAGTGAGCCTCAGCTTGATAATGTTTACGCAGAGCTTCCCGAGCATAAGAATGCCTATGTGTTTGCTGTAGAGTTCCTTCCGGGACAGTTTGACCAGAGAGCCGACTCAGCTGCCCAGTGCATACAGATCCTTACAACCGGAGACCGTCCAAAGGTTCGTTCCGCCAAGGTTTACCTTCTCTACGGAAACCTCACAGATCAGGAGATCGCCGACATTAAGAAGTATGTCATCAACCCTGTGGAGGCAAGAGAGGCTTCCCTCGAAACCTTCGACACCCTGGATGTCAAGTATGATATCCCTGAGTCTGTTGATACACTTAACGGCTTTATCACAGCTTCTGAGGATAAGCTCAAGGATATCCTGAAGGATATGGGACTGGCAATGGACCTGGATGACCTTAAGTTCTGCCAGAATTATTTCAAAACAGAGGATCGTGATCCTTCCATCACTGAGATCCGCATGATCGATACCTACTGGTCAGATCATTGCCGTCATACAACCTTCCTTACAACCATAGATGATGTTTCCTTTGAAGATGAGCAGCTCAAGGCTTCCTGGGAGCGTTACATTAATTCCCGCAAGGAGCTTAACCGCACAAAACCCATCAACCTTATGGATATCGGAACTCTTGCTGCCAAGGTTCTCAAGAAGGAAGGAAAGCTTCCGAAGCTTGATGAGTCTGAGGAGATCAATGCCTGCACCGTTAAGATAAAGGTTACGGTGGACGGCGAAGCCCAGGACTGGCTCCTTCTTTTCAAGAACGAGACCCACAACCATCCTACCGAGATCGAGCCCTTCGGTGGCGCTGCAACCTGTATCGGCGGTGCTATCCGCGATCCTCTTTCAGGAAGATCCTATGTATATCAGGCAATGCGCGTGACCGGTGCTGCCGATCCTACAGTTTCCGTTAAGGACACCATGACAGGAAAGCTTCCTCAGAGAAAGCTTGTTACCACAGCTGCTGACGGTTACTCAAGCTACGGCAACCAGATCGGTCTCGCAACAGGTCTTGTAGACGAGCTCTATCATCCGGGCTATGCCGCAAAGCGCATGGAGATAGGTGCAGTCGTTGCTGCCGCTCCCGCAGAGAATGTCCGCCGCGAAGTGCCTGCTGCCGGGGACGTAGTCATTCTCCTTGGCGGTCGTACAGGCCGTGACGGTATCGGCGGTGCAACCGGTTCCTCCAAGTCACATAATGTTGAGTCTCTTGAGAAGGATGGCGCAGAGGTTCAGAAGGGTAATGCTCCCGAAGAGCGTAAGCTTCAGCGTCTTTTCCGTAATGCAGAGGCATCAAGACTTATCAAGCGCTGCAACGATTTCGGTGCCGGCGGAGTTTCCGTTGCCATCGGTGAGCTTGCAGACGGCCTGGACATTGACCTTAACAAGGTTCCCAAGAAATATGAAGGTCTCGACGGAACAGAGCTTGCCATCTCAGAGTCACAGGAGAGAATGGCTGTAGTTGTTGAAGCCGGGGATATGGATCGTTTCATGGAGCTTGCCCATGAGGAAAACCTTGAGGCTACACATGTTGCCACGGTAACAGATACAAACAGACTTATCGCACATTGGAACGGCAAAGACATTATCAATCTGTCACGTGACTTCCTTAACTCAAACGGTGCAGAGAAGCACATTACAGTCAAGGCTGCTGCCGGCGAAAGCATTTACCGGGAGGTTAAGGGCAGCTTCAGTGAGAACATGACAGCTCTTTCAGAGGATCTCAATGTCTGCTCAAAGAGAGGTCTCAGCGAGCGTTTCGACTCTACCATCGGTGCAGGAACAGTACTGATGCCCTTCGGCGGAAAGCATCAGCGTACACCTATACAGGCAATGGCCGCAAAGATATCCGTTGAGAAGGGTCACACAGATGACACCTCGGTTATGGCTTACGGCTACAATCCTTTCATCACTGAGAAGAACTGCTATAAGGGTGCATATCTTGCAGTAGTTGAGTCTGCCGCAAAGCTTATCGCAGCAGGTGCCGGCTTCGAGGACACTTACCTTACTTTCCAGGAGTACTTCGGAAAGCCGGGTCATGACAGCACACGTTGGGGACAGCCTCTTGAGGCACTTCTCGGTGCCTTTGATGCACAGCTCGACCTCGGAATCGCTGCCATCGGCGGTAAGGATTCCATGTCCGGAACCTTTGAGAAGCTGGATGTTCCTCCAACACTTGTTTCCTTCGCCATCACAACAGAGGATGCGAAGTACATCACAAGTCCTGAATTCAAGGGTGCGACCCACAAGGTACTATGGCTGAAGCCTGAGTACAGAAATGAGCTTCCCACAAAGGAAAGTCTCCTTACACTTTTCGACTATGTTCATAAGCTCGTGACAGACGGAAAGCTTGCTTCCATTTACACACCGACTTACGGAGGCGCAGCTGAAGCAGTTCTCAAGCAGTGCATGGGTAATGATTTCGGCTTCGCATTTGCCGGAAGCCTTTCAGTTCAGGATATCTTCGGATATCAGTACGGAAGCTTCATCCTCGAGCTTAATGAGAAGTCTACTCTTGATGAGATTTATGCAGCATCTGAGCTTAAGGATAAGGGAATCATAGTTGCTGACCTCGGTGAGACAACAGAAGATTCGGAGATCCGTTACAATAACGAGGTTCTGAAGCTTTCAGACCTTTGTGAGGCTTACGAGGATAAGCTTGAGAAGGTATTTAAGTGCAACATGAATCTTGATAAGGATGCAGAGCCGGAAGAGGCTGATGTTACAATAGCTGATTACACAGAGGAGAACTGGGTTGCACCTGCTGTATCGGTTGCAAAGCCGAAGGTTCTTATCCCTGTGTTCCCTGGCAACAACTGTGAATACGATTCCGCAAAGGCTATGGCTGATGCAGGTCTTGAGCCTGAAATAGTTGTAGTCAGAAACATGACAAAGCAGGATATCGCAGAGTCTGTCAATGAAGTTGCAAAGCGTATCGAAGAGTCACAGCTTATCTTTATCCCGGGCGGTTTCTCAGGCGGAGATGAGCCGGATGGTTCCGCTAAATTCATTACCTCTTTCTTCAGAAATGAAGCAGTAAAAACAGCTACCATGGATATGCTCACAAAGCGAGACGGTCTCATGCTTGGTATCTGCAATGGTTTCCAGGCACTTATAAAGCTTGGTCTTGTGCCCTTTGGTGAGATACGGGATACTGATGAGCATTGCCCGACCCTTACCTTCAACACCATCGGCCGTCACCAGTCAAAGATTGTTAATGTCAGGATCGCTTCCAATATGTCTCCATGGCTTCAGGATTCTGAGCCGGGTGACATCTACAGTGTTCCTGTCTCACATGGTGAAGGACGTTTCATTTGCGAGCCGGAGCTTTTCAAAAAGCTTGTTGAAAACGGTCAGATCGCAACTCAGTACGTGGATCTCAGTGGCCACCCGACTATGGACATCCAGTACAACCCCAACGGCTCTTATTATGCGGTTGAGGGTATCACCTCACCTGACGGAAGAGTGCTGGGTAAGATGGGACATGCCGAGAGATGGGGGCACAGCCTCTACAAGAATGTACCCGGAAATTACGATATGGGTCTCTTCAAGGCAGCAAAAGAGTATTTTGAATGATATAATAAACTCATTACCTGTACTCCGGATTTACCGGAGTGCAGGAGAGCATGATCATCCCGGGTCCAGATATGAGACCTTTCCGGATATAAGGCTGTTCAGGATATGAGAAATGAGAGAAATAAGCAGCGATAAGATAAAAGAATTTATAAATATTGCAATTCCCGCTATTTTCACACGATCCTGAAAACTGCCATTATTCTATCGGTGATTCTGGGAGTGGTGCTGTTCTTTCTGTCGGAACCTATCATGAGGCTTTGCAATCGTCAGCCTGACACCCTGCATATTACCGACTTTCTCTGATCCCCATGTAATCCCTCAACTTCCGCATTATGCGGAAGTTATTTTTTTATTCAATGGAACCATGGGTCAGATGAGGCCAGACTGTCAAACTACCGACGAATAATCTCCTTCGTGAAAGAACCCTGGGCAGAAACATCTCTGTATTGCAATATTTCAAAATCTTGATATAATTATATGTAGTAATCGAAACTACGTTATGTAGAGTCGATAGCTTGACTTGGCAGGCTATCATTTGTGTAACAGATATAACAGCCGGTCAGATTTACATTTGTGTATAAGATATTACGGCTTGAAAAACAGCGTTAATTAGATAATACGGCTTTTACAGAGGGAGGCATATATGTTTAAAAAAGGAAATTCTTTACTGCTTAAGATCAAGGATCCAGGCAGTTTCTTGACGCACTACATCGCTATGATCCTTTCCATGATCGCTGCGATCCCATTGTTTTACAGAGTAGCTCAGCATCCGAGCCTCGAGCGCATACTTGCTTTCGGAGTATTTGCTTTAAGCATAGTTCTCCTCTATGCCGCAAGCTCCACCTATCATCTCATAGATATCTCTCCCAAGGTAAACGACACCTTGAAGAAGATCGACCATATGATGATCTATATGCTCATCGCCGGAAGCTACACCCCCATTTGCGCCATAGCCCTCGGGGACAGCACAGGCTGGCTGCTGCTTCTGGTTGTATGGATTTTGTCAGCAATAGGTATGGCCGTAAACATTATCTATATCCATACTCCTAAGTGGCTCAATGCTCTCATTTATATCGCTCTCGGCTGGTTATGTGTCACTGCCATCATGAAGATAAGGGCTTCTCTTACGGATGCTGAGTTTTCTCTGCTTTTCTGGGGAGGCGTGATCTACACCATCGGCGGCATCATATATGCACTTAAGCTTCCTGTATTTGAGCGATTCCCTAAGTATTTCAGAAATCATGAAATATTCCACTGCTTCGTCATCGCAGGTTCCATGTGTCACTACGGCGTTATGATCCTGCTGGCCGGCTGAATCCATAAAATTCTGCTCCATGCACTCTACAGTGCATGGAGTTTTTTTTCTTAACAGTTCTTCTGATGTTTCCACAAAATAGTTTTTGAAATCTCTATGAAAACCGCATTAACCTATGTTATATTTAAAGGACATATGGACGTATTGATGTCTATTTATTTCCAGACAAATGGGGGACTAAAATGAAACAGAACAATATGATCGCTCTTGGAGTTATCGCTGTTGGTATCGTTGCGGCAGCGGTTACAGGTATGCAGTCAAAGGATCTCGGAACCTCAAGCAGTGCTCCGAAAAGCAAGATTCCTTCAGATGCTGTCACTGTAGAAGGTGTAGCTCAGGGCATGGACGGGGACGTAAAGGTTGAGCTTATCCTTACTAAGGATAAGATTTATTCCATCAATGTTACAGAACAGAACGAGACACCAAATATCGGTACACTTGCAGTTGACCAGCTTCCTGCAAGCATCTTTGAGGCAAACAGCATTGACGTTGATGCAGTAACAGGTGCCACCGTTACATCAACAGCTATTAAGAATGCTACAGTTGAGGCCATCAAGGCTGCAGGATTTGATCCGACAGCTTTCGGTTATGTAGAGAAGGAGACTGTAGAAGTTAATCTTGCAGATATCCCTGCTGACGCAGTTACAGCTTCCGGTGAAGCTCAGGGTCTTGGAGGTCCTGTAACTGTTGAGATCACAGCTACTGCCGATAAGATCTACAACGTTGTTGCCACAGGCGAAAATGAGACTCCTAACATCGGAACCATGGCTCTCGAGCAGCTTCCGGGAGAGATCATTACAAAGAATACAATTGATGTTGACGCGGTTTCAGGTGCTACCATTACATCCGATGCCATCAAGGAAGCCGCAAAGAAGGCTCTTGAGAGTGCAGGTTTTGATGTATCTAAGTTTGGTGCCAGTGCTGATGCAAAGGATACTCCTGCCGAGACCAAGGAGACTGAAGCTGAAACCACAAGTGCCGCAGCCGAGAAAAAAGACATTCCTGCCGATGCAGTAACTGTTACAGGCGAGGCTCAGGGTCTTGGCGGTCCTGTAACTGTTGAAATCACAGCTACTGCAGACAAGATTTACGATCTTGTTGCAAAGGGAGAAAACGAGACACCAAATATCGGTACCAATGCTCTTGAAGAGCTTCCGGGAAAGATCATTTCTGCAAACAGCCTTGATGTTGATGCCATTTCAGGCGCTACCATCACATCTGATGCCATCAAGGAAGCTGCAAAGAAGGCCCTTGAGAGTGCAGGCTTTGATAAGGCAGATGCAGATGAGAGTAAAGCCGGAGAGGATCAAGCTGAGGGAAGTGAAGCTGAAAAGAGCGAATCCGGAGAGAACAAAGCCGAAGTGAGTGAGTCCGGAGAAAATGAAGCTGAGAAGACCAAAGCTGAAGCAAGTGAAGCCGAAGCCAAAAATGATGATGCCTCAAAAGAAGCTGCTGCCGATGAGGTTACAGCTACCGGCGAGGCTCAGGGTCTGGGCGGTCCTGTAACTGTTGAAATCACAGCAATCGCAGACAAGATCATCAAGCTTGTTGCAACAGGCGACAAGGAGACAGTCGGTATAGGTACCAAGGCTCTTGAAGAGCTTCCGGAAAAGATCCTCTCTGCAAACAGTCTCAATGTTGATGCCATTTCAGGCGCTACCATTACATCTGATGCTATCAAGGAAGCTGCAAAGAAGGCCCTTGAAAGCGCAGGCTTAGATCCATCCGTATTTATTAAGTAACATGTAACCGTCCGACGTTCTTGTCGGACGGTTTTTTATAAAAATGTGACCCATTAACTTCATTTCCTGTGTATTAGGATGAAGAACATAAGGATAACATCGGAAACCTGATATGCCGCATAAAACTATATTTGACAACCCGATTATCCAAATCAGAAACGAGGACATTATATGACCGATCAGGAAATACTGGATCTATATTTTTCAAGATCAGAATCTGCAATAACCGAAACCGCAGCAAAGTATGGCAGCTACTGTACCTACATAGCCATGAACATTCTTTACAACAGAGAAGACAGTGAGGAATGTGTAAATGACACCTGGCTGAATACATGGAATGCCATACCACCCAGGCAGCCTTCTGTTCTCAGAACTTTCCTGGGAAAGATAACGAGGAATCTGGCATTGAACATTTACGAAAAACAAACTGCCGCAAAACGCGGAAATGGTGAAACCACAGCTGTTCTGGAGGAGCTTTCAGAGTGTCTTGCCGACACGAAATCCTCACGACCCGAGGATATACCCGAGAAGATAACATTAACCGACTGTATCAACCGGTTTCTGGAAAACCAAAAGCCTGATCAAAGAAAAATCTTCGTCAGAAGATACTGGTATATGTCTCCCGTAAGCGAGATAGCAGAGGAATACGGTTTCACCGAGAGCAAGGTAAAGATGGCTCTCAGCCGCATGAGAGCAGCACTTCTTACAGAACTTGAAAGTGAGGGGATATCGCTATGAAAAAGGAAACAGAACTTTTAAAAGCCATCGGTGATATCGATGAGAAATATATACTTGAAGCCATGCCGAAGGCTTCGGACAAAATACAGTCAGATGCCAATGTCTCTGCCGCATCCGGATCTGAACTATCTTCAGTCACCTCCTCCGGCAGGGAAAGGGATCAGGAGTCCCCGAATGAAAGCCATGCCGGAGTCTCTTCATCAAAAGACATGTCAGGTGAGAAACGCTCCGCTGCAGAAAATGGAAACGACAAAGTGATACATATAACAAATAAACGGTATTATAAACCCATCGGTACCATTGCAGCCGCCCTCATCATCGTTCTGGGATTCAGTGCCTATATGACAGTCTTCAACGGAAACAAGGAAACATTGGCACCCCAGGCTGTTATGCAGGATACAACTTCTGCAGAAGCAATTTCCGGCAATAACATTTCAAAAGATGCCCTTTCTGATGAAGAAGCAGAGGAATCCATGATACTGAAAAGTGCCGATGTAACTCAGAAAACCAACATTGCCAATGACATTTCCCCTGAAAAGCCGGAAGTCGGTGCCGCACCGGAAGCTGTATCAGACAAAACCTTCACCGAAAATGCCGGATCAGAAGAAAATGCTGCAAGGAATTCGGTAAGAACCGGGGTAGCCGGAGAAGCTTCCAATGAAAACACGGCAAGGGATGCATTAAAAACCGAAGGAGTGGGTGAAGCTTCCGGGGAAAAGAAATCTGTTATGACTATGATTGCAAATCCCTGGCATGACAGCAGCACCCTGTCTGAGGCAGAAAAAGATGCCGGATTTGATATCACAATACCGGAAAGCTTTTTGGACAGTAAGCCTGAAAGCTTCAGATCCATGACAGACGATATGCTGGAAATAATTTACCGCGATACAGCATCCCTCGAAGTCTTCCGTGTACGTAAATCCAATGCTGCAGGCGAAGATATCAGCGGCGATTACAACAGCTATGATAACGAGAGAACTGTCAGCATAGACGGCACAGAGGTGACTCTCAAGGGCACAGGTGACAATGTTTATGTCGCCACCTGGACAAAGAACGGTTACAGCTTCGCCATAGACATTGACAGTGAACAAACTATTGAAGCTTCAGAAATCCCGGAACTTATAAATCAGATTTCATAAAAGCTTTTAAAAATTTCATCCATTTCATTTGCAGAAATGAGATATAATATTTATTACGAACAGAGATTGTCAGGCTTAAGGGCTTTAGCCCCTCTGAAAAACTCAAAGAGAACCGGACAATCTAACAGGAAGGAGAGGAAGTCATGAAAAAAAGCTCTATCAAATTAACCCGTAAAAAGATAACAGCCGTTGCTGCTGCATTTGTCTTATCAGCCATGACGCTGGTGGCCTGCGGACACAGTTCTTCCGCAAGCAGTGACAGTATAAAAAGTTCCGGCTCTAACTATATGGCAGAAGCCGGCATGCCAATGGAAGAGGCTGATGCAGGATCAAGTATGTTCGCAGCCAGATCTGCATCAAAAAACAGCGCCGATATGGATATGTATACAGATATGGAAGCACCGGAAATGGTTGCCGAAACCGCTGCATCCGGAGAATCTGCCAATTCTGATGTAGCTACAGAGAAAATCCCTGATGATCGTAAACTCATAAGAAATGTAAACCTCTCTTTTGAAACTACAGATTTTGACACCTTTGTAAGAGACATCCAGAACAGAACCACTGAGCTTGGAGGTTACATAGAATCCAGTGACATTAACGGAAACGAAAAAACAAGTTCAAGCCGTTATGCATACTTCACTCTGCGTATTCCCAAACCTCAGGTAGATGCCTTTCTTGATTTTGCCGAAGGAAGCGCCAACCTCACAAGAAAATACGAGAATACTCAGGATATAACATTAAAATATCATGACACCGAATCCAGAAAGAAAGCCCTGAAGGAAGAGTATGACCGACTTCTGGAGCTCATGGCCCAGGCTGAATCAGTGGATGCCATCATTACCATCGAAGCACGCTTATCAGATATCAGATATGAGCTTGATAACTATGAGTCTGACCTTCGCTCCTATGACAATCAGGTGGATTATTCAACCGTAACCGTAGATGTTACCGAAAAATCTGTTTACACACCTACACCGAAGACCACCTTCTGGGGACGTGTATCAGCAAATCTCGAGTCCAATATAGAAGAGCTTGCCGAAGCAGTTACAGATTTCCTTGTATGGTTCATATCAAGCCTTCCTATATTCCTGTTCCTTGCCTTTGTAGCCGGAATCGTTTTGTTTATCGTGATCAGCATCGTGAAACTCCACAGCAAAAAAGCCGCAAAGAAAGCCGCAAAGATGGCCGGAATCCAAACTGCTGGAGCTCCAACCGCTGACACAAACACCAAACCTGCAGCTGCTGCAACCACCGATACCAAAGTTGACGCGACAGCCCCAAAAGAACCGGAAACCAAAAAAACTACTGATGAAGCAAAAAAATAAATAACATTCTCGAAAATCATCAGCTAAATTTTTATTCAACTGAAGAAAAACAGATAACCCAAAACAAGTAAATATTTAAGTAACGGAAGAAAATGCAAGGGATGTGTGACTAGGCTTGCGAGTTGAAAGAACATCCCGCTTTACATGTACGTCGCAGATGCACGTCAGTGCAGCTGAGGCGAACATGTAAAGCGGGATGTTCTTTCAATCTCGTGGGCCGCCACGCATCCCTTGCATTTTCTGTACCATTTCACAATGTTTCCAACAGTTGCCGTAATTTTTATTTTATGCTATAGTACCAACAAACTTGGGACCACGCAGAGGAACAGCGTCTCAGGTTAGCGCCAGGACCGTAATTGGTCGACGAGGATGACAGTTATCGAAAGACTCGGCGGATGCTGTCACGGATTTGTGAATCGAAAGAGAAAAAAGAAAAAGCGGAATCAAAACCGTAACAGAGATTTTCTCACTCACTGATGAACTGATGAAAGAGTTGTATAACAGACTTGTGCCATTGCCGCAGTAATCATTTTTACTTCAGAAAAGGCAGGTTAAGTCTTGTTTCGTGATGATGTCATGGCAAAAACATTGGCCTGAACATCACCACCGGTTTTTGTATGAATGAAACTCTTCATCCCGTAGGTTTTATCAGAGAGGAGATTTTTTTATGTGTGGAATAGTTGGTTTTGTAGGAAATAAGCAGGCAGCGCCTATACTTTTGGACGGACTCAGCAAGCTTGAGTACAGAGGTTATGATTCAGCGGGAATCGCCGTAAGAAACGAAAAAAACGAAATAAAAGTAGTAAAGGCCAAAGGCCGTCTCAAAAACCTTTCAGAAAAGACAGATGACGGAAAAGCTCTGAAGGGTGAGTGCGGAATCGGTCATACAAGATGGGCAACCCACGGTGAGCCGAGTGAGACCAATGCACATCCTCACGTAAGCTTCCATAAGCAGGTAGTTGCCGTTCACAACGGTATCATCGAAAACTTCCAGGAGATAAAGGATAAGCTTCTGAAAAAAGGCTATGAGTTCCACTCTGAGACCGATACAGAGGTAGCCGTAAATCTGGTTGATTACTATTATCAGAAGTACGGTCAGGGCCCTATCGATGCCATATCCCGCGCCATGGTTCGTATCCGCGGATCATACGCCCTCGAGTTTATGTTTACAGACTATCCCGGAGAGGTCTATGTTGCCCGTAAGGATGCCCCTATGATCATCGGTATCCAGGATGGATCAACCTATATCGCATCTGATGTTCCTGCCATCCTCAAGTACTGCAGAAATGTTTATTACATTGACAATCAGGAAATCGCAAAGCTTACAGCCGGAACCGCAGAGTTCTTCAGTCTCGATCAGGAGCCTGTAACAAAGGAACTGGTTGAGATCAAGATGGATGCTCAGGCAGCAGAGAAGGGCGGCTTTGAGCACTTCATGATGAAGGAAATACATGAACAGCCGAAGTCGGTTCGTGACACCATCAACTCTGTTGTAAAAGACGGCAGGATCGATCTCAGCGGCGTTGGTCTCAGTGAAGCTGAGATTAAAAACATTTCCCAGATTTACATCGTTGCCTGCGGCTCAGCATATCATGTCGGAGTAGTATGCCAGTACGTTCTGGAAGGACTTGCACGTATACCTGTCCGCGTAGAGCTTGCTTCCGAGTTCCGTTACCGTAATCCTATCCTTGATCCTAACGGTCTCGTTATCATCATCAGCCAGTCGGGAGAAACTGCTGACTCACTTGCGGCTCTCCGTGAAGCAAAGGAGAGAGGCGTTAAGACTCTGGGAATCGTTAATGTTATCGGTTCTTCCATTGCCCGTGAAGCCGACAATGTGTTCTATACCTTAGCAGGTCCTGAAATCGCGGTTGCCACCACAAAGGCATATTCAACACAGCTCATTGCAGGTTACACTCTTGCGGTTGAATTTGCAAAGGTACGTGGGGAGATCGACGCAGAACGTTATTCAGCACTTATCTCCGAGATGGAAGCATTACCGCAGAAGATAGAAGATATCCTCAAGGACAAAGAACGTATCCAGTGGTTTGCAGCCAAGCAGGCCAATGCTCAGGACGTTTTCTTCATCGGAAGAGGAATCGACTATGCCATCGGCCTCGAGGGTTCACTTAAGCTTAAGGAAATAAGCTATATCCACTCAGAAGCCTATGCTGCGGGAGAACTTAAGCACGGAACCATTTCTCTTATTGAAAAAGGCATCCTGGTTGTAGGTATACTGTCACAGCCTGAGCTTTTTGAAAAAACTGTTTCCAATATGGTTGAAGTCAAGGCCAGAGGAGGATATCTCATGGGACTTACCACCTACGGAAACTACAATATAGAAGATACAGCCGACTTCACGGTTTATGTTCCCACCACAGATCCTTACTTTGCAACCTCCCTTGCTGTAATTCCGTTACAGCTCCTTGCATACTATGTAAGTGTTGCCAAGGGTCTCGATGTTGATAAACCAAGAAATCTTGCAAAATCAGTTACTGTAGAATAATAGCAGGAGAGGGGGCAGTCCCCATCACAAAACTCTCAGCATATATTCAGAATATTGTAAGGGGGTCTGACCCCTTTACTTGCAACAATTAATATATTTAGCAGAATATAATCCACCGGGGACGGTTCTCTCCGGCGAGAACCGTCCCCGGTGGTCCTATGTATAACGGATTCCTAAGGGACTCTAAGAGCTCCGGGGGATCCGGTTTTTGTATACACCATGCAATCTTTGTATACAATACTTCGTCATGTTTGTGGCTTTTGTTGAATGTGACAAATTTTTAACAACATTTTTGTGGAAAATATGCACTAAATGTCATACACAAATAGGTTTTTTATTGTTATGATTCTTTAATTTTGTTATATTATTAAAAGTCTATGAAATTATTTTTGGAGGTATACGAATATGGGTGTTACCACATTTAAAGGTGGCGTCCATCCCTACGACGGCAAGGATCTTGCAAAGGATCAGGCTATTGTAGAGCTTAAGCCGCAGGGGGTTATGGTTTATCCGGTATCTCAGCACATAGGTGCTCCCGCAAAACCTGTAGTGGAAAAGGGAGATCATGTCCTTGTGGGGCAGAAGATTGCTGAGGCAGGCGGATTCGTTTCCAGCCCGGTTATCTGTTCAGTTTCAGGTACCGTAAAGGCTATTGAGAAGCGACTCACAGCCGGTGGAGCCGTAGTGGATGCTATCGTCGTTGACAACGACCAGAATTATGAAGCTATTGAAGGTTTCGGTCAGGCAAGAGACTATACAAAGTTAAGCCGTGATGAGATCGTCAACATCGTCAAGGAGGCTGGTATCGTTGGTCTTGGAGGTGCCGGATTCCCGACATCAGTTAAACTCATGCCCAAAAACATTGACAAGATTGATTATTTCCTTGTTAATGCCGCAGAGTGTGAGCCATATCTTACATCTGATTACAGAGATATGATGGAGACTCCCGAAAAGATCATCGGCGGTCTCAAGGTCATCCTCTCTATTTTCCCTAACGCTAAAGGTGTTATCTGTGTAGAAGACAACAAGCCCGATGCCATCAGGCTTCTTACAGAGAAGGCTCAGGGCGAGTCAAACATAGAGGTTGCCGCTCTTCAGACAAAGTACCCTCAGGGTGGTGAGCGTCAGCTTATCTATGCTGTAACAGGCAGAAAGATCAACTCCTCCATGCTTCCTGCAGATGCAGGCTGCGTAGTTGACAATGCAGACACCGTAGTTGCTATCTATGAAGCTGTATGCGAGTCAAAGCCTCTCGTCAGAAAGATCGTAACTGTTACAGGCGATGCAGTGGCAAAGCCGGGTAACTTTAAAGTACCTCTCGGTATGAACTACCAGGAGATCATCGATCAGGCAGGCGGATTCAAGGCAGATCCCGAAAAAATCATCTGCGGCGGTCCCATGATGGGTATCCCTCTTTTCAAGCTCGATATCCCGGTTGCCAAGAATTCATCATCAATTCTTGCACTGCTTCATGATCCTGTATCTTCAGAGCCCACAACAGCATGTATCAACTGTGGACGCTGCGTTGAAGCATGTCCCGAGAATCTTGTTCCCACAATGCTTATGAAAGCAGGTCTCAGCAAGGATACATCAAAGTTCGCAGAGCTTTACGGTATGGAGTGTATTGAGTGCGGCTGCTGTTCATATGTATGCCCTGCCAAGAGACCTCTTACCCAGGCTTTCAAACAGATGAAGCGCCTTGTCAATGCAGAGAAGAGAGCTGCTGCCGCAAAGGCAAAGGCTGAAGCCGAAGCAAAGGCAAAAGAAGAAACAAAATCTACTGAGGAGGTGAAGAAATGAATAAGATGTTGAATCTTTCCTCAAATCCTCACATTCGTGATGAAGTTACCACTTCCGAGATCATGCGTGATGTTGTTATCGCCATGATTCCCACAACTCTCTACGGTATCATACAGTGGGGCTTTAATGCTGCCCTGGTTGTTATTCTGACAGTGGCATTTGCAGTACTTTCAGAGTATGCCTATGAGAAATTCATGAAGATGACTGTTACCGTAGGTGACTGGTCAGCTGCGGTAACAGGTCTTATCCTTGCACTTAACTGCCCGCCGGATATCCCTGTATGGATTCCCTGCGTAGGTGCTGTTTTCGCCATCATCGTTATCAAGATGCTTTACGGCGGACTCGGAAAGAACTGGATGAACCCGGCTCTTGGTGCAAGATGTTTCCTTCTTATCTCTTTCGCAGGAAAGATGACGGGTTGGACAGTAGTAGGACCGGACGCCATGTCAGGTGCAACACCGCTTGCTTTCATGAAGGCCGGCGGAGATATGGCCAAGGTAGACCTTATGAACCTTTTCCTTGGACGCATCCCCGGAACCATCGGTGAGGTTTCAAAGCTCTGTCTCCTTTTAGGTGCAGCTTACCTTATCATTAAGAAGGTAATATCTCCAAAGATACCTTGTATCTATATCGCAACAGTAGCAGTCTTCACACTGCTTTTCGGCGGACACGGATTTGATATCAACTATGTCCTGTGCGAGATCCTTGGCGGTGGACTTATCTTCGGTGCCTTCTTCATGGCAACTGATTATGTTACATCACCTATCACTCCGAAGGGACAGATTGTTTACGCAATCATCCTTGGTGTCATGACAGGACTTTTCCGTCTGTTCGGTGGTTCTGCAGAGGGCGTTTCCTATGCGATCATCCTTACAAACATTATCGTTCCTGTTATAAACCTTAAGACTATTCCAAAGGCATTCGGAAGGGAGGGTGAGAAGTAATGAAGAAAGAATCTTTTGTAAAAGACGCCCTCATCCTTACAGCCATCACTCTTGTATCAGGATTACTCCTTGGTGCGGTTTACGGAATGACAAAGGACCAGATCGATGCTATTAAGAATGCTTCCACCATCGCTTCTTATCAGGCGGTTATGGCAGCAGAATCCTATGATGATGAGACCTACGCAGAAACTTTGGAAACAGCGAAATCAGAAGGAACCGTATCCGCAGACAACGGCGGAGCAGAGCTCCTTTCCGTAGTTGCCGCAAAGGATGCATCCGGCGCAGAGATCGGATACATCGTGAAGGCACAGGCTGCAGGTTACGGCGGAAACGTTGTAGTTGTTATCGGTGTTGACAGTGACTTAAAGGTCACAGGCATTTCCTTCCCTGAAACACTCCCTGAGACTGCCGGTCTCGGACAGAGAGCTCTGGAGCCTCAGTTCTATGAGCAGTTTGCAGGCAAGGGAACAAACTTAAGTGTCAAGAAGGGCGGCGGAGCAGGAGAGAGCGAAATCGATGCCATCTCAGGTGCTACCATGACTTCTACAGCGGTTGTTAACTCAACCAATGCTGCAACTGAGTTTGTTCAGAAATACATCGTAAAGTGAAGGAGGTCGTGATAAATGAATAATAAATATCTTGAAAGAATTTATAACGGCATTATCAAGGAAAATCCTACCTTCATCCTTATGCTTGGTATGTGTCCTACACTTGCTACAACAACAAGTGCGTTCAATGCCATCGGTATGGGTCTTTCCACTACTGCCGTTCTTATGTTTTCAAACATGGTGATCTCCGGACTCAGAAATATCATCCCCAACAGAGTGAGACTTCCGGGCGAGATCGTAGTTATAGCATCCCTCGTTACCATAGTACAGCTTCTCATGCAGGCCTATACACCTGCTGTATACGAGGCACTGGGAATCTATATCCCTCTCATCGTAGTTAACTGTATCATCCTCGGAAGAGCAGAGGCGTATGCGCTTTTCAATACTCCTGTCCTTTCCTTCTGTGACGGTCTCGGCATGGGTATCGGATTTACACTTGCATTAACAGTTCTCGGTTCAGTTCGTGAGCTCATCGGAAAGGGTTCGATCTTCGGATTCCAGCTTATCCCTGAGGAGTTCAGCATCGGTATCTTTGCTCTTGCTCCCGGTGCGTTCATCGTGCTTGCGTTCCTTTCAGCCATCCAGAACAAACTTAAGCTTCCTTCAGCCACAAACGGCGGAGAAGAAGTCCCTGAGTTCGTTACTTCAGGCGATCTGCTTGGCGCATTTAATAAGATAGAAGAAGCTCCAGCTTCTGAAGTTAAGAAGGAGGCGTGAGCATGTTAGATCTGTTATTGATTGCAATTAAATATTCACTCGTATCAAACGTTGTACTGTCCCAGTTCCTCGGAATCTGTGCTTTCCTTGGTGTTTCCAAGAAGGTCGATTCTTCAAAGGGTATGGGCGCAGCCGTTATCTTCGTTATCGTGCTTGCATCCCTGGTTTCCCACGCAATCTACGTGGTATTCATGGCTGCATCATCACCTTTGTGCAAGGCTCTGGGTCTTAAGGATGGTCTTGAGTATCTCACAACCATCGTTTTCATCCTGGTAATCGCTGCGCTGGTTCAGCTGGTTGAGATGTTTATGAAGAAGAATATGAAGGGTCTCTATGACGCTCTCGGTGTTTTCCTTCCGCTTATCACAACAAACTGTGCCGTTCTCGGTGTTGCATTGAATAACGTAACTTATGGATACAATTTCGCAGAATGTCTCGTATACGGCCTCGGTATCTCCATCGGATTTGCACTTGCTCTTATCCTTATGGCATTTATCAGAGAGAACGTTATCGAGGGCAATGACAGCATCCCGAAGTCATTCCAGGGATCACCTATCGTGCTCCTCACAGCCGGACTTATGGCTATAGCATTCTTCGGATTTGCCGGTCTTGTATAAGGAGGTAACGACGTGATAGTAACATTTATTTTGGTCGCTGCCGTACTTGTAGGTGCGACCGGACTTATCCTTGGCTTGTTCCTCGGAGTAGCATCCGAAAAGTTCAAGGTAGAAGTTGATGAAACAGAAGCAAACGTAAGAGCAGCTCTTCCCGGCAACAACTGCGGTGCCTGCGGTTTCCCGGGTTGTGACGGTTGTGCAAAGGCTATCGCATCAGGCGAAGCTCCCGTAGATCAGTGTCCTGTAGGCGGTCCTGCTGTTGCAGCAAAAATTGCTGCAATCATGGGTACAAACGCATCAGGCGAACAGGCTGATAAGAAGGTTGCTTACGTAAGATGCCAGGGTGATTGTGATAAGGCAAAGCAAGCCTACCACTACACCGGAATCGCAGACTGCCGTGACCTCTCGGTTGTACCTAACGGTTCAGAAAAAGAGTGTCCTTACAGCTGCTGCGGATACGGAACCTGCGTTAAGGCATGTAAGTTCGATGCCATCCACATCGTAAACGGAGTGGCAAAGGTTGATAAGGAAAAGTGTGTTGCCTGCGGAGCCTGCGTTAAGGCATGTCCAAAGAACATCATCGCCATCGTTCCTTATAAGAAGAAGCACATCGTTTCCTGCCAGAATCATTTGAAGGGTAAGCAGGTTAAGGATTCCTGCTCCATCGGATGTATCGCCTGCGGAATGTGCGAAAAGAATTGTCCTTTCGATGCGATCCATGTCATTGATGGTCTTGCAGTTATGAATGATAAGTGTAAGGACTGTGGTATCTGTGCCCAGAAGTGTCCTACAGGTGCTATTACAGGCAAGCGTCCTGTAAAGCCTGCCGCACCAAAGGCACCGGCTGCAGCTCCTGCCGCTACAGAAGCCAAGGCTTCGGCACCCGCTCCGGCAGAAAAACCTGCAGAGCAGCCTAAAGATACAACATCTGCCAATGCCTGATAGAAAATAATTTCTATAGACCAAGATGGAAAAACCCCTCACCTCATAAGAGGTGAGGGGTTTTTCTTTTGCCATCGTTCCTTTACCGATGTCTGCATCAGCATTAATCACCACCTGTAAAAATCACGTTCTGATTCCCATAAGTTAATTTCAAAACTCAATTTACAATTTGGGGGAAATTATACGTAACAGTTCAGTCGGTGGGCCAGGGGGACGGGGTTGGTGGTCCATTTTAGGAAAATGGACCACCAACCCCGTCCCCCTGGCCCACCGACTGAGCTGTTACAATTATACGTATTTTATTCATTCTAACTCAACAGAATTATTGCCTTTGACGGAGAATTAGTGTAAAATTTAACATTGTATACATAGGGATTCCGAAATTTATTTTTCTATTATCCTCATATAAAGCGTATCGAACAATATTTGCCAACCACTTACGGATACGCAGAAATACACTCACACATCCGTATGTTTCTTCCCGGAAAACAGCGAATGGCAGAGTGTTTTATTTTACAGTGCGGAAACTAATTATATTTTGGAAATTGCCGAAAATACGAAGGTAGAAAAGTTTTATCAAAAAGCATGTCGACTTTTTACTAGGAGGAAACTTATGGAATTACAGATTCAGGATTTGGTCACATCGATCCGTAAAGAGGGTATCGATGCTGCCAACACAGAGGCAGAATCTATCATTGCAGAAGCTAAGAAAAAAGCTGCTGCGATTGTTTCCGATGCCAAGGCAGAAGCAGCAAATGCCAAAGCCGCAGCAGAAAAGGAAATCGGGATCATGAAGGAAAGTGCTTCTGTCAGCGCCGAGCAGGCAAAACGGGATGCCATGCTTGCATTTAAAACAGAAGTCCAGACCGTGTTTGAGAACATACTCAAAAATGATGTAAAAAAATCACTGTCTGAAAAGTCACTCGCAAAGCTCATTCGCGCAGCGGTTGCCGGCGAAGACGTATCCAAGTATACCGCCGAAGTAGCCGATGTTTCAGACGCTTTAAAGAGCGAGCTTGCGGAGGAGATCAGGAACGGACTTGAGATCAAACCCACAAAGAACGTGAAAGCAGGCTTCCGTCTTGCGGCTAATGACGGATCCGGATATTTTGATTGTACCGAAGATGAAATTGCCGAGATGATGATGCCGTACTTCAGAAACCTTGAGATTTAAACGGAGGTAAAAGATGGCTGCATATTATTATCTGATATCAAGCCTGCCTGACCTCAAAAGCGACGGAGATATGCCTCTGAGCTACCAGGAATTCCTTGACCTTTGTGAATCACAGGTAAGTGAATCCAATTATAAGCTTCTAAAGGATTTAACATTATCCTCAACAGATGGTCCTCTTATCAAGGAGTGGAACCGGGTTTACGGGTCTCTCACGAAAGAGCTTAACTATCAGCGAAGCATGAAGCTTGGAAAGACTTACCCGACACCCGAAACAAAGGATTTCATGACCACCCAGGTTGTCAGCTCCGCTCTTGCAGCGAAGGATCCTCTGGAAGCAGAAAAGATCTTGCTGGACTATGAATTCCAACAGCTTGATGAACTTGTAGGTTTACACATGTTCGACGATCAAGTATTGTTCGGATATGCAGTAAAGCTAAAATTACTGGAGCGTCAGGGCTGCTTTGATCACGATAAGGGCAGTACGGAATTCCGACAGCTACTTGGTGAGGTACAGCAGCGCGTTTACAATTTGTAATTAATATAAATAAATCGGGAGACTTATATGGAAACAGTAACAGGACATGTGACTGGCATCAATAGTAACATGGCGAATGTAAGCTTCGACGGAGCTGTGCGCAAGAATGAAGTAGGTTATATTCTTGTGGGCGACAAGCGTCTGAAGGGCGAGGTCATTCGTATTACTAACGGCGTAGCCAGCATGCAGATTTATGAGATGTCAAACGGCATCAAAGTCGGTGATCCGGTAGAATTCACCGGAGAGCTGATGAGCGTTGATCTGGGCCCGGGCATCCTGACTCAGATTTATGACGGACTTCAGAACCCACTTCCTGAACTAGCAGAGCAGTGCGGTTTCTTCTTACAGAGAGGTGTTTACCTTGACGCTATCCCTAACCGCGACTGGGAGTTTACTCCGGTAGCCAAGGTTGGTGATAATGTTGTTGCCGGTGACACCATCGGTACCGTACCTGAGGGTATATTTACCCACAAGATCATGGTTCCCTTTACATTAAAGGGCGAAGACTGGGTTGTTAAATCCATCAAGGATAAAGGCTCCTACAATGTTCGTTCAACCATTTGCGTTATCGGAAATGGAGCAGGAGAGGAAAAAGAGCTTTCCATGGTCATCACCCAGCCTATCAAGCAGCCTATCAAGTGCTATGAAGAGAGGCTGAGACCTGATGAACCTCTTATTATGAAGCTCCGCTGCGTGGATGCATTCCTTCCTGTAGCAAAGGGCGGAACCTTCTGTGTTCCCGGACCCTTCGGAGCAGGAAAAACCGTTCTCCAGCACATGGAGGCAAAAAACGGTGAAGCAGATATCGTTGTTATCGCAGCCTGCGGAGAGCGTGCAGGTGAGGTAGTTGAAGTTCTTACAGAGTTCCCTGAGTTGGATGATCCACGTACAGGTCGTTCACTTATGGAAAGAACCATCATCATCTGTAACACCTCTTCAATGCCTGTTGCAGCGAGAGAAGCATCCTGCTACACAGCCGTAACAATCGCAGAGTATTACAGACAGATGGGACTTAACGTTCTCCTTCTTGCAGACTCAACTTCACGTTGGGCTCAGGCCATGAGAGAGATGAGCGGACGTCTCGAGGAGATTCCGGGAGAGGAAGCTTTCCCTGCATATCTGGAGTCAACCATCGCTTCCTTCTATGAAAGAGCCGGAAAGGTTCGTCTTAAGGACGGTTCTATCGGTTCCGTAACCATCGGTGGAACAGTATCCCCTGCCGGCGGTAACTTCGAGGAACCTGTTACTCAGGCAACTCTTAAGGTTGTAGGTGCATTCCACGGTCTTTCCCGTGAGAGATCCGATGCCCGTAAGTATCCGGCCATCCACCCTATGGATTCCTGGTCAAAATATACAGGAATCATCGACATGGAACTCGTAGAGAAGGCAAGAGCTATCCTCCGCAGAAGTATCGAGATCAACCAGATGATGAAGGTTGTCGGCGAAGAAGGTACCACAGCGGAAGATTATATCACCTATCAGAAGGGTGAACTTCTCGATGCGGTTTATCTGCAGCAGAACTCCTTCGATCCTATCGATGCAGCCTGCCCTCCGGAGAGACAGATAATCGAGTTTAATGTCCTTTATGATGCATTGATGCAGAAGTATGACCTCGAAGATAAAGACGAGATCCGTTCTTTCTTCAACCAGTTAAGACAGGAATTCCTTGATTGGCATGGAACTGTTTTTGAAACACCTGAGTTTGAAGCACAGAAGACCAAGATCACGGATTTATATAAATCGAAGGCATTAGCTTAGGAGGTCTTATGCAGAAAGTATATACAAAAATCGAGTCAATCGTCGGCAACGTTGTTACCGTCAAGGCAGAGGGAGTCAAAAACGGTGACCTTGCTTTGGTAGGAGACAGCTATGCCAATGTTATAAAACTGGACAAGGATATCGTTTCGCTTCAGGTCTTTGCGGGCGCACAGGGCGTTAGCACAAATGACCCGGTTCGTTTCCTTGGCAGACCGATGCAGGTTTCCTTCTCATCACACCTTTTAGGTCGTATATTTGACGGTGCCGGCATCCCGAGAGACAATGGGCCTGCTCTTACAGAAAATATGATAGATATCGGCGGTCCTTCCTTTAACCCTGCAAAGCGTATCGTTCCGAAGAAGATGATCCGTACCGGTATCCCTATGATCGATATGTTCAACACTCTCGTTGAGAGTCAGAAGCTTCCGATCTTCTCCGTATCCGGAGAACCTTATAATCAGCTTCTTTCACGTATCGCCATGCAGGCAGAGGTTGACGTTATCGTTCTTGGCGGAATGGGTCTCAAGTATGATGACTACCTGGCATTCCGTGACACTCTTGAAAAAGGCGGTGCCATGAGCCACACAGTTATGTTCATACATACTGCTGCGGATCCTACCGTTGAGAGTACACTTGTTCCCGATATGTCACTTGCAGTAGCAGAGCAGTTCGCTCTTGAAGGAAAGAAAGTACTTGTACTCCTTACAGATATGACAAGCTACTGTGATGCTCAGAAAGAGCTTGCCATCACCATGGAGCAGGTTCCTTCAAACCGTGGTTACCCGGGAGACCTTTACAGTACACTTGCTTCCCGTTATGAGAAGGCAGTTGCCATCGAAGGTGCAGGTTCCATCACTATCCTTGGTGTAACCACCATGCCGGGTGATGACGTAACCCACCCTGTTCCTGATAATACGGGATACATCACAGAGGGTCAGTTCTATCTTAAGAACGGACACATCGAGCCCTTCGGTTCACTGTCCAGACTTAAGCAGAACGTTAACGGCACAACCCGTGATGACCACAGAGCACTTATGGATGGTATGATCAAGCTCTATGCACAGTACAAGGAAAGTCTTGAGAAAAAGTCCATGGGCTTTACCATGAGTGCATGGGATGACAAGCTTCTTAAGTATGGTGAGATGTTCGAGTCCAAGCTTATGGACCTTAGTGTTAACATTCCGCTGGAAGCTGCTCTTGATCTTGGCTGGGAGATCCTTGCCGATTGTTTTGAGCCTAATGAGACAGGTCTCAAGACAAACCTCATCAAGGAAAGATGGCCAAAGAAGTTGGATGATTAAAGGAGCGGTTTATGGCGATCAAACTCACTAAAAACGAACAGAAAGTGCAGAAGGATCACCTGAAACAGTATCAACGTTATCTTCCTACCCTGCAGCTAAAAAAACAGCAGCTGCAATCGGTTATCATGCAGATAAAGGCTGACCTTGAAGAGAAGGAAGCCGAACGTGAAGGAATGATAGGCAATTTGGATGACTGGGTTGCTGTTTTCGCCGAGAACGAACAGTTCGTCAAGGAATTACAGCTGAACAACCTGGTGCAGCCGGACAAGGTTCTGGTAACAACAGAAAATGTTGCGGGCGTAAAACTTCCGGCCTTTAAAGAATTGACCTTTAAGGATATTTCCTACAACGTTGATGATTACCCGCTGTGGGTCGACACTGCACTTGTAAAGCTGCGTGAGATTGCCCGTCTTGATGCATTGGTTTCTACACTTCGCAAACAAGTATCGCTTTTGGAGAAAGAGCTCCGCTCAACCTCCCAGAGAGTAAACCTGTTCGAGAAGGTAAAGATCCCGGAGGCAAAGGAGAATATCCGTGTCATCGGTGTTTATCTCGGAGACCAGCAGACGGCTGCAGTTGTACGTGGTAAGATCTCGAAGAAAAAACTTGTGGGGGCAGAACGATGATAGAAAAAATGAAAATGGTTCACGTCGTTACTACTGTTTCACATAAAGATGAAATGCTGGAGGGCTTACGTGATGTGGGTCTTCTGCATCTGGCGGAGAGAAAGAGTGCTGATCATGCTGCCATAGAAAAGTTCACCGAGCTTTCCAAGACAGTATCACGCCTCCAGGACTACGCGCCGGATAAATCAAAGGAAACCACAACTCCTCCGGTTCTTTCTGACGACGAATTTAATAAAATGTATATGAGAGCCAAAGAGGCTCTTAACAAAAAGGACAGTCTTAATCAGGAAATCTCCTCAACAAAAGCCGAGATCGAAAGGATTGAAGCGTGGGGTGATTTTTCACCGGCTGATGTTAAAGAACTGCAGAAGCAAGGATTTGACCTTCACTTTTATCGTGTAGGTACTGCCGAGTGCGAGCAGATCATGCAGGATGAAAGCATTAAAGCCATCAAACTGGCATCAGTTGAAAAGACAGACACCTTAGCTGTTTTAGGCACACTCCCTCCGGATATTCAGGCAACAGAGTTTTCACTCCCTGCCAAGGGTCTTAAGGAGCTGAAAAGTGATATCGAAAGATTCACGAAAGAAAGCGACGAGTGTGTTGAATTCCTTAAAAAGGCAGCAACCTACGAAAACAGTTTCCATGATCAGCTCATAAAGGCACAAAACGAAGAAAACTATTCTTCAGCCAGTGAGACGGCAACCACCGAGGATCGACTGGTATGGATTTCAGGTTATGTACCTGAGGCAGATCTGGGAACCTTTAAATCAGCAGCAACCAGAAATAACTGGGCATATGCAATAGGCGATGTTTCACCTGAGGATGAGACCATACCTACCAAGCTCCGCTATAATAAGGTTACAAAACTGATTGAACCGCTCTACGATATGCTTGGAATACTTCCGGGCTACAGAGAAGCAGATATCTCACTTTGGTTCCTGCTTTTCTTCGCATTATTCTTTGCGATGATCATCGGAGACGGCGGATACGGACTTATATTCCTTATAGCTGCGATAGTCATTATCAAGAAGACAAAGAAGATAACAACACCTGTTTTCCTTCTTTTGGTTCTGTCGATCTCTACCGTTATCTGGGGTGCCATAACAGGAACCTGGTTCGGTATGGAATCCGCTATGAATGTTCCGTTCCTGAGGGCTCTGGTCATTCCTTCCTTTGCAAACTACGCAGAGAAGTTCGGAGTGGCTACGGCAACGCAGCAAAACAACATTATGAAGTTCTCATTCACCATAGGTGCTATGCAGATGGAACTTGGTAGTTTACTTGCTGCTAAAAAGAAGATGGACAATAAAGATTTGAGCTTTGTTGCAGATTTAGGATGGATGGTCACGATAGTTGCAATGTATCTCCTGTCACTGGTTCTGGTACTTGGAGAATCGATGTCTGTCACACCTATCTTCATAGCAATAGCGATCGGCTTCGTGCTTGTAGTACTTTTCAGTGGCATGGCTCCCGGAGTCAGCTTCGCTGACGGTGTTAAAGCAGGATTGGGAGGAGCCTTTACAAGCTTCCTCAACACCATAAGCTGTTTCGGTAACGTAATGAGTTACATAAGACTCTTTGCGGTAGGAATGGCAGGTCTTGCGATAGCGCAGAGCTTCAATAACATGGCGGCAGGTCTTGCACACGGACCTCTCGTGATAGTGGCAGCTATCATTGTAATAATCGGACACGTAATCAATATAGTTATGTGTATCCTTTCAGTAGTAGTACATGGTGTACGTCTTAACGTGCTTGAGTTCTCCGGACAGGTAGGTCTCGAGTGGACGGGTATAGCGTACGATCCATTTAAAATGAACGACAAAATAAAAGACTAAGTTTATAATTTTAAATTAAAGGAGAAATACTATGAATATCGCTTATATTGGTATGGCAGCAGCACTTGGTTTGTCTGCATTAGGTTCAGCATTTGGTGCCGGTATGGCAGGTCAGGCCGCTGTAGGAGCATGGAAGAAGTGCTACGCAGCCGGCAAGCAGGCACCGTTCATTATGACTGCATTTGCAGGTGCTCCTCTTACACAGACTATCTACGGATTCCTTCTTATGAACTTCATCGCAAGTGCATATAAGGCAGGAACCATCGATCCGGCACTTTCACTCGGTATCGGTATATTCGGCGGAATCGCCATCGGATTCTCAGCATATTTCCAGGGCAAGGCTGCAGCAGCATCTGCTGACGCTCTTGGCGCTACCGGAAAGGGTACCGCAAACTACTTCGTTGTGATCGGTGTCATCGAGACAGTTGCTCTTTTCGCACTGGTATTCTGCATGCTGCTTCTCAGCGCTGCTTCAATCGCATAAGAATCGAGCTAAGGTCGGAAGGCATCCTTTTAAAAACGGGATGCCTTCCGTTTTTGGACCAAGGGGACGGGGTTAGTGGTTCATTTTAAAAAAAATGAACCACTAACCCCGTCCCCTTGGTTCACCGGCTAAACTGCCATCATCAATTTCCCCATTGACACAATGCATATTATTTTGTATTATAATTTGGTGCTGCCGGTATGGCGGAATAGGCAGACGCTCGGGACTTAAAATCCCGTGCCCAGTGATGGGCGTGCCGGTTCGACCCCGGCTACCGGCATAAAGTCAGTATTCAGAGTTTTCTGGATGCTGGCTTTTTTTATTAATAACATTTCCGTTTCTGTCGATATTCCTTACATAGTTTTAATATTAATTTTAGAGAATGATATTAAATTCGCTTATATTTTTGTGACACTAATGTGATATATATAATTATACATTATATAAACGTGGGGTACTCTGCGTTTATTCAGAAACCAGCTGTTATTTTCAACAGAGAGCAAGTAGGGGAGTAGTACGATGGATGCTTTCAATTCTCGCGAAAACAATCCGGATCGTCCTGATATAGTTCCTAAGGAAGTCAGGACTGAGCCGGTAAAAGATGACAAAAAAACAGAATATAGCGCCATCCCGGCAAGTCGCCTGGACAAACTTAACCAGTTGTTTGAATCCTTTGCCATAGTTTCAGAGGGAGCAGATGTATTCCTCTGTGACATGAAATATGATTATTCAAGATGGTCAAAATCCTTTATTGATTTCTTCAACCTCGATTCTGAGTACATGTTTGAAGCAGGAAAGATTTGGGAAGAGCATATCCATCCGGAGGATCGGGAGGTTTACCGAAAGAGCATAGAAGACATTTTTTCGGGTGCAGCCAATGGCCATGATATGCAGTATCGTGCAGCTGACGGTCAGGGCAGATACTACATGTGTACTTGTCGCGGCATCATATTAAGAGACCCCGATGGAAATCCCGAGTATTTCGGAGGTGCCATCAGAAACCAGACCATCGGCGGCGGAATAGATCCCCTTACGGGTCTCGGAAATCAGATGAGTTTCTTTAAAGAAGTCGGCTTGTGTCTTGAAAAACATATACCGATCAATATAGTCATGTACGGACCCACCCATTTCTCCAGAATAAATGATCTTTATGGCTATGATTTCGGAAATATGCTGCTTCAGCATGTTTCAAGATATCTCTTTGAGGCTTACAGAAATGTCGGTAATGTTTACAGGCTTGATGGGATCCGGATCGCCTTTGTGACCAAATCCCTTACCATGGAGCAGCTCGCAGCGCAATATGAGGGATATCGTAAACGGTTGAAGGAAGGAATCTCTTTCAACGGAGAATATATCGATATGCCCATAAATGCGGGAGCATTATCCCTTAACCGTTTTGACATAGACAAGGATACACTGTTTTCCTGTCTGACTCAGGCTTACTATCAGTCTAAAAATGATTATCAGGGTGCATTCCGCGAGTTCAACAATGACCCTCAAAGTCAAAAGCGGTATCGGATCGATCTCATAAACAAGATCAGAAAAGATGTCCATGAAGGTTGTAACCATTTCCATTTGTATTATCAGCCGGTGGTTGATTCCGAAACAGGGAAGCTTAAAGGAGCAGAAGCACTGATCCGCTGGGCGGATGACGACGGAACCGTGGTTCCGCCCAATGATTTTATTCCTGTGCTTGAGAATGATGCTCTTTTCCCGACACTTGGTGAGTGGATACTGTTTACCGCCATGAAGGAAGGCAAAAAAATTCTTGAAAAGTATCCTGCCTTTGTTTTAAATGTCAACCTTTCCTATGCACAGCTTCAGGATGATAGCTTTATATACAGAGTGCATAAAAGCTTGAGAAACACAGGATATCCTCCAAAGAACCTGTGTCTTGAGATCACGGAAAGGTGCCGTCTCATAGATATAAGACGACTCCAGAACCTGAACGAACAGCTTCAGCTTGAGGGCATAAGGTTTGCACTGGACGATTTCGGAACCGGCTTTTCATCCCTTGGACTGCTCAAGGATCTCAGCATCGATACCCTTAAAGTTGATCGACAGTTTATCCTTGAAGTAGACCATGACAAACAGCAGCTTGACTTGGTTTCAGTCATTTCAAAGCTTGCCAAGGTTTACGGATGCACAACTTGTGTTGAAGGCGTTGAAACAGAGGGAATGGAAAGTGCCTTGAGGACCTGTAATGTGGATTCCTTCCAGGGATATTACTATTCGAAGCCTTTGCCGTATCAGAGCTTTTTAGACAAATACGGATGTTGATGATTGCTAAGATCATCTGAAAGAAAAAACGCCGGGATAAAACCCGGCGTTTTTTAGCGGAGATGCAGGGATTTGAACCCTGGCGCCGTTTCCGACCTAGCGCATTTCGAGTGCGCCCCCTTCGGCCTCTTGGGTACATCTCCAAAAAATCGTACCTAAAAAATATAATACACCATAACAGCAAAGTCAAATGGGAAATCGTTGGTAACGGCTAAACCGGGGCATGAGCAGGCTTGAGCCGTAGGACATACATTTATATATGGGTAGCCTGCGTCATAAAAATCTGAAAGCAGCTCCCTAAGCGGTTTTGCCCATGCCCCGGCTGAACTGTTGGGAAAATCCCGTATCCTGTGTTATAATGTGCCGGTGTTTAACTTATCATCCAAAAGTAAAGAGGCAGAATTTGAAAAAAGCAAAATTTAACAACAATTTCAGAAAAGCAGTTGCTTTGTTTTCGGCAGCTGTTCTCACCATAACCACAGGCTGTGCATCCGTACCTGTTTCGGCACCCGAAAAGAAGGAGCGTTTCACTGCTCAGTTTCTTGATGTGTTCGATACTATCTCCATGGAGATCGGCTATGAAGCAACCGAAGAAACCTTCAAGGAGCGCTATAATGCTTCCCATGAGCTTCTTCTTAAGGAGCATCAGCTTTTTGATATTTACAATGACTACGACGGTATCAATAATCTGAAGACCGTCAATGACAACGCAGGCATTCAGCCGGTAAAGGTTGACGAAAAACTGATAGAGCTTATTAAATGGGGCAAGGATATCTATTCCCTTACGGATGGTAAAGTAAACATTGCCTATGGCGCAGTTTTGAGGCTCTGGCACGAAAAGCGGGAGATAGGTATGGCAAATCCCGAAAAGGGTGAACTGCCGGATGAGGAGGCATTGAAAGAGGCCGCTAAACATACTGACATAAATGATATCATCATCGACGAAGCTGCAGGAACCATCTACCTTCAGGATCCCGAAATGAGTCTGGATGTAGGCGGCATAGCAAAGGGCTACGCAACAGAAGATGCAGCAAGGCTGCTTGAGTCCGCAGGCTCTGACAGCTTTATGCTTAATCTTGGAGGAAACCTCCGGGCCATAGGACTAAAGGACAATAAAGATAAATGGGTATGTCCGGTTGAAAACCCCACTTACCGTGACTCACAGACTGGAGACCAGTATTCGGCCATAACTTATCTTGATGGTATGTCTCTGGTTACTTCCGGGGATTACGAACGCTACTATGTTGTGGACGGAAAGCGTTATCATCATATCATTGATCCCGATACACTTTATCCCGCAGCTTACCACCGAAGCGTCACGATCCTTACCCATGATTCGGCACTGGCAGATGCGCTGTCCACTGCACTTTTCAGTATGAGCATTGAAGACGGAAAGAAACTCATACAATCTGTTTCCGACGGCAGCAGCGTTCTGAGAAAAAGCGACAGAGTGGGAAGGGTAGAAGTAATGTGGATCTCTGAAGATGGGACGAAAACCTTTACAGACGGATTTGAGGATTTCACTAAATAACAAAAAATTATTTACTGAGACGGTTCTCGTCGAGACGGAAGTCCGTCGACACATCAAAGTATTTGGCGATCCGGATGATATAACCATCACCCTGGTTCGTTGTCCGCCCCTAAAGATACCGGCTGAGGGTACTGCTTGAAAGGCCGACTCTTTCGGCAAGTTCGGCCTGGATGATTTTCCTGCTTTTGATAAGGTCCTGGATACGCTGTCGGGTATCGCCGGGAAGATAAGTGTCAGACATGGCAGCCTCCTCTCGTTGCAGTTTGTGTCAGAACAGCTGATTTTCTTTCATAAACGGCGCGATATTCACATGAACAATTCCGCTGCGATGCTGAATCAAATCGTTCCGAGTGATTACATATTTCGGATAATTATCTTTGATGCTTTCTAGAGGCCGGTATTCTCGATCCTCTGTGTCGATGCTGTTCATGATTGTCATAGCAACCTGGATATAGGAGTAATCTGTATTGTTTCGTTCGAGAATAAAATCGCATTCCAGCTTCCCAATTCGGCCGACGCTGATGTTATAGCCTTTGGATCTAGCGTAGGTATAAACGATGTTTTCCAGCGCTGGACCGTAATTGATTCGTTTGTCAGTATTCAGAGCAAAGTAAAAACCCAGATCAGCAAGATAGTATTTCTGCTCTCCGGAAATCGATTTGCGGGATTTTAAATCAAATCTTTCGCAGGGGTAAATGATCTTTGCTTCCTCTAAGATGTGAATATAACGGTTCAGCGTTTCCCTGCGGATTGGGCATCCATTTCTCTTCAGGTCCTCAAGGATGTTGGTCAGGCTCATGGTAGCACCAAAATTATTGATGATATACCGCTGAACGTTTTCGAAGACAGATACCTTGCGGACCTTTACTCTCTTACGAATATCTTTCTCAAAGATTTCCTTAATTACGCCTCGGATATAGGCCTGTTTATCAGCCCCTTCATACGACAGTGCTTTCGGGAATCCGCCTTCAGTAAGATATAAGTCAAACTCCGAGGTCAGATCCGGCGACACCGGTTTTTTCAGAAAGGTTTTCATTCCAAGATATTCTGAAAAACTCAGCGTAAAAACCTCAAATTCCAGATAGCGGCCGGTTAGTTTAGTGGCAAGCTCGCCACTTAAAAGATATGAATTGGAACCCGTGATGAAGATAGAGTACTCTTCCTCCTCCCGGTATCCGTTGATCACTTCTTCAAAATCATTGACATTCTGGATCTCATCGATAAACAAATACTTCGTTCCCTCTGCAGCAGACCGCTCTTCGATCAATGCATCAAGCTGGTCAGCTGTTTTTATTTTTCGAAAGCCACGTTTATCAAGGTTCAGGTAGATGATATTTTCATCACGGACACCATTCTCCTTAAGCTCCATGGAGATCGTTTCCATCAGGCAGGATTTTCCACACCGCCTGACGCCCGTAATGACTTTGATAATACCGGTGTCATGATAAAACCCTCTGATCTTCTGCAGGTAGTCTTCCCGTCTGTAAAGCTTCATCTGAATCAGCCTCCATGTCATTTCGTCTTCCTGATGTTTTGCGATGCCATCATAGCACAAACACGCGTTATTCGCAAGTTAAAGCGGTAACTTTTGAAAAAAATATAAAAGCAACCGCTTTAACTGCCACTTTTACTCGCTCGTGGTTTTGCTGGCGGAAAAGAAGCTGGGAAGCTGGGGATCCATCAGTTTTTTTAAAAATCCTGTTGACAAGATTTGTGCCTTCATGTAGTATATACAAGTCGCTTGAAGCGACGAATTATTTTAGCGCTGTCGCCAAGTGGTAAGGCAACGGATTCTGATTCCGTCATTCCCAGGTTCGAATCCTGGTAGCGCTGCTCTTGTAGCCTTACAAGTAAACAATTTCATATAGCGCTGTCGCCAAGTGGTAAGGCAACGGATTCTGATTCCGTCATTCCCAGGTTCGAATCCTGGTAGCGCTGCTTATTCCGGTTCACACCATGTGAATCGGATTTTTTTATTCCATTAGCCAGATTTCAAAACAGTTCAGCCAGAGATATGACCAGCCGAAACCGGCGGGTATCCATTTAAAAGCGTTAAGCTCGACACTCAACTTTTACATTTTTCTGAAAACAATCAAAAATGTCTTGTTTTATTCCAATTAGGTAGTACAGTTAATACAGATGGTACAAGTGATACAGTTTTAGAGGTGAACCATGTTTTTATTGAACCTTCAAAGCAAGGAGCCCATATTTGAACAAATCCAGGCTCAGATACTAAGCTTTATCGAAGCCGGCGTACTGAATCCCGGCGACAAGCTCCCCTCTGTCAGACAGCTGGCTACGGAAAACGGCATTAATCCAAATACGGTTGCCAAGGCCTATGCTCTGCTGGAACAAAAGGGGTATGTTTACAATCTGCCTAAAAAAGGCGTTTATGTTGCAGAGGTCAATCCGGAAAACTCCAGACTCATCCAGATAGAGACTCTGCTCAAACCTCTTAAAAATAGCGGCATAACAAAAGAGGAGATCCTAAAAGCCATCGATAAACTTTATGAGGAGGCTCAAAATGCTTAAGATTGAACATTTATCCAAAAGCTTTGGAAAAAAAGAGGTACTGAAGGATTTAAATCTGACAGTCAATGATAAATCCATCGTGGGCCTGGTGGGCATCAACGGGGCAGGAAAATCCACCTTACTCCGTTCCATAGCGGGAGTTTACGAACCCGAAACGGGCAGCATAATGCTGGACGGAAGAAGCACCTATCATGACATGGAAACAAAAAAGATGATTGCCTTTGTCAGCGATGAGGCTTATTTCCCCATTGGATCCACTATCGAAAGTCTGAAGCTTTTTTATGAATCCATGTACAACTTTGATCCCGATGCCTTCAGGAAATATCTCGATATGTTCGAGCTAAGCCCAAAAGCCTCCATCTCAACCTTTTCAAAGGGAATGAAGAGAAGGGTATCCCTGCTTTTTGCATTAGCCATCCATCCCAAGCTCCTTCTTTTGGACGAAGCTTACGACGGACTGGAGCCTCTTGCCAGACTTCATTTTAAACAGGCTCTCACAGACCTTTTGGAGGATGAAGAGGTGTCAGTAGTCATATCCTCACACAGCCTTAAAGAGCTGGAGGATATCTGCGACAGCTTCGCAATGCTTGAAAACGGAAGCATAATGAGAGGCGGAGACCTGGCAGAATCAAAGGAAAATATCAACAAATACCAGCTGGCCTTCACAGATGAACACACAAAGGATGATTTCAAGGATCTGGACGTACTCCAGTTTGAAAAGGAAGGTCAGGTATACAAGCTGATAATCCGGGGCGATATGGAATCTACAGAAACAAGGCTCCGTGAAATGAACCCCATACTTCTCAATGTCCTTCCGATAAACTTTGAAGAACTATTCATTTACGAGCTTGAAAAAAAGCATTGATCCAACGAATGCCTAAGCTGTTTAAATATACAAAACTTTTTACCGGGAACCATGCACCGGAATGGAGATATTATGAATAAAAATTATTTCAAATGGCTGATAAAAAGCAGAAAAGTATCCCTCCTGTTTTTCATTCTGATCTACATAGGATTTCAGCTTATTCCCTTCACAAGCTTCGATCCCGCATACCCCAAAGACACCTTTATAGCCGGCGCCAACATCGGCTGTGTTTTGTCCATACTGCTCACCATGGCGATGCCTGTATATCTGTTTGCATACATCCACAGAAAAAGCAGTGTCGACATGTATTTTTCACTGCCGGTTTCACGTAAAGAGCAGCTCATCACGAATCTTCTTTTGACATGGCTTTTATCCTACGGTTGCTTTTTTGCAGGAACCACCCTTATATGGCTCGTCCATGCCCGTGACGTCATACTCATGAGAACCTTTGTGTCTCTGCAGCTTTTTTCCGCCTTTTCCATTGCTGTCCTCATCTTATTCCACTCAGCTGTCTATGCACTCACAAATTCCGTATTTGACGGTGTGGTTATGATAGGAGCATATACAGTTCTTCCGGGAATAGTAGCTATCTCGGTCATGTCATTTTTGTACTCCATGATCGCCGGCCGGAACATCCCATCAGACAGCCTTGTGAACCAGATAGGCATACTGTTGTCCCCCATATCCATGTTTTTTATAAACACCGGAGCACTTCTTGAACCTGAATACAGCGACACCGGCTTCATGACACTTTATCTGCTGCCAATGTCTTTCATCATGGTTATATCCATGATCCTTCTAAGGCATCACTTTATAAACAGAAAAGCAGAACGTGCCGAGCAGTTGTCCGATGACATCCTTGCATATCCTTTCATCATCAATGTTTACCTCCTGCTGATCCTTCTGGACCTTTCATGGACGGTAGTATCAGACAGCTTTGAAGGCCTGCAATTCGTGTACCTGCTTTTGTTCTTTATCTACATCGTGGCTTCTTTTGTTTATAAAAGATCAATTAAGATTTCCTATAAGCCCATTGTTCTGTTCCTGATCTTTTGTATCGGCACCATGGGCTTTGCAAAACTTGGTTGGGCAACGGAAGGCTTTGGTCTCAGCAGCCTGCCCTACAACCTTTACTCAGAAAAATACCTTTGTTACCAGTACAGGGCAGACGTAAAGCTTGAAGATCTAAGCCTTGATAATTCTGACAATTATGATGAGAATTATGCCAATGTCTCCTTCATCCTCACGATACCCACGGAAAACAAGGCGGATTACAAAGACATAATTGAGAAGCTGGAAGCCTACCGCAAACAATCCAGATCCAGATTCTATAACCGGAATACCGGTTACAGCTCCGTCTGCTTTGAGGTTTACAATAAAAAAGCAGAAGATGACTATCGTGAATACAATGACTACAGCTACACCGGCGCTTATCCTTTTTCAGAAGAGGAGCTGAAAGAGATTAGCAGATATTGTGATGTAACCGTTTATCCCATCATAAACAAAGAATCCGGAAGCCTGAAGTCAGGTGATCTTGAAACAATGACTTTAAAGGATTTCCTGGATTTCCGGACTGAACACAAAGAAATAACCAAAACCGAATAAACTAATCTGCCGGTTATCCACCGGGGACGGTTCTCGCCGGCGAGAACCGTCCCCGGTGGTTTACATTGTGCTGAACTTTTTTTATAAAAATATCTACTTTTTAATTAATTCTTCGATAAAGGTTTTCAAAAATCCCTTTCTTGTATTATCATTAATCATGGGTTTAAAAAAGGGATTCAAATATTTTGTCCCTTTATTCTAGAGGGTAGAACCCGGTATGGAGGAAACAATGAAATTAAGAAAATTATCAGCTGTTATGATGGCAGCAATTCTCGCAACCTCATCACCTGTAAGCTCATATCTCGGTGAGATTACGGCATTTGCAAAGAAAGATGAAGATGAGGATGAAAAAGACTATTCCATAGGAGATGCATCCTGGGATACTACTGAAGATTCTGATGGTAAGACACATGTTTATGCTACCTGGTCAGAGGCTTCGGATAAGTCCACCGGTACCATCACAATTTATGTTGATGACAAAAACCGTACAAGCGATGCTACAAGCGGAAGCATAAGTGCATCCACAACCTCAGGCAAAAAAGAACTTACAAGCTATATCAAAAAGATAAATCGTACAGGAGAATACACCTTTAAGATTACCGCAGGAAAGAAGAATAAAGGAGAAGACGAAAAGTCATCATCAGAATCTGATGTTCTCGAAGTTGACAGTGACTTCCTTAAGTCACTTGCTTCATCATCCAGCTCATCAAGTTCTTCAAGTTCATCAAGCTCAGGTTCCTCATCATCTACACCTGGCAGGAGTTCTTCAAGCTCATCAAGTTCAACACCGGCTTCCGGATCTTCACCTGCAGATGCAATGAACGGTGGTTCTCAGAATTCTTCACAGAATTCATCCCAGGCTCCTAACCAGGAGTCTACATCAAGAGACCAGTGGCAGAATTGGGCGCCATACGGATGGGTATATATCGAGAACGGCATTCCCGTAACCAACAGATGGGTTGTGGAAAGCGACGGAAAGTGGTATCACATTGGCACTAACGGATTCATGGATGTGGATAAATTTGTCGATGACGAATATGGACATCATTACGTTGGAGCTGACGGAGCACTGATGTACTGATTATCAGCCGGTCAGGCCGACATATCTGTGTCAGATATCCAGGTTTAGTTACTCACCTAAACAGATGAGAAAATGTATATTATTTTTATAGCTCTTTGAGATTTTAAAATCTTAGGGCAAAAGGGGGAAAATATGAAGGATTTCATAAAAGAGTTCAAGGAATTTGCGATCAAAGGCAATATGATCGACCTGGCTGTAGGTATGATCATCGGTTCTGCTTTTACCTCTTTGGTAAAGGGCATCGTTGATTATCTGGTTATGCCGCTGCTTTCCATCTTTACCGGAAAGCTGGATTTCAGCAATATGTTCGTACCGCTTGCAGGTCAGACCACAAAGGTTTTTTCAGAAGCAGTAGAGCAGGGTGCGGTTTTTGCTTACGGTAAATTTATTACAGAGGCTATTTCATTCCTTATCATGGCTTTTGTTGTATTTCTTTTTGTAAAGGGCATCAACAAGCTCCGCAAAGAAGAGGAAGCTTCTGCTGAAGAGCCTGCAAAGACCAAGGAGTGTCCATACTGCAAGTCAGAGATCAGCATCGAAGCAACAAGATGCCCGCACTGTACATCAAAGCTTGAGGGCTTCAAGATCGATCCTGCTGAGCTCAATGCCTGATATATAAAAAAGCATAACAGCCCACCCGGCTGAACTGTTACAAAAAGATCGCCGCGCAATGCGGCGGTCTTTTTTCTTATATACAGCTTATGCGCCAATATACAAAAAATCGGCAGTTCTTTTTTCCTTGATTTTATTTCAATCAGCGTTTAATATACTTTAAACGCCTTGGAAAGACCGTATCAGGCGATACTGACTTTCCGGGCATGTAACTACTGTTGGACAGGATAACAGGCACCTTAAGGAACGGAACACCCATAAACCAGAGACTTTCAGGCAGGTTTTACGGGAACGTAGAACCTGCCTTTTCAGATTCAGGAGACATTTATGTACGAAATAAAAGAGAGAGTAAGATATTCGGAAGTGGGAGGGTCACAGGACATCACCATAACTGCACTGGTCAATTATCTTCAGGACTGCAGTACCTTTCATAGCGCCGACATTGGACTTACACTGGACAGGCTGAATGAACTCCATAAGGCATGGCTGCTCAGCTACTGGGATATTTACGTAGAAAGGATGCCCAGATTATATGAGAACATCACCGTGGGTACAAGCCCTCATGCTTTCAGAGGAGTGCTTGGCCGCAGAAATTTCTGGATAAAGAATTCTGAGGGAAATTACCTGTTAAGGGCCGACAGCATTTGGTTCTGTTTTGACACGGAACGCCAGCGTCCGGTCAAGATAGATGAAGAAATGGTTAGTTCTTTCGGAGAACTGGAGGATGTTCTTAAGCTCACTGCCGGAGACCGCAAGGTTCAGGAACCGGAGGAAATGGTTGAGGCACCTGCCATTAAGATCGAGCCCCATCACATCGATACCAACCACCATGTGAACAATGCCCGGTATCTTCAGATTGCGGACGATGTGCTTTCAGCGGTAACTGAAGGAAAGGAGAGCTTCACTTCCGGCCGTATAAGAGCAGAATACCGAAAAGCAGCCGTTCTCGGAGACATTATGATCCCCATGTACGGAAAGAGTGCCAATGGCGGGATAGTAGTCAGTCTCCGGTCAGAAACAGGAGATGTATTCTGTAACATAGAATTTCTGTAAAATGGTTTTTCACCGGGAATTCCGGTTTCACACGTTCATGTATATTGCAGCTTCAAGAGCATTATTTACATAAACTTTTATTTTAGTCCGACTGCACCGGTAAATATCGGCAGTTAAGTTTTTCAGAAAGGTTTAATCATGATCGAATTAGGAAAGAATCAGACATTAAAGATTGCAAGAGAAAAGGATTTCGGAGTTTATCTTGAAGACAATGAAGGCGCTTCCGTTCTTCTTCCGAAAAAGCAGGTTCCCAACGGAAAAACCATAGGGGATGAATTATCGGTTTTTGTTTACAAGGATTCCAGAGACCGCCTTATAGCAACCACCCAGAAGCCACTTGTGTCAGTGGGAGAGATAGCAAAGGTAATGGTCAAGGATGTTACCAAGATCGGTGCTTTTGTAGACATTGGACTGGAGAGAGACGTGCTGCTTCCATATCACGAAATGAGATATGAAGTAAAAAAAGGTGATTCTGTGGAAGTATATCTTTATGTGGATCACTCACAGCGTCTCGCCGCTACCATGTACACAAAGAAGCATGCAAACGCAACCGTTATTAAAAATGACGAAATTAAGAGCTATTTTTATGAGCAAAATGCCGATGAGGTTTTGAGGATATTGACAGAAAAGTTCGAAGGACATGTACCGTACACCGACAAAACTGTACAACCTGACGAAATTCAGCGGGATTTCGGTATGTCAAAGGCTGCTTTCAAGCGTTCTGTAGGCAAATTGCTGAAAGAAGGCAAGATTAAGATAACAAAAACTTCGATTTTTTGTCTTTATTAACAAAACCGGTTTTCCTGTCGGACACTTTGTCTAAATATTCACATCTTTTTTTGGGTAGCTGTGCCGTAGAGATTAAATATTTGTTGGAGTATCATACACATTGTCACAAAGAGCTGGTGATTGAATCTCTTTGTCAACTAAGCAACGTATTTAACTCAGTAAGGAGACATGTAACTATGGCAAGTGTAGTTCTTAAAGATGTAACCAAGAAATACTCAAACGGTTTTGAAGCCGTTAAGAAGTTCAACCTTGATGTAAAGGATCAGGAGTTTATCATTTTCGTAGGTCCTTCAGGATGTGGAAAGTCAACCACACTTCGTATGATCGCAGGTCTTGAGGATATCTCAAGCGGTGACCTTCTCATCGATGGCAAGAGAATGAATGATGTAGAGCCTAAGGACAGAGATATCGCAATGGTATTCCAGAACTACGCTCTGTATCCTCATATGTCAGTATATGATAACATGGCATTTGGTCTTAAGCTTCGTAAGGTTCCTAAGGATGAGATCGATCAGAAGGTACATGAGGCAGCAAGAATCCTTGACCTTGAGCACCTTCTTGACAGAAAGCCAAAGGCTCTTTCAGGTGGACAGAGACAGCGTGTTGCCATGGGACGTGCAATCGTTCGTAGACCTAAGGTATTCCTTATGGACGAGCCTCTTTCAAACCTTGATGCTAAGCTTCGTGCACAGATGCGTGTAGAGATCGCAAAGCTTCACAAGTCTCTTGAGACAACTATCATCTATGTAACACACGATCAGACAGAGGCTATGACTCTCGGAACAAGAATCGTTGTTCTTAAGGATGGTATCATTCAGCAGGTTGATTCTCCTGAGAATCTTTATGACACACCTTGCAACAAGTTCGTTGCCGGATTCATCGGTTCTCCTCAGATGAACATGATCGATGCAGAGTGCGGCGAGTCAAACGGAGAGGTAACTCTTACATTTGCAGGTCACACAATCGCTCTTAGCCCTGCTAAGGCTGCAAAGCTTAAGGAAGGCGGATACATCGGAAAGACTGTTACTCTTGGAATCAGACCTGAGCACATCCATGACGAGGCTGATTTCGTAGCATCCCACCAGAAGCAGACAGTACAGGCCGAGATCAAGGTATACGAGATGCTCGGTGCAGAGACACTCCTTTACTTCGATTTAGGAGACGCTTCATGGGTAGCACGAGTTAACCCTAAGACAGCAGCTCGTACAGGATCTACTGTTACATTCGCTATCGACGAGTCAAAGATCCACGTATTCGACAAGGATACAGAGAAGACCATCACAAACTAATTTGGATCAATCCCTTCATAAAAGATTTCAAACCCCGGAACCTAATCGTTCCGGGGTTATTTAATTCAGCTGGCAACAGTTCAGCCAGGCTCCTCCGCAAAAAAAATAAAATTCCGGGAAATCTTGCACTTGAAAGTTGATTTTAGTAAAATAATTGTAATTATGTGTAGTAGAAGACGATACTACATCTTTCATTCAGATAGGAGTTACTATGATATCAAATCAGGTCTTACAGAGCACGATTGACTCACTTAAAGGCATTACAAGAGTTGATATTGCTATCGCTGATATTGATGGCAAAATTCTTGCTTCAACTTTCTCAGATGATCAGTATACAGAAGCTATGGTTTCTTCCTTTGCAGAGTCTCAGGCAGACAGCCAGGCCGTGGGAGGATACCAGTTCTTCAAGATTTTTGATGAACATCAGCTTGAATATGTTCTTATAGCAAAGGGCGACACCGATGATGTTTATATGGTAGGCAAGCTTGCAGCTTTCCAGATCCAGACACTTCTCGTTGCCTATAAGGAGAAGTTCGATAAGGACAACTTTGTAAAGAACCTTCTTCTCGATAACCTTCTTCTGGTTGACATTTATAACCGTGCAAAGAAACTCCACATCGATATCGGTGTAAAGCGCGTGGTTTACATCATTGAGACAGACAAGGGCACCAACGATTCCGGCGCACTTGATGCATTAAAAACTCTTTTCGCTACAAAGACAAAGGACTTCGTAACTGCTGTAGATGAAAAGAATGTTATCGTCGTTAAGGAAGTCAAGCCCAATGAAACCTCCGAAGAAATCTATCATGTAGGAGAAACCATCCTCGACATGCTTGAGACAGAGGCTATGATCCAGGCCCGTGTAAGCTTCGGTACCGTTGTTAACGAGATCAAGGATGTATCAAAGTCATACAAAGAAGCGAAGATGGCTCTTGAGGTTGGCAAGATTTTCTACGAAGACAGAAACATCATTGCCTATAACCGTCTGGGTATCGGACGTCTGATCTATCAGCTCCCGCTTCCTCTTTGCAAGATGTTCATCAAGGAAATCTTTACAAGCATTTCTCCGGATGAGTTTGACGAGGAAACCCTCACAACCATCAACAAGTTCTTTGAGAACAACCTTAATGTTTCAGAGACTTCAAGACAGCTTTATATCCATAGAAACACTCTTGTTTACAGACTGGACAAGCTTCAGCGCTCCACCGGTCTTGACCTGAGAGTATTTGACGATGCCATAACCTTCAAGATCGCACTTATGGTAGTTAAATACATGAAGTATATGGAGTCCATAAACTACTGATTTTAAAAATAGTAAGAAAATCAAAAGATAAAAAGCCGGTTATTGGTGTTTACACAATAGCCGGCTTTTTCTTATGATATAGGTGCACTTTAAAAATCGAAACAGAAAGAATCCCTTTAAATGATAGAATTCACTAATGTTACAAAAACTTATAAGACCGGCGTCACTGCACTGAACAATATAAACCTCAGGATACAGGATGGTGAATTTTGCTTTATTGTCGGACGAAGCGGTTCCGGCAAATCAACATTGGTCCGCCTCCTCACCAAGGAATTGGATCCCAACGAGGGCTCAATCCTTGTTAATGATATCGACCTCACACATCTTCGCAGACGTCACATACCTAAGTACCGCAGACGTCTCGGAGTGGTTTTTCAGGACTTCAGACTTCTGGAAGACCGGACAGTATATGAAAACATCGCCTTTGCCCAGCTCATCATCGGTAAGTCCAATGCTGAGATAGATGAAAATGTTTCAAAGATCATGAAGCTCACCGGATTAAGCTCCAAGGGCAGTTCGTATCCAAGACAGCTTAGCGGAGGAGAGCAGCAGCGTACAGCCATTGCAAGAGCTCTCGTAAACCGCCCTGAGATTCTCATTGCCGATGAACCAACAGGAAACCTCGACCATGAAAACGCGCAGGAGATCATGAGTCTTCTTGAACGTATAAATGCCCAGGGAACAACCGTAATCGTCATCACCCACGACCGTGAAATGGTGAATCGCATGAAAAAGCGCACCGTCCGTATGTCACTGGGGGAGATAATATCGGATACCATGCCGGAGGAGTTTGAAAATACCGGGAAAAACTTCGAAAAGGATTTCAAAGAAGATACTTTCGAAGAAAATGATGATTCTTCCGAGGATGATTTCGATGAGAGTTATGAAGAAGCTGAAAAAGGAAATTGGGAAGACGATTGGGACGAAGACTGGACGGAACCTGAGCCTCCCGAAACGACTGATGACTCTGTAACCGAATCACACGACGTACCTGATAGCAAGGCCGGGAAGGCTCTTCAGCGCTCTGAAGAACCGAAGCGACACCTGCCTGAAGCCAAACCCGGACCGGCAGAAAAGCCCCGCCGCGGTCTGAAGGGCTCACACCGCCCACATCACAGAATCGGAAAGGAGGATGCATAAATGATGAAACCAAATGCCTGGGGCTATTGCATCCGCTCCGGTTTTAAAAACATGGGTCATAACTTCCTTTTTTCTGCGGCCTCAACGGCAACCATAGCCGCCTGTATTTTTCTTTTCTGCCTTTTCTTTGCCATCGTTTCCAATGTTCAGAACATGGCACAAAATGCGGAAACCACAGTAGGTATCACCGTCTTTTTCAATGATGATGCATCTCCCGAAACTGTACAGTCTGTGGGACAGGCCATCATCGAAAGAGAAGAGGTAAAAAGTGCACATTATACTTCTGCCGAAGATGCATGGGCAGAATTCAAGTCAGATTATTTTGCCAACAACGAACTGCTGGCTCAGGCATTTGCCGAGGATAATCCTCTTGCAGGTTCCCAGAGCTATGAGCTGTTCCTTAATGATATCGAGGATCAAAAGACCATAGTTGACTGGCTATACACTTTTGATTCAGTGAGACAGGTTAACTTCTCCAATGCAGCCGTAAAGGGACTGAGCACCGTAAACAATATCATTTCCTCCCTGAGTATCATCATCATAGGGATACTTTTGGCAGTGTCAGTGTTTCTGATCTCCAATACCATCACAGTTGCGGCCCGGTTCCGCAGAAGAGAAAATGAGATCATGAAAATAATCGGAGCCACCAACTTTATGATCCGTCTGCCTTTCCTTGTGGAAGGTGTGGTGCTTGGATTTGTCGGGTCTGTCATTCCTTTGATAGGAATATACTTTATTTATGAAAAAGCCGTTACTTATGTGAATGCTCACTTCTTAAGCATAAGCACACTTTTTGCCCCCATCCCAATCACAACGATCTTCCCTGTGATGGTAATCGTTGCTCTGGGTCTCGGCGTGGGCGTAGGCTTCATAGTTTCATTTTTCACCATAAGAAAGTCCTTGAGGGTATGAGAAAAAATCACTTTAGAAAAATACAGCTTCTGCCGTTTGTCATGGCACTGTCTCTCTGTTTCACCGCCACACCTAACCTTGCGGCAGAAAAAGAAAAGCAGTCCATAAACAACTCAAAGCAGAAAATCGATGAGAATAAAGCGAAAATAGATACCTTGGAAGCTGAGCAGAAAAAGGTCAATGAAAAGATCAAGGATCTCGAATCCCTGAAGTCCGATACCGTCGCTTATATCAAAGCCCTGGATCAGAACATGACCGAGGTAACCAATGAGCTTGTCACCATCAACAATTACATTACACAAAAGCAGCTGGATATACAGTTCACACAGGATCAGCTTGCAAAGGCAACCCAGACCGAATCAGACCAGTATGCCAGCATGAAGCTCCGCATCAAATTCATGTATGAGAAGGGCGACACCAATTTCATTGACATGATCCTGAACGCAAAGAGCTGGTCAGACCTTCTTAATAAAGCAGAGTACATCAGCAAGATAACAAAGTACGACAGGGATAAACTTGCAGAATATGAATCCACCCGTCAGCTGGTAAACGACACCCAGACTCAGCTTCAGGCAGAAAACGCCCAGCTTCTGGATCTTCAAAATCAGGAGGTTGCAAAGCAGCAGAGTCTCCAGGCACTTCTGGACCAGAAAAATCAGGAACTGGCCGCCTACAAGAAAAAAATCTCAAGTGCTCAAAGCGAGATTGCAAGTCAGCAAAGTAAGATAGATGACCTCTATGAGGATATCAGTGCCCAGGAGGCCAATATCGAGGCCATGGAGCGGGAGATAGAGCGTCAGGAAGAGGAAGCCCGCAAGAAGGCCGAAGAAGAGGCCCGCAGAAAAGCTGAGGCAGAAGGAAAGGATCCGAACAGCGCAAAATCGGATTACAAAGCAAGGACCATGACCGGTGGATTCACCTGGCCCGTTCCAAGCAGCGGCAGGATCTCCAGCGGTTTCGGCGACAGAGAATCCCCCACGGAGGGTGCCAGCTCCAACCATAAAGGCATTGACATCGCAGCACCAACCGGTTCCAATGTCATTGCTTCGGCAGCAGGCACGGTAGTTATCGCAACTTATTCCGCAAGTGCCGGAAATTACGTCATGATAAGTCACGGAAGCGGTTCCTACACTGTTTATATGCACATGTCCCGTCTCAATGTTTCGGAAGGAGATGAAGTGTCCCAGGGCGAGAGCATCGGAGCTGTCGGCTCGACAGGCTACTCAACCGGACCCCATCTGCACTTCGGAATACGTAAAAACGGTTCCTATGTAAATCCGGAGAATTATCTGTGATAAATAAAACTCCCACTTGATACAACACAAGTGGGAGTTTTTGACTCCAAAACATCACCACCAAACAACTTTATAAAATTTTTCTTTGTATAATAAGCCCTGACAACATATAATAACCCTTATGCAAAACGATAATAATAATTTAAATCAAACAGACAATCAAAACGAAACCACACAGAAACCCGAAAAGCCGAAAAATCATTTATTTGGAAATTTCGATTTTGTTTACGGCTTCCTCCTTGGACTTTTTATCATGTTCACCATAGGAGGCAGTACTTTCTATGTGTATTATTTCGGCATCCCGCCTTTTATCAATGATTACATCAATCACAGAGGCTCGGGTAATGCTTACCTTTCTCTGGCGAGCGCTTCAGAACTTCAGGCCGGTGATAAAGGTACGGTTTCAGAGAACCCTTCCACAGGTGAAACAGCCCCTTCCGAAGGCGGCACTTCAACCATTATAGATGGTTCTATCGATATGGCGGCTCTCACCAGAAAGCTTGGCATTCTCCAGACTCTTATCGATCAGAATTATCTTTTCCCTGAGGATCCCGGAAAAGCCGAAACCTACATCTATAAAGGTCTTCTTGCCTCACTTACAGACGAGGATCCTTATGCACACTACTATAGTGTGGAGGAGATGAACGACAGGAAATCCAAGCAGCAGGGAACCTACTACGGAATAGGTGCCATAGTTCATCAGATGGAGGATACCAATGAGTGCATCGTTATAGAAGTATATCCCGGAAGCCCTGCCGAAAATGCAGGAATGCAGATCGGGGATATACTTTACAAGGTTAACGGCATAGACATTTCCGACATGTCCCTTTCCTATGTGGTTCAGAATATGATACAGGGTGATAAAGGCACCTCTCTCGAATGCGTTGTAAAGAGAGGGGATAGGGAAGTCTCCATGCGTATCATAAGAGGCGATGTAGAAGTTCCTAAGGTAACAAGCGGTACTCTGTCACGACTTGGTATAGCTATACCGGATTCTGTTCTTTCAGCTTCCGGAACCACAGGTCTTTCAGGAGACGATATAGGCTATATATCCTTCGGTAATTTCTACGGCACAGAAGGAAAACAGACTAAAGCAGCACTGGACAAGCTTATCAACGAAGATCACATAAAAGCACTTATCATTGACCTGAGAGGCAATACCGGCGGAGACATTGAGATTGCTTCATCGCTCCTTGACTATATACTTCCGGATAACCTGACAACCTTCACAGAAGGAAACAAGGAGTTCCAGCAGGGAAAGACACTTTTTGCCTATACAAGAAACAAAAACGGAAAGGGGCAGGAGTGGTATGCAGGCGACGGTCACGAGATAAATATCCCTATCATAGTTTTACAGAACCAGAATTCAGCTTCTGCTGCAGAGCTTTTCTCAGGATGCCTTCATGACTACGGTTTCGCAAAGGTTGTCGGTACCACCTCTTACGGCAAAGGCATAGTTCAGACAGTGACTACACTTGCCGACGGTTCTGCCGTTGAGTTCACAACCCATTACTACTACATACCATCAGGGCTCAACATTCATAAGGTAGGTATAGTTCCTGACATCGAGATCCAGCTTGGCAGCACATCAGATGAGTATATGGTTTCCCTGGAGGATGACCTTCAGATGCAAAAGGCCATCGAAATACTGGTAACCGGCAATTGATACAAAAACACAAATATAGTTCCTGAATCCGGGATTGCCATCGGATCAGAAACCCATGTGTAGTTTGGGCTGCCGGAAAAGGCGGCGGAAGGGAGATAAAAAATGAGAATAGGTACAGGCTATGATGTTCACAAACTGGTTCCCGGAAGAAAGCTTATCCTCGGCGGAGTAACAGTGCCTTACGAGCTGGGACTTGACGGTCACAGCGATGCAGACGTTATCGTTCACGCCATCATGGACGCACTTTTAGGTGCTGCTGCACTGGGGGATATCGGTCAGCATTTTCCTGACAACGACCCTGAATATAAAGGTGCAGATTCCATTGAGCTTTTGAAGGAAGTGGGAAATATCCTCAGGAAAGAAGGGTATAAGGTAGGAAACATCGACTCCACCATCATTGCCCAAAGACCAAAGCTCATGACCTTCCTTCCTGAAATGAGGAAGAATGTTGCGGCCGCTTTAGGCATCGACGTAAATCAGGTTTCCATAAAAGCCACCACAGAAGAGCATCTCGGCTTCACCGGCAGGGGTGAAGGCATTAGTTCACAGGCAGTGGCGCTGATAGATAATCTGTAAATACAAACTAAGGGGGATGGTTTCCTTCATGAAGGAAACCATCCCCCGGATTTTATTATTCAACAAATTCAAATAGTTTCAGTTTGTCTTCTATTTCCTTAATAAGCTTAAAATGCTTATCTCTTCATCCATGAAAATCTGCTTCATCTTTTCAGACGGTCTTTTCATATAGTCAATCATGACATTAGTATCAACCAGTATTTTCAAATCATGCTCTCCATTCTAAGTGATTCTACTGCCTTTTCATCGAAATCATATTTTCCCGCCATTGCCATGACCTTTTTTTTCTGTCTTCAGCTTTTATAACAGCCGGAGATGGGTTTATCTTATCTATAATACTAATTATAAGTCGTACATCATCATCTGGTAACATATCTATCTTTCTATATGCTTCCATCTGTAAATCTCTTGTAGCTATCATCGTTTCAGTCTCCTTTCACTAAGTCCTATTATAAACCAATAAGAGACGATTATCTAACAAATTCATATCCTCAATTTCAGCTTCTGAGGAATACAGTTCAATGTAAAATCCTTCTGCTTCCCGATGGACTCGCCGTCCACGTGGGCGGGGAGTGCCTCTGTCATGTGGATTTCTGCCGACTTGCAGCGGTAGAGATGTACCCCGGTGCGGGTCACATGAAGTCCGAAAATGCTTGAAAACAGAATGATATACCAGCGCCACTTCTGTTTGGTGCTGACTATACACACATCCAGCCAGCCATCATTGCCGCTGGCACCCGGGCACACCATGTATCCGCCGTCATAAGGATGAACGTGACAGGAAATGAACAAAACATTGTTAAACTCATGCTTCTTTCCATCCAGGATAACATAACCTTTTGTAGGCTTTGTTCTGAAAAGCTCCCTTATGACCGTTCTCACATAATTGAATCTCTGTATCCGGTCAAGCTTTTTTTTCTGCTTTTCACACGCACACTTTTCATCATAAAGATCAAGGAAAATGGCCGCATCAAGTCCTATTCCGGAGCTGACGGCAAATCTTCTGTTCATGGTAGAGCAGTTTAACACTCCGTAATCCAGAAGCACTTCATCCGAATCACTAAAAAGTCTCTTAAGCTGTGCCTTCAGGTTGTATTTTCTCCGGAAGGAGCGGGCAATGTCATTGTCCGAATTTGTGGGGATGTAAGCGAGGGAAATATTATCCCCATCCATATTTACCCCGTCCACAACCTCGTTAAAAGTTCCCTCACCGCCTATAACGGTAATGGTTTTTGTTTCTTGAACATCTTCTGATAATTTATGTGCATAATCCCGGGCGTCACCGGATTTTTCTGTTATATAAGCCTCATATTTTTCGGCATTGTCAGTCTTATTAAGATATCTGAGAACCTTATCCCAGATAATACGTCCACGACCATTGGTGGCCGCAGGATTTACAATAAAATAATACATTTGTCCTCCAAGCTGTAACTAACAGTGAGTATAGCATCGAAAAAACTGTTCATGTATAAAAAGACTATTAAATAAGTCGAAATTCAAACTTCAGCCGGACATCATAAAAAATCCTCCGATTAGACACAAATTGAACACAGAAAGTAAGTATGATACACATTATCAAATGAAAATTAATCAAACTGTTCTCCCGGGTTTCACGAAATCCGGGAGGGGCAGTAAGATCCACATACAGTAACATTCATATAACCAGGAGGGAAAAATGAAACGAGTAGCGGGAATCATTGCAGGAGCTCTTTTATTCGGCGCTGTGGCCGGCGCTTCTATGGTAGGAGTAAATATTGCCGCGCAGCAGGCAGGAATTGCCTATCATAAATCTGCCAATGTTGTCACCGAAACGGCTCCGGCTGCAGAGGAGAAAACAGAAAAAATCGAAAAACCGGCAGAAACCGAAGCCGCACCGGTGACCGAAAACACACCGTCCACTGTTCAGCAGGCACCTGTCAGTTCGTCAGTTACCAGCGTAACCGAGGTGGCAAAGAATGCCATGCCTTCAGTTGTTGCCATCACAAATATGGTCAAGTATCGCCAGAATGGGTACTCTATATTCGGAAACTATCAGGATTTTGAAACCGAAGTACCCGCCAGCGGTTCAGGCGTGATCGTGCAGAAAACAGACACTGAGCTTCTCATTCTTACAAATAATCACGTAATTGAGTCCTCAGAGTCGCTTTCTGTAACCTTTATAGATGACGAATCGGTTGATGCTGTTGTCAAAGGATCAGATGCTGCTGCAGACCTGGCCCTTATCGCCATAAAGCTTGAGAACATCCCTACGAAGACCATGGAAGCCATTTCCATCGCAACTCTCGGAGACAGTGATGCTCTGGAAGTAGGAGATCAGGTAGTGGCTATCGGTAATGCTCTCGGCTATGGTCAGTCGGTTACCACAGGTATCATCTCAGCAAAGAACAGAGACGTTGCCACAAGCAAGGGAACTTCCTCAGGTCTTCTCCAGACAGATGCTGCCATTAACCCGGGTAATTCCGGCGGAGCTCTTCTCAACATGAAGGGTGAGGTTATAGGCATTAACGTTGCAAAGTACACCTCCACCTCTATAGAAGGTATGGGTTACTCCATTCCATCCTCAAAGGCAAAGAAGATCGTTGAATCACTGTCTACCCTTGAAACACGTGAGGAGATTCCCGAATCCGAAAGAGGCTACCTCGGCGTTATGGTAAAGAACATTGACGCTCAGACAGCCGAAAGCTTCGGAATGCCTCAGGGTGTATTTATCTACAAGTTCATCGAGGGCTCAACAGCCAAAAACGAGGGGCTTCACGAGAAAGACATTATCACCGCAATGAACGGACAGGGTGTGACAAACTTCACGGATCTTTCTTCAATACTTTCAAAGTACCGCGTAGGCGAAACCGTAACTCTCACAGTTCAGAGACCTAACGGCGATAAGTATGACGAGATCAATGTTGACGTTGTGCTGGGACAGTCACCATCCTCAAATAATACTTCCTCCGACGACCAGAAGGGTGGTATCGATCCTTTCTCAAGAAACAACGGTGAGTCAGGAAATGATGGCAGCAACAGCGGAAACAACAACGACAATCAGAATTCCAGGGAATTCTCCATCGATACCGATGAGCTTTGGAAAACCTTCCAGGAGTTCTTCAACCAGTATCAGAGATAATTAATACGCCAAAACCGGTGGCATCCATTGAAAAACGAGTCACTGTGGCGGAAGAATCTAAAGCAAGCCTCAGAGTCTCATCTATGCGCAGAAACATAGGTGAGGCTCTATTTATTTGAATGAATGATCCGGGCGGTTTGCACTCGATGTGACAGTTCAGCCGGGTCACAAGCAGTATCGGGCTGAACTGCTGCCACTCGATTGGCATAAAGGTTTCATAACACGCATATCATATTGACGCAAAACCGGTTAAAGACTACAATAAACTTCATGTAGTCTGCGGGCAGCTTCGCTTTTAAGGCGTAAAACCGGACCCTCAGACAAAGGAGATATTATGAAGATTTTTAATTCCATGTCACGCATGAAGGAAGAGTTTAAACCCATAGAGCCCGGCAAGATCCGTATGTATGTCTGCGGTCCTACGGTTTACAATTTCATTCATATCGGCAATGCCCGTCCCATGATCGTCTTTGATACCTTCAGAAGGTATATGGAATATCAGGGTTATAAGGTGACCTACGTTTCCAACTACACCGATGTAGATGACAAGATTATAAAAGAGGCTAATGAAGAGGGCGTTGAGTGCTCCGACATTACCAAGAGATATATAGCAGAAGTTGAGAAGGATATGGCTGACTTAAATATCGAGGAAGCTATCCATCCCCGTGCCACAGAAGAGATTCAGGGCATGATCGACCTTATCGATACCCTTGTTAAAAAGGACAGTGCTTATGTTGCAAAGGACGGAACCGTTTACTTCGATACAACATCATTTAAGGATTACGGCAAACTCAGCCACAAAAACATTGACGAGCTTCAGTCAGGTTTCCGTGATCTGAAGGTTTCCGGCGAGGACGGCAAGAGAACTTCAACAGACTTCGTTCTCTGGAAGCCAAAGAAGATGGGAGAGCCTTACTGGGAGTCACCATGGTGCGAAGGCCGTCCGGGCTGGCACACAGAATGCTGCGTTATGGCTCCCAAGTACTGTGGTGGACGTCTTGACATCCATGCCGGCGGTGAGGACCTTATTTTCCCTCATCATGAGAATGAAATCGCCCAGTATGAGGTGGCTCACGGCGAAAAATTCGCAAATTACTGGATGCACAACGCATTTATAAACATTAACAACCAGAAGATGTCCAAGTCCCTGGGCAACTTCTTCACGGTCAGAGACATTACTTCACAGTATGATCCACGTGTTCTCAGATTCTACATGCTGAGCGCACACTATCGTAATCCGCTTAACTTCTCAAGGGATCTTATGGACAGCGCCAAGACTTCTCTCGAACGTATACAGACTGCCATCGAGCGTCTCCGCGAGCTTAGCGCAAAGTTAACCGGCAGCGACATGTCAGCAGCCGAGCTTGAGACAGTAAAGAGCGTGGATGCACAGCAGGATATGTTCAACCAGAAGATGGATGATGATCTCAATACTGCCGATGCCATCACAGCCATCTTCGAGCTTGTGAAGATTGCCAATGTTTCTGTCACAGAAGAAAGCACCAAGGCATTTGCAGACTACGTACTTGAAAAGATCGAACTTCTTATGAGCGTTCTCGGAATCAAGACAGTGGTTGCAAAGGACGATCTCGATTCAGAGGTTGAGAAGCTCATTGAAGAGCGTCAGGCAGCACGTAAGGCAAAGGATTTTGCAAAGGCAGACGAAATAAGAGACAAGCTTCTCGAAATGGGCATCGTTCTCAAGGATACCCGTGAAGGCGTGAAGTGGAGCAGAGCATGATGCCCATGACAGAATCCTTTATCAAACTTTACAAAGAAAAACTTGATCTTAAGGCGGTGGATGTCCAGACAACATCCCCGCTTATTCTTGCGTATATCGGGGACTGCATCTATGATTTTGCAGTCAGGGAGTATGTGGTCACCCATTTCCCCGGTTCCATCAATGCCATTAACCGGAAGAAAACCGAATTTGTATGTGCCCATGCCCAGTCGGAGATCATGGGGTATATGATCGCACAGGAAATGCTGACACCTGAAGAAATGTCTGTCTACAGACGGGGCCGTAACCAGAAGTCCGTGACCCACAGCAAAAACAGCTCCATACAGGAGTACCGCCGTGCCACAGGCTTTGAGGCCCTTATAGGATATCTGTACCTGACAGAGCAGTATGAGCGCCTTCTGGAGATAGAAGCCCTGGGAATACATCATCTCAGGGAATTGCATGACAAATACGGAAAGATAATACATTCTGAGAAGCCGGAGCTTCCTGATTCCGATTATGCTTCTGTCACTGAAAGTCCGATTTCCGTTGATGCTTCAGCGTCTGAGAATACGGCTTCCGATATTGTTCCCGCCCCTGAGGATCCTGATTCAGGTGATGTTTCAACACCTGCGGATACGGCTTCAGTTAATGATTCAGCCACCTGATAATATGGCTTCCATTAATGTTTCAGCCCTATGAGGAATAGGTTTCCGTCGAATCTCAGGAAATCTCCTCACAGGATTTTCAATGTCAATATAATCAACTTTTTTGAAAGGTCTATATATGAGAGACGAACAATTTACCATCATCGGACGTAATCCTGTTATAGAAGCCTTCCGTGCAGGAAAGGCAGTTGACCGCCTGTTTCTTCAGGACGGTGTGCATGACGGTCCTGTTTCCACCATCATAAGAGAAGCAAAGAAGGCCGGTATCAAGCCGGAATTCGTCAAAAAGGAAAGACTGGATGAAATCGCCGGTCAGGGTTCGCACCAGGGTGCTATAGCATATCTTGCTGCTTTCCATTACAGCACGGTCGAAGAGATTCTGGACTATGCCAGGGAGAAAAATGAGAGCCCGTTTCTTTTTATCCTGGACGGCATAGAAGATCCTCACAATCTCGGTGCCATGATACGTACTGCGAATCTTGCAGGAGCTCACGGTGTTATCATTCGCGAAAGACGTGCTGTGGGGCTCACTTCAACAGTTGCCAAGACTTCAGCCGGTGCCCTGGAGTACACAAAGGTTGCCAAGGTCACAAATATCGGTCAGACCATCGAGGATCTAAAAAAGGAAGGACTTTGGTTCGTTTGTGCCGACATGGATGGCGAGCAGATGTATAAGCTGAATCTGAAGGGTGCCATCGGTCTCGTTATCGGAAATGAAGGCGAGGGCGTTTCACGACTCGTAAAGGAGAAGTGTGATATGATTGCTTCCATTCCAATGTTCGGAAACATTGATTCACTCAATGCTTCTGTGGCCTGCGGAGTTCTCGCTTATGAGATAGTGCGCCAGAGACTTAACGGATAAGGTATAAGATACCAAGCATAATAGGAGCTATAAAAGCCGGGTATGTTTCCCGGCTTTTATTTTGCGAAAAAAAAGGGTATTCTAGGGGAGACATTTATTTTATTCTGGAGAATTTACGGAAACTCTCCGGAAGTTAACAGCGGAAAGTGATTTATCATGGAAATATCAGGTAAAACCAAAATGATCTGCCTTCTGGGCAGCCCCGTATCACACAGCCTTTCACCTGCCATGCACAACGAAGGCTTCAAGCAGCTTGACCTTGACTACTGTTACCTTGCCTTTGACGTAAAAGAGGGGGAGCTTCGCGGTGTCCTTGACAGCTTCAAAAAGATGGGAGTAAGAGGCTTTAATCTCACCATGCCACTTAAAACAGAAGCTGTAGCCCTTTGTGACAAACTGAGTCCCGCCGCAAAGATTGCTGAAAGCGTAAATACCGTGGTTATCGAGGATGACGGAACCGTCACAGGACACACCACCGACGGAATCGGATTTACGGAATCGGCACGACAGGCCGGGGTACATTACATCGGAAAAAAGATCACCATCCTCGGAACAGGAGGTGCCGGAATAGCTGTGCTTACCCAGCTGGCACTGGATGGCGCAAAGGAGATTTCCGTTTTTGAACGATCCGGAAGCAGGTTTAAGGAAAGAACTGCTGCAACCATTAAAAAGATACATGATGCAACATCCTGCAAGGTCTCTGTTTTTGATTACGACGATGAGGTAATGAAGCGAGAAATCTCCGAATCCGTTCTTCTCATCAATGCCACAAACGTTGGCATGGCACCAAACCCGGAGGGAAATCTCATAAAGGACGCTTCGTGGCTTACTGAAAGAGCCGCCGGAATGAACGAGAAACTGACAGTTTCCGATGTCATTTACAATCCGCGAAAAACAAAGCTTCTTGAAATGGCAGAAGAGTGCGGACTCAATGCCTTTAATGGTATGTATATGCTGCTTTATCAGGGGGCTGCTGCCTTCGAGCTCTGGACCGGACAGAAGATGCCGGTGGAGATCGTAAAAGAAAAATACTTTGATATATGACTTAGGCGAGGGAAACTATTAGTAACAGCTCCACCAAGGCATGACTATAATATTGTTGCCTTAGGATTGATTGCATTCTCGAAAAACAGCAAAGGAAGTCAACCGGAGAAACGGGATCATCTTTAAAATCTAAATAAACTTTGATTTTTATTAAATATGTTGATTGAACGATTACAACTTTTACACTAATTATTCTTCATTAAGCATGATTTTATCTAAAACAGGAGGAAACCAAAGTGACAAACCCTCAGACCCTCGAAAAACTGAAGAAAAAGAACATTGCCCTCATCGGCTTTATGGGAGCAGGAAAATCCACTGTTTCCTCTTGCCTTAAAGACATGCTTGGAATGACAGAAGTGGACACTGATGCCGAAATTGTACGTCGTGAAGGCATGCCCATAAATGAAATCTTCGAAAAGCACGGTGAAGACTATTTCAGAAAATGCGAGAGCGAGGTCATCCTTGACCTCCAGAAATCAAGCGGCATCATCATTTCCTGCGGAGGCGGAGCGGTTCTTCGTGAAGAAAACGTCACAAACCTGAAAAAAGGAAGCATCATAGTTCTTCTTACCGCAACCCCCGAAACCACCCTCGAAAGAGTTAAGGATTCCGATGTGCGCCCCATCCTTAACGGCAACATGAATGTTGAATTCATCCGAAGCCTCCAGGAGAAGAGAAACGCGAAATACGAGGCTGCTGCGGATATCATCATCGCAACCGACGGAAAGACCGTTCAGGAAATCTGTGAAGAACTGGTGCAGGCAGTTGTGAATTCCTGACGATTCAGCCGGCATGGTTCGTGAAGACCGTGGTCGGCTCTTTTCCCCATAATCCGGAGTTATTGGAACCACTGATTGACCTTAAAACTCAGAATTCAGAATATAAGTCAATGTAACCTGCCATTCAGGATGACCTAAATCCTGATTGCCTGAAATTGAGTCATTGTAACCTGCCATTCAGAATGACCCAAATCCTGATTACCTGAAATTAAGTCATTATAACCTGCCATTCAGGATGACTCAAATCCTGATTACCTGAAATTAAGTCATTATAACCTGCCATTCAGGATGACTCAAATGCTGGTAACCGGAATATGGGTCAATGTAATGCCTTGTTCACTGCGAAAATAAGGCATACCGGCTGAACTGCTTCGGCCCACTGCCTGAATTTTATCAATTTTTCAACTGTATATTGACATTGGTATGTCCATATGCTAAATTTAGTAGGTTCTCACTTGAGAGAGCAAATGCTGGTATAGCACAGTCGGTAGTGCGTCGCATTGGTAGTGCGGAGGTCACCGGTCCGATTCCGGTTACCAGCTTTTTTATTGCATAAAGCCCGATCGCAAACCAAATGCGACCGGGCTTTTGTATTTATTTCTACGATACTCATCCGAAAAATCACTTTTCCAAGGCCTTCTCGTCCCATACCGGGACATCTACCCCTACTACAGCTGAGGTAAACTGTGTACCATCCTTCGCTTTGAAGTGTTCCTAGGCCTTTTTTATGAAGTATTATTTTGTATGCAAATGATCTAAATCTCAACACGTTCCTTAAAATCCCATAGAAACCCACTATTTAAACCGTTATAATCATATATGGCATTGCCTAAAATTAACGAAAGAGAGCTTTACCAATGAATAAACAACAACTTGCAGCAAAAATATGGGCATCCGCAAATGAAATGCGTTCAAAAATAGAAGCCAATGAATATAAGGACTATATTCTTGGCTTTATCTTTTATAAATACCTTTCGGACAAAGAAGAACAGTGGCTCTACGAAAGAGGCTATGATACTGATAGCATTAAAGATTATGTAAATGAAGAAGCTGAAGATCAGTATTCCAGCAAATCCAGTGCACAACAAAGCCTCGGTTACTTTATAGCTTACAAGGATCTTTTCTCAACCTGGATACATATGGGATCGGATTTCTCTGTTGATAATGTCAGGACCGGTCTTTCATCATTTAACCGTCTGATCTCACCATCCCACAAGAAGGTTTTCGAGGGAATATTCAACACTTTGGAAACCGGTCTGTCAAAGCTCGGTGAAAATACAAAGTCCCAGACTAAATCGGTCAGTGACCTGATTCAGCTTATAAACGACATCCCTATGAACGGTAAACAGGACTATGACGTTCTTGGCTTCATATACGAGTATCTTATTTCAAACTTCGCAGCAAACGCCGGCAAAAAAGCCGGAGAGTTCTATACTCCCCACGAAGTTTCTCTTTTGATGTCTGAAATTATTGCAGATTACCTGAAGGGCAGAACTGAAATCAAGATTTATGACCCCACGTCAGGTTCAGGAAGCCTCTTGATCAACATCGGTAAGACCGCATCAAAGTATATCGAGGATCCAAATCGAATAAGATATTACGCTCAGGAGTTGAAGGCCAATACTTATAACCTTACAAGAATGAACCTCGTTATGCGGGGTATCCTTCCTGACAACATTGTCACAAGAAACGGTGACACTTTGGAAGAAGACTGGCCTTACTTCGACGAATCTGATCCCCAGGGAACTTATGAACCACTTTATGTTGATGCAGTGGTCTCAAATCCTCCATACTCTCAAAGGTGGGATCCTTCAGGAAAAGAAAACGATGCCAGATATGCAAGATACGGTGTTGCGCCTAAATCCAAAGCAGACTATGCTTTCCTGCTTCACGACCTGTATCACCTTCAGCCGGATGGAATCATGACCATCGTTCTTCCTCACGGTGTTCTTTTCCGAGGCGGTGAAGAAGGTGCTATAAGAAAGAATCTGATAGAGCAGAATAACATTGACGCTATCATCGGACTTCCTGCCAATATCTTCTTCGGAACCGGAATACCTACCATTATCATGGTTCTCAGGCAGAAGAGAGAACACACAGACGTTCTCATCATTGATGCTTCGAAGAACTTTACAAAGGAAGGTAAAAACAACAAGCTTAGGGCTTCCGATATAAGAAGGATCGTTGATGCAGTAAAGGAACGTAAGTCCATCGATAAATATTCCAAAATGGTAAGCCGTGAAGAGATCCGTGCCAATGACTATAACCTGAACATCCCTCGTTATGTCGATTCTTCTGAGGCTGCCGAAAGCTATGATATTTATGCATCCATGTTTGGTGGGATTCCGGAAAAGGAGCTGGAAGAGTTTGAGGCTTACTGGAAAGTTTTCCCATCTTTGAAGGCTGAGCTCTTCTCAGGCGAAAACGGATATCTTGATTTAAAGGCAGATGATATAAAATCTGCCATCAGAAATAATGCAGAAGTTAAACAGTTCCTTGATGCCTATGCAGAAGCATTTGCAGATTTTGGAAAGTATATGGATGAAGCTCTGATTGATGATGCAGAGACATTATCAATAGCTAAAACTGAAGAGCTGGTCGCTTCAAATATCTTCAAGCGCTTTGAAGATGTTGCGCTCCTTGATCCTTATTCCGCTTATGAGCTTTTTGAAGCAAAGTTTACTGAGATTTCAGGAGACCTTGAAATCATTCAGACCGAAGGAATGTCAGCGGTAAAGATCGTTGATCCGAACATGGTTATAAAGAAAAAGAATGGCAAGGATGCCGAAGTGCAGGAAGGCTGGAAGGGTCATGTTCTTCCATTTGAACTCGTTCAAAACATATGCTTACCGGAGCAGAAGGCAGAGCTTAAGAACATGCAGGAAAAGCTTGCCGAAATCCCATCGTCATATGACGAACTTCTTGAGTCATTAAGCGAAGAAGATAAAGAGACTGTATCTGATGCACTGAATGAGACAAATGATGCTTTTGTGATAAAGAACATAAAGGGAATGATCAAAATTCTGAAAGCTGATGCATCAACGGACACTCGTCTCATTGAAATCCTTCGTAAGGCAGAAGAACTGAACACAACAGAAAAGAATCTGAAAGTAAAAATCAAAGAGAATGATGAAGTACTGCATCTTGAGACTAAACGGGTAATAGAAAACCTCTCGGATGAGCAAGTTTATATGCTTCTTCATGAGAAATGGACAAGTCCTGTAATCACCGGAATCATGAAACTGTCCAGTGAAATGCTGGATGAATTCACCAAGAATATAGAGAATCTTTCTTCCAAGTACGCTATCACCATGAGCGATCTCGAAAAAGAGATCCACGAAACCGAAATATCTCTTTCAAAAATGCTTTCAGAATTAACCGGTTCTGCTGCTGATATGAAGGGAATCGAAGAACTGCAACTGTTACTGGGAGGAGCAGTCAATGAATGAAAGAAAAATTCCGAAAATAAGATTCAAAGGGTTTAGCGATGATTGGGAACAGCGTAAGTTGGGAGAGATTTGTGAGCGAGTAACCCGTAAGAATAAAAACGGTGAATCGGATTTGCCGCTAACAATAGCATCCCAGCACGGACTGATTGACCAGCGAGACTTCTTTAATAAGGTCGTAGCAGCAAAGGATATGTCTAATTATTATCTTCTTAAGAAGGGAGAATTTGCATACAACAAAAGTTATTCAAACGGATTCGATTATGGTTCCGTAAAACGGCTTAATGCCTATGAACAGGGCTGCTTATCAACACTTTACATTTGCTTTGGTATTACTTCTGATGACGTGGAATCTGATTATCTGGAGTGCTATTTCGATACGCTTAAGTGGTATGGAGATGTGTCTCAGATATGTGCAGAAGGAGCAAGAAATCATGGTCTTTTGAATGTAGATACGAAAGCTTTTTTTGAAGAAGTGACTATAGAAATGCCATCTTCGAAAGAAGAACAGCGGAAGATTTCTGCATATTTGAATAACCTTGATAACCTTATCACCCTTCATCAGGAAAAGTATGTTTTCATCTATAGAATTATGAAAAACCTTATCATACTATGTCTTTAGACGAGCGTAAGTTACAATCACTCAAATCATACACGATTTGAACCACATATTATATTTGAGCGAAATATTATAGATATAAGTTTTGAACTACATAAAGGAGCATAAATATCATGTTTAATCCCGACAGATTAGAAGATTTGCAATTCAGCACAGAAAAACAGATTATGGATCGGAAATCTGCAAGAATTAAAGCCATTAATTTAGCTGAACCTATTGTAGCAATGGCAAATGCAGATGGCGGATATCTTGCTATAGGCATTGAAGATAATGGTGATATAACAGGCATAGATGACTATGAGGAAAATATCAATGAGTTACTAACGGTTCCGTTTGACTACTGCAAACCAAGCGTTAAAGTTGATGTAAAAACAATAGATGTAGTTGATTGCAACGGAAAAGCCAATCATATTCTCAGAATGCAGGTATTCCCAAGCGACAAAGTTATCGCAAATCAGTCCGATGTAGTTTTTCTTCGTGTTGGCGATAAAAGCAAAAAATTGAATTTTGAACAACGATTACAGCTCGTTTACGCTAAAGGGGTAAAGTTCTTTGAAAATCAGCCTGTAACAGGTGCTTCCATTGATGACATAGACTTAAAATATGTAACCAACTACTGTCAGAGAATCGGTTATGAAAAGGGTGATGCAGAACATTATCTGAGGCACAACCATGACTTTATCACTACTCAGGGCGATGAAGATTTGGTGAGTGGATCGGCTATCCTTTTGTTTGGAAAAAATCCGCAGCGTTTCTTTCCACGTGCACGGATCCGGTTTATACGATATGAAGGAAAGACTGCAGAAGTTGGAGACAGGATGAATGTAATCAAGGATAAAAAATTTGATGGAAGAATCCTTGACCAGTTAAATGACGCGATTGCTTTTGTTAAAACACAGATAAGAGAATACACTAAGCTTGGTAAGGGCGCTAAGTTTCAGACTATCCCTGAATTCCCTTAGTTCTGCTGGACAGAGTTGATTGTCAATGCTGCCGCACATCGCGATTATAGTATCGGCGGAACCGATATTCAGATTAAAATGTTTGATGATCATTTTACTGTGGAAAGTCCCGGGATCCTTCCCGGCGTTGTGCGAATCAATAATATCCGCGAGTTCCACTACTCACGTAATCCTATGATTGTGGAATTGCTTAATGAGTATGATATGGTTAAGGAATTCGGAGAGGGTGTTGATCGTATATACAGAGACATGGCTGAAGCAGGACTTCCGGAACCTGAATACAAGCAATCAGAGTTTATGCTTTATGCAACTCTTAAAAATAAAAACTGGGGCAAGACCGATGCATCATGGGTGGTGACCACGCATGATGGGGTACATGACAGGGGACATGATGAGGGACATGATGGGGGACATGATGAGGGACATGATGCGGCTCATGATAAAATAGAAAACTTGATTATCTTTTGTGAAAAACCGAAAACAAGACAGGAAATCATGAATCATCTCGGATTATCAAGCAGAGGCCAATTTCTCGAAAGGTATCTAAAGCCTTTACTTGAATCAGGTCGTCTGAAAATGACTATTCCGGACAAGCCCCAAAGTAAGAATCAGAAATATGTGAGCAGTAAAGTCCAAAATTAACAGGAGCAATATTCATGGATTATTTCAAAAAAGAAATGGATTTTGAAAAAGCACTTATCACCGCACTTCAGAGTTATGGCTGGGAGAAGAAGGTGATTTACAATCCTACGGAAAAGGATCTGATACAGAACTGGGCTGATATCCTGTTTGAGAACAACAGAGATATTGACCGCCTTAATGACTGCCCCCTGATTCCGGAGGAAATGGATGAACTGCTTGAGCAGATCAGAGAAAAGAGAACACCTCTTGCCCTTAATGGATTTATAAACGGTAAAACTGTTGCCATCACCAGAAAGAATCCTGATGACAAGCTCCACTATGGGAAAGAAGTAAGCCTGAAAATATATGACCGCATGGAGATTGCAGCAGGTCAGAGCAGATATCAGATTGCCGAACAGCCACAGTTTCCACGTCACGATAAGGTTCTTCAGGACAGAAGAGGAGATCTGATGCTTCTGATAAACGGTATGCCCGTTTTTCATATCGAGCTAAAACGTTCAGGAGTGCATGTAAATGAAGCAGTAAATCAGATTGAAAAGTATGCCCACGAAAACATCTTCACCGGTCTGTTCTCGCTGGTTCAGGTTTTTGTCGCTATGAACCCGGATGAGACCTTGTACTTTGCAAACCCGGGACCGGATGGGAAATTCAATCCTGATTTCTACTTTCATTGGGCGGACATGAACAATGACCCTATAAATAATTGGAAAATAGTTGTTGAGCGCCTTCTATCCATCCCTATGGCACATCAGCTCATAGGGTTCTACACTGTCGCAGATGATGCTGACGGTGTCCTAAAGGTAATGAGAAGCTATCAATACTATGCCGCAAACAAGATTTCTGATCGCGTAGCAAAAAACGACTGGAATGCAGGCAATCAGCTTGGGAGATACGTTTGGCACACAACCGGCTCCGGAAAGACCATGACTTCCTTTAAGTCAGCGCAGCTTATTGCAAATTCAAAGGATGCAGATAAGGTTGTATTCCTTATGGACAGAATCGAACTTGGCACTCAGTCCCTTAAAGAGTATCGCGCTTTCGCAGATAATGCTGACGATGTGCAGGAAACTGAAGATACAATAACTCTTATTTCCAAGCTCAAAAGCACAGACCCTAAGAATACGTTGATAGTATCCTCTATTCAAAAAATGAGTAATATCAAAGAAGATGCTGTAAGCAAGATGCGTGCAAAGGATCTTGAGGACATGAAGAGTAAGCGATTAGTTTTCATCATAGATGAGTGCCATCGTTCAACCTTCGGAGAGATGTTATCAACCATAAAAGAAACATTTCCCAATGCTCTTTTCTTCGGATTTACCGGAACTCCGGTATTTAAAGAAAATGAGCAGGCTTTAAGCACCACATCAGATATCTTCGGAAGCGAGCTTCATCGATACAGTATTGCCGATGGAATAAGGGATAGGAATGTTCTGGGATTTGATCCTACCATGGTGTCTGTATACCGTGACAAAGACCTTAGAAAGAGGGTTGCTATTCGGGAATCGGGTGCTTCATCCGAGGTAGAAGCAATCTCTGACCCGGTAATGAGCAAAAAATATTATAAATTTATGTCCTCATCAGAAGTGCCCATGGCAGGAAAGATTCTGCCTGATGGCAGTTATCGAAAGGGAATAGAGGATTATATAGAGAAAGAAGCATGGCAAACAGATGAGTATCAGTATGCAGTTATCGACGATATGATGGAAAACTGGCCTACATTAAGCAGAAACAATAAGTTCCATGCCATATTTGCAACTGCAAGCATCCCGGAAGCCATACGTTACTACCGTAAATTCCGTGACAGATATCCTGATTTAAAGATCACCGGTTTATTTGATCCGACCATCGATAATCAAGGTGGCAGCAAGTCACTTGAAAAGGAAGATGGATTAAAGGAAATGCTGGAAGACTACAATAGTATTTACGGTCAAAACTTTGATATCGGTGGTTATGCGAAGTTTAAAAAGGATGTTTCTTCAAGACTTGCTCACAAGCGCCCTTATGAGCGCCTGAAGCCGGAACAACAGTTGGATCTTTTGATCGTTGTAAACCAGATGCTTACAGGTTTTGATTCAAAATGGATAAATACTCTGTACCTTGACAAAGTGCTTACTTATCAAAACCTTATCCAGGCCTTTTCAAGAACAAACCGTCTTTTCAATATAAATGAAAAGCCTTTTGGTTCCATAAGATATTACAGGCTTCCTCATACAATGAAAAGAAATGTGGATGATGCCGTTAAACTTTATTCCGGTGACAAACCGCAGGGACTCTTTGCAGATCATCTTCCTGCAAATGTAGCGCATATGAACATATCATTTAAGGATATGGTGGATATTTTCAAACAATCCGGCATTCCCGATATGGACCGACTGCCGGATGATACTCCTTCAAGGGCTAAGTTTGCAAAGCTTTTCCGTGAATTTTCTACATATCTTCAGGCAGCAAGGATTCAGGGCTTTAGCTGGAATAAGAAAGAGTATCCGGTAAAAACGGAGAGTGATGATGTGGAGGGCGAAAACATTATACTGATCCCAACTGAAGAACAGTATCAGATTCTTTCCCAAAGATATAAAGAGCTTCGAAGACCCGGTAGTGTAAATGGCGATTTTGAAGAAATTACTTTTCCCATTGACCCGTATCTTTCTGAGCAGAACACCGGTATCATCGATAATGACTACATGAATTCACGCTTTGAAAAGTGGAAGAAGCAGTTGGAAGACCCAGAAGCTGATCCGAAAGAGATTGAATCAACTTTAGAAGAACTGCATAAGTCATTTGCTTTCCTGTCTCAAGATGAGCAGAAATATGCAAATCTTTTCCTTCATGATGTTCAGTCCGGAGATGCCAAATTTTATGTAGATTATACGCTGCGTGACTATATCATTGAATACGCTCAGAACACAAAAACCGAGCAGATACGAATACTGGTCAAATATCTGGGTGTGTCAGAGCCTAAACTTAAAGATATGATGAATGCTCACGTTTCTCAAACAAAGCTTAACGAGTACGGACGTTTTGATGCTTTGAAAGCCACTGTGGTTCGTGAAAAAGCACAGGAATACTTTTCCAGAGTTGATGGGAAAAAGCTACCGCCATTTCTTGTAAGTAATCGTGTAGACAAGCTTCTGACTAAGTTTATCCTTGAAGATGGGTTCGATATCCCGGATCCTGACAAGACAGAAAACAATTAAATAGCTTTAAAGTCCTTCATCGGCGTAGGAAGGAGACAAAAATGCCGAATGATTTTCAACCGACCGACATGTTGAAGGACTACTATGAGAAGTGGATTTCAGTATACAAAGAGGGAGCAATCAGGGATGTCACTCTGGCAAAGTATCAAATGAGCCACATGTGGATCACCAGGCTTGCACCTGAACTCAGACTTTGTGATGTTACACGTGTTGCATACCAACAAATCATAAATGAATATGCAAAGGAGCATGAGAGACAAACAACCATGGACTTTCATCATCAGCTGAAAGGGGCAGTACTGGATGCTGTTGATGAGGGTCTTGTGCCCAGAGACCCCACAAGGAAGGTCATAATAAAAGGAAAAACTCCGTCTACAAAGAAGACAAAATATCTAAACCAATTTGAATTACATACCCTTCTTAAAAGCTTGAAGCTTGATGACACAATTAACTGGGATTGGTTTATCTTACTTGTTGCCAAAACCGGAATGCGTTTTTCAGAGGCACTCGCTGTTACGCCTAATGACTTTGATTTTGCTCATCAGGCATTATCCGTAAACAAGACCTGGAACTATAAAGCAGGCGGCGGTTTCTCCCCAACGAAGAATAAGTCTTCTGTCAGAAAAATCCAGATAGACTGGCAGCTTGTAATGCAGTTTGCAACCTTGGTCAAAGGGCTACCTTTAGATAAACCTATCTTTGCCACCAAAGAGAAGGTATATAACTCTACCGTTAATGACATCCTGACAAGATACTGCACTAAGCTGAACATTCCTGTGATATCTGTTCATGGTCTTCGTCATACACATGCCTCCATACTTCTCTATGCAGGAGTATCTATAGCGAGCGTTGCGAGAAGACTTGGGCATGCAAGTATGACAACAACACAGAAGACATCCCTTCATGTTATCCAGGAACTTGAGAACCAGGACATTGACCTTGTTATGAGATCTCTGTCAAATCTGACGTAATCGTAAAAAAACTAACGCCGATGAAGGTGTCTGCCTTTTTTCACAGCTTCAAAATCATCGTCGCAAACCTGAAATACACCAGTAGCGAGAGAGCATCCACGATGGTGGTGATGAACGGACTTGCCATAACTGCAGGGTCAAAACCCAGGCGCTTTGCACCTACGGGAAGCACACAGCCTATGAGCATGGCCATCAGAACCGCTGCAATAAGCGTCAGACATACAGTTATGGCTACAGGCACAGCCACATGATCAAAGATGAGAAGCTTTGCAAAATTGGCTGCTGCAAGAGTCAGTCCGCAGAAAACAGCGACTCTGATTTCCTTCCAGATAACTCCCGGAACATCGGAATATTCAATCTCACCGAGAGACAATCCACGGATAACCGTAACGGACGCCTGGCCGCCGGCATTACCGCCTGTGTCCATGAGCATGGGAATATAAGCCACAAGAACCGCGCACACGCTGAGGGCATCCTCAAAGGATTTAATGATGGCACCGGTAAAGGTAGCACTCACCATGAGAAGCAGAAGCCAGGGAATCCTCTTTTTATAGGTCTCAAACACGCTGGTCTTCATGTAGGTCTTGTCGGAAGGAAGGATAGCCGCCATCTTTTCCATATCCTCTGTGGCCTCTTCTTCCAGGATATCCACGATATCATCGACTGTAACGATACCCACAAGCCTGTTTTCATTATCTACTACCGGCATGGTGGTAAAGTCGTACTTCTTGAACTGTCTCGCAACTTCCTCCTGATCCATCATGGTGTTAAGGGCAATGACATTTTCATGCATTATGTCCCCGATTATCTCATCATCCTTTGAGAGCAGGAGATATCTCAAGGCAACGGTTCCAAGCAGATGTCTGCCGCTGTCCAGAACATAACACACATCGATGGTCTCGGAATCAACACCCACCTTGCGGATACGTTCGATGGCTTCCCTGACAGTAGAGCTTTCCTTGAGATCCACAAACTCCACCGTCATTATGCTTCCGGCACTGTCATCCGGATAGCGCAGAAGCTGATTTATCTCACGTCTCGTATCGGCATTGGCATTGGCCAGGATTCTCGTAACGATGTTTGCCGGCATCTCATCCATCAGGTCCGCAGCATCATCCGCCATCAGGTTATCAATGATCCCTGCCGCTTCTTTTTCGGACATGGCGCTGATTATCTTTTGCTGGAGATCCACATCGAGATATGAGAAAACGTCCGCAGCCTGATTCTTGGTCAGGATACGGAATATCTTAAGCATTCGCTCCTCATCGAGTTCCTCTATCCATGCTGCGATATCCGCATCATTATGCTCGGACAGCGCCTCACGGAGCTTCAGGTACTCCTTGTTTTCAAACATGGTGAGAAGCCCGTCAAAAACATTATTCTTTTCTTCCATCTTATATCTCCTTTTATACGGCAAAATAAGCCGCACACAGGAAGATACTCTTTAAAGGGAATTCCGGGTGTTGCAGCAGAAGATTGCCGTGATCATATTATGTGTACTTCGGGGAACAGTATCTGAACTTCGACTGTCACTTGACATATGACCACCACCCTTCAAAAGAATTTAAAATCAAGAATGATTTTTGATTTAATTCTATGTTTGGAAAATATCAAAGTCAAGGCTTTTAACTCATTAAAAAAGTTCCGCACATCTCAAAACTATGATACAATCATTCGAGCCATAATTGTACGCTTTAAGCACACTTATATTTAAGGTCCTGATGAAACACTCACCAACCCCGTGTTTCATCAGAATATTTTTTAGCGTCAAAAGATATTTCGGCTAAAGGAAAACGTTTTAAAATGCAAAAGCTTCTTTCAGTGGCAATCCCTTGCTACAATTCTCAGGAATACGTCCGCCATGCGATAGATAGTCTGCTGCCGGGCAAGGATAAGATAGAGATAATCGTTGTTAATGACGGTTCAACGGATGATACACAAAAAATAGCAGAAGAGTACGCCGGAAGATACCCCGGCACAGTTAAGGTTGTAAACAAAGAAAACGGCGGTCACGGGGATGCTGTTATGGCAGGTCTTCGGGAAGCTACCGGACTTTACTTCAGAGTCCTGGACTCAGACGACTGGCTCGACGAAAACGCTCTTTATATATTCCTGGGAACTCTCAAAAAAATGAAGGACAGCGATGATCCTGTGGATCTGATCATTACCAACTATGTTCATGAGAACGTTCTGGAAAAGAGGAGCTGCAGCATCAACTATCACGAGAATCTTCCCATAAACCGCCGCTTCACCTGGAATGAGGTGAAGGAATTTAAAATGGGTTCCTATTTTCTCATGCATGCCACCACCTTCAGGACTGATCTCCTCGTAAGCTGCAATATGGAGCTTCCGAAACACACCTTCTATGTGGATCACCTGTTTGTTTCATATCCACTTGTGCACGTTGAAAGCATGTTTTATCTGGATGTGGATCTTTACCGTTACTTTATCGGGCGGGCTGATCAGTCTGTTAATGTAAAGATAATGCTTCAAAGGATCGATATGCAGATCGAAGTAAACCGCCATATGATCTACGATCTGGACATCAAAAATATCAGCAGCGCTTCAAAAAGAGATTATATGTACTATTATATAGAACTGATTTCTCTTGTAACCATCACCCTGCTTCTTCATTCAGGAACAAAAGAAAACGAGGAACTGATGGAATCGTTCCTCGATGAGATAAAAGATAAAAAACCTGATGTTTATGACCGGATGATGCGGAAACCTATATACAGACATCCCATCCGCCCCATTCGCATCCTTCCGCATTTTATATGCTATCCGGTCTACCGGCTTGCCTTCCGGATCGGACGCCGGGTATTGGCGCTCAACTGAAGAAGCAGAAGCTGGGAGCCGCTCACTATAAGCGGGAACAGGAAACTGCAGAAACGTGACAGGATCATGGTACTTCCCATGAGATGCTTCGGTATGAGATCCGCAAAAAACAGAGCGAAACCGTACTCCGTAACTCCTGCAGCTCCCGGAAGAGGAAGAGAGGAAACAGAAAGGAACAACGCTCCCTGGGTGCAGACTCCCGTGAACCAGCCGAAACTGTCACAGCCCAAAGCCCTGGCACAGAGATACGGCACGGAATGGAAGAGTGACATCTGAACAAACGAGGTCAGAAGTATCTTCACGAATACTCTCTTGTTACTGTTCATTAAACCGGCAGCTTTACGATATCTTGCGAAAAAACGCATTATTTCGTTCTTGCTGCCGGGGTTTTTGTTTTTACGGTTAAACCTTAAGGCTATATACGCAAACATTATGGTCATCCTTCTGGAAAAAAGGATGGAGATAAGGATGGCTATAGTCACGAGGTTTATGGCAAAGCCTATGGGAAATACGTAGGAAAACTTTCCTCCCAGACTCATGATCCCCTTAGGTGTAAATATCAATCCGATGATTCCCCAGACAACCGCCATTATCTGATAACTCAGAAAGGCACATAGAAGAGAAAATGTTCCATGAGACAACTTAATCTTGTCCCTGTACATAAAGTACAGCTGCCCCGGCTGTCCTCCCGAGGAAGAAGGGGTGATGGAGCTGAAGAAGAAGCCTGCGAAGGCATATTTCATCATCTGAGGTATGCTTACCTCATATCCCGTAAGCCTTAAGCACCTTCTGATGTTAAGACCGTCAGCAATGGAATAGAGTATCATTGCTGCCACTGCAGCCGTCACCCAGCGTGGATCCGCATGCCTTAAAGTACCTGCTATATCGTTTCCGTTCAATTCCTTATATATGATAAAAAGTGTTGCTCCCCCAAGTACCAAAAGGAGAAGCGCACCAAACCAGACAGATTTTTTCTTCAATAAGTTCATCAATAACCTCCGGGGACGTTTCCGTCGTTCACTCAATAGAGTGTATCACAACACATCATAAAAATGGAAGAATATACAAGATATCGTAAACAAGCAGTCCGTAGCTGATCTTACAGATCGGTCATTCGTTCTGCTTCTCGGAAAAGCAGGAAGTTATGATGCCATGTACTATGCGGAAAGAAGTCAGGATCTTGAGCTTCTCCTTTATCACATAAATAACGTAAAGGCAATGACCTCCGGCATGAGCGACAGAGAAAAATCCGTGTTCATCAATAACTACATCTGTGACAGCTTTTCCTTCCGGCGCCATACCGGTTCATCCTCCAGTGCGGTGGAGGGCTTTAAAAGTGGCATCACCAACTGCAGGGGATACACAGCAAGCTTCTACATCATCGGCATGAACTGCGGTCTTAATGTTAAGGCAGAATGTGCACACAACAGCACCGGCAGCCATACCTACAATATTGTAAACATCGGCGGAGAAGACTATGTGGTAGATACTTCTGCCAATGATCTCTACGGAACTGATGATTATCTGCTCATTCCCTATGCCGCCTATATGGCAGGGACCAACAGTGTGAAGGTAAGGGATTCTCTGGCGGATCTTGACAGCGGAATTGTTCAAAAGCAGGTTACAATAGATGATTTATTCAAGGCAAAAGGGATATAATTACTTATCAAAGGAGCGGCAATGAGAATCACAAACAGGGACAACTATAAACTGATGAAGCTACGGACTTTCAGGAGGCGCATAGCAGCGGCCTCTATGGCTGCAGCTATACTTTCGGCTTTAGTACCTGTGGAGGCTCTGGCGGCTCCTGATAGTGTCAGTGCAGCCTCGGCAGCTCAGGCAAATCTCGCATATGAACAGCGGCTGGCACAGGCTGCTTCTGAAAACGCAGCTGTCCCTCAGACCATCAAGGATCTTTTCAATCCTTTCTTTTATGCTCTTCAGTATCCCGATGCAGCTCTTGAAGCAGGAACAGATATTGAAAGCTTATATCAGCATTTTCTGACGAAGGGTATCTATAACGGATACCGGTGTAATTCCTATTTCGATATAAAAAAATACCGGGATGACCATCCTGAGCTTGCCTCATACCTTGGAGATGACTGGGATATGTGGGTGGCTTATTTCTTTATGGGACAGAATGCGCCTGGCAGTCTCAGGGCATCCTTTGACCCGGTGTTTTATGCTGCAGCATATCCTGATGCCGCGCTGCAGTGCGGAAATGATCCTGAAGCGCTGTACCATCATTACATCACCTTCGGTCTAAATATGGGTTATGCGGGTAATGCCTACTTTAACCTTTATAAATACCGTGCCGCACATCCGGCATTTGGGAGCCTCTACGGAAATGACTGGGAAGCCTGGCTGAGAGGCTTTTATACAACAGGGCTTACCGGGGGAGGAAAGCCTGATTACAAGAGAAATGATGAGCTTAAGGCATTAACCGAAGCCCGTGGCTACGATTCCTCTGACAGCAGCGATTCCTTCGACGGAAACAGTATCTCAGACGGCAACGGTAATGTCCTCATACCTGTATCTGAGATCGGACGCTACCTTACTCTCGATGAATTGAGGGAAAGGTGCGGTGACAGCCTCATACTGGTTACCGATGCAGAGGGCTATGTGACCTTCGTTGGCGGTCACTTTACCGATGTTCAGGTCTCCGATGACCACGACTCAGAGAAGGCTATAGAGTGTATGCTGAAGCTCATCGGATTCCCTGAGGGACAGATACTGAAATTCAGCAGATCCGTAACCAACAGCATGGGCCACGTTTATTATCAGTTTACGGAAGCAGATCAGGGCGGCACCCGGAATAACTACTTAAGTGTGATCTCCCTCGGAACAGATGACAGCGGCAAGGTCATAAGCTTAAGCAGCAACTGCAATGCAAAGCTTTCGGAAGAGGATAAGGCTGAAGCTAAGGTTATCATGGATGATATCCTTAAGAAACTGGAAAAGAACAATGAAACTCTGCTCACAACCGGATTCGAAACCGTTTCTATCCCTTATCAGAATGCTTACTGTAAGGTTTTTTACGGTAAAGACAAGAACGGGCATGTGTCTAAATATATAATAAATCCGGGCGGGAACTACATATATAACATAGGAAAATACTCGGACATCCCTACTGAAGAAAATGGTTTGTACGCCTATGATTATCTCTTCGCCGATGCTGTTGAGACAGAAGCGATCAGATTTAAGGACTATTTTAACAATGATGTGACGCTTTCTGTGGCCACCATGAAGAAAGGAGAAAAGACTTACTACTATCTTGTGGATAAAGACAGAAGGATAGCGGCTAATCTCAAGGAAGCCCATGAAAACGACGATCTCACCAAGGGCTTTGACAGCCTCGATGATATCCATAGCTATTATGTCCAAAGCTTTGTTACCATACAGAAATCCTATGATTACTATAAAAAGCTGGGATTTTTTGATGACGATAAAGTAACACCTATCATAGTGCGCTTCGATGAGGATGATACTTCAGATAACGCATTCTGCTGCCATTATGGGGACTATATTGAGGTAGACATCTCCAACAATACGGGAAATGCAGCATTTGATGGCGTATCACATGAGCTTGGACACGGTATACTATTTGGGATGGCTCCGGTAACCAATTATGTTAAAGACGGTTCCTTCCATGAGGGTTACGCTGATATAAGCGGCAATATCCTTGAGATGCTTTTGTTCCTTGCGGGGGATCCCACCACGGGACAGACTGTTGATCTCGATAAATGGAGCATCGAAGAAAGCGTTGGTGTTGATACGACAATACGATCCATGGGTGACCCTGAAAGCATGGAAGGTGCCTCCAAGGTGGGAGGAAAAAACTATCTGGTAACCCACCGGGATGGTGAGAACTGTCATGCCCATGCCACCATTTACGGAAATATCTGCTACAGGATGAAGAAGGAGCTGGACATCCCTCTTGATGATCTTTTAAGGATCTGGTATGATGCGCTGCCCAATATCACCGGCAGCAGTACCTACAAGGATATACAGAGCTTTGTGGCTTATTCAACCAGGCTCCATGGATATGAAGAGCTTGCTGATGATGTATCAAAGCTTTTTGATGATGCCAATGCAGACGGATACAGTGATAAGTGGACAGAGCTTAAGGCAGCTGACGATTATGTAACTGACATTCCTGTCATCATAGATGATTATGGGGATATATTCGGTGACTATTTTAAATCTACCTACAATAACATATACCTATCCATAGCCGGTGTGGAAAACGGTACGGAGGCTAGTGTAGATAAGTACGGAAACCTTGGAGCTATTCTTGAGAAAGGAAGCAGCCTGCCTCAATATGACCGTCTGAATATTTATTACAATGAAAATATCTATTCATATCCATTTAAAGTGCCAACTGACAGTCAGGTGCATATCGACTCAAAGGATGTCATATCGGCATTAAACAGTATGTGCGAGCTGGAGTACTCAGTTGATGGATTGTCGGAGCTGGATTATGACCTTGAACTGTCAACCGATGACTACTGTGATTACTATATTTACCGAGTTGATGATGAGAATAAGGATTATGTTCCAATCTATATTCCCTTAAAAGCATATCCTGAACATACGCCTCTAAAGCTGCGCAGTGATTCAAGGTACGAATTATGCAAATATAACTATGAAAACGAAAAAGTCATAGTAGGCTCTATCGATACGGCGGATATCAGAGATAAAAGCAATGCCAAAATCACATTGTCTGTGGATGAAACAAAGGATTCAGGGGTTGATGTGACTTTGGAATTTTCAGATACTGATAATGCTGAGAACGTGCAAAACCCGGCAGAGCCGGATCATAATACAGGCAGAGCTTTGGCAGCCAGGGCAAATGTCTCCGTAGAAAGGTCGAAGGCTGCCGTGACTGAGGGTGATGCTGAGACTGCTGCTAATAGTGAAGTGGTAGTTGACGATAGCAATGATGTTAATACGAATACTGTTGGAGAAACAACTATTGCCGTAAGTGAAGTTAATGATGATACCGATATTGTTGACTCCGGTGATGATGATGTTTCTGATGTCAATAAGAATGCTGTTGGAGAGACGACGATTGCCGAAAGTAATGTTAATGATGATACCGATATTGTTGACTCCGGTGATGATGATGTTTCTGATGTCAATGAGGGCGCTGTTGGAGATACTACAGTTGACAGTAGTGTGGAAAATGCCGGAAATGATGACATGATCAATGATGTCAGGGATGAAAAGGATTCCGGTATTGCCGTTAATGATGACGTCGTAAATGAAGAAGCCGTTGGCGGTAAAGATGAGGTTGCCTGCGATGTTGATGGCACTGTCAATAGTGGTGATGAGACCGCCGTATTCGATGATTCCCTGACGGATCTTGACAGCTGAATCGTATAGCTTTCGAAATGTAAAAAACGGTATCCCATACAGCATTTTCTGCTTTGGGATACCGTTTTTTTGTTATAACTTTACAGGGAAGCCGTCATAACTTATATGTATATTTTTTGTGACGTAAATCTTACGAAATTCTTGCAAAAGAACCTACGATAATCTATACTAAATCCATACAAAGATTCTACGAAAAGTAGGAGGTAGGTATCAATGAAACCTACAACAATATAGAGGTAAGTGACCAATACAATGGCTTACCTCTTTTTTGTTGCGCAAAAAACGTATAAAATATGTTCTGAAAGCTCAATACATAGTACTTATGCATCCGGAGGACAACATGATACTGATCAAAAACGGAAGAGTTATAGATCCCGCAAACAACCTTGATACCATAACAGATGTGGTGACAGACGACAACGGAAAGATAAAGCTTGTAGGTGCCGGAGATCCGTTACTTAACTATGACACTGTGATCGATGCAGAAAACCTGGTAGTGGCTCCCGGCTTCATAGACGTTCATGTACATTTCCGTGATCCCGGACTAACCTACAAGGAGGACATCGTGACCGGCGCTGCTGCGGCTGCTGCCGGGGGCTACACCACAGTCATCTGCATGGCAAACACCAAACCGACTGTTGATTCGGTAGAAACATTGGCGGAGCTTTCCTCAAGGGAAAAACAGCTTCCCATCCATGTCCTTCAGGCTGCCAATGTTACCGTCGGGATGCAGGGAAAAGAGCTTACCGATATGGAGGCGCTGCTTGCTGCAGGGGCTGCAGGCTTCACCGATGACGGAGTTCCAATAGCAGATGAGAAGCTGCTGCTTCAGGCCCTTAAGAAATGTAAAGAGCTCGACGTTCCCATATCTCTTCATGAAGAGGATCCGGCGCTGATGTTCAGTGCAGGAGTTAACAAGGGTGTGGTTTCGGACAAGCTTGGCCTGGGAGGTGCCCCGGAGGAAGCAGAGTACGTGCTTGCTGCAAGGGACGTGATGCTGAATCGAAAGATCGGAGCAAAGCTGGACATACAGCATATCTCCAGCGGTGTAACTGTAGATATACTCAGAGCCGCAAAGAAAATGGGAATAAAAGTATACGGAGAGGTTACCCCTCAGCATCTTGCTGCCACAGAAGAACTGGTTCTCGAAAAGGGCTCCCTTGCAAGAGTAAATCCTCCGCTAAGAACAGAGAAGGATCGTCAGGCGCTAATAGAAGGTCTCCGTGACGGCACCATAGACATGATAGCCACGGATCACGCGCCTCACAGCATAGAAGAGAAGTCGAAGCCTATCGCATCGGCACCAAGCGGCATGATAGGTCTGGAAACAGCCCTCAGCCTCGTCCTGACAAGTGTCGTCCGCACCGGTCATGTGTCCCTGAACAGAGTCATCGAAGCCCTTACCATAAATCCCGCAAGGCTTTATAAGCTTCCGGCAGGCACCCTGTCAGAAGGAGCTGATGCCGACCTCGTGATCTTTGATCCCGAAGAAAAGTGGACTGTGGGCGACAGCTTCCGTTCAAAAGCCTCAAACTCCCCCTTCATCGGTTGGGAGCTCTACGGAAAAGTAAAGACCACCATCTGCGGCGGTAAGATAGTTTTCCGGGATTAAAGTCTTGATGGTTCGCTTCCTATTGCGGTAGGATAGAGCAGTATATCCGCCCCCATCAGAGCCATGCATCTTGCGGTCTCGGGAAACCACTGATCCCAGCATATCCCGACGCCAACATTACCATATCTGGTATTCCAGACCTTAAAGCCTGTATCCCCCGGGGTGAAACAAGAGCCGTCAGGCATCCGATTATAAGGATGTCTGACGGCTCTTTTGAATGATGTCAACAGCAATTTATAATAAGTGTATTAAGTGATATTGTGTGATTGGAATTGTCGTATTGACTGAGAAAATCAGCGATGTTAATATATTAATTGAAAAGAAGTGCTACCGGTAGACGGTTAGCCCTTGAACTTTATGTTATGAAAAATAACCGTTCAGTTGGTGGCTGGGGCGGTTATTTTTTTGTTATCTTATAAACAAAAAGATTCAGATTATAGTGTCAGCCTCTCTAAGATCTGACATAAATCTGGCATGAACGCATAGTTTCAAGGGCGGCTTCATGTTTTTCGGGAGTGACACCGGCACAGCACAGAGGGTCTACCGAGATAGGAACCTCCGGCATTGAAGCTTTCAGGAGCAAAGCATTGGAAACCACACAGATATCTGTACAAAGCCCGACAAGCTCGATCTCTATGTCTTCCTTTTCACTGATTGCTTTGATAGTGTCCGCCAGAACGGTAGAACCGAAGGTAGGTTTGTTAATAAAAGTTGCACCTTCAACCACCTGTGAGACTCTTTCATCAAGCTGCCACCCGTCAGTGCCTTCCACACAATGCACCACCGGAAGGTTCTTGCCCTCTTGGGTCTCCATATAGTTAGGCTGGTGAGTGTCGCGTGTAACAAAAACATCCTTGATGGAATAGGACTTAATCTTTTCCACAACAGCAGGAACTATAGCCACAGCATCCTTCGACCCCAGAGCCCCATCTACAAAATCCTTCTGCATATCTACAACAACAAGTATTTTCCTCATAACTCCCTCCTTTATCACAACTACTATATTTAATATACGACAAATATTATATCAAAAAAGAAATTTCGTTATAAAATCGTAAAATTTGCCGAAGTTATCTTTAGTCTACAAATGAACGTGTAATTATTTGGCAAAATTTTTATGAATTGGAGAGTAACATGAAGACATTTACAGAAAGATTCCAGAGTAACTCCGGTCAGGGACCAAAGAAGCGCATCAGTTCAACACTTCTTTTTATCCTCGTACCCATCATCGTTGTGAGTATCATTTTTATCATTATGTTCCTGAGTAATCAGGCAGAAAGTCAGATAAAATCACTCTCGGCAAACGTGCTCCAGGCAGAATCTAACTACAACGCAGAGAAGTTTGGTGCAAGAGTGCAGAACGTTGTTGCCAGAGGCGAAGCCTTTGCAAAATCTGCAGAATCCACAGATTTCGCAAATAAGAAAGAATATCAGGATTTCATGAGCAACTCAAACAATATGGGTGACCTCAAGAATCAGGGCATCTACACCGGATTTGAAGACGGTGGTATGTTCTATGCAGATTATTCAGAGGTTCCGGCTGATTACGATCCGAGGTCCAGAGGCTGGTATAAGGATGCTCTCAGTCAGAATATGACTTCCTTCACCATAACAGCGCCTTACGTTGATGCCATGACCAACGCTCTCTGTGTATCCTTCATAAGAAAGATGAACTTAAAGAGCGGTGAGACCGGTGTTGCCGGAATAGACATTTTCCTTGACGAGCTTGCATCTGAAACTGCAGCTATGAAGCCTATGCAGACCGGAATATCTGCAATCATTGCTGATGGCATGATTCTCGGTAATCCGGATCCTTCCGTTAACGGCAAGCTTGTTTCCGAATCCGGAGATGCTCTTCTTGCTCAGGCAGTAGAGAAGGTTAAGCCTAATCAGCCGATTTCACTTAAAAACGGCAAGAGTGTATACTACGTAGCGGCTTCCGAAGTTCCAAATACAAACTGGGTTCTCTATTCAGCAGTTCCTGAGGCAGATGTTCTTGCATCACTCAGAGGATTCCAGAGAGTCTGCATCATTATCATGGTTATCATCATAGCTGTCATCATCTTTGTACTTCTTACAGTTATCAGCACAGTTATCACTGTTCCTCTTCGTAAGGTTACAACTGCAGCTGTAAAGATTTCTGAAGGCGACTTCGATGTTGACCTTCCTACAGAGTCTCAGAACGAAATCGGTCAGCTTGCCGTTGCTTTCAGCAAGACAACAGAACAGCTTAAGAATTATCAGGGCTACATCGATGAAATCTCCGGAGCCCTCTCAGAAGTCTCCGAGGGCAATCTTAATATTGAATTAAAGCGCGAATACGTTGGTCAGTTTGCTAAGCTCAAGACCAACATGGATAAGCTTGTTTCAAATCTCAGAACCATCGTAGGCTCCATTATGGATTCCGCAAAACAGGTGGACAGCGGAGCTGTTCAGATTTCCGATGGTGCCCAGGGTCTTGCCCAGGGTGCTACAGAGCAAGCAAGCTCTATTGAAGAGCTGTCAGCCGAGATTTCACAGATCAATGATGAGACCATGCACATGGCAGACAATGCCCGTATTGCACAGCAGCAGATTCATAGCGCCGAGGAGCAGATCAATACAAGCAATACCCAGATGATCGATCTCCGTAAGGCAATGGAAGATATCACAGATAAGTCACAGCGTATTTCAACCATCATCAAGACCATAGATGATATCGCCTTCCAGACCAATATCCTTGCACTTAACGCCGCTGTAGAGGCTGCAAGAGCAGGTGCGGCAGGCAAGGGCTTTGCGGTTGTTGCTGACGAGGTTCGTAACCTTGCGGGTAAGTCATCAACTGCTGCCCTTGATACCTCCAACCTCATCACAGAGACTATCGCTGCAGTCCAGACCGGTGACAAGCTCACCATCCAGACTGCAGAGTATCTCAGGAGTACTCAGGAATCTACCAAGAAGGCTGTTGAGCTCATTGCAGAGATCACCGGTGCAACGGATCACCAGAAGCGCTCCCTCAATGATATCAAGCAGGGCATCGATCAGATTTCCAGCGTTGTTCAGACCAATGCTGCTACCGCTGAGGAAAGTGCAGCAGCCAGCCAGGAGCTTACCAGACAGGCCAATGTCCTTTCTGACGAAGTTCATAAGTTCACACTTTGACAGTGCTGTAAACCGGGAAGGAGGGGAAATCCCCTCCTTCTTGTATTTTGATCCACCAGGGAGCCAAGAGGGACGGTTCTCGCCGGCGAGAACCGTCCCTCTTGGCTCCCTGGTGGTTCTTGAAATTTTTTTGATTTTTTTCGCTTTAGGGGGTAATATTCCGAACTTATCTGTCGATATATTTAACGTAAAGTAAAATTTTTGTAAGTTTTTTAAATAAAACGCAAAAATCTTCATATTTGTGACACTTTTGTGATTAACCCTCTGATACAATAGCGTCATATATTTAAAACAGTAATTGATGTGACCAATCCAATGGCATCAGTTCGAAATACAAGAGTCCGTCAAGTTTGTCCTCCCTTTATCTTACTTGTCGGACTTTTGTGTACTGTAAAACCGCGAAGAAACTTTATCGTAGTTATCATTATGTGTTTAAGGCAGGCCTTTGCGTGTAGGAATGTGTGGGCGCTGCGCAATGGCTGTGGGTGGCAGACGAGTTTGGCATCCACAGCTGCTATATTTTTATCTTTGTTCTTTATTATTTCGCCTTTGTTCCTTATAATCTGAGGAGCAAGAGCGTTTTTTATTGCACTTCAAAACATTTATCTTTAAAACAGGATTTTATTATGAAAGCATTATTCTTTGATGTAGACGGCACTTTACTGGATGAAAAGACAAGAAGTATACCGGAAAGCGCCCTTACTGCCATTAAACAAACAAGAGAACTTGGAAACAAAGTTTTTATAAATTCCGGACGCACCATCGGTATGCTGAAAGCTGTGCAGAAGCTGGTGGAAGTGGACGGATTCCTGTGCGGCTGCGGCACTGAACTCATATATGAAGGTGCCTCTGTTTACTATTACAAAGTATCAAAGGATGTGAAGGCCCGTGTTATTGAGGCCTCCGATAAATACGGCATCCTGGTTTTACTGGAGGGCAGAGCCGGATGGCACAGCAGCCCCTCAGAGTCCCTGCTAAAGGATCACCCGAGTTTTAAGGCTCACTACGACAGGTTTTACAACGCACTGTCCGGTGATGATGCCCTGGATCCCACACCCTTTGACGGTGACTATGAGATCTCAAAGTTCTGTATCCAGACTGACGACGGTCAGGGAAACGGAAAGGGTCCGGATTTCGCAAGTCACAAAGCATCCGATATGGAGGGCTTCCGTCAGGAATTTGCCGGACTTTTCCATATCATTGACCGTGGCAAGGGCTTTTTCGAAATGGTTCCAAAGGGTCACGGAAAGGGTAATGCCGTTGACCGTATGTTAAAGTACCTTGGCCTCACCCCTGAGGATGCCTACAGCTTCGGTGACAGCACCAATGATATCGAGATGTTTAAGGCCTGCGGCAACAATATCGCCATGGGTGTTCACGCAAAGGAGCTTGAAGCCTTCGACCCCTTCATCACAAAAAATGTAGATGAGGATGGTGTGGCATATGCTATGAAAGAGCTGAATCTGATTTAACCTTACCGGAGCCGGAGCGAACCGTTTTTTCAGGTTGTCCTTCTGCTTCGGCTGAACTGTTACGCGGCAGATTCTTTTCTCCCGAAAGTCTGCATTATCTTAATGCAAGCTTTCGGCTTTTTTGTTATAATACTATTTCATGTGAGTGAGGTTAAGGATGACCGGAGATTTATATAATAAAAAAAAGCTTGAACTTGAAACTTTGCGAAGACAGGCCGGAGCACTGCAGCTTGAGTACATCAGACTGGGCAGGACCGAAGGCAAAAGAGAACAAAAGCGCTGGTGGATAACAAAGGGCAACTTTAGAAAGTACGTAAATCTGATTCACAGGGTACAGATGTTGGATGAGGTTCTATTACCTTATGAGATAGAGAACGGAATCCGCAAAATAAATCTACAGGAGCATATGAAATGGCATTATTTGACTTTTTAAACGGTAATAAGAAAAAGGCTGAGGCCGAGCAGAAGATAGAAGAACAGAAGCAGGAACAGCATGATCAGGCGGTTCAGAAACAGGAGGAAGAGCATAAGGATCTTAAATGGCCGGGGCTCATGCCATTAAACCTTTTTGTCCGTAAGCCTGAAGAAAAGCCTCATCTTACGGTTGTTAACGGTGGGGAGAATGCTTCTGCCGAAACCGAAGAGGCTCAGGATACGAAAGCTTCGACAGCAGAAGCTGAAGCACAGGCAGCAGCTCAGGACATGCCGAAGGCAACAGTCCAGATTGATGATCCTCTCACAAATGAGCGTAAGGATGAGATAGGAAGACTCATTTATGAGCCGGAACTCACACCTGATATGCTTAAGGATCTGAGTCTTCAGGAAATCCTTTTCCTTGAAGTAGCTATGGTAACCGCCAACAGAATGAAGGCTCTTGAGAATTACGAGCAGAATCACCAGAAGATCCGTAACCAGTTCCTCAACATGGTTCGTGCCGCAGAGAAGCTTTACATTATTTATGATGCAAGAACCGGCTACCCACTTCTGGACGGAGGCTACGTTCAGATGTACCTCGACGAGGAGCATGCAAACATTGCCGCAAAGCTCTACGACGAGCAGCTTCGTAAGACACGTGTCATCGCAGTTCCGGGAATGTCAGCAAAAACTGAGCTGATCCAGGGAAAGGAACAGCTCAAGATATTTGACTTCATGTACTTCCTCGGTTTTGAGAATGTTATCGTCGATAACGGCTGGTACAAGGGCTTCCTCCGCAGAAGCGAGATTTCAGCGCCATTCTACATTAACGAAGAGCCCGATAAGATTCCTCCATACAATCCGGCTTTAAGCTTTGCCCTTATCGATTATGTGGCTGAGGTTAAGTGGCCTGTAAACTATGGAAAGCGCCAGGATATACTTAAGGCAAAGTTCAACCGCATCATGCAGCTGGTACCAAAGTCAAACTTTATCGTACCGCTCCGTGCATTGGAAGATGGTTCGGATGATGCTCCCGATATGAACGTTGATGAAAGCGAAGCAAAGCAGGCCGATGTTCCTGTAAACACAGCGGCCGCTCAGCAGTCTACAGAGGATGCCGATACAGCAACTGCCGAGGCGCGGAAGAAGAATCACCGCATTCAGCTGCCGGTAGTCCAGATAAACGGCAAGAATATGCTTCCTGTATACACAGATATCTTCGAGTATTCAAAGGAGTTTGGTAAGTCAAACTTCAGGCCTATCCGCGCTGACTTTAAGGGTATCAACAGATTTATAGCAAACTACAACGGTATGGTCATCAATCCTCAGGGTGCCGGCATGGTCATCGAACGTCGTCCTTCAGCTCAGGCTCCTAACGGTCAGCCTGCTGCAAAGGCTCCCGCTGCGAAGGCAGCCGCAAAGCCGAAGTCTGATTCCGGAAATGTGATTGACCTTAGTTCAAGAAGAAATAACAACAAATAAACAGTTCCAGTTCGACTGAGAATGCGTTTTAAACAGAGCCGGAGAGCATCCCATTTCTGACGGGATGCCCTCCGGCTCTTCACACCCAAGTTTATAAATGCTAAAATAAATAAATTACCTTTACGAATCCGGAGGTGTTATTTGGACAAGGAAACCCTGGACTATCAGGCATTGGAAACCGAGAACTTAAAGCTTGTGGAACGCATTCAGAAAAACCTTGATAAAAAGGATGCCGAAGCAGAGCTTTGCGAGAAAAACAAAGGGCTCATCCTGCAGATAGTCCGTAACTACGTGAATCTATCCAACCATACACTTAGCCATGAGGATCTGGAAAGCGTGGGTAAGATCGGTCTAATAAAAGCTTCCCAAAGCTATGACCCTTCCTACGGAGCAAAATTTTCCACCTATGCGGTTTACTGGATCCGAGACAGTATCGTAAAAGAGATCTACAATGCCGGATTCGGCATCCGTCTCTCAAACCATCAGCTGGAACGCATTTTCAAGGTTCAGAGCATTATGCGTAAACGTGATCTTGAGCACCTTGAGGGTGATGACATGATCCATGCCATCATGGAGGACTCCGGTTTTTCCGAAGAAGAGGTCCGCAAATGTCTCCGGCTTAACAACGTGGTCCTGGGAGCAACCTCTCTTAACAAAAAAATCGGAAAAGAGGATGACGAAACCTCTGAGCTCGGGGAGTTGACCATCTCACCGGATAATGTTGAAGAGATCGTTATGGAGCACGAGCTCCATCAGGAGCTGTACCAGTCACTGAATACACTTTCCGATGATGAACGTGACACTTTGGTACTGAGATACGGTCTTTATGACGGAAAGCAGCACACCCTGAAGGAAATTGCAGCTCTTTCCAATGTCTCCATCGAAGCCATAAGACAGAGGGAACAGAGAGCTATAAGAAAGCTCCGAAAGGAGCTGGACTAAGCCGGATTCCTGCTGCGATATACCCTTTGATCGGAAACAGCCAAAGATTTGATCCATATCCACACCTGATACCGGGATATTACATTACAATGCTGAAAATTGACCTGATAACCGGATTCCTTGGTTCCGGTAAAACCAGTTTTATAAAAAAATATGCGAAATACCTGATAGAGCAGGGCGAGAGAGTCTGCATTCTGGAGAATGATTACGGCGCCATAAACATTGACATGGTTCTGCTTAAGGATCTCCTTGGTCCAAACTGCGAGCTTGAAATGGTTGTGGGCGGCGACGGGGCAGAAGCTCACAAGAGACGCTTCCGCACGAAGCTCATAAGCATCCGGATGCTGGGATTCACCCGTGTCATCGTTGAGCCAAGCGGCATCTATGATGTGGATGAGTTCTTCGACACCCTTTACGAAAGTCCCCTGGACGAATGGTATGAGGCAGGATCCGTTATCACGATTATGGATCCGGTCACAGCCACCGCCATGTCCGAGGAATCCCGCTACCTTCTTATGTCCGAAGCTGCAAGAGCCGGAAAGATCCTGATCAGTAAGCTGGATGAAACATCTAACATAATTACGGTAACCCGGGATGCGGTAAATTATCTTAATGCTTCCATGGAGCACTTTGAGTGTAAGAGGCGCTTCATCGGCCAAAAGGATATAATTGCAAAACCCTGGGAGGAGCTTACGGATCAGGATTTTGAAAACATTAAAAATGCAGGCTTCGTGAATGCCTCGCATGTAAAGCTGTCTCCGGAGGATGATCATTATCAGTCACTGTTTTATCTTTACTACAGGACGACGGAAGCGGAGCTTCGGGAGAAGATTTCAAAACTGTTCGAAGACAGCGAAGCCGGAAATATCTTCAGAATCAAGGGGGTTATCACCGACACCGGGACAGCAGCTGCTACGGACAGGCCCGGTGAATCCGGTATGGATGCCCGGAACAAGGATATCACGAATGGAGACCCCCTTTCTCTGGAGGTCAATGCCACGGTCGAAAACATTGAAATAAAGCCTGTAACGGGTGAGACTCAGGATGTCCTCATCGTAATAGGCGAAAATCTTAACAAAGAACGGATTTCCGGATATTTCCCGGGAGCAGTCACGGTATAAACCGCCGGAGCGAGCATCCCCTTATGCGCCCGGTTTTGCCCAAAGATACATTACAGTCAACATACATTTTTCAGGAAAGAAATAGATGCAGGACGATATTTTTAAAGAAGAACAGAATCATTTGACAGAGCTTTATAACAAGCTTACGAACATGAAGGCTCAGATGGAGGCAGAACTCATCGATCTCCAAAACCAGGCCACAGAAGAGAAAAACACAGTAAGTGACGACCTTCAGTATGACTTTGTGGGTATAGAAGAGGCTCAGGAAACTCTTATCGAATTTGAGACCATGAGCCGCGCTGTTGAAGAGCTGAATATCAGCAGCCGTACTGTAAGCACAGCCCTTTCAAAGGTCAACAGGCTTTTGCCAAGACCCTACTTTGCCCGTATCAATGTCCGTTTCCCGGAGGAAACCGAAGATGAGTCCTACTATATCGGCACTACCTCTGTGTCCAATGAAGATCATGAGCCCGTGGTCATTGACTGGAGAAGCCCTATAGCGGAGGTTTACTATAATCAGCAGATGGGAGAGACCTTCTATTCAGTTGACGACAGAAAGATCCCTGTGGATCTGAAGCTCAGAAGGCAGTTTGACATTGAACAGAACCTTCTGAAGGCCTACTTTGACACAAAGATCGCCCTGGAGGATCCGCTGCTTATACATTCCCTCACAAGAAAAAGAACGGATAAGATGCAGTCCATCACCGAAACCATCCAGAAGGAGCAGAATGCCATCATCCGTCACCCGGATGTCCCGGTTTTACTGGTCCAGGGTATCGCAGGAAGCGGCAAGACCTCTGTACTCCTTCAGCGAATAGCCTATCTTTTTTACAGAAGGCGTAAAAATCTGCGCCCGAACCAGGTATGTCTCATAACTCTGAACCCGGTTTTCCAGCAGTACATCGATAACGTTCTGCCTGAAATGGGCGAGGCTAACCCCAACACCATGACCTGGTCACTGTTCCTGGATACCATCGGTGTTAAGAGTCTCGGAGAAGCGGATATCACGGAGGCAGATTCCCTCCGGCAGATTGATGAAGGACTTAAGGGCTTTAAGATCGACGAGCGTTTCATCCATGGCATCAATCTTAAACACGCAAAGGTTCTTGATAAAAAGCAGATCGCCGGGGTTCTTCGTAAGTACAGAAGCTCCAGCTCCACAGCCTGGATCATCCAGACAGCAATAGAAGATCTCCAGGAGCTGGCAAAGAAAAATGCCAAAAAGATCGAAAACAAGAACAAAGAGCTGGATCTCGACAACATCAGTTTTGACGATTTTGATCCGGACGAGAATCAGTTCGGAGGAGTTCAGGAAAAAATCCAGAATCTCAGCTGGCTTGACATCGAAGGCATCGGTAAGAAAATCCTGGGTAAGGATGATCTGACACCTGCGGAGTTTACTTATCTCAAGATGTCACTTATCGGCTACAGCGACCATAACACCCGCTATGTAATCGTGGATGAAGTTCAGGATTATACGGAAGCACAGCTTATGGTCATGACGAAGTATTTCAGGAATGCACATTTCATGATGCTGGGGGATGAGTTCCAGTCCATACACAGCGGAACAGCCCGGTTCGAAGACATTAGCAGGATGTTTACTTCACAGGGAAAAGAAGTCACCCATATGTCACTGATGACCAGCTACCGTTCTTCACCGGAGATAACCTCTCTGTTTACGGGGCTCCTTCCAAAGGAGATAAGTGTACAGACAAATTCTGTTCAAAGAGAGGGCATCGAGCCGGAGATCCTTGCCTTTGGAAATCATGAGGAGTACGTTGAAAAACTTAAATCCGTCATAGCCGAAAACACCCGGACAGAAGGGCTCACAGCCATCATTTGTCAGGACAGGTCGGGCATCAACATGATGACCAGGGATCTCGGTGAAGAGCTGCCTCATGTGGTGAAAAATTACGAGAAGCTCCCGAAAAGCGGCATTATCCTTATGGAACTTAAGCTTGCCAAGGGACTGGAGTTCGATACCGTTATCCTTCCGGATGTGAACATAAGGGAATACCCGGACAGGGAACTTTTCAGGCACAGACTCTATACCGCCATGTCCAGAGCGACGGAAAAGCTTATCATAATGTCAGACGGCGAGATTTCACCGCTGATGAAAAGTGAATAAGTGCTGATCCTTGCCCGCTCATGGTCATGCGGAGCCCACGATCATAGAGGACAGAACCAAAGACCGGGCAGACCTTGGGATTCCATCCCTGCCCGCTCATGCTCATGCGGAACCCACGATCATAGAAGACAGAACCAAAAACCGGGCAGACCTTGGGATCCCATCCCTGCCCGGGAATTTATATCGGAGATTATTACTATTTATGGAAGATGTACTTGTAGGATTAAATGAAGCCCAGACTGAAGCCGTCACCACGACAGAAGGCTTCGTGCGGGTTATAGCAGGCGCCGGCTCGGGAAAGACCAGGGCGCTGACTCACAGATTTGCTTATCTTGTAAATGATCTGGGCGTCCTCCCCGGCAATATCCTTTGCGTGACCTTCACCAATAAGGCCGCCAATGAAATGCGCCAGCGTATTCACCAGCTTACCGGAGATAATGACACCGGCTACATCAACACCTTCCACGGTTTCTGTGTCAACATCCTCCAGGAGGACAGTCATGCCATCAGTTATCCCAAAAGCTTCATGGTGCTTGATAACGGTGATATTGACGAGATGCTGAAGATCATTTATGAGGAGAGGGGCCTTACACTCCGGGATAAAACCTACGGAAACGCAAGGGACATGTTTGAGATACGTAAGTGTCTGTCTGAACCGGAGTACTATCTTGATATGATACAACTTCCCATTGATAAGCTGTATCAAAAGTACATGGAGGCTGAAAAGGTGGATGATATCCTTTTCTACGGCTATCTCTATCAGCAGCGTAAAACCTTTGCGGTGGATTACAATGACCTCATTATCCTCAGTCTCTATATCTTCCGGGAAAATCCCGACATCGCCCTCAAGTGGCAGAAAAGACTGGAGTACATCGAAATAGACGAGTTCCAGGACATTGACCCCCTGCAGTATAAGCTTATGGAGGTGCTTTGCGGCTACCACAAAAACCTCTTCATCGTGGGAGATCCTGACCAGACCATTTACACCTGGAGAGGTGCCAATGTTAAGTACCTGCTGGATTTTGATAAACATTATCCGGGAACGAAGACCATAATGATGCTGGAGAACTATCGCTCCACCCCTCAGATACTGAAGGTATGCAACTCCCTCATCAGTAAAAACAAGCAGCGTATGTCCAAGGATCTTGTCCCGGTTCTTCAGGACGGCGTACCCGTTGTGTGCCATCTGGCTGAGAATGCGGAGGGGGAAGCCAAATGGATAGTCAAAAACATTGAAACCCTGCATCAGATGGGGGTTGATTACAAGGATATGACCTGCCTCTACAGGGCTCACTATGTGACCAGGACTCTGGAGGAGGTTTTTCTCAAATCTCAGATTCCTTACACCATTTACTCCGGCGTCCAGTTTTTCGGCCGCATGGAGATAAAGGACGCCCTGTGTTATCTCAGGATGATCGTTTTCAAGGACGACCTTTCCTTCAGACGCATCGCCAATGTTCCAAAGCGTAACCTTGGAGTTCGCCGCATGAAATTTCTGGAGGATTATACAAAAGAGCACGGATGCAGTCTGTATGAAGCACTTGTGAAGAATATCGAGGATGATATCTTTAAGGGAACTGAGGCCGCACGTTTTATAGCCATGATTGAGAAATATGCGGCCACTTATGAAGATAAAACCATCTCAGAGGTTCTCGGATCCATCCTTAATGAATCCGGCTATGAGCGAATGCTCCGGACCGAAGGCTCTCAGGAGAGGCTTGATAATCTGGCGGAGCTGAAGCAGTCCGTATTTGAATTTGAGACCAGCGCAGGAGAGGAGACTGACCTTTCCGGCTATCTCAAAAATGTTGCCATGTTCTCAAATATGGATAAAGCGGATGCCACAGACAGAGTTAAGCTTATGACGGTACACACTGCCAAGGGGCTTGAGTTCCCTTATGTTTTTCTGTGCAGTCTGTCGGAAGGCATTTTCCCTTCCAAAAAGACCAATACTCTGGAAGGAATGGAAGAAGAGCGGCGACTTGCATTTGTCGCCATGTCCCGTGCGGAAAAGGGGCTTTATCTTTCAGAGGCTGCAGGAAAAAACTTTGACGGATCCCCCCGGTACCCCTCAAGATTTATCCTTGATATAGATCCGGATCTTCTCAGCTTTACAGAAGCTCCCAAGGCAGGGCTTATATCCGAAACCCAAAGCTACATTAACCTGGTAAACTCCCGCTTAAGGAAACCTGACGATTCCGAACTTTTCAGTATCGGAGACAGGATAGCCCACAAAGCCTTCGGTCTCGGCACTATAAAAGATGTGAATATGGATAAAAATGCCTACACTATCCAGTTTGACGATATGCCTACAGAAAGACAGATCTCATTCAGGGTGAAAATGCAGAAATGCAAATGACTGTGATTGGAATCTGCATATAGTCCGAAATCAGACTATATGCAGATTCCATTGTTTATGTTACAATTCCGTAATGTGCTTGCCAATGCGGTAGGCGGTTAACCCCTCCGGAAAGGAGGGTACTATGGTTACTTATTCTGATTTATTCCAATTTGGGATTTTGATAGTAGCAATCATCGGTCTTGTTTATAAGATTGTAAAAAAATAACCGCCCCAGCCTGCACAACTGAACGGTTATTTTTTTCTTAACTATTTAGTGAAGGGCTAACCGTCTATCGGCAAGCACCTTCTTTACAAACCAATAATAACATTATGATTATATTACGTCAAATAAAAATTTGTGGTTGACAGACATGAACCGATTTGATAGTATATCTGAACAATAAGTTTTGCGCCGGTATAGCTCAGTTGGTAGAGCAACTGATTTGTAATCAGTAGGTCTTCGGTTCGAGTCCGAATCCCGGCTTCAACCCTTGGGAGCCCTGAGAGAAATCTCAGGGTTTTTCTTTTACATAAAAATAAGCCATGAGCATATATCAGCGAAATGCAAACTGCAGAATCACTGTTGCTACCGCAAATGTCACAAAGCTGTATATCATAGTTCTCCGGGAGATATCTATGAGCTCTACTTTATTTTTGAAAAGTGCAAATCCGAAAATCACAAAAGATGTTACAAAAACAAGCATGACTCCGCATAATAAGAAACCGATAACATTAGTTAACATAGGAAATCCTCCGTGTATTTCACCGTATATTTGTTATGAGTACATATAAAAGCAATATTTGATGCCGAAATCAGGGCATGCTACAATATCCACATGAATAAAGAACTTAAATTATTAACAACATTTAACTGCCCAAAATGCAAGCAGGTAAAAAAAGAACTGGATTCAATGGGTATCACCTACATTGAGTGTCCGGCAGACAAAAAATCGGGAATTGATTTGGTTGTAAAATACCGGGTTATGACCGCCCCAACATTATTTATTCCGGAAACTGATGATAATTACAGGTATATCACTGATTTTCAGGAGATAATGGATTATATCCGAAGCTGATTAGTGGGATTTCGGCATAGTCGCTGTGTCCTGAAGGTGAATCAGCATTTCGACAAAGCAACCGGTATCAAAAGTGTTTTGAATCTCTGGCGGCGGTGATCTCTTCAGCTGTCATATGATCAAGCATCCCATATTCCATGTTGTAGGTCACAAATTCATCGTAATCATACATATCTTCAAAAGTGGTCATTCGGAATTCCGGGTCCTGTTCATCCTTTTCACCATCCTCGAGATATTCAGCCTTAAGGATAGATATAACATATTTACGGTCTTCTGAAGGCATGTTTTTGGCAGGACTCTTTCCGCTGTCTTCACAGGAATGGATATAGCTCTGAATAACCGCATGCAATGCATATTCTTCGTAGATGTTGGGGATGAAATCATCCTTTGATTTAACCCCCTTAAGAAGAGATATATATGCTGAAGCGGCGTCGAGCTTTGAGTAATGATCCGGGAAATAGTACTTAATATTCTCCTGAAACTCCGTATCATCGGAATTCACCTTGAGATAGCTTTTTCCGGATGCATTTTCCATATAATTTATGAGAAGAGACATGATACGGTTATTAATGAACTCGGAGATGCATGCATTGGCTTTCTGATCTCTTGTGAATTGTGTTGTGATCTTTAACATTTTTTGTCCTTATATATAATGATTCGAAAGTGTGGCGTTTCAAAGTCTGTTTTTGACTTTATCAGGTTAATCATGTTACGCCCACATAAAAGTATAACAAATTAACGGTACGTGCAAAAGAGCCCATTGTTGTCAGCGGTCTGAGATCAACTATAGTTTCACGTACATTGGAGACATTTATGATAAACAGAGAAGATATGCTTGAACTTACCCGGCGCATGACCCTTAGCAGAAACTGCTTTTACCGGGTGGCGGGTGCTTATATGGATCCGGAGGGTTATATTGATAACACTTTTAATGCAAACTTCCGGAACATGGGAACACACGATAAAAATGTGAATCTGGAGCTTGCCAAAACCATACCTTTTTCAAAGACAAACAAGCAGCTCCGAAGCTATGAATTTCCAAAAGGTGATATGGCTTATGACAGTATCCATAAACTGGTTATGGCATTGTCAGAGTATGGTCTGAAGGATGATCTTTTGGTGCAGACCCTTTGTGAGCAGCTGGCCGAAGCTGTCCATATCCCGCAGGAGTACGGAATCTTCATCTATCACGGGCTTTATGATGTTCCCAGAAAGGGCTCTGACAATGAGGAGCAGGGTGAATCTGAGGAGGTATTCCAATTCATTATCTGTGCGGTTGCAAGAGTAGATAAGGATTACAATGCCGTAAAACCGGAATTAGGCTTTCTGTTCCCGGCTTTTGAAAACAGATCAAGCGATCCGAGCCGCATAGATATTTACAGCCTGGATCCTGATAACCCGGATATGGTATTTGTAAATAAAATTCTTGGGAAATAAGAATTCCACCGGAGACGATTCCCGGAAAACAGCAAAAATATTTTTGGAGGTCAGATTATGTTTGATGAAAACTACAGGCTTGGACTTGATACAGACTATATGATAAGAAAAGATCTGGTACGTTTTTTCGATATAGACGGTGTGCTGGCGATCTACGGATATGGTTCCGACGGCATAAATGTTTGCAGTGATGAAGAATTTGACACTTTTGTGGAAGAGCACGATATCTACGAGACTGCCGTGGGGGCTGAGATCATGAAGCAGTATATAAGTCGCTTCACAGATCCTAACCGTAATTTTGTTATAAGCTTATCCGGTTCCGGTACACAGGATGCCCAGAAGGTAAAATTCATAAATAGGGTTTATCCCGGTTTATTCCCACCGGAAAACATCCTTTTCACCAGAGGTTCCGACAAATCCCCCATTGTGAAAGAGACTCTTGAAAAAAGATTCCGGGGCTTGGAAACTCCGCATCTCTTCATTGATGATGATATAAGGATCCTTGACAAGCTCCAGTGCGCCGGCATCACTGCCATGCACATATCGAGCCTTTTGCTTCTGGCCGATATAAAATCAATTTAGAATTGCTGCCTGCTTTCAACAGCTTCCGGATGGACCTGGGGGACGGGGTTAGTGGGTCATTTTAATAAAATGACCCACTAACCCCGTCCCCCAGGTCCATCTCTCGGATCAGGACACATTTTCTTGACATTTTCATCACAAAATCTCCACCAAATCAACAAAAACAAGTCACACTTTTTCCTTACTATACAACCATCAAAATCAATTTACCTTAACAACGGAGGTTATTATGTATAGAAACAATTTAGGAAAAAATGTAGCCGCTATCGTTCTTAGCGCTTTAGTTTTTGGTTCAGTATCAGGTCTTGCCATGGTGGGGGTAACCAAAGCTTCTGAGTCTATGGAGGCTCATACAGAGGCGGCTGCCGATGCTGCCGCGTCCGGTACATTTGCCCAAAACAACGGTGCTGATGCAATGACTGCAGGGCAGGAGAACAACATCATAAGTAACGCACTTTTCTCAGGTAATGATGATAATGCCACCGTCCGGACAACATCCACCACAGGCGCAGTAAAATCTGTCACCGAAATAGCACAGGATGCCATGCCTCAGGTTGTTTCCATAACAAATACCATAAGATATAAGCAGTACGGTTATTCAATATTCGGAAACGGCGGTGAGACAGAGGCTGCTGCCAGCGGCTCGGGTGTCATTGTCGGAAAGACAGATTCCGAGCTTCTCATCGTAACTAACCATCATGTTATAGAGGATTCAACCGAACTCAGTGTCCAGTTTGTGGATGGCGAGTCAGTAGCAGCAGAGATCAAGGGAGAAGATTCTTCGGCAGATCTGGCTGTTATCGCAGTAAAGCTCTCCGATATGTCGAAAGACACCCTTTCTGCCATAGAAATTGCCGAGTTTGGTGACTCCGATGCTATACAGGTAGGAGACCAGGTAGTGGCCATTGGTAATGCCCTCGGATACGGCCAGTCCGTTACAACAGGAATCATTTCCGCTAAAAACAGAGACGTTGAAACTGGTGAAGGTACAGAATCCGGACTTCTTCAGACAGATGCCGCAATTAATCCCGGTAACTCCGGCGGTGCCCTTCTCAATATGGAAGGACAGCTCATCGGTATCAATGTTGCCAAGTATTCAAGCACAGATGTTGAGGGTATGGGCTATTCCATCCCAAGCAACACTGCTAAAGAGGTTATCAATACACTGGCTCTTAAGGAAACCAGAGCCAAAGTATCAGAAGAAAACAGAGGATATCTTGGTATTCAGGCAAAGACCATAGATTCAGCAACTGCGGAAGCCTATGGCATGGTAGAGGGCGTATATGTTTATAAGATCGTAGAAGGCTCTGCCGCAGCAAACTCAGAGCTTCAGGAGAAGGACATCATCGTTAAATTTGATGACCAGAGTGTCACAAGTCTCGATGACATGCAGGAGCTTCTCAACAGATATGCAGCGGGTGAGACCATTAACCTTACTGTAAAGCGTCCTTATGGAAGTAACTATGAAGATGTTACGGTCTCCATCACACTGACAACCGATCCGGACAAGGCAGCTGACAGAAGACAGAATGCAGCGGACAATGCCGAGAACTTCCGTAACTTCGTACAGGGACTTCCGCAGTACTTCGCAAACTAAAGTTCAGCCGTTAATATGTAGGTCAGAGCCTGATGGCATCACTCCGGAAACGGATCGCTTCGTCGGAAAATTCTAAAATCGGACCCCTGAGAGGCAGTAGGCCATCGCAAAGAAAGAATCCTTATGGATTCTTTTTTTGCGTTTTTATGCTTATACTATTGTTTAAAGGCCACAAAGAAAGAATCACCACGGATTCTTTTGAACCGCTCAAAGCTGCGCGGCTCCCGCGATCAGAGATCGTGGGCAGTTAAGAAAGGATTTTGATTAATGCGAGACCCTTATAGACATTATGACTATACAGACCCATATAATGAGACAACGCCTCATCCCAGGAAAAAGGTACAACGTCGCAGCTCCGGTGGAGGATGTTTCCCTGTTTTTCTCTGCATTTTTCTTTTGACTGCAGCTCTCTTTATCGGACTAGGAAAGTATTATAACGAGTCACCTCTGACCATTGTTAATTATATTGTTTCTTATTATTCGGAGAAACTCAGCGTCGATAAGCTGATTTCTTCATTGCCTGAGCCGGTTAAAACTCTTTTGGAAGAAAACGGATTAATACCCGGGGAGTCCGAAGCTCCTGACCTTCCCACCGAGAATGAAACCACCGAAGCTTCAGCCGCTTCCGTGGAAACCGGTGCATCGGAAGAAAGTACAGAAAAAACAGAACCCTCCAAAGAACTCATTAAGGATCTCCAGGAAAGTCTGGATGCGAGATTCGGAGATACCGGCGACATCACTGACGAAAGCCAGGCAGGTTACTACTGTTATAATCTTCTGAATGAAAAGGGAAAAACCGTTTACCGGGAAATCCTTGATTCTGTCACTAACAGGAAAGAGAGGTCCGTATCAACTCTTGATTCCGATGAGCTTAATACCGTCTACAATTACGTTATGGCAGACCATCCGGAAATTTTCTACACAAGTGGGATACATTATTCCGTGGAATCCATAAACGGTGTTGTCACCTCCATAACCGTGAAAGGTCAGTACACCATGTCGGAAGAGGAGGTTTCCTCCTACGAAGCCTCTCTTAACGAGGTTATCGGAACAGTGCTTGCAGGAGTTCCCGGCTTCAGGGACGGAACCACAACTGATGATTATACAAAGATCAAGTACCTGTACGATCAAATTGTCAGCACTACAGACTACGAAGAAGGATCCGATGAGAACCAGAATATCATTTCGGTTCTTCTTTTCCATCGCTCAGTATGTAACGGTTACGCAAAGACTCTCCAGTATCTTTCACAGCTCATGGGGATCCCGGCTATACTGGTTACAGGTACTGCAGAAGGCGGTCCTCATGCCTGGAATGTGATCCTTATGGACGGAGGCTGGTACCAGATAGATGTTACCTTCGGAGAATCCACGGTATCCTCTCAGGATTCAACAACCTCCTTCATAAACTATTCCTACTTCGGACTTACGGATGCCGAAATGTATGTAAATCACACCCCTGATGCAAACATTCCGGTTCCCACCTGCTACTCCTACAATGATAATTACTACATTTACACCGGCAACTACTTTACATTTCCGGATATTGAAACGATCGGTTCAAAGATCAGCTCCGCCCAGAACAGCGGCAAAAACCTTGTCCAGTTCAGGACTGATAATGCTGACACCATGTCCGAAATCACAGACCGGCTGTTTACGGAACACGAGATTTACGACTACCTTGAAAACGTCCGTTCCTGCTCCTATGTTTTGAATGCTCACAAAGATACCATCGTAATTATCTTTTAAGTGTACTATAATCTTTTTTATGGAAAACACTAATGCTAAGCCAACCCGTAAATGGGTGCCCTTTGTTACATACTATCTTATAGCTCTTAATGTGATAATGTTTATCGCGGAAGAAATGCTGGTGGGAAGTGAAGATATCGAAACTTCCCTCGCTTTTGGTGCCTTCTACACACCTTATATTATTGTGGATGGTCAGCTGTACAGATTTATCACCTCCATGTTTATTCACTTCGGAGTGGAACATCTGGGCAGCAATATGATTTCCCTTTTTGCTCTGGGTCCCTATGTAGAACACTATTATGGACACTTTCTGTATCTTGTCCTTTACATTTTTTCCGGAATCTCCGGAAATATGCTGACCTTGCTTTATGAGGGAATATCAAACGAATTTGTGGTTTCAGCCGGCGCCAGCGGAGCGATCTTCGGCCTTCTCTCGGTATTTATACTGTTTGCCATGAATCCCCGCCTGAGAAAGCTGTTTCCCATAAAGAGAGTACTGATTTCCGTTATTCTTTCACTGGCTGCAGGATATATGGATCCTTCCATAAACTTTATGGCTCATGTGGGAGGCTTCGGAGGCGGTCTCGTCCTCGCTTTTATAATGCAGGAGATACTGCGGTACAACTCAAAAAGATAGTGGATGGACCCTACAATAATTCTTAATGTCCGTCTTAAGAATTTCATAATCAGAGATTTCGTTTTTCTTCAATCACTATTTTCAGGGATTGTGTATATTAGAATCAAGTTAAGAAAAGAAACGAAATAAATGCACAATCCTTTTTTTACAAATTTCAAATTATAATCCTTTTATAAAAAATCCCGGGACGCCTACCGGGATTTTTTGTGCACAAATTTATATGTGTTATAAATAAGATTTATGTATTATTTTCCTAAATATCCCCCTTATGTCTTGCAATATATTTGTTTTCAAAATAAAATAGCAAGGCTGTTTAGAAGAAAAAGATAGGGATATAGGAAGTTTTATGATACATAGTGATAGAGAGCTTCTGGAGGAAAAGCACACCATATTCATCGATTCAGATGATTATAATGTTACTTCTCCGGAAGACAATGTTTTTAGTGAGTTTGATGACAACTCTGATGTCATCAAAAATATTAAGGAGTCTTCACTGACAGGCATCAACCCGGAAAGAGACGATTTTTCTGACGAGGAAATATCCGAAGAAGAGCTTTCTGAAGAAGATAAGGAAGTCAGAGCCCTTGACATGGAGGCTCTCACAAATCTTGAAAATGTTTCCGCCGACGATCCGGTACGTATATACCTTAAAGAGATCGGAAGCTATCCGCTCCTTACTCCGGAGCGCGAACATGATCTTGCAGTTCGCTGCAAAAACGGAGATATGGCAGCGAAACAGGAACTGGTGGAATGTAACCTGAGACTTGTGGTTTCCATCGCAAAGCGCTATACCGGTCGTGGCATGAATTTCCTGGATCTGATACAGGAGGGAAACATTGGCCTCATGCGTGGGGTAGAGAAATTTGAACCGGACAGAGGTTTTAAGCTTTCTACCTATGCAACCTGGTGGATCCGTCAGTCAATAGCAAGAGCCCTTGCCGATCAGTCAAGAACCATCAGAGTGCCTGTTCACATGGTGGAACTCATAAATAAGATCAAGAAAACCTCTCGTCAGCTTGCCTTAGAGCTTGGACATGAGCCTACGACTTTTGATCTTAGTGAAGCCCTCAATATTCCGGAGGAACGCATTCAGGAGGTTATCAACTACGATGCCGGTCCTGCGTCCCTTGACAGCAAGGTGGGAGAGGATGAGGATTCAGATCTTGGTTCATTCATAGCAGATGATAAGATCACTTCACCGGAGCAGAACATTAATAATGTAATGATGAAGCAGCAGCTTGAAAAGATTCTGGTAAACCTCAGTGAACGTGAACGCGAAGTCATTGAGATGAGATATGGTCTTGTGGATGGCCGCGAAAGAACTCTTGAGGAAATCGGAACCATGTACCACGTTACCCGTGAGCGTATCCGTCAGATCGAGAATAAAGCATTGCATAAACTTCAGAATCCGAAGTATAAGCGTGAGCTTGACGGATTCCTTGAAAACTGATATTTAAAAATCTTTGAAAACCGTCAGTAACCTCTGATTAATCCGGTATTTTCAAAGAACTTGTTACATAGGTTATATTTACACAGGGCTTTCTGTTATAATCACAGAAAGCTCTTGTTTTTTTCGCGATAAGGCTGTCACATGTGCTTGTACAAAAGCACATGTGACAGCCAACGTGGAATCGAGTAGGGCGTTTTTCCCTACTCGATTTTATAACTTATAACAGATTTACGGCATTAAACCACCCGGGCGGATACACCGCTCACACACAGGATTTCCGAGGTGACCAATGAATAATAAAAAACCACGTTCATTTAACAAATCAAAAAACAATAATTCTCACGGGACCGGCAAAAGCAGCCAGCGTCCGTTTTTTAACACAAAGCTTAAAGGCAAGTCCGGCGCTCAGCAGGGAGACTACATAGTCATTTCCGACGGAAAAAAGAAAGTAACCACCCGTATCAACCTTCCCAGCCATCCTTTCGCAAAGAAAGAGGTTGGTGAGATGGTAACCATTAAGGGCGTAGAGTGGTATCTCATAAAGATCCTTCATCAGGGAACCGCCGCCTATAAAAAGGTATACGACGAAGATACACAGCGTGAGCATTACGGATACTGATATCGGAGGCAGCATTTAATGTCAAATTCAATATATGAATCAATCTGTGATAACCTGAGACCGGACGACACTTTGCCGGACGACTTCCGCATATCAAAAGCTGCTTCTTCAGGAAAGCTTGGCATCCGCCTTGTAGAAGGTGCCCTGGACGGCATGTACCTTTACCACGATATGCAGGCTGACAGCGATGAAGAAGCTCTTATCGATGTTATAAATGAAGCCTCCGGGCATGATTTTGACTCGGCAGAATATGATCTCGAATCCTTCTTCTCAGCCCCCGAAGTCCGTATGCTTCCGCTGGTTGAGAAACTTGAGAGGTGGGTCAATGATAACGCCGGAAGCATCGATGCCGAAGCAGTGTTTCAGTTTGCGGCCAATGTTATCATCAAAACCGATAACCCGGAAGCTCTCAAGTTTGCCCTCGTGCTTTTTGAGATGATGGACACCGATGATAATGAAGCTGTAAAGGATGTTGTTAAAGCACTTTCCAGATCCGAAGAGCTTACACTTTTTTCAATAATGGTTGCAGAAACCTGGAAGGACGGAAATGATGCTATCCTTGATTTTGCAAAACACACAAAGGGCTGGGGCCGCATTCATTGTGTTGAACATATAGAGGCCTCATCCGGAAAGATCAAGGACTGGCTGTTCCGCGAAGGTGTACGGAACAATGTCGGTGCCGCATATTCTGCACGCACCGTGGCAGAGAAGATAAACCTTGGTAAGGTATTCCTGAATCCGGCCTTCAATGACGACGATTACCTTTTAGCCCGTCCCATTATTGCCGGACTTCTGGATGAAGGAACGCTTCAGGGCATTTCTTTAATGTCAGACCGCACGGAAATTCTTTCAGGCTTCATAAAACAGTCTGAACACAGGGTGAAGACCACTGAGGCCCTCAATACCTTACTTGATATCAGGGATTACCTTAACCAGAATATATTTAATGAAAGCGGAAAGCTTGGCGAAAAACTTGAACACCTCCTTAACTCAAAGGAATTGAAAGACTTCGCTTCAAAGCTTGTGACCGAAAAGAAAGACTTCCGCCTTGCAAAGCGTATGGATATAGACTGCACCGAAGAGGTTCTTGCTGCCATGGAAGAGGATTTTGCTGCCAATGCCTCCCTCGTAGACATTCTTCCCAAAAACAGTGAAACACTTTCCAAAGTTTTCTCCATTTTCAGAAAGAAGCTGCCTCTTGATATGATGGCTTCGGGACCAAAGGATAATCTCGGAATAGGAGAAGAGTACAGACCTTTCCATCAGCTTAGTTTCCTGGTACAGAATCTTTCGGATTCGGCGGGAGAAGGAGAGGATTTTATAGTTGCTTCCCTTAATTCTCCTGTAAACGGTACGAGACAGATGGCTCTCAGTGTCCTTGAAGAGTGGCTTAAGGATAATTACGTTCCTTCCAATGCTGTAAAATATGCTGTATGGCATCTTAAGGAGGCTGAGCCTTCCGGGGATATCAGGGCACTGTTAGAAAAGATTGATATCTGAACCCGGGCGGATCCCTAAGAGGCCCCGGGACATAAACATATTTACAACCTATAACATGATTACGGTAGAGTTTCCGGATCTTATAACATATTTACGGTAGAAGCTTATATAAAATGACGGTATCCTTCATTTTTGAAGGATACCGTTTATTTGTTATAATCCGTCCCCCCCGGCTCCCCGACTGAACCGTTACAACCTGTGTTTTTTCGCCGTATATTTGTTATATGTTCGTATTCACTTATTCATCATTTGATTGTCCGGATATAAAATCACCGTAAATCTGTTATAAAGTCTGTCGAAAAGCAGACTCCGGGAAAACCTGTAACAAATTTACGGCTTAAATATTTCTTACGATTGACCGTAAATCTGTTATATGCTTTGTATATAGACCGTCTTATAACAGATTTACGGTTTAATTTGTTCCTTACGCTTCTACCGTAATCCTGTTATAGGTTTACACTTATTACCGTCATTGTGTTATCTATCTCTACAGATCACCGTAATTTTGTTATAAGACGATTTTTACAAAAATTTCTTCATCCTTTAGTGCTATTTGACCATCACCGTTTATTTGTTATCTTTTGCCGTTATTTTGTTAGGGGTCACCGTTAATCTGTTATGCCTTACCGTGTTTTTGTTATTTCTGTGGATAAATAATGACGCAATTCTGCGGTGATCCGGCATTAAATAATATAAATATATATAATATTAAATATATAAAATAAAAAACCAAAACATAAAAAAATACAATCCTGTGCGCGTGGGAAGCGAGTCAGAAAAGCATAATAACCGGTCTTTCATATGCCTGATCTGGGATTAATAAGCCAGTATAATGCAATTATTTTTGCCTTTTTCGGAAATCCGGGTCAGAATAGAGATATAACAAAATTACGGTGATTGATTTTTCAGGTTAAGAGTTTTACTATATTGACATGCGAGAGAAACGGAGTTCTTAAAAATGTCAGCATATAAAACGCAAAAAGAAAAAGTTGAGGATCAACGTACATATCTTGTTGTTAAAGACAACGCACTCATACAAAAAGCCAAGTACAATCTTACAGCCAATGAGCAGAAGCTTGTAAACTTTGTTATCACTTTAATAAAACCCGGTGAGGAAGAGTTTAAAAAGTATGAGATCCGTGCACTTGATTTTGCTAGACTTTGCGGAATTGATCCGAAGAATGTTTATCGTGATTTCAGAAATATGATCGATTCCATCGATGAAAAGGCATTCTGGGTAAACATCGATAACAGAGTCATAAAACTCAGATGGTTCAATGAGCCCGAGTATAATGAGCGCAAAGGAACCATAAGTCTCCTTCTTGACAGCCGTATAAAAACCTATCTTCTTGGCCTTCAAAACAATTTTACGGAATATGAGCTTTACAATATCCTTTCCATGACAAGCAAGTATTCACCGAGATTGTATGAGCTTGCAAAGTCTTATGCTTATAAAGGACATGTTGATATTCCTATCGATACATTGAGAGAGAACCTCATGGCAGATGTTTACAGTGCTTTCGGAAATTTCAAGCAGAGAGTTCTGTCACCGGCCATAAAGGAGATCAATGAATATACCGATATCACAGTTACCTATGACTGCATTACGGATAAGGGTGAACTTGTTAAAGGAAGACTTCAGGGAAAAAGGATAACACACATCAGACTTTATATAGAAAACAAGGATACTCTTGATCGTTTTGCTACATATAACAAGACTGTAGGCAAGATAGAAAAGAGAAATCTTCAGTTCAAAGGTCAGTTAAGTCTCAATTTCGATGACTCGGGAAGGCTTGTTGATATAGCATAAGATTATTTTATGATAGTATCCTGAAGCCTTAAAAATTCTTATAGCAACACAATTTCGATTATTTTTTAAGTGGACGCCTCAAAAGGCGCCCACTTTTTTTGCAAAATCACGCAAAAAGCTAGACATGGAAAAAAAACACGCTATAATAGAATAGCTTGATTCTAAAAAATAGAGATAGTATGTTCTTTGACAGAAACTTTTTATGATCATGCGAAGATATTTGTTTCAATGATTTTATATAAAGAGGTGGGCTAATGGCAGTAGAAATCAAACCGGTTCTCGAAGTTGAGGAAATCACAGATGATAAGAAGTTCGGACGTTTTGTATGTGCTCCGCTTGCTAAGGGCGAAGGTACAGTCATCGGTAATTCATTAAGACGTATCCTTCTTTCCTCTATGCCTGGTGCTGCAGTAAGTGAGGTAAAGTTCGAGGGAGTTTATCATGAATTTTCATCAATTCCCGGAGTAAAGGAAGATGTAAGTGATATCATCCTCAATTTAAAGAAGCTTGCTATAAAAAATACATCATCCAGCGATGATCCTGTTATGGCATACATCGATTATGCCGGTGAAGGAGTTGTTCGCGGTTCTGATATCAAAGTTTCTTCTGAAGTAGAGATCATTAACAAAGATCAGGTTATCGCTACACTTTCAGGAAAGGAAGCAAGACTCTATATCGAGATAAAGATAACAAAGGGTCGTGGATATGACGGTGCAAACACACGTGACCGCAGCGATCTGGCCATCGGTGTTATCGCAGTGGATTCTATTTACTGTCCTGTAGTAAAGGTTAACATCGTTATAGATCCTATCGAAGGCACAAACGAAGAGAAGCTTACTCTTGATGTAACTACAAACGGAACCATGGCTCCGGATGATGCCGTATCACTTTCAGCACGTATTCTTGATTCACATCTTAAGCTTTTTGCTGATATGGATGTTGATACAGATAACGAAGTTAAGGTTGAGGATGCAGGCAGCAGTGATTCCAATGACCTTATGAATATGAACATCGATGAGCTTGAGCTTAGTGTTCGTTCATATAACTGTCTCAAGAGAGCCGGCATCAACACTGTCGGAGATCTTTGCAACAAGAATCTTGAAGATCTTTCAAAGGTTCGTAACATGGGTCGTAAGTCCATCGATGAGATTCTCGGAAAGCTTGATTCTATGGGACTTGCCCTTAGCAGCAGAGATGCAGAATAAATAAATATATGAAATTACAAAAGCGGTTTTCCTAAAGGGAAGGCCGTTTTTTTGTTACAGCTCCGCCTGTGAACCATGGGGACGGGGTTGGTGGCCCATTTTCCTAAAATGAACCACCAACCCCGTCCCCATGGTCCACAGGCTGTATTTTCACTTTTTTATGATGATACAGACATTCAATTCGTTAAAACTGAGACAGGCGGAGATATATTTGGTATGATTAGTATCATTAGGGAAGATTCTTTCGGAATTTTGGGAAATGTAAAAACGGAGGGGAAATGGCTATACTCACAACTCTTTGCTATATAGAAAAAGATGATAAATACCTCATGCTTCACCGAACTAAGAAGCAGAACGATCTTAACCACGCCAGGTGGATCGGAGTAGGAGGAAAATTTGAAAAGGATGAGAGTCCTGAGGAGTGTCTTGTTAGGGAGGTTAAGGAAGAAACGGGATATATATTAACCTCATGGGAATACCGGGGGATAGTAACCTTTATCTCAGGCAGGGCAGAGTCGGAATATATGCATCTTTTCACAGCTGATGGTTTTACCGGGGAACAGATGGAATGTGATGAAGGAGAGCTTAAATGGGTGAACAAAAGTGAGGTGCCAAAGCTCAATGTGTGGCCGGGAGACCGCATTTTCCTGAAGCTTCTTCTGGAGAGAGAAAGCTTTTTTTCACTGAAACTTATATATGATAAAGAGGATCGTCTGATGGAAGCAAAGCTTGACGGAAAGCCATATAACGAAATTTCTGAATGACAGATGGATTTCGGTGTTCCAGCGATAACAGTGCTCAGAAGTTATATATTGTTTGAGAGGCAGACAATCATATATATTGATATCGATTAAAGGAAAAAATCGATATATAAAAAATCGGGAGTAAATATGTACGAGGGCAGAGGCAATAAAAAAATGCTTAATATGCTGATCCTTGAGATATTGGAAAAATATACGGACGAGGATCACAGGCTTACACAGCAGGAGATATTAAAGCTGCTTAAAGATAATTACGGTATTGAATGTGACAGGCGTTCTGTCAGAAACAATGCGGAGTATCTGATAGATCTGGGTTATGACATCAGCATTGATGACGGCTATTGTCTTCTTTCAAGGGAATTTGACGATGCGGAGCTCCAGCTCCTGATAAATTCGGTTATCTTTTCAAAGGGTGTTACCAGGGCGCAGTCCGTGGCACTTATTGAAAAGCTCAAAAGTAAGGGCAATAAGTATTTTTCCCCGCATTTATCCTATATCGAAAATTATACCGATCTTCAGCATACCGAAAACAAGCAGGTGATGATAAACCTGGATATCATTGATGATGCCATGACTCAAAAGCGGAAGATTTCTTTTATTTATAATGTCTACGGCACGGATTTCAAGATGCATCCCACGAGGCAGGAGCCCTTCGTTTTTAATCCCTATCAGGTGGTCATGTCCAACGGTCACTATTATCTCGTGGGAAATTACGATAAGTATGACACTATATCTCATTTTCGTATCGACAGGATGACTGAGATGAAGCTTCTGGAGGAGCCCATAAAGGATACCAGGCTTATAAAGGGTATGGAAAACGGGCTTAATCTTCCCAAGCATATGGCTGAGCATGTTTATATGTTTTCCGGCAATTCTGTGAGCGTGCTTCTGAAGACCGATGCTAAGTTCATGAATGATCTTGTGGACTGGTTTGGAAAAGATTTTCAGATAATGAAAAAGTACACGGAAGATGGCGTGGATATGATGGAGATTCATGTTTACTGTAATGAGCAGGCAATGGAGTACTGGGCGCTGCAGTATGGGAAGAGGGTTACTGTCCTGGAGCCGGAAAGCCTGAGGGAGAAAATCCGCGAGGATATCGAGGGTATGAGTAAGAGATACCGGTAGGTGTTGAAATAGTACAGAAAATGGAAGGGACGGGCGACGGCTCACGAAGTTGAAAGTACATCCCACTCAGCATGTTCGCCCCAGCTGCACTGACGTGCATCTGGTTCGTACATGCTGAGCGGGATGTGCTTTCAGTTCGCAAGCCTAGCCGCCCATCCCTTCCATTTTCTTCACGTTTGCTTTTTTATTTACAAAATAGTACTAAAGAGTATCGTTTAATATGAAAGAGTATATATACAAAAACCAAAAGCAAATGAGACGTGGGTTGACTACGGGGACTTGTGCGGCGGCGTGTACGAGGGCTGCAATGGAGAGGCTTATGACCGGTAACGTTGCAGAGGAGGTAAATGTAGTACTGCCGGGGGGAGAAATAGTAACACTAAGTGTGTATCCTGTGGGGGAGTCGGAGTTTTATACGATCAAGGATTCCGGGGATGATCCGGATGTGACTAATGGGACAGAAGTGCATGTTAAAGCAGAGAGAGTTACTGCCGGTGAGGTTCCGGAAAATGCCTTCATCTGTGAAGATAACCCAAGGCTGTTTCTAACCGGTGGAAAGGGTGTGGGTACTGTTACAAAACCCGGACTTCAGCAGGAGGTCGGGCAGAGTGCCATTAACCCTGTGCCCAGAGAGATGATATTCAGAACGGCATTGGATGTGTTGGAATTGTGCCAGTCCGAAGATGATAAGTGTTTTCTCATCACAGTTTCTGTTCCGGAGGGGGAGGAGCTTGCGAAGAAGACTTTTAATCCGAGGCTGGGAATCGAGGGTGGAATATCGATTCTTGGAACCACCGGGATAGTGGAGCCTATGTCGGAAGCCTCGATAGTTGCAACTATAGAGACGGAGATAAAGCAGAAGCTGTATATTCAGCGTAAGAAAATCGATCCGGTATCAAATGACGATACAGCTGGTGCGGAAAGTGATTTGATTAAAAAAGATCAAAGAACCGGGGTTCTTGAAGAGAGAAATGATAGAACACTAAGCATCATCGCGGTTCCGGGGAATTACGGGCAGCGCTACGTTGAGAAGCTTGGGCTTGATACAGGGCGTATTGTTACGGTTTCAAATTATATAGGAGATGCCATTGACCTTGCGATTTCTTATGGATGCCGGGAGTTTTTGCTGGTGGGAAATATAGGAAAGCTTTGTAAGCTGGCAGCAGGGATCATGAATACCTACAGTAAAGTAGCGGATGGAAGGTGGGAGATATTTGCGGCACATCTGGCGCTTTGCGGCGGAAATGCATCTCAGGTGAGGGATATAAAAGAGGCTGCTACCACAGAGGAAATGCTCACTTTGCTTGAAGAAATCGGGCTGAGAGAAAATGTTATGGCTTCCATCATGAAGGAAATTGAGTTTCATATGGAGCAGCGGATAAAGGGTCAGATGAAGTTCGGTGTAATAGTCTATTCAGAGCGTTTTGGGATGGTCGGAAAAGCCGGAGAGGTTGATTAAATGGTTCATTTTGTTGGTGCGGGTCCGGGGGATCCGGAACTTATCACTGTAAAAGGATTAAAGCTTATTAAAGAAGCGGATATCGTGATATATGCGGGATCTCTGGTTAATGCTGAGCTCCTTAAAGTTTGCAAAAGTGAGGCAGAGATCTACGATTCCAAGGATATGAATCTTCAGGAGGTGCTGAAGGTTTTCGAGGAAGCGAAGGAAGCAGGGAAAACTGTGGTGAGACTGCACACCGGAGATCCGTCTCTGTATGGTGCAATTCGGGAGCAGATGGACTGGTTAAAGGAGAAGGGAATTGAATATGACATCTGTCCCGGAGTCAGCTCCTTTTCCGGGGCGGCAGCAGCCATCAGAAAAGAATACACACTTCCCGGAGTAACACAGACAGTTATCATTACCAGAGCTGAGGGAAGAACTCCGGTTCCGGATAAGGAAAAGCTTAGTGTTCTGGCGGCTCATCAGGCCACCATGGTACTGTTTTTGTCAGCCACACTTTCAGAAAAGATCCGGGAGGAGCTGATAGCAGGAGGTTATCCTGTGGATACTCCTGCAGCTGTGGTATTCAGGGCTACCTGGCCGGATGAAGAGGTGGTTTGGACAACTTTGGACAAAATTCCTGAGGCATTTCAGAGAGAAGAAGCAAGAAGAGCCGACGGAAATATGAAACAGGCTCTGATAATAGTAGGACGGGCAATTGATGACAAAACGGTCTATGAATATTCAAAGCTTTATGACCGTGAATTTGTTACATGTTATAGAGCCAGATAGATGTGCCTCTATGTGTCAGATATTAAGGCTCAAAAACTGCGTTAATGGATGAGAAAAGATAACCAAAGAATGACTTAAATGAAAATGTGAGTTTTTCAAGTTACGGTCAGAACATCAATCGATGAGTTTGTATACAGGGAAGTTAGTGATTATAGGAAGCCAATTAGATCTGCATCTGTATGTCAGAGATAAACGGCGAAAAACATGCGTTTATAGAGGAGGAGCAGGTGAAGGTTCAGGTAATAGCATTTACTGAAAAAGGATACAGGCTTTCAGAGGAGTTAAAGAACCGCTGGATGGAAGCGGAGAAGGAAGGACAGGGACTTTTCAGAAGAACCGGGACTTGGAGAGCAGAGAAAGGGGATAAAACGGAGGTTTGCCTTCACGCAAAGACAAATGCTTTACCGGAGATTTCTGACGCAAGGGATCTGAATGAAATAGTGGCCGCATGGTTTTCGGAGAATACCGATGCCATCATTTTCGTCGGTTCCACCGGCATTGCAGTTCGTGCGATATCACCATTTTTAGCCCACAAGTCGGAGGATCCTGCGGTACTTGTTATAGATGAAGCCGGGCATTTTGTCATATCCCTTCTCAGCGGACATCTGGGAGGTGCCAATGAGCTTACGTCTTTCGTTTCAGAACTTATTGAGGCTCAGCCTGTGATAACCACTGCGTCAGATCTGGAAGGTGCTTTTTCTGTTGATGTTTTTGCAAAGGAGAATGGCCTTATCATCACTGATTTCGGGGCAGCAAAGGAGGCTTCGGCTAAGGTACTGAGAGGTGAGAAGCTGCGTATATACAGTGACATTGGCATGGAGCATCTGAACATGAGACCCGGTATCGGTGAATATGAGCCGGTGGGGATAAATGACATTGACAAAGCAGATATCATCATAAGCTATCAGAGTAAACTCCTTGATAAGGCTGATCCGGTGGTGAGACCCTTTAATGCCATAGGTCTCAAGCTTATCGCAAAGCGTGTATATGTAGGAATCGGTGCCCGAAAGGGCGTTTCCGAGGAAGATGTTGCGAAGGCATATGATAACTGCCTTAAGTCAGCGGGAATATCCGGAGAAGCAGTCGATGCCCTGGTAAGCATTGACCTGAAAAAAAATGAACAGGGGATACTGACCTTCAGCTATAAGCGGGAGATTCCCTTTGTGACTTATACGGCGGCTGAGCTTAAATCCATGGATGGGGACTTTGCGGCTAGCAGCTTTGTGGAAAGTGTAACAGGGGTGTCCAATGTCTGCGAACGGTCGGCTGCTTATGCCGCGTCGCAAAACGGACAGGAGCGGGTTCTCGTGCACAAGCAGATATACGGAAGTGTGACATTGGCAGTTGCGGTGTCTGTATAATTTATTTAAACTATTATTAGATATTAAGGCTCAAAAACAGCGTTAATAGAAGAGAGGAGAAATATTATGAGAAAGAAAGCAGCATTGGCAGCAGCATTTTGTGTTTTTGCCTTTGGAATGGTCGGATGTCAGAAGCCGGCAACAAATGTTAATACAAATGAGGCTACAACGGCAGCAGTGGAAGAATCCACTACGGCAGCTCCTCAGGAAACTGAAGAGACTTCTCAAGAAACCACAGAAGCTGCGAAGGAAGAGGAAACAACTGCTTCGGAGCCTGATTATCCGACATTGCCCCTTCCGGAATATCATTACAACGGTCCTGAGGACTGGGCAGAGTATGCAGACGGAGTAAGCCATTTCCTTGTTGAAAACAGTTTTGGAGACGTAGCACCGGATTTAACCATATGCGTTCCTATCGTTCTAAAAGCTGATGACAGCGATCCTAAAGACGTGAAGTTATGGGGTGAATTCTATGTAGAAGGTTTCAACCTTGTAAAGACTTCCCTTCTGAATGTAAATGGAGGATCCTTCGGAGGCGTTGCGTATCTTGATACAACAAAAGGAGATCCCATAGTTACAGATTTCGATTTTCTTCAGGATGGTGCCGGCTTTGAGGCTTCTTTGGATGAACTTTTCGGTAAAGAAGGTCTGAAGGATGCATATCTTGAAGCCTCAAATGAACGTGACAAGTATCTGGCAGAAGCATTGGCAAACTATATCAACACTAACGGGCTGTACATCACCCAGTATCAGGAGTACGGATGGGCACCGGTTCCGGTTCTTAACGCACCTCCGACAAAGGATGAAGATCAGATCGTTGATTACGAAGGAAGCTACGATTATACAGCAAAGTACGATATGCGTGAAATCTGCTCCTATGAAACCGGTGAGTCGGATATGTTCTGTAATGTTGACAGCAAGGAATGGAATGAATTCCTGATCGTAGTTTATAAAGCGGAGAGTAAAGACATTGACAGTGCCATAACAGAGCTTCGCGCCGGTCTTGCAGACGAGAATGTGGATCTGGAGAGAACAGAAGACGTAACCTTCAAAGATATGGAGGGCTGCACAGTACTAATGACTAAGGGTCCATATAAGGAAGGTGACGCGGTTTATGTAGCTTATTTTGTTCCGAGGGGAGATGATCTCCTTGTAATAAAGATCTCATCTACATACAGTGAAGATGAAAAAATCCAGATGTCTACAGATGCTATCATCGAGGACTTCCTTGGAAATATGGAGCTAAAGTGATATAAAACTGTACTGCAAATCAAGATATACCCCCTTCCGGATAGACAGGCTAAACTACAAAAAGCCTGCTGTCCGGAAGGGGGCATTTTTCTTGAAGACCGTCACTTCCGGTTTCGATAAAGCTGCCGCAAGGGTGTGTAGGGGTTTTTTTGCGGGCCGGATTAGGATAAAATTATAAAATATGAATGATTTGGTTCACGGAGGGTGAAATGGGAACGGTATATGCTGTGGGATTCGGACCCGGAGATGTAAAGTATGAGACATTGGAAGCAAGGGAAGTGCTTTCCGGTGTGGATGTGATAGTAGGGTATAAAACTTATGCGGATATAGTGAGTAAACAGTATCCTGAAAAGGAATTCGTGGTTTCCGGGATGCATGAGGAAGAGGAACGCTGTAAAAAGGCTCTGGAGCTTGCAGTGTCCGGGAAGAATGTTGCCGTTATCTCCTCAGGTGACGCCGAGGTTTACGGTATGGCGGGACTTTTGTACGAGCTGTCGGAAAAGGAAAGCTACTGTGGGGTTCAGGTGAAGAACGTACCGGGTCTTTCTGCAGTTCTCAGTGGAGGAGCAGTTCTGGGAGCTCCTGTCGGGCATGATTTTTGTGTCATCAGTCTTTCGGATCTGTTGACGCCTTGGGAAACCATAGAAAAGAGGCTTAGGGCAGCAGCAGAAGGTGACTTTGTCATAGTGCTTTATAACCCGGTGAGCCACAAGAGGCTGGAGACTTTTAAGAAAGCCTGCGGGATACTCTGCGAAGGGATTCCTTCCGACAGAGTCTGCGGATATGTCAGAAACATAGGAAGGGATGGAATGAAAAGCCGGATCTTTTTGCTGTGCGAACTGGAGAAGCTTGGCGAGGAATCCGAGATTGATATGCTGACTACGGTTTTTATAGGAAATTCAGAAACAAAGATCGTGGAAACACCGGATGGATCCAGGATGGTTACTCCCAGGGGATATAAAGGATAAGAAATGCATATATTTTTATTTGGCGGAACTACCGAGGGACGGAAGATAGCGGAGCATATCGCAGAAGAGAACAGAAAGAGAGAGATTGAGGGGAGAAAAGATTTTCTTGAGACGGAGATTTTTGTTACTACGGACTACGGAGCAGGTCTTCTTCCAAAGGAAAAACATATCACTGTTAATGTAGGAAGATTGAATGCAGAGGAAATGGATGAGCGTTTTGGAACTGCGAAAAGAGCCTACAGGTACCCGATTAGGCCAAAAGTCGGAACAGATAATAATGAACAGATTGTAATTAATGAATTTTCAATAGAAGGGGTTATGAGAGAGATACCGGAAGATAAAGCCGATGGTATTTTAGTGATAGATGCGACTCACCCCTATGCTGCCGTAGCGACAGAAAATATTAACAAAGCCTGCAAGGCCTCCGGAGTCAGATGTATCAGGATAAATAGGCCGAATGCAGACTCAGGTACGGAAAGTTCTGACTTTCTATATTTCGAAAATATAAAAAATGCCGTACGATGGCTCAACTCAACTTTCAAAAATTTTCCGGAGAAACGAAAGCATATATTCATAACAACAGGTTCAAAAGAAATTCAGGAATACACTTCAATACCGGATTATGAGGAGTACTGTTATGTAAGAGCATTACCTACATTTGAGGTTATTGATAAATGCATGAAACTCGGGTTCAGAAGAGACCGGCTGATATTGATGCAGGGTCCCTTCGACGTTGATATGAATCTTGCCCAGCTGAGATATGCCTCTGCCGGATACATTGTTACAAAGGATTCGGGGAAAATAGGAGGATTTTCCGAGAAGTGCGATGCAGCTATAGAATTGGGAGTAAAGGTTCTTGTTATAGGACGACCAAAAGATTTTGATTGAGTCGAGTTATTGACTTGATGACAGTGCATGATTAATAATTTTTGTACAGTTATGTTTTATTCAAATGTAACTGTATAAAATTCAATTTAAAAGAAAGATTAAGAATCGTTTGCGAGGTTAAAAATATGAGAATTGTAAACTTAATCGGTGTTGGTCCGGGAAGTCCGGAGATGATGACAACTCAGGCAATTAAGGCAATAAAAGAGTCTGAGGTTCTGATGGGTGCGGCGAGAGCCCTTAAGACAGCAAAAGACGCGGTTCCTGAGCTGGATATAGAAATCTGTGAGGCTGTGAAAACAGATGATATGGTGGCTTACATAAAGGGTCATCCCGAGAAGAAGGTGATCTCCTGCGTATTTACCGGAGATACCAGCGTTTACAGCGGTGCCATACCACTGAAGAAAGCATTGGAACAAAATATGGGACCGGACGGTGGTGATGACTCAGAGGATGAGGACAGAGCCGAAAACTTCGAGATCAGGAATTTTGCAGGAGTTTCCAGCATCCAGTATTTCCTGAGCAAGCGCTCTGTAAGCATGGCCAATGTTAAGCTGGTAAGTCTTCACGGACGCCATAAGGACATGATTCCGTTGATCCGGGAAAACAAGTACGTGTGTGCACTTCTGGGCAGTGAAGATACGGTTTCAAAGATTTCCCAGGAGCTTGCCCGTTTTGGTTTCGGCTCTGTGAAGATCATAGTCGGAGAGAGGCTGAGCTACCCGGATGAGTGTTTTACCGTTGGAAAGCCCAGGGACATGAAGGGTAAGATGTTTGACCGTCTTGCCATCGCGCTTTTTGAAAATGACAATGCAGAAACTCCTGTCCGTTCCTATGGTATCGGAGACGATCATTTTGAAAGGGCTGATGCAGTACCTCTTACAAAACGTGACGTGAGAGCCCTGAGTCTCTGCCGTCTGGCCATAAAAGAGGACAGCATCATCTATGATATCGGTGCGGGTTCCGGCTCGATGTCCATCGAGGCAGGTCTTGCATGTCCGGAGGGAAAGGTTATCGCCGTTGAACTGAATCAGGAAGCCATAGATACCATCGAAAGAAACAGATATCAGTTCAAGGTTGACAACATCCGTGTAATCCGCGGCAAGGCTCCAGAATGCTTTGAAGAGTTTGAGATGCAGAAGCCGGGAGAGAGAAAGAATGTAGCAGATGAGGGATTGCTGCCTATTCCCGACCGTGTTTTCATCGGAGGCAGCAAGGGAAATCTCCAGAAGATCATAGATTGGGCTGTGAAGGTGAATCCTGATGTAGTCATTGTCATAAATACGGTCACTCTTGAATCGGTTTCAGAGGTTCTGGAGGTCGAGAGAAGACTCACGGATTATAACTTTGAGATGGTGGAGATACAGTCAACCGGTCTTGAAAGACGCGGAAGCTACCACATGCACAGAGCGGAAAATCCTATAACTATTACAAGAATTTCCAGGAGATAAGATCCGACGTGCAGAATTTGCTGACTGATAAGAGTTATCAAACATAGCGGAATATTATAACGGGGTGATCCAAATATGAAGCAGTAGCCATTTTCTCTGCCAATTGGTTTACAACGTTAATGAGGTGTTTGAAAAAATAAAAGGGGATAGGAGCTTGGTATGAAGAGGGGATGTTTTCATAAAGGTGATTTTTTGAAGAATCCGGTTCGTTTCTTGTTGGCAATAGTTTTTCTTTTGACATGTGTGTTTGCAGTAAGCTCATTTGCAGCAGAAGATACGGGGATCTCCGGGCAAACCGGGACAGGTGTTGCTGACTGGCGAAGCTACAACGGAAAACGTATCGGGGTTCTCACCGGAACCCTGTTGGAGGATGTGGCAAAGGAATTTTTTCCTGACAGTGAATATGTTTATATCGACAGTTATCCGGACTGCGGTGCTGCGCTGCTTTCGGGTAAGATAGATGCATTTCTTGCAGATGAGCCCAATGTAAAGACCATGCACTTTGAAGAGCCTGATATCGATTATATTCACGACAGGATAAGAGAGCAGGATGTAAGTTTTGCTTTCCGAAAGAATGATCCCGAAAGCGAAAAGCTGTGTGAAGAGTTCAATGCCTATCTCGCCAGGATAAGGACCAATGGGGTTTTGCAGCTCATGGATGACATCTGGATGGGAGTGGATGAGTACAGAAAAACTGTAGACATGTCAGCACTTACCGGAAAAAACGGGACTATCAGGGTGGTGACCACTGCTACCGATATGCCCTGGTCATACATTAAGGATGGAAAAAATGTAGGTTATGATATCGATCTTCTCGCTCATTTCTGTATGGACAGAGGTTACACTCTGGAAATCGAGGATGTGAGCTTTGCTGCCCGTATTCCTGCACTTCAATCAGGAAGAGGGGTTCTCACTACCGGGATGAATGTCACTCCCGAACGTCAGGAGGAGGTGCTTTTCTGCGATGCGACCTTTAAAAATGGAATCGTACTTGCGGTTCCCTCGGCTGATTTAAAGGGCATAAATCAGGACAAAAAGGATACTTCCACCGGCAAAGAGCCGGAGTTCAGGACATTTGATGAGCTGAAGGGAAGAACTATCTCTATGATCACAGGAGCTCCCTTTGAAAATATGATCCTTTCAAAGGTATCAGATGTCAAGGAGTTCACCTATTTCACCACCATGCCGGATATGATGCTTGCCATAAGGACCGGAAAGACGGATGCCGGGCTTATGAACAATGCAGTTGCGGAGCTTGCTGCCAATAAGGACCCTGAGCTCTGCGTTTTCCCCGAGTCTCTGGGTGATACAGCCTTTGGTCTCGGATTTAAAAAGGGAGATCCGAGACGGGATGAGTGGCAGGCGGCATTTGACAGGATCCCTGCGGAAACCAGGGATGCACTCTGGAAAAAATGGACCGGAGCGGATGACAGCCAAAAAACAGTTCCGGCTCAGGATTGGCCGGGGACGAACGGCACCGTAAATGTAGCCTGCTGTGATGCCCTGGAGCCTATGAGCTATATGGGAGAGGGAGGCGAATGTCTCGGACTCGACATCGAGACCATCCTTCTCATAGCGAAGGAGCTGGATGTTCATGTGGAGTTTACACCCATGGACTTTTCTGCAGTTCTGTCTTCGATCGGCGCAGGCAAGGCGGATATCGGATGCGGATCCATAGTTATTACGGCTGAGCGTAAAGAATCCATGGATTTTTTGGAGTATGCACCGGCGGCGTTTGTTTTCATAGTGAGAACCGCAACCCATGAAGCTCCCGTAAATAATTTCATTGACCGAATCAAAGCTAGCTTTGAAAAGACCTTTGTAAGAGAGAATCGTTACGAACTGTTCATTTCCGGAATTATCACCACCATTCTGATTACGGTTCTGTCGATTATATTCGGAACCGCTTTCGGCTTCCTTGTATATATGGGAACCAGAAATGGCAGCAAAGCGGCCAATGCCCTGGCCGGAGCTTTTGTGTGGCTCATTCAGGGCATGCCTGTTGTGGTTCTTCTTATGATCCTCTACTACATCATTTTTGCCAAGGCCAAGGTTTCGGGAACGGTTGTTGCGGTGATAGCATTTACACTTGTGTTCGGCGCAGGGGTTTTCGGAATGCTGAAAATGGGTGTCGGAGCTGTGGACAAGGGACAATCCGAAGCTGCTCTTTCCTTAGGTTACGGGGATATAAAGGCATTTTTCAGAGTCATTTTCCCACAGGCCATACCACATTTCCTTCCTACCTATAAGGGCGAAGTGGTTGCCCTTGTAAAGGCAACCGCCATCGTAGGTTACATTGCCGTTCAGGATCTGACAAAGATGGGAGACATAGTGAGAGGCCGTACCTACGAGGCATTTTTCCCGCTTATCGCAGTGGCGGTTATCTATTTCATTCTGGGGGCAATGCTTACAGCGGTGGTTGATAAGCTGGAGGTAAACATTAATCCAAAGCTTCGTAAGAAGGAAGATATACTTTCGGGGGTGAAAACTGATGATTGAAGTAAGGAATCTTAAAAAGGAATATGACTCAGTTACTCCTGTGAATGACGTGAGTTTCGATATCAATGACGGGGACGTGATCGCTGTCATCGGACCTTCCGGTACAGGAAAGTCCACACTTATACGATGCATAAATCTTCTGGAGAAGCCGACGGGCGGGAAGATAATATTTAACGGTGAGGACATCACTGCTCCGGGATGTGACGTCAAAAAAGCCAGACAGAAGATAGGGATGGTTTTTCAGTCCTTCAATCTTTTCGGACACCTTACCGTGATCGAGAACCTGATGCTGGCGCCCATGGATCTTCTGGGAAAGAGCAAACAGGAGGCCTACGATAAGGGCATGGAGCTTCTCAGGCGAGTGGGGCTCGGAGACAAGGCTCTGAGCTATCCGGATGAGCTGTCAGGCGGACAGAAACAGCGAGTGGCCATCGCGAGAACTCTGTGTATGGATCCTGAGGTGATACTTCTGGACGAGCCCACCAGTGCCCTGGATCCGACCATGGTATCGGAGGTTCAGTCGGTTATCAGAGACCTTTCCAAGAGCGGAAAGACCATGATGATAGTTACCCATGAGATGAACTTTGCCAGGGCGATATCCAACAGGGTTTTCTATATGGATGAGGGAGGCATTTACGAAGAAGGTACTCCGGAAGAGATTTTTGAGAATCCAAAGAAGGAGCTCACCAGAAGATTCATCAGGAGACTCAAGGTTTTCGAGGCTGAGATCGACAGCAGAAACTATGATTTTATAGGTTTCGGAGCGGAGCTTGACAGATATCTCCTGCAGAATGATGTGAAGTCTTCTGATACGTACCGAATACGCCTCGTGATAGAGGAGGCAGTGCAGCAGATACTGATTCCGAAATATACTGAACCCGACATCCATGTGACAGTGGAGCATTCCATGCAGGACGGCGGTACTGAAATAACTATCTGCTACAGTGGCGAGAGATTTGACCTGAGAGATACCGACAATAAGCTTTCCCTGTCAATGGTTGAAAACACAGCAGAGAAGATAGAATACAGCTTCCGTGAAGGAGAGCCACGACCGAATGAAGTGAAGATCAGGGTCAAGAAGGATTGATGGTGAAGGAAATTCGAGAAAACAATGAACCATAAGCATTATGATGTTGATATAGTCAAACACACAATGACAGAAGAAAATTGAATTTGCTCATAATTGAGGAGATAGCTGAAGAAACTACTTCTGAGTAGATATCACTTAAAAGATTATAGGGACAATAATTATCATGAACGGAAATACTTTATCAAAAATCAAACTAAAACTTAATGCCGAGGGACTAAGCTACAAAAAGGCATCTGATTTTCAAGGGGTGTTATTTACACAGATAGACCCTGAATATGCAGATTATCTGCATAAGGAACAGCTACATCCTTATAGTCAGTATATATACAATAATGATGGTGTATGGAATTGGTGTATCAGCACCTTAAGTTCCGATGCATATGCTCACATAATTGAGCCTATACTAAAGCCTGATTTTCAGCATTTCAAAATAATAAATGGCAACATAGATGTCGACATTAAAGATACTCCTATTGGAAGACTTGTTCGGAAAATTGTTGGTATGGATAGAGCCGACGTGAATGAAGCGTTTAGCAAATTTCTGTCGGATGAAAAACTTAATGTTAATCAGATAAGATTTGTTAATCTCATCGTTGACTACATAGTTGCCAATGGAAATATCGAAGACGACAGGATTCTAATGAATGAGCCATTTAAATCTGTTGGCAGTATGCCGGTATTGTTTAAGGATAATATGAGCACTGCAAGAGATATTTTGAGCATCGTAGAGATTATTAAGTCGAATTCTGAACAGATTGCCTTATAAAAATGATTTTGGGGATTGTTGAAATACAATCCCCTTATTAACTTGTTACTTCTGAAGCTGCTTTGCTATGATTGCACGTTCCTTGCCCTTAATCTCAAGAGCATTCAGTGCCTCTTCAAGACTGCACTTCATATTCTTCATCATGAGCTTGATGTTATTTATTGTTGTCTGCTCGGCTCTTTCATCTGCGACCTTATCAGCTAACTTAGTAAATGATTCACACATAGCATCACGTCCTTCCTCTGTTTCCTTGAAATGCCTGACCCCATCAGCAAGTGGCTTGAAATAAATATTATCAGCTTTCTTGCAATTAAAGTCATGCGCCAGTTTACCAAAATCATCCTTGCCACGATATTTACCGTTCACGTAAATAATATGGGCGCCATCCTCAAATGCCTCGCCTGTTTCTCTAACGGTCTTGTCTACATGATATATCGGCTTATTTGCATTAAACTTATCATGCTGGCAAATAAAGATAACATAGGTATCTTTGATAATTTTGAAATCCTGCCTTTTCTTTAAAAGCCTAGAGTCCATCATACTCTGATGGTATCTTGCTCTCTTTATATGCGAGCCCCCGGTACTTCTTTGAACCTCAACATCAAAACGAACTCCATGATTATCAACCGCAACTATATCAAGTCTTATGTTTCTGCCACCAGCGTATGCGCTCTTGAGTTCCACCTGCCCCTTCACACGCTTAACTTTGATGTCATCTCTTTCAAGAATTATCTTTAAAAGCAGTTCAGCCCCCTCGATATTCCCATCAAAGACCTTACTCATTAAATCATCATCAAAAAGTGTTAAGCCATCTATAGCCTTTTCAAGTTCAGCATTTATCTGTTCACTGAGCTCTGTCGTGGAAACAACTTTTTCTTTATCTTTCTTTTTTGCCATACACACTCCTTCAAGTTAATAATAACACTCTACCACAAGCCTTACAATTATCAAAGAATCGATTTAATGCAAACTTTATAGGTAAATATTGAGGCAGCAAACAGCGACCTCAAGGTCAAAAGCACAATCATCTCTCCGGATAACTGCGCTTTCTTTGTGGCTCCTGAACACGTTCATGTTCTTTCTCCTCGGCAGAGCGCACATACCATCGTAGATGGTCTCTCCAAAGAGGATGAAGATAGCCGAGAGGGGGAGAGTCAGAGCATATCGCATCAGCGTGAGATCATAGAGGGATTCTGCAAAAAGAAAGGATGGAGAGTAGAGGACGTTTATGTTGATGAAGGCTATTCTGGGTCGACTTCCAACAGACCATCATTACAGAGATTATTATCAGACATGGCTGCAGCCAATTCTGTGGCAAAGGCTATGTGATCAAGAATTCTATATAACTTCTACGTAGGAAGTAGCTATTATTCTACCTACTTCCTACACCATAAAAATTTCCATCAAATTAGGTATAACACAGGCGATTACCAGGGATGCGATTAATGAAGGCTATACTTTTTCGGGCAGTTTTTTTGAGAGCTTAAGCCGATATGTGTTACCGAAAGCATTATGCTTAGATGAAGGTGATGATGATGCACAGGCAGGCTATGAGTTCATTTTTTCAAAAATGAGGCGGATGAGAGAGAAGATGCTTGACCAAAATGCCGGGTATGGATACAAGTATACCTGTGATATTTTCTCCGATATAGGCATTAAACCACCGCTCATGCTACTTGGTACAGAAGAAGCAAACCGGATTGCAAATGAAGAAGAGGGTAAAAGGATCAGGGAGTACATGGATGGGTTCTATGGAAAGATTACAGGTGAGTAGGAATATAGGCTTGTTGATTGTCAGGTTTCGATGGTATCATTGTGAATGTTTATCACTAAAAAAGAGGAGCAAAAATGATTGAACTGTTCTTAACCTTTGCAAAAATCGGAAGCTTTACCTTCGGGGGAGGGTACGCCATGATCTCCCTTATCGAAGACATTTGCGTAACAAAAAAGAAATGGATAACTCATGATGAGATGATGAATATGATTGTCATCGCGGAGTCCACCCCGGGCCCCATCGCCATAAACTGCGCCACCTTTGTGGGCTATAAAATAAACGGATTAAAAGGCGCCTTTGCCGCGACACTTGGCGTAATCCTTCCTTCATTTCTGATCATATATATCATCTCCTGTTTTTTAAGCAATTTTATGGAGATAAAAATAGTTGCCGATGCCTTCAGGGGCATCAAGCTTGCAGTGGGTCTTTTGATTTTCGATGCCGGAATAGGAATGCTTTCAAAAATGAAAAAGAAGCCTTTTCCCATCATTATTTTTTCTTCATCAATGCTGCTGATGCTTTGTTCGGAGCTTCTGGGATTTAAGGTCTCCACAGTTATCATGATGATGACGGCGGGTTTGATCGGTCTCATCTGCAACAGTTTACAAAAGGTGAAAAAGTAATGCTTTATGGAACTAAACAACCTTCCGTGTCAGATCCTTTTTACTCACTTATACCTGCACTAAAGAAAGAGAAACCAACCTATGATATATCTTGAACTATTACTGGGATTTCTGCAGATAGGAATATTTGCATTTGGTGGAGCCTATGGTGCAATTCCTCTCATACGTGACGTGGTCATGAACTATGGATGGATCAGCGAGGATCAGCTCACCTATATGATTGCCGTAAGTGAAAGTACACCCGGTCCTATCATGGTGAATATGGCCACCTATATAGGAAGCAGTCAGGCCGGGATATCCGGTGCCCTCATAGCAACTACCGCTGTCGCTTTACCGTCATTTATCATAATACTTATCGTTTCAACCATACTGAAGAATTTTACGGACAATCCGCATTTCCAGGCAGTGCTCAAAGGCATTAAGCCCTGCATCATCGGTATCATCATATCCACAGGGCTTTATATGATCATAAATAACTGCCGTTCCGTAGATGGCCTTAGCTATGTGAATATCCTGATAACACTGATCCTTTTTATGTTTATGCTGCTGCACAAACGCTTCCTGAAGAGGAAGGCTTCCCCCATACACCTTATAATATTTGCGGCAGTACTGGGTATAGTATTTGGATAAACATGATCATCACTGCTTTATTATCTTTGATTGTATAAAAACATCACAACTGCTGCACCGATAATCAGGAAGTATCCCACTACGCTCCAAAGATCCGGGATATCACCGAACAGGAGGAATCCGAAGACTGCTGCCCAGAGCACCTGAGTGTAATCATAGACGGAGATTTCCTTTGAGGGTGCATGACTGTAGGCAGCAGTAACAGAGAACTGTGCTGCCGTTGCGGATGCTCCGGCAAGGAGAAGCATAGAGAGCTGATGCATACTCATAGGATGATAATTTATTGCAATATAGGGCAACACCGAAAGGCAGGAAAATGCAGAGAAAAACAGCACTATAGTTGCGCCCTTTTCTCCCCGGAGCCCCGCCAGCCTTACCAGGGTATATGCAAGACCTGCTGTGATGCCGCCCATAAGTCCCAAAACCGAACCCAAAAGATCCATATTGTCGGGTGAAGGCTTCACCACAAAAAAGCAACCCGTAAATGCTATCAGGATGATCAGAAAGTGTATGGGCTTCAGCTTTTCCTTCAAAATGAAATAAGAAAAAATGAGGACCATGAAGGGCGCCATCTTATTCAGTATCGAAGCATTGGCCAGGGGCAGATGATCCACTGCATAAAAGTTACAGAGTATACCGATGGTTCCGAAAAAGGATCGTCCTAAAAGGACCGGGAGGTTCCTTTTTTGCGGGTGGAAGCCCTCACTGCTTTTTATCAGCATGATAATGGCTACAAACACAGCCACCAGATTTCGGAAGAAGCTTTTCTGTATGCTTGGCACGTCACCCGAGAGACGTACAAATATGTTCATGAGATTAAAGAAAAAAGCGGAAGAACAGATATATAGTATTGCTATTGATTTCTTCTTTTTCATAAGGCCTCCTGTATCGTGAATACCTTATATATTAATCCAGTGATGATCCCCTGACAATTCATAGGAAGGCTGGAAGGATCTTTACTGGAATGACCAAACTTATCAGACAATTAACAGATGATAATCATGGCTACGAATACTCAGATATAGTAATATTATCATTAAAAAGCGAAAAAGATTCTATAATGAACGAAGTAACCAAAATTTCAGGAATACCTATTACACGTGAGAAAAGCAATTCATCTATACTGTTTACAACCGCTAGCAAATTCAAGGGATTGGAAAGCAGGGGTGTTATTATCAAAAACGTACGATGTTAACAGGATTGGGGAATTAAGTAAGAGTTGGGGAAGTATTATCAAATCCTTATAGAAGCAGATTATATAGCAAATGCTACGGAAAACGGGTACAACCGGGAAAACATCGAGAATTTTATGAGTAAAATAATGAAAACAGAAAGCGGAAAAAGACTGGCACAGGACATATTTTGTCTGTAAGAGAAGCCATACTTGAAAGGATAAAGGAAAAATGAGAACACGGGAAGAAGCAATAGATGACATGATACTGGCACTTATGTATCTTACACGTTTTAACGACGGAGAGGGCAGGCCCTTCAATGAACTTGCGTGGAAGAACTATGATTTTGATGCGATGGATAGACTTGATAAGGAAGACCTTATCATTAATCCAAAGAATAGGTATGCATATCTTACGGAGAAAGGCCGTGAGAGGGCAAGGCGGATGCTTTCGGAACTAGGTGTCAAAGAACCGGGGATATATAAACGTTTTGAGTTTTGTGAAATCAAACCTGAGTTATCAGATGAAGTTGTGAAGATCGAACAGATATGCTTCCCTCCAAATGAAGCATGCACCCCGGAACATATGAAGGCACGTATCAAAGTTGCGCCGGATCTGTTTTTGGTGATTAAAGACAGGGAAAATGATGGAAAGATTGTAGGATTCCTGAACGGCATAGCAACAAATGAACGTATATTCAGGGATGAATTTTTCACTGATGAAAGTCTTCATGAGCCTGATGGAGAAACAGTAATGATTATGGGCCTTGACGTCCTTCCGGAGTACAGAAAAATGGGCCTTGCCAGGGAACTTGTATTTAACTATTGCAGGAAAGAACAGGCTCGCGGACGGAAGAGACTTGTACTGACATGTCATAAGGAAAAGATAAAAATGTACAGGAAGTTTGGTTTCTATGACCTGGGAGAGTCTTCATCCAAGTGGGGCGGTGAAAAATGGCATGAGATGGAGATAAGGCTTAATTTCTAGATGAATTGAGGCGACAATGTATGTACAGTATCAAGACTAAGAGAATTTACGAAGCGCCAGAGGAAAACGACGGGATAAGGATACTTGTTGACCGGCTATGGCCAAGGGGAATAAAACTTCTTAGGGAAGATGGTCGTATTTATTTGAGCAAACGAAGTTCTTAAAGTGTTGAAAGACCGAAGAAGAAAAGGGAGAGATGATCTTCGATAAGGACTGCAGCGAGGTTTTGAAAGCAGATATCTTATTCATGAATCTGGATGGCAGAGTTCCTGATGAGGGGGCCTGTGTGGAACTTGGTTTAGCCTATGCCAATGGCAAGCGTTGTTATGGTATCAAAACGGATGCCAGATCTGTAGAACTTGACCTTGATCTCAACCCTATGATCAGTGAATGTTTCATCGAACTGTTTAAGAACTATGATGGAGATGCCCTGGTGGAGGAACTCGAGAAATACCTGTCGGAAAATGAACTGTAGAATAATGAAAACAAAAAATGGAAAAGAATGGCACAGGGCATAGTAATGCCAAGGTGTTAAAGGAGATGTTGTTATGAAAAAGAAATGTATCATGATAATTGCAGCCGCTGTTGCTGCATCGCTTTCTGCATGTGTAGGCAATAGCAGTATCGCAGTACCTGAAGCAACTACCCCGGTAGAATCAACTGTTGCCGAAGCAATCGATGAGCCTTCGACTCAGTCCGGCGCAAATAGGCCTGAGGACGAAACAATACCTGAGGAAAAGATCGATATCGATATAAGTGACTGCAAGGATTTTGATCAGGTTATCGATAAACTCGCAGCTGATATGGGATATGCTGAGATAAAGATGGGTGGTACAGATGTGCTGCTTGTGACTCCCGGAACATTTAAAGGTGATGATCAAGGTACCAGAGCTGCTACTATAGCAGAGGTATACTGGATCGATAAAGATAATAATTTAAAAGATGGTGGGCATGTCAGATCCGGAGGCACTGCGAATCCCCTCACTGCCGCAGGAGATTACATTTATGCCAGCGGACATCATTATGTAAAGAGATATACATTAAAGGATGATAGCCTGATGATCGATCTGGAGGCTTCAGAAAAGTTTGATGAGAAGGGTAATGTCACCTATTACCTCTATTCAGAACTTCGGGATGTTGATGCAGAGGCTAATGGAGAAGTTAAAGACGATTCTGCGCTCAATGATTTAAATAAAGAAATGTGGGAAGCAGATATCATCGGATTTACTGTAAAAAAGTAAGTAACAATAGGTGAAAATGCATTACACAAAAATCCTGATTTTGAGAATATACCGTGCTTCAGATAATGAGCATTATCACCTGGTCATGGCTTTGGGTATTTAGCCCTTTGTGGCTAAGTATGGCTCTATGCTTTATTCTGGTGTTAGTGGCGTTAGTCCATGGTTTAATAATGCGGTGAGTTGTCTGTAGTGATTTGGATAAAGTCTGAATTTGTTATGTAAAAGTTTAAACGAGGAAAATATGATGAAAAGCTATCGTTTTTCAGAGCTAGTGGAAAAAGAAAAAGCATACGGGAAATGCCCCCGGGCAGCACAATCAAACGTATAGAGGAAAGAGCCTACTTCATGCAGGATCATGCCTGGGTAAAGAATAAAAAGCCGAGGCTTATAGAGGATGCCCATCCTCATTTCCATTATGTCTATGGTATTGGCGATAAGGCGCTGGATGTTTCGCAAGCTTACGGTGTAAGTATTGCATATTCGGATATCAGTGATCCCTCTGCAGGTTACCACCTCAGGTATTTGTATACAGGTAAAGATGTCGAGATCCCGGATTGACAGAATGCCATGGTCATCAATTAAGCAAATTCAAGTTTGTAAGAGGCAAGCTCTTGATAAAGTCATCAAATAATAATATGAAACACATGATTAAATATATATTGATGCTCTGCATTGTTTTTTCTCTTTCAGGGTGTGGGAGCAGGAACGATAAAACATCTTACGATCCAAATCTTATAGAAAATATTGTCGAAGAAATGGCAGTGGATTACGGTACCTACGGTGCGGAAGCAAATGACAGGATAGGAAAACTGTTGAAGGATTTGACCGATGCAGACAAAGTTACAGGAGCGCGGTGGAATGAAATCATGGATTTATGGAGTTCCGAGGAGCTTGGTCAGCCACTCCATTACGATATCTTGCCGGATGGTCTGCCCGATACGGATGAACTCTGTATCGTTGTTCTTGGTTTTCAGCTGAATCCTGACGGAACAATGGAAGAGGAACTTGTTAAGCGCCTTACCGTTGCTCTTAACAGTGCAAAAAAGTATCCGAATGCGTATATTGTCTGCACGGGAGGCGGAACAGCTTCCGAAAACGAATCCGCTTCAGAAGCCGGTGAAATGGCGAAGTGGCTTATTGAACAGGGAATTGAGAAAAAGCGTGTCATTGTGGAGGACAATTCCATAACCACTGCTCAGAATGCCATTTTCACCTATGACATTTTGACATCTCTCTACCCGTCAGTAAAGAAACTTGCAATCGTGTCGAGCGACTATCACATTGCGACAGGGGAGTTGCTTTTTAAGGCTGAGTCGATCCTCAGGGCTAATGCTCCGGGTAATGAAAAACTTGAGGTGATCTCCAATGCCGCATGGAAGGCACCTTCCGGATCGCTTTCTACCATGTTTCAGGCAGGAGCGCTTATAGAGCTGTTCGGGGACGTGGAAACGGCTTTCGATATCTATTATGACAATTATGATATCCACGGGCTGCCTCCGCTTCATTGAGATATTATACAGATTAAGCATAGTTAGTATCTGGAGGAAAGATTGTGACAATAGCAGAGGTTTTGAGAAAGATGATTGCTTATTCCAATGGCAACATCCATGACAGTGACCATCTTATCCGCGTATGGACTTATGCAAAAAACCATCGGAGAATTAGAAGGGATTGATAAGGACACACAGTTTATCCTTGAAGTTGCCGCGATCGTCCATGATATTGCATGTCCCATTTGCCGTGAAAAGTATGGAAATACAAACGGAAAACATCAGGAAAAAGACTGGCACAGGACATATTTTGTCTGTAAGAGAAGTCCAGCTTGAAAGGATAAAGGAAAATGAGGACACGGGAAGAAGCCATTGATGACATGATACTGGCACTTATGTATCTTACACGTTTTAATGACGGGGAAGGCAGGCCCTTCAATGAACTTGCGTGGAAGAACTATGATTTTGATGCTATTGAAAGGCTTGATAAGGATACTTGTTGACCGGCTTTGGCCAAGGGGGAATAAAGAAAGAATCAGCGGCAATTAATGCATGGGAAAAGGAAATTGCGCCATCTAATTCGGTTTGTACTATCTTATCATAAAGGCCGGTAGTCCATATCAGGATCCGACAGAGGAACTTCGAATTCAGTACGCAATCAATATGGGTATCGGGGAAACGCTTATTGGAAATGGATTTTTAGTATTTATCCTGGGACTCATTGGAAGAATAACCGCATTTGTATTGGGGCGAAAGATAAAAAGGACAATGCTGTCATCATAGAGTTTAAATCAAAGCGCAGAAGTGAAAAAGGAAATACTCTTGAAGAGCTTTGCGACATGGCATTAAAACAGATAGAAGACAAAAAGTATGAGTCAGAGCTTCTGAGCGCAGGTTATGATAAGGATAAGATAAAGAAGTTCGCTTTTGCGTTTGAAGGCAAGGAGCTTCTGATAAAAGAGGGCTGATACATTTTTAGAATCATATGAGATTGAATAGCTACAAGAATGTGCATAAATAGCATATTCAGGAAAGGATAAAGCTGCGATGAAGTCATTTAATACAAGTGCGGTATGCATACCTGAAAAACACTATATGGTGGATCTCTCCGAGAGGGTGAAGGAAATAAAGAAGATGGTTGATGCAGGTAAGTATTTCACCATCAACAGGGCGAGACAGTATGGAAAGACAACAACGCTCAATGCACTTTCCGGATATTTAATGCCGGAGTATTTGGTATTGAATCTAAGCTTTGCGGCTATCGGTGCCGCAGGTTTTGAAACAGAAGAAGAGTTTGTAAGGGCATTTATTCGTCAGATAAAACGACGAATAAGATCAGGCTTTATAATTCCCGGTGATATCAAAGAACAATTTGAAGATTACATGGCAAGAAAAGTTGATAAAGCTAAGCTTGATGAAATGTTTGATACGTTGCTTGACTGGTGTGATGAGTCTGATAGAAAGATAGTCCTGATCATAGATGAAGTTGATAGTGCAACCAATAATCAGGTATTTTTGGATTTTCTTGCGCAGCTTAGGGACAACTACATAAACAGAGATACTATGGGAATAAAGACATTCCAATCTGTTATCTTTGCAGGTGTCACGGATATTAAGCATTTGAAGAGTAAGATACGCGAAGAGTCTGATGCAAAACAAAACAGTCCGTGGAACATAGCCGCCGATTTCGATATAGACATGAGTCTCTCAGAGGCCGGAATCAGGGGAATGCTTGATGAGTATGAGGGAGACCATCATACGGGCATGGATACAGCGGAAATTGCAAAGCTAATCCATGATTATACAAGCGGATATCCGTTTCTTGTGAGCAGGATATGTGAACTGATTGATACCAGGATATCCCAAAGCATGAGTTTAAATGAAGCCTGGACCGCAAGAGGCATGGATGAAGCTGTTAAACTGATTCTCAGCGAGAAAAATACGCTATTCGAGTCATTGACAAAAAATCTCAATAACTATCCGGACTTAAAGGCATCGATCCGAAGCATCCTGATGGAAGGAACGAGACTGACCTGGAATGTAGATCAGGAAGACATTTCTATGATGCAAATGTACGGACTCATCAAAAATGATCATAACGTTGTGCGGGTGGCAAATCGAATTTTTGAAACGAAACTGTACAATCTGTTTCTTTCAGAAGAAGAATTAAAGAGCAATGTTTTTGCCCGGGAAGGTGATCTGGCCAAAAATCAGTTTATCATGGACGGAAAGCTGAACCTGCGACTGATTCTGGAGAGATTCATCGTGACCTACACAGATATATGTGGACAATTGGTTGACAGATTTAAAGAAAAAGACGGAAGGGAACTGTTCCTTCTGTACCTGAAACCGATCATCAACGGAACAGGAAACTACTATATCGAAGCCCAGACACGAGACATGACAAGAACTGATGTCATAGTGGATTATCTAGGGCAGCAGTACATAATTGAGCTGAAGATCTGGCGTGGTGAAAGATATAATACTGAGGGCGAGAAACAGATACAGGAGTATTTTGATTACTGGCACCTTGATACAGGATATATGCTGAGCTTTAACTTCAATAAAAACAAAGAGCAGGGCGTGAAGCGCGTCGAAATATGTGACAAGGTACTGTTTGAAGGAACGTTGTGAAATGAATCGGAAAAATGAATCGGGAAGAGGTGTAATCAGATGTTAAAGACAGTCGGACTTGGAATACAGGATTATGAAAAGGTCATAACTGAAAATGCTTTTTATGTTGATAAAACCAGGTTTATTTCTGAATGGTGGAAAAGCAGTGATGATGTAACATTGATCACCCGTCCCCGACGTTTCGGAAAAACACTGATGCTGAGCACAGTGGAGAAGTTCTTCTCGGTGAGACAGGGAAACAATGAGGAACTCTTTAAAGGACTAAATGTTTCCGAAGACACAGAGATGATGAAGGAGTGCGGCAAGTGGCCGGTACTCTTCGTTTCCTTTGCCAATGTTAAATCAGATACTTATAAGGGAGCATTACAGCAGTTTAACATAATCTTCAGTAAACTCTTATCTGCCTTGGAATTCATGAAGGGTAAGTTTAGTTCTGCTGATTTGGATTTTTACAATAAGATTTGTATCGACATGGATCCCGGAATAAGCTCAAGCTGCCTTGGGTATTATTGTAAGTGGCTAAGTGATTATTATGGAAAAAAGGTCATTATCCTGATTGATGAATACGATACACCTATGCAGGAAGCCTATGTCAACGGATACTGGGATGAAATCACCGGATTCATGCGGAATATGTTTAATGCGACATTAAAAACAAATCCGAACCTTCAGAAGGCACTTTTGACAGGGATCACAAGAGTCAGCCGGGAGTCATTGTTTTCTGACCTTAACAATCTGAAAATTGTGACGATTTCATCGGAACAGTATGCTGATTCATTTGGCTTTACCGAGAAGGAAGTGTTTGAATCACTTGATGCTTATGGATACGGAGCCGAAAAGGAAAAGGTGAAGGCGTGGTACGATGGGTTTAAGTTCGGAAGTACTGAAGGAATATATAATCCATGGTCCATCATTTCATTTCTTCAGACCGGTAAATACGAGGCTTACTGGGCCAATACAAGCTCCAATTCACTGGTGTCAAAGCTTGTGAAAGAAGGAAGTGTTGAGATAAAGAAGTCCTTCGAAAACCTGCTGCAGGGAGGTAGTATCAAAACAGAAATAGATGAACAGCTTGTATTCGGAGAAATGGACGGAAATGAAAAAGCTGTGTGGAGCCTTCTTTTTGCCAGCGGATATCTGAAGCCGATATCTGTAGAGGGGGAAGGCAGTAAGGCTATATACAGTCTTAAACTTACAAATCATGAAGTTAGGGACAGCTTTGATCTTCTTGTCAGAAGATGGTTCGAAAAATCTGATGCATATTACGGCTATTTCGTAAAGGCTCTTCTTGAAGGAAACATAGACGACATGATGGATACCCTTTCGGAAATCTGTGAGGATATGATAAGTTCCTTTGACGGAAGCGGAAAGTCTGCTCCGGAAAACTTCTACCACGGGCTTGTGATAGGGCTTCTCGTGGAGCTAAGAGGCAGATATGAGATAAAGTCAAACCGTGAAAGCGGTCTCGGCCGTTATGATGTGATGCTGCGCCCGAAAGATAAAAAGGACAATGCTGTCATCATAGAATTTAAATCAAAACGCAGAAGTGAAAAAGGCAAGACTCTTGAAGAGCTTTGCGACATGGCATTAAAACAGATAGAAGAAAAAAAGTATGAGTCTGAACTTCTGAGCGCAGGTTATGATAAGGATAAGATAAAGAAGTTCGCTTTTGCGTTTGAAGGCAAGGAGCTTCTGATAAAAGAGGGCTGATACTTTATCGGATTATATGTAGAACCGGAAAGTATAAGGGATTTATCAAGACTATATGAAACAAAGCATTGTAATTACGGCAGATAAAAGCGGTTCAGGTAAGACCACATTGACCTGTGGTCTTATTTGTGTTCTGAAAAAAAGAGGGCTTAAGGTGCAAAGCTTTAAATGCGGTCCCGACTATATAGATCCGATGTTTCATAGAGAAGTTTTAGGTGTGCCTTCTTCAAATCTTGACAGTTATTTTGTTTCCGGGGAAATGCTGGGAAGACTTTATACCGAAAGGGCTGAGAAGGTGGATATTTCTGTGATTGAAGGAGTCATGGGTTATTATGATGGGCTCGGAGGTGTGTCGACGGAGGGCTCCACCTGGGAGATAGCCGATATTGTCGATAGTCCGACAGTGCTTGTAATGGATTGCAAAGGTGCAAGTGTTTCCTTAGCGGCGCTCATAAGGGGAATGCTGGAGTTTCCGAATCATGCTGCAGGAAAATATGATTCCGGAATTCGCGGCGTTATTTTGAACAGAGTATCCCCGATGTTTTATGAGAGGCTTAAAGGGGTTATTGAGGAGAACTGCCCTGAAATAAAAGTTTTGGGTTACATGCCGGAGATGAAGGACAGAAAGATTCCATCGAGGCATCTGGGACTTATCGAGCCGGGGGATATGGAGGATTTCAATTCATGGATAGAGGCTGTCAGTGAACAGCTTGAAAAAACAGTTGATGTTGACGGTCTTTTGGAGATTGCCGGAACAACGAAATCCGGAAAGCTGACGGAAGAAAAGATTTCTGAGTTTAAGGCTTCTTACTATACCAGCCAAACCTCAAGAGAAGATGATTCAAAGTACAAACTGAATACTAAGATAAAGCTTGGAATAGCCGAGGATGAAGCTTTCAATTTTTACTATCAGGAAAACCGTGAGCTTTTGGAGAATATGGGGGCAGATATAGTGACCTTCAGTCCGTTACATGACGAGAAGCTGCCTGAAGATTTGGATGGAATCATCATCGGAGGCGGATATCCTGAGCTTTATGCGGATGAACTTTCTGCCAATGCTTCCATGAGAGAAGCATTGGCCGCAGTCATAAAAAGCGGGTTGCCGGTTATTGCAGAGTGCGGCGGGTATATGTATCTGAATAACTCGATAAAAGTATCTAAAGAGGAAGCTTTTGATAAAAAGGCGGCTGATAATGAAGATGCCGCCAGGAACAGTACAGAAACAGAAAAAAAACACCATATGTGCGGAGTATTCACCGGAGATGCAGAAAAGAAGGAAAGGCTTGTCCGTTTCGGTTATATTTCCTCAAAGACTAAGGCTGCCGGTCTGTTTGGTGAAGCGGGTACAGTTCTTAAGGGTCATGAGTTCCACAGATATGATTGTGAATATAACGGGGATGGATTCGTGCTGACAAAGCCAAAAGCCGGAAAGCAGAGAAACGTCTTAAATTTTGAAAAGAAGGATGATAGTGTTGGAACCGGAAGTTCCGCTTCATATGAAGGAATATTCTATGGAAAAACCATGTCCTGCGGCTGGCCCCATTTTTACTATTACAGTAATCCGAAAGCGATTTTTAATTTTATGAAATGTTGTGAGAGATATCATTTTGAGCGGGAGGCTCAGAAAAAGTGGGACGGGATAGCGAAGCCTATCGACAGTCTCGGGGTTCTTGAAAAGCAGGTTGTAAAGCTTTGCGGGATGCAGAGAACCCTTACTCCTTCAATAGATAAAAAGGCTCTGGTAGTGCTTTGTGCGGATCATGGCTGTGTGAAAGAAGGGGTGACACAGACTGATAGTTCTGTAACGAGAAAGGTGGCAGACAGCTTTGTAAAGGGGATAACAACCACGGCAATCTTTGCTGAGAAAAACGGAGTTGATGTATATACTATCGATGTGGGGATGGTAGGACCGAGATATAGCGAGGGAGGCGCCGGAGATACCGAAGGTAAGAATAAATATGAATCGGTAAAAAATACTGAAGATAAGTCTGATTCGGAATTCAATCATTATTCAGAAAGACTTTGCCGGGGTAAAATAAACGACAGACGTCTTCAGGACGGCAGCGGAAACATAGCAGTTGAACCTGCCATGAGCCACGAAACCGGTGAAAAGGCATTGCAGCTCGGTATGGACATCGTTCGTGAGCTTAAGGAAGCCGGTTATCAGATCATTTGTACAGGAGAAATGGGAATCGGGAATACCACACCAACGGCAGCATTACTTGCTTATTTCATGGGAAGCAGTGTGGAAGAGGCTGTGGGTCACGGAGCCGGACTCAGTGAAGAAGGGCTAAAGAGAAAGCAAGAGGTAGTAAGACGAGCGCTGGAAAGACTGAAAACAGAATCGGTTCCCGGAAATAGTTATATCGATGATTCAATCAGTAAAGTCGGTTCGAATGACAGTTGTGATAATAATGGTTCAGCAAAAGAGAATCATGGTAATTCCGAAATGCCCGAAATCACCTCGGAAGCAGCGAAAGAAGCATTGTTCCAAATTGGAGGCTTAGAGATAGCTGTCATGGCCGGAATGTTCCTTGGCGGGGTTAAATATGAGGTACCCATAGTGATTGACGGTATCATCTCAACAGCAGCGGCCCTCACCGCCTATATGATGGATGAGAGAGTAGCGGACTATGCATTGGCATCTCATGTATCTAAGGAAAAGCTGTCACGAAAAGCCCTTGAGAAAATGGGCCTGCGTGCCATAATCGATGCTGAAATGTCTCTGGGAGAAGGTTCCGGAGCAGTACTCTTTATGCCCATACTATCTTCTGCGGTAGAAGCCTTTAACCGAATGGGGACCTTTTCTGATATAAAGGTAGAAGCGTACCGGAGATTCCAATGATTCAGGAATGCTGAAGCAGGCATGGTAATATGATTTTATATCCGCAACATAGAAAATGATATAGGGCAGAAATAATGTTATTTAGTGGTTATGACAGAGAGGCTTAAATAATGTACTATTTGGTGACCGGTGGTGCCGGCTCGGGAAAATCTGAATATGCGGAAGAACTGGCGCTTTCACTGGTGGATAAAGACGACCACCTTTATTACATAGCCACCATGTATCCCTACGATGATGAAGAAACGAGAAAGAGGATAGAGAGACACCGGAACCTGAGAGCGGGAAAGGGATTCGTTACCATTGAGCGACCTGTTGAGATATCGAAGGTTTTGGATGAGATAAAAATATCCGGAAGTGTTGCTACAAAGGATAATTCAGTTCAGGATTCGATCAGCTTATCTTATATCTGCCGGTATTTGAAATCTTCAGTAGTTCTTCTCGAGGATCTCACCAACCTTTATGCCAATGAGTGCTATCAAACCAATGGTCATCCGCATGAAATCATTGAACCGCTGAGGGAGCTTTCCGCTAATGTCAAAGCCCTTATCGTTGTCACCAATGAGCTATACTGTGACGGCAATCAGTATCCGGAAGAGACTGTGGGATTCCTGAGAGAGCTGGCATTAATAAACCGGAGCATAGCAAAAGATGCGGATAAAGTTTTTGAAGTTGTGGCAGGTATTCCTGTCGGTGTAAAATAAATGCCTTAAAACAATATGTCAGCATCTGATATATTGGAGAGATTGGGCTTTAAAATGATTTTTTAAGTTAATTTCCTGGTCAACTATAGTTTTGTATCAAACCTATGCTTGCCTGACTCATGGAGGTAAAAATGAATGAGATTGTTCCTGAGAGAATATCACTATACAACATCATCGCAGAACTATGCTCTTATCTGGAGTCTGTCGGTAAAAATCATTTCATCTTCTACAAAAGTCTCTCTGATAAAGAATTAAGGCGTATTGATGATCGTATCGTGAATGATACATTACTCAGTTTGAGTGAGAAAGGAAAGTATCTTCCGGTTTTTGAGCCGGATCTCAGTCCTGAGTACATTGATAAACTCCATAGCTTTAAAGAAAAAATATTCGCAGAAAATGACAAAAACGCTGTCATCAGATTTTTACAGGCACTGGATGAAACGGTTTCGGTGCTTCTTTATGATGAACGTGAAATCCTTGAAGGAAATAAGGTTTCCTCGGAAATCAATACCAACAGAGAATCCACGGGAATAGCCCTGTTTCCAAAGATGAATTGTGTCTGGTCAAGAAAAAACAGGCAGACATTTTCCTATAAACGGATAGACAGTTATCTCAGGTATCTGCTGGTAGTTCAGGATATTCCCGGAATAGAGGCAGAGCATGTATTTATAAAAAAAGGATCATTTCCCATATTCGATAAAACCAAAAAGCTTAATGTTGCAGCTTCACCTCTTAGCGCAAAAACCAATTTTGATCTGAATTATCATGGTTTAGGTGATTATCTGGTTTTTGACGTTAAATATAATGAATCCCGTATAAAGAGTGATAATGCTTTGGTCTGGAAAAAGATCAAAGAAGCGGGGGAACATGGTAGTGAGCTGATAGTTTTCCCGGAGATGCTTGGAAATCCCGTGATGGAGACGTTTATCCGGGATAAATTGAGCACATTGAATGACGGGCAGCTTAAACATATTCCTGCACTTATTGTTTTGCCCTCCTGCAGCGTGGAAGGACTGAATTATTCTCCGGTTTTGGACAGATATGGTCACGAGCTTACAAGACAATGTAAACATAACCCGTTTTTTCATAAGTTAAAACAGGGAGAGTACAGGGAATATCTGAGACCAAATAATAAGATAACCATATTTCATTATGAAGGCTTAGGTCGTTTTGCTGTAATGATATGCAAGGATTTCCTGACCAATGAGTATATGGAACGTATAATGCGTGCATTTATGCTTACCATGATTATATCTCCGGCATATTCAACGGGATCTCATGATTTTAAGCTGTCCCTGGATTTATGTGCACATGATGATTGTAATGTCATCTGGGTCAATACCTGTGCGGCGCTGATACCCGGCAAAGAAGATAATTTCGAAAATATCGGATATATCAGAAAGAGAATAAACAGATACCGGAGTGAAGAGGAGTCTACTTATCGGATGAAATCCTGCAGGAAACTGCGGATGGGTGGATGTGATCATAACTGTATTTATTATGACAGCTTTGGAGCAATATAAAAAAGGACTCCAAAGTTCCGGACGGTTTCCCAAGAAGATAAAAAATCGCCGATCAGAAGAGTTGAGGCTTTTCTGACCGGCGATAATATTTTTGATGATCAGGCACGAAGGATCTTTTGTTTTCTGAAAACATGAAAGGTCAGAAGATATCGTAAATTTATCTCAGTCGTCCCGGTCCGAAGTCATCCTGATACTCATAGAATTTGTTCAGAGAAAGATCTCCGTAAACCCAAAGGAAACAAAAGAGCTGTACTCTTGCAGACATTTTTGCGGTCTTAAGGAGCTCTTTTACATCCTCTTTGCTAAACCATGCTGCATGGATTTTCTCGACGTCCGACTCACTTTCCTGTATTTCGCCGTCAACGATGGCTATAATGCAGGAAGTGGATTCGTTGGAAATACCAATGGCATTAAAGCTGCTTGCCAGACGCACTATACGTTTTACGAAATGAAGACCGGTTTCCTCCAGCAGCTCACGCTTTGCAGCTTCTGTAGGAGTTTCGCCTTCATCCATGAGGCCTGACGGGAAATTATATACCCAGTCACCTACTGCCGGACGGAACTCCCTGTTGAGCAGAATACTATTATGGTCACGGGAAATACCGATTATGCTGACAGTTTTGGTTCCCCAGTTGGAAAGCTCCTCCAATGATGTGATATTCGGATTTCGGCTGGCCATTTCATAAGTAATTTCTTTATGATCACCGGTTTCATAATAGACATCATACCTGTGAAGAAAATTTCCGCCTGCAATGTGCTTAATACCTTTGAACTCCATATTAACCTCCCCATTATTTGATAATGTCACATTGTTTAGTAGTTGGCTGCTTCAGCCTGAAAAAAGTTTCTTTAAGGGTTGAAACAACCGGGATATAAATATCTTTTGATCACGAATCCCAAGGGCTTTACTTGGACTTATACTTCATAATATATATAATAAACTCATATGGCCTAAAAATATACCTAAAAATAAACGGTTTGTTAATTTTTTATCACCGACATATTTATTATGTGTTGAGTTTATAGAGGAGAACCGGTTAAATGACAGATTCATTTATTATCGCTTTTTCAACCTATTCAAGGATCCCCATGCCGAAGGCAGACTGGAATGAAAAGAGCATGAAGTACGCCATGTGCTTTTTTCCTTTGGTCGGGGTGGTAATTGCGTTTCTGGAGCTTTTTATATGGAGGCTGGCAGGATTTCTCCAAACTTATAACATGATTACGGCATTTTTTTTGCTTTTGGTTCCTGTGGCAGTGACAGGAGGCATACATCTTGACGGACTTTTTGATACAGAGGATGCACTTCACAGCTACGGTGACAGAGAGAAGAAGCTCTCCATATTGAAGGATCCTCATGTCGGAGCCTTTGCAGTGATCTTTGGGGTAATGTATATGCATGGAGCCTTTGCACTGGCAACGGAGACAGATATAGAGGCGCTCATTTCTGTGTGTTTCGGTTTTGTGATTTCAAGAGAGCTAAGCGGACTCAGTGTTGTCAGCTTCCCGAAGGCAAAAAAGGACGGAATGGTCAGTGAGTTTTCAGATAGTGCGGATAAGAATGTAAAGACTGTGCTTCTGGCAGAGCTTTTAGTGACGGTTCTTTGTATGTTTTTGTTTTGCATATTTGGGAATATTGAGTTTGCGTATCCGGCAGTGACATTGGCAGCAGCAGCTGTTTCATTTCTGAGATATCGATACAGGATAGTGCCTCAGTTTGGAGGAACCACAGGGGATCTGTGCGGATATTTTCTGTGTAATTGCGAGTTTTTGATTTTACTGGCTAACATACTTGCTTCGAAAATCATAGAGTTTTTTTAGAGCTTAAAGCAGATATGTATGGACTTACGTAAAGCTTTTAGATGAGTATCATTATTTTGCAGAACGAAATTCAGAAATCAGAACGATTCCGGTGCATGGAGGAAATATGGTTCTTATAATAGGCGGTATGTGTCAGGGAAAGCATGACTTTTGTAAAAGCGAATTTCCGGATGCTGAAGTGATAGAGCATTATGAAGAAAGGATTCGTGAGGAACTTGGGAAAGGAAAGGATCCGGTTTCGGAGGCGGAGAAGTGGCTTGATGATATATCAGCCACTATGGAAATTGATGGTACTGATTCAGCCATTCATTTATCCATGGATTCTGCAAACCGGTTTAAGGAACAACTTCCACGGGAACTTGTCATCATCATGAATGAAGTAGGATCCGGGGTTGTACCCATGGACAAGGATGAACGGGAATGGCGTGAGGCAGTTGGAAGAGTCAGTTGCTCGTTTGCTAAGAGAGCTGACAGAGTTTATAGGTTACTGGCAGGGATTCCTCAGAGATTGAAATAACATTATCGAAACACATCAGGATGACTTGAAATATAAAACATAATTTAGACGGGAAATAAAATGTACGAACGAATAATAATACTTATCATGGCACTGATCCTTGATCTGGTTTTCGGTGATCCTCATAATTGGTTTCACCCGGTCATGGCTATGGGACGGGCTATAGAGTGGCTTGAGAAGATACTGAGAAAGGTGCTTGGGATTTCCGAAGAGGCTGAGAAGGACATAGTGAAAAAGCGCATTGCAGGTGGGATACTTGTGGTTATAATGCTGGTGGTATTTACGTTGATACCACTTATCATAATTCACATAAGCCGCATGTTTGGCGAAAACATTTCCTGTGCCATAAGTGCTTTTCTTGCATATCAGATGCTGGCCATGAAGCAGCTGAAAGTTGAGTCAATGAATGTGTATAAGGCACTCCAAAGAAAAGACCTGAAAGGTGCCCGGGAAGCAGTTTCCATGATAGTCGGAAGAGATACCAAACGACTCAATGAGTCCGGTATCGTAAAGGCTGCAGTGGAAACCGTGGCTGAAAATGCCTCCGACGGAGTTGTAGCGCCACTCCTTTACATGATGGTTTTCGGAGTTGCCGGCGGCTGGTTCTATAAGACTGTGAACACCATGGACTCCATGATCGGATATAAAAACGATAAATATCGATATTTCGGAACCGTCGCTGCAAAACTTGATGATGTGATGAATTTCATTCCCGCGAGAGTGACCGCACTTTTCATGGTCATAGCCTCAGCTTTTCTTAACCTCAACTGGAAAAATGCCTTTAAAATCTGGATGCGCGATGCAAAGAAGTCCACAAGCCCAAACTCCGGACAAACAGAAGCCGTTATGGCTGGAGCCCTGGGGGTAACTCTCCTTGGTGATGCCTGGTACTTCGGAAAGCTCGTAAAAAAGCTGGAAATCGGAGATAAGCTTCGTGAGATAAAGCCGGAGGATATCGAAACTGCTAACAGAATGATGTATCTCTCGGTATTCATGATTTATGTTGTAGGGATACTAATTATGAGAGAGGTAATGGTGAGATTTGGATTGGTATGATTTTCTTTTGGGTAAAAAAATCGATTATTAGGTGATATTTTTAATACTTGTATACACTATATCAATGGTATACATTAAATAGAAAATAGTCCATGATTTTGGTTTTAACCGATTGGAATTCCAATCGGTTAGATACAAACGCGGAAGACTTATATTTACTCCAAAGAAGTGGATTGAAAGAATGCAAGACAATGAAATATGGCAGATATGGAGGTACCAATGCTGATTAAGGAGTTGAGAAAAATCACCGGACTATCGCAGACTGCTTTCGCAAAAAAGTTTCATATTCCTGTTGGAACGCTATCTCATTGGGAGCAGGGAGTAAGAACTCCACCAGACTATGTGGTATATATGCTTTCACGAATTATATATTTGGAGCGAGAGCGGTATCAAAAATAATATAAATAGGATAATATGAAAAACAAGACTGATTCTTGCTATAGCAAGAATCAGTCTTGTTTTTGAGATGGTTTAACTTTATAATGTGATATATAACAAAACGACATACAAGATGTGGATACAAGAAAGATAATAATATGAGCATTAGTTATAAAAAGCTTTGGAAATTATTAATAGATAAAGATATGTTAAAAAAAGATCTCCAAAGGGAGGCCGGAATTAGTTGGGCATCTGTGACCAAGATGTCAAAGGGTGAAGTGGTTGGTACAGAAATACTGATGAAAGTATGTAAAACGCTTCATTGTGACATTGGCGATATAGTTGAATTTATAGAAGATAAGAATATAGATAATTGAAAGAGTTGAAATATATGAGTTTACTTGAGTACACAAAGAATCAAACAAAAGTTTTTTTGGATAGTATGCCAAAGAGCTTAAGGAAGAAGAAGGGTCAGTTTTTCACATCTATCGAAACTGCCGAATTTATGGCCGGAATGTTTGACATTTCGAAGTGCGGAGATGTAGTCTCTGTTTTGGACCCCGGAGCAGGAACAGGAATTCTATCTATAGCATTTGCGGACAGATTATTGAAAGAGCGACACGATGTTTTTTTGAAGATAACGTGTTATGAAACAGACGTAGATGTTTTACCGATATTAAAGAATAATCTTGATTATCTTCAAACTAGTAATAGTGATAGGGTAAGTTACCGTATTGTTGAAGATGATTATATTCTTTCACAGTGTAATGATTTTCAAGGAAATCTATTGGCGTCAGATAATCCTAAAAAATATGATTTTATAATAGGCAATCCTCCATATCTAAGAGTAATGAGAGATAATCCGGCTGCATTAGCTATGCCGCAAGTGGTTCACGGGGCACCTAATCTATATTTTTTATTTGCCACCATGTCCCTTTTTAACTTAAAGGATGGTGCGGAAATGGTATATATCATTCCCCGCAGCTGGACATCAGGAGCATATTTTAAGGCATTTAGAGAGTATCTTTTAAATAACGGAAAGATAGAAAATATCCACTTGTTTGTGAGTAGAGATAAGGTATTTAATGCAGAACAGGTTCTACAGGAAACAATGATTGTAAAGATAAAAAAGACTGCTGTAAAGCCGGAAAACGTGTTGATTACATCAACTAATAGTAGCTCTGATTTTGATAATATTTCTGAATTGACTGTTCCATATGATGCAGTAGTTTCTGGTGATGAATTGTATGTATATCTTCCTACTAATGAGTATGATATAAATGTGATAAAGAAAATAAATATGTACCATTCAACTATGCCGGATGAAGGATTAAAAATGAAGACCGGTATTGTTGTAGATTTTCGTCAATGGGAAGAATTGAGAAAAGAACCAGGCGAAAACATTTTGCCACTTTTTTACAGTCAACATATTCGTGACGGTAGGGTAAATCACCAACCGTCAGGAAAAGAATATGATTGGATTATTGATGAAAAGCCGGGGTTAATCCAAAAGAATAAGAACTATGTTTTTATTAAGAGATTTACAGCTAAAGAGGAACGTCGTAGGTTGCAGTGTGGCGTTTACTCGCCGTCCGATTTTAAAGAATACGAGTATATAGGGACTCAAAACAAGATTAATTTTGTAGATAAAACAGATGGAACTGAAATGGATTCACAAACAACTTATGGAATATATGCATTGTTGAATTCTACTCTGTTTGATATGTACTACAGAATATTAAATGGCAGTACGCAAGTTAATAGCACAGAAATTAACAATATCCCAATACCTCCTGTTAAATTAATAAGGGAAATAGGAGAGCAGGTGTTACAGTCAAGAGATCTGTCGACAGATAATTGTGATCGCATTATTTCGGAGGTTGCATATGCCTAAAATAGAAGAAGCAAAAAAGTTTCTAAATGACATTGGAATGCCTAAATCCCAACAGTCAGATCTGTGCGCTTTAACTATACTGGCAATGGCTGACATTAAACCAAACGATGAATGGAAGAATGCAACAAATACGTGGATTCGTATTCATGATATTATTTCGTTTGTGAATCTGTATTATGGGACAACTTATGCAGAAAACAGCAGGGAAACTATTAGAAAGAGTGCATTGCATAATTTCAGGACAGCTGCATTGATCGAAGATAATGGGGAGTCGACTAACAGTCCAAATTATAGGTATAGGATAACGGCGGAAACATTAAAGGTTATAAGTGGTATTGGGGCAAATCAAGAAACGGAAAGTATAAAACGTTTTTTAGCATATCATAAAAGACTTGTGGATTTATATTCTTCGAAAAAGAAAATGACCATGATACCTGTTAAAATAAATGGGGCGGAGTTACTTTTTTCATCAGGTAAGCATAATGAATTACAGAAAGCAATAATTGAAGAATTTGCACCACGATTTGCACCCAATTCAGAGTGTCTTTATGTTGGAGATACAATTCAAAAAGATTTAGTTAAGAATGTTGAAAAACTGAAAGAGTTGGGATTTGAGATTACACTGCATGATAAAATGCCGGATGTTGTCCTATATAGAGAAGAATGTGATTGGATTTATTTTATAGAGTCGGTAACTTCTGTTGGACCTATGGATCCGAAAAGGATAATTGAAATTTCTGATATGACATCAAAGGTGTCATCTGGGAAGATTTTCGTTACGGCCTTTTTGGATTTTGCAACATTTAAAAAGTTTGCAGATTCTTTGGCTTGGGATACTGAGGTTTGGATTGCAGATGTGCCTGATCATATGATTCATTTTAATGGTGATAAATTTATGGGACCAAGATAAGACTATGAGTATTGCCGAAAATGAGATAAATCAATTAAAGAAAAAGATATCGGAATTGGAAAATGAGAACCGGCTTTTGAAGGATCGACTTTCAGAAGCCGGGATTTCGTATGCAGATATAATCAATGCTGAAGACTTTTATAAATCAGAGAAGTATAATCCAGAATGAAGATGTAGACAGGCTTATCGATATTCTTTGATGGAGTATTGTCAGGCATATCTTATTAATGAAAATGGTGTTAGTCGTCAAATGGTGTGTGCTTGTAACACCATGAAAATATACAGAAAGACGGGTTTATCCATCGGAAGATCCGATTTCAAGTTTGTATAATAAACTACATTTGGGAGATTTTAATTGAATTACAATCATGGCGGAGACATATACGGTAATAAGGTGATACTGGATTTCTCTGTGAATATCAATCCCCTGGGGATGCCTGATAGTGCGAAGGAAGCTGCTTTAAGGGGAGTGGAGCAAAGCACCGGATATCCCGATTGGGAGCATAGAGAACTTCGGAATGTACTATCGAAATATCTCGATATACCCGGAGAAGATATACTTTTTGGCAACGGAGCTTCGGATCTGATCTATCGACTTATGATGGTGCTGAAGCCAAAAGAGGTTCTGGTTTCGAACCCATCATTTACTGAATACAGATCAGCGGCGAAAAAAGCCGGTGCAAAGGTTCTGGACTATATTCTAAGAGAAGAGGATTCCTTTAGCTTTACAGATGATACAGTGGCTGCATTTGTTGATAGAATAGAGCACCTGGCAGCAGGGTCTGTCGTTTTTTTGTGTAATCCCAATAATCCGGACGGAAGTATCATTCCGAAAGAGAAGTTGATCCAGATATGTGAAGCGTGCGAGAAGCGTTCTGTTTGGCTTATAGTGGATGAGTGCTTTCTGTCGTTTTGCGGGAAAGAAAATGAACTCACCATGCTTCGAAGAACCACTGATTCCGACCGGGATTTGAGCAATGAAATTTCAGATATAAAAGCCACCGATTTCTGTGGGGTTAAAGCTGTGAAAAATGATACAACAGAAAGCATTGAAACACATTTGGTGGTTCTTCGTGCCTTCACTAAAATATTCGGAATTCCGGGGCTTAGGCTTGGTTATATAGTGACGGAAAACCACGGTCTTATCCGGACAGTCAGGGAAACCATGACCCCCTGGGATATCAATGTTCCCGCACAGATGGCAGGAACTGCAGCTTTAAAGGACGAGAGTTTTATCGAGGAGACCAGACGTACTGTGGTTCAGGAAAGAAAATATCTGATATCTGAGATACAGAAGAACGGACTTGCGGAAAAGATTTACAACCCGGATTCCGAAGCAAATTTCATATTGTTCAGAGTTTCGCAGAAAGATATAAACCTGAAAGAGAGGCTTCTTGAAAAAGGAATCCTGATACGTTCCTGCAGGGACTTTGTGGGACTTGATGAGAGATATTTCAGGATATGCGTGAGGACACACGAAGAAAATCTTAAATTGATAAATGAATGGAGCCAATTAGATTAGCATCTGAATGTCAGAAATAAAGGTTGAAAAACATGCGCTTACAGAGGAGATTAAAATGAATTTGGATTTTTTTATACCCGGGTCATACGATGCTGAAAGAATAGCCCCTTTTTATTATATGAGACCCAATAAGGCATGTGACAGCGGTGTAATCGATACTTTTATCTGGAGAGACCTTTACGATGTCCGGGTCTCGATAGCAGATGATAAAGCGTTGCTGTTTCTGATGAACAGTGATGGAGAGTACTTTTCGGCTATGCCTTTTTGTAAAGAGGAAGATCTTAAATACTATTTTTCGGTCATCGAAAAGTATTTTAACGAGGTTTTGAAGAAGCCTTTAAAAATGTATCTCGCTGACGAAGAAGCGGTAGAGACATTGGCCTTAAAGGATGATCCGCGCTACTATGTGAAAGAGGAATCTGATCTCAAGGATTATCTTTATAAAGGAGGTGATCTCAGAAATCTTTCGGGTAAAAAATTTCATAAAAAGAAAAACCTGGTGAACAAGTTTTTCAGAGAATATGAAGGAAGATGGGAATACAGAACACTCCACTGCAGTGACAGGGAAGATGTTCTTGATTTTCTTGATAAATGGTATGAAAAACGCACAGAAGACGAAAGAGAAACAGGAGATACTCTGGAATATGAAGTTACAGGTATCCATGAGATGATGAAGGAATGCTTTTCTCTTAAAGAATTCAGAGCAGGCGGAATCTTTATAGACGGTCACCTTCAGGCTTTCTCACTGGGAGCTTTAAATCCGAGGGAAAAAATGGCCTGCATAGCTATAGAGAAGGGTAATTCCGAAATACCCGGTATTTATCAGGTTATAAACCAGCAGTTTCTGATTCATGAGTTTCCGGATGCAGATATTATAAACCGGGAGGATGATATGGGGCTTCCGGGACTCAGAAAAGCAAAAGAAAGTTATAATCCTATCGGCTATGAAAGAAAATACATGGTACTTCAGAAGGACTTTAAAGGCTGATATGAAGTATTAACACCATGAACTCACCGTACAGCAGTGAGAGGATGTGGGGAAGCTCCCTGTGTTAATGCTGATTTTTATCAAAGTATCGGAGTGTTGACAGACCTCAAAGAGCAATGTGCAGAATTGATATATCCGGAGGTGCCATAGGGACATGGGAAATATCTGTATGAACGGAATTTATGTATTAACAGAAAAAGATCAGAAATATGAAACAAAAAATCTTTATGAGGAAGTCTTTCAGGATGACAAGGGACCGTTTTCTGACTGGTACTATGAAGACAGGTGTCGTGACAACGTCATAGTATGCAGGAAGGAGAATGGAGAAGCTGTTGCCATGGCGCACCTGAATCCATTCACTGTTGGCGGTAAAAACGGACAAACGGCTGAAATATATTACATATATGCTGTGGCTACAAAAAAAGAATATCGCCACAAGGGGTATATGACGGATGTATTAAAAAAGAGTTTTGAGATACTTCGGGATAAGAGAGTGCCATTTTGTTTTCTCATTCCGGTTTCGGAGTCTCTTTACCGGTCTTTCGGGTTTTATACGGTTTCCAAATTTACATTTGAGCGTATACGGGATTTTTCCCGGGTCGTTGCAAACTATGATTTATATATTATGGAAGATGAGAATTATGTCAGAAGAGCCCGTAAAGAGGATGAGTTATGTGAAAACCGTGAGGATGGTCTCCCGAAAAATCCAAATATCATGGTGAAGATCATTTCCAAAAAATCTTTTGTAAAATTCAGTGGTCTTTCTGAGGATGCTAATGAAACCGAAATAATAGACTGGCTCAGAAATCAAAGGATCTATATAGCAGAAGCTGTGTGATGAGATACAGGTATCCCGATGCAATAAGAAAAAACGGGTAGTCTCAAGTTGAAGATTTGAAAGGGCAAAGGATTTTGGAACAGAAGAAAAAAGCTAAAGCGATCATGATACAGGGGACCATGTCCAATGCAGGAAAAAGTCTCATTGCGGCAGGACTTTGCCGTATCTTCAGGCAAGACGGGTACAAAGTTGCGCCCTTCAAATCTCAGAATATGGCTCTTAACAGCTTCATAACCGATGAAGGCCTCGAGATGGGCAGAGCCCAGGTGGTTCAGGCGGAGGCAGCCGGCATTAAGCCATCAGTGCTGATGAATCCCATACTTTTGAAGCCGACAACGGATGTCGGGTCACAGGTTATCATCAACGGAAAAGTCAGCAGCAACATGACCGCAAGGGAATATTACAGGCATAAAAAAGCTCTCATACCTGTTGTGAAAGAAGCCTATGAAAAGCTGGCTTCGGAGTATGACATAATCGTAATAGAGGGAGCCGGAAGTCCCGCGGAGATAAACCTTCGGAACGATGATATCGTAAATATGGGCATGGCGGAGCTTGCGGATGCGCCGGTTTTGCTGGTAGGTGATATCGACAGGGGCGGAGTATTTGCGCAGCTCTACGGAACCATAGCGCTGCTTGAAGAGCAGGAGCAGGCGCGTATAAAGGGGCTTATCATCAACAAATTCCGCGGAGATAAGACTATACTTGATCCGGGTCTCGATATCCTGAAGGAAAAAACCGGTAAGGAAGTTCTGGGAGTAGTGCCTTACATGGATGTGATGATAGATGATGAGGACTCGCTGTCGGAAAGGCTGAATGTACAAAGGAGCCCAATTACAGCTTCAAAAACCGGTGGAAACAGAGAATCGTGTAATGATCGTGATAAGGCGGTGAAATCCGTTGGTAACTGTCATGATGATATAGAATCATATTTCAGTGATTCCATTATCGATATCGCTGTCATCCGTCTGCCCCGCATCAGTAATTTCACGGATTTCACGGCGCTTTCAATGGAATCGGGAGTTTCTCTCAGGTACGTTTCCAATGTGAGAGAACTCGGAGAGCCTGATGTGATCATTATCCCCGGAACGAAAAGTACCATCAGAGATATGGAGTGGCTGAGAGCCATGGGGCTTGAGGCAAAGCTGATGCAAAAGTTTCATAAGGGAACGCTCATCATAGGAATCTGTGGTGGCTATCAGATGCTTGGGGAAAAGATCATCGATAGGGTTGGTGCGGAAACGCTTGTAACCGAAAATGAAGTTCCCGAAAACACAGTGATATCAGAAAATCACATGCCAAAAGACAGTCTAAAAAGACCTGATGGATCGGGAACAGAAACAGAAAGAACCGAAGCTGATGATTTATACAGGAAGAAAGGAACAGAAGTAAGGGGGCTTGGTTTCCTGTCGGTAACCACGGAGTTTTCGGAAGAGAAGACCCGAACCGGAGTGACATTTGAACTTCAGGGCTTAAGCGGAGAGTTCGAGACATTAAACGGAAAAACAGTTACCGGATATGAGATTCATATGGGAAAAACCAGAAATCTTGCGGCATCAAATAGTTTACACGCCGATGTATCAAGGCATGATAGGACAGAGAGCATAGATATCGACGTAAAACCTGATTTAAGGAATGGTCTTTTTGCATGCTGTGGTAATGTTTTAGGCACATATGTTCATGGCTTCTTTGATTCTGATGAACTTCGAAAATCATTCCTGGATATGCTTTACAGAAAAAAAGGAATCGATCCGGATAAAATGGAGCTTTCGGAGCGAAGCTATGAGGACTTCAAGGAGGCACAGTATGACAAACTTGCTTCAATTTTGAGAGATTCATTGGATATGGAGAAGATATATAGTATGATTCAAGAAAGTTGTAATTGAAAACTGTAACAATGCAGCCAGTGGACCATGGGGACGGAGTTAGTGGTTCATTTTATGGAGAAATGAACCACTAACTCCGTTCTCATGGTCCACCGGCTGAACTGTTATTTTATGTACAGAATTGTATAGGCTTACAGATGGTTCACATTTATCATGGCAATGGAAAAGGGAAAACTACTGCGGCGGTAGGAGCAGCCGTCAGGGCGGCAGGACACAACATTCCTGTGGTATTCTGTCAGTTCCTTAAGGACGGTATGTCCGGAGAGATCAGTATACTTGAGAAGATACCGGGTATACTGGTTCTTTTTCCTGAGCATTTTTACGGTTGGACCTCAAATATGACACCGGAAGAACTCGCTGCCACAAGAAAAGACTGTGACGAGATGTTCGGTAAGGCTATCAGAACCATGACCATGATCCTGCAAAATCAGCCAAAGGCACTGAAAGCCTTTGAGGAAAGAAGAAAAAAATCCGGAATCATAACCAGGGAAGAGCACAGACCGGATATAGTGGCTCTTTTTGTGTTTGATGAGATTCTTGATGCCGTAAACAAAGAACTTCTGGATCAGGACATGCTGGCAAGGTTTCTTCTTCAGCTTCCCGAGTATGTGGAAGTGATCCTGACGGGGCGTAACCCGGATATCACCATTCTGTCCATGGCGGATTATGTGACGAATATGGTAAAGGACAGGCATCCTTATGATGACGGGATTAAGGCAAGAGTCGGGGTGGAGAAATAGTGGGCATGTCCGGATTTGAAAGTATCGGGGAAAAAAGTATGGATAAAATCCAGCCACATATAACAGAATTGTTTGATGAAGATTCAGATAAAATTGATTCCGGAAAATCAGGTTCCGGCAGGATCAGGTTTGAACACGTTGAACCAAGGGACATAGAACGACGGAGCATGGAAATCATCCGGGAGGAGCTTTCCCGCAGGGGTGTCAGGCTCCCTGAGACGGAGGCACCGGTGATAGAGAGGTGCATCCATACCTCCGCGGATTTTGATTATTATGAAAATCTGGTTTTCTCCGCTAATGCAGTAGAGCGGATTAGAGCTGCACTTTCGGCGGGAGCTGTCATAGTTACCGATACTGAGATGGTGAAAGCTGGCATCAGTAAGGTGACTACGGCAAAATACGGTTGTGAGATTCGTTGTTTTATGTCGGACCCTGAGGTGGCTTCGGAAGCAAAAGCAAAAGGTGTAACAAGGGCTACGGTCAGCATGGAACACGCCGCGATACTCGCAAAGCAACTTCCGATAACAGAGATATCTGTTCAGAAAAAATCAAAGGAATTTATTCCTTCATCGAACACATCAAAAAATAAGAGTGGATCAAAAGGCTCATTTTCCAATATCATTTTTGCCATCGGCAATGCACCCACTGCCTTGATAGAACTGGAAAGGCTCATACGTGAGGAAAATCTGAGACCTACGGGTATCATCGCCGTTCCCGTTGGCTTCGTAAATGTTGTGGAAGCAAAGGAGCTTATCTGGAAGCTGAGAAAATCAGATAATACTTCAGACATTCCCCTGATAGTCGCAAGAGGCAGAAAGGGAGGCTCCAACATCGCTGCGGCAATAGTCAATGCCCTGTTGTATGGAATGTAAAAGTTCAGCCGGGGCATAAGCATCATAGCAGGAGCGATTATTGCCTTTTGATTGACTTCATTTCTGTATTGCCTCATCTGAGTCATGCAATGATAGGTGTCTTGAATGACTCAAGTTATAGTTTTAGATATATGAGTCATTTAAAAGGCTGAGCCTGAATGACTCAAGTTATAGTTTTTGTTATATGAGTCAACATTTTTTGAAATCCTGTTTGACCGCAATTTAAAATAATCCAAAATGGGTCAAGCATGTAGTATTGAATCATTGACTCAAATATGTTTTTTTCGTTAATGAGTCAATCGAGCCCCTGTTTTGATATGACCTCAACTTGCATTATTGGATATTGGGTCAAACATGAGTACTTATCATGTTGACTGCAAATACGGAAAACAGAAAAGAAGTCAACTGATGATACATTAATCGGAAAAAACCATATATATATCACGAGGTATTCCATGGCAGACAGAATTTTTGATTTCAACAAAATAGAAGAGAGCAAAGCTCCTAAAACAGGCTCAGGCGATGAGGGATCTTTAGTCACCTGGCAGATAGTGGAAACAGATGAGAAGGAATTAAGTGCAGATTCACCCATTATGGTCCTTTCCGAAGAGATGGAAAAACTTCCAAAGCATGCAGCAGGAGTTTTCGTGAATCCCATAAGGGGGACATCATTTGCCTATACGGAAGGAAAAGTTGAAGCAGATGTAAGCGGCAAGGATAAGGATGGCAGGGACCTTAATCACCATATCCTTAAGATTGATAAAAGGTTCATTGACCTTGAGAAGTGGCTTGGGGAGAATCATGTTTCAGTAAGGCTTAGCGGTGAGAGCAGGGAGGAAGGCTATTGTGTTTACAAGATCCGGGCTGTGACTCCCGACGGGAAAAACATTCAATCCGACAGAGACAGCTTCCTCCAGCTTATCATTGAGAGGCTTAAAGAAAGCAAGGCTCCTGACGATGAGGAACCAAATGATGAAATGACTGAGGTCGGACATCAGGATCTCAGAGATATAAATTCCATGCTGAATTTCCTTGCCTGCGCTAAGAAAACACTTCCGAAGAACATGCAATCCTGGGCGGACAGAAACATTGACCTTATCAGGTCCAAGACCATCACCCCTGAGGAGCGACGCCACGCGGAGAGAGCTCTCCAGATGGTTCTCAACATTCAGTGGAAGGGCGAGTATTTTGCAGCCATCGATCCCGTCAGGGCACGGCAGATCCTTGATGAAGAGCTGTACGGCCTGGAGAGAGTGAAGCAGCGCATCATGGAGACCATCATCCAGATAAACAGAACCCACACGCTGCCTTCCTACGGACTTCTTCTTGCGGGGCCGGCAGGTATCGGAAAGTCACAGCTTGCCTATGCGGTAGCTAGAATTCTGAGACTTCCATGGACCAGCCTCGATATGAGTGCCATCCATGACTCTGAGGCGTTGACCGGAAGTCCACGTGTTTATGCCAATGCCAAGGCCGGACGCATAATGGAGGCATTCTCACAGAGTGGCTCAAGCAATATAGTTTTTATCATTAACGAGCTTGATAAGGCCGATCAGAACAGCATTAACGGCAATCCGGCGGATGCCCTTCTGACACTTCTCGATAATATCGGTTATACGGACAACTACATTGAGTGCCGCATACCGACAAACGGAGTTTATCCTGTGGCTACGGCCAATGACAAATCACGTATATCAGATCCCCTTATGAGCAGATTTGCGGTCATAGACATTCCGGACTACACCCCGGAGGAGAAGAAGATCATTTTCCAAAAGTTCTCGCTGCCTAAGGTTCTTAAACGCATGGGTATGAGACCGGAGGAGTGTGTGGTGGATGACAGAGCCATAAGCGTGATTCTTGAAAAATACAGAGATACCACCGGATGCCGCGACCTGGAGCAGGCGGCTGAGCATCTTGCGGCTAATGCTCTATACCAGATTGAAACCACAGGAGTGGATACGGTGACATTTGACGCACATACCACCAGGAGGCTGTTGTTCTGATGGTTAGCCTGAGTTATATGTGACTTCCATTCGGCAGAAAACAGCTTGATGATATCACAACCATTTTTGTATAATGATTTTATCCGGGGAGAAACTGACCATATCAGTTCTTCCATAGCATCGGGTTTTTTGAGAGCATGAGGTTCGAAATGAAATTCACGATTAAAAATGAGTTGGAGAACAGAATACGTATACGCCTGAAGGATGGAAAGCTGGATTACGTCAAGGATCAGAGACTTTCCTATGCCATTCGGAAAATCAAGGGCGTAAAAGAGGTTCGCGTATATAGAAGGACTGGTGGTGTTGCCATTAGTTTTGATTCCAAAGTTCTGTCAAAAGACAAACTGATATCAGCATTGGAGAAGATCAAGCTTAAGAAAATATGGGTTCCAGAAAATGAATTTGTCGATGAGTCAAAGATAAGTCTGGAAGAGATAAAAGAAAGGCGTCTTACTCCGGAAGCCAAGAGAAGGATAAGGGAAAAAATCGCGCTTGAGACTATGGCGGATATACTTTTGCCTATGCCGCTTCAGGTGGGATACCACTTCTTCCAGCTGGTAACACTGAAATCTCTGTAATACTAAAAAATGGTACGGTAAATGTCCGAAACGTTTCTGCTTAGGGATCAGATAGGCATTTGCAATAAAAGAGAATAAAAAAATTAAAGAGAAAGGGCCCGACGGTGGATGCCGGCGGGCTTTGATTGTTAAAATGAATAATTCTAAACTCAGAACAGCGTTGTTTTTGCATATAATCATTGTATTGATGGAAATTATCATAACCAACTATGTATATGCGACCCGGAACGGATTGGAAATGTTTTATCACTATACGGAAGTATCAAATTTCCTTTGCTTACTAAGCAGTGGGGCGTTTGTGCTTTTTATGCTGCCGGCGCTTTCCAAAGGGAGGACAAGCGGGTTTGTTTCCACCTATATGATGCAGCATTATAAGGGATCCGACGAGCTTCCTGCCTGGCTCATTACCGTGAGATATGTGGTTGTATGCAGTCTGATGCTGACATTTTTTATCGTACTTGCAGTACTTGGACCAAAAAAGGGATTTGATGAGGAGCTGTTCAGCGGTGTTCATCCATTAGACCACTTCCTCGTACCATTAATATCTCTGTTTTCATTTTTATTTTTGGAGGATAAGGCGACACTTCCCAAGGCTGCACCCTTTTGGGCTTTGATACCGACAGTGATATATGCGGTGATAATGCTTATATTAAACGCTGCCCGCATCACCGTGGGACCTTACTTTTTCCTCCGTGTATATGAACAGCCGGTCATCAAAACCATAATCTGGGTAGTGGTTGTTATGGGAATAAATTATCTGCTGTCATGGCTGGTTATGAAGGCTTATAATGGCAGGGTAAAGGCAGATAAAAGGAACGGATGAGAGAGTCATTGACACGTTAACGGTCTCAAGAAGAATAGATATATTCATAAGAGATGATTGGCGGAAATCAGTCTTTATAGAAGATGAAAACGAAAAAACAGCAGGAGAAATAAATGATTTTATATATGACTTCAACCCCCGGTGGTTTTGACCGCCGTACAGGGTTACCGGAAAAGCTTGATAACAGAAATCAGTTTGTGGACAGGCTTAAGAATGACTGGAAGGACCACAGCAAAGGTCTTCTCATTTCCTCGGATCCTAAAAATTCCGAGATGAATACAGCCATGGCACAGACCTATCTTGATGCCTTCAATAAATCAGGGCTCAGTATGGATTCCATAGACGTGCTGGACGCAAGAGATGAAAAAATCGTTGAGATACTCGCAATCTACGATGTGGTGATCCTTGCGGGAGGTCATGTCCCCACGGAGAATGCCTGGTTCCATAAGATAAAGCTTAAGGAGTGGATCAAAGGCTTCAGGGGAATAGTTATAGGAGTAAGCGCCGGTACCATGAACTGCGCAGACATCGTATACGCACAGCCGGAGCTTGAAGGCGAATCAAAGGATGCCGGTTATAAGCGTTTTCTGGAAGGCCTTGGGCTTACGGATACCAATGTTATCCCTCATTACGATCAAACTATTGATGCCATGCTGGATGGGAAAAAGCTGTTTGAGGAGATAACCTATCCGGATAGTACAAACAGAGCTTTTTATTGCCTGACTGACGGAGCCTACATTAGAAAAGATACAGTTACAAATAAAGAAATGCTATATGGAGAGTCATACCTCATAGCAGACGGGGAAATCGGACTTATATGTAAAAACGGAGGGGAGTTTGAGATACCCACTCGTGTAGATGTGAAAAAGCCTGTGCTTCTTGCGGCAGTGACATTAACCCTTGGAGGACTGATAGGAGCGACAATTACCAGATATTTTATAAAGCATGAGGAGTAATTATGGACGTTGAGACAGTAATGTCAGCCCTTCGTCAAAAGGCGCTGAAGGATGGAGAATTTCGAAAAGAACTTTTGGCGACGAAAAAGGAGAAGAATCCACTTGCTGCTTTCTGCGAGATAGCAAGGCGGGAAGGTTACGAGTTGTACGAAATGGATATCCTGACCTACGGAGAAGAGTTTTATGCGGCCATAAAGAGATCCACAAACGGTGGAGGAGAAAACTCCCCGAAGCTGGAAGGTCAGGACGATTATTATGATATGTTCATGGCAGAGCTTCAGAACTTTAAGTAGTCTGCCGCAAAGTATTGAGTTTCAGGGTAATGCTGACTTATCGGTGTTTTCCCGGAATAGTTTACAGAGTGAAGAATGGAGATATTATGAGTGTTAAGATGGAATTTCCCGACGAATATATGGAGATACTTAAATCCTATGCTGAACAGAATGAAGTGACGGTTGAGACTGCCATAGCTGATACACTTGAGTTTCTGGAGCTTAAAAATGAGACCTTTGATCATTACCGCATAGCGGTGGAAGATCCGGAATCATACCTGAATGATGCTTCGGAGCTTAATGCAAAAGCCATCAGGCAGATCTATATGGATCTTTTTGGTGAAGATACAGTGGGAGATATGATCCACTGTTACTACAATCCTGATAAACTTAACGTCCTTCTTATGGATATTGTTTATGATGATTCTGTTACATTATGGAATATAGTCGAAATGTTCCATAACAAGATTCCGGGATTGGAATTCAGTGAGAATATCCTTTCTCTTTTCTATGTTCATGATCGTTTTGACGGTAAGCATGATAAGATCGTTGAACTGATGGAGTGGATGCTGTCAGACCATGAGGATGATGGTTTCGAGACCGCCGGATACTATGAATCGATTTACGATGAACCTGATGATGAAGAGTTCTTTGATGACGATGAGTACTATGAGGATTTCGATTCAGAAGAAGACTATGATGACGAAGATGATGTCGAAGACGAAGGCATAAACGTAAACGAAGAGTAAGCATTTATTACGTGACAATTAGAGATGATCAGGATAAAAGATATCGCTGAGATGTGTGGTGTAAGCACAGCTACAGTATCATACGTGATACACGGAAAACAGGGAAAGGTATCGAAAGAAGTCAGAGAGAAGATAGAAGCTGTCATAGCCGAGTCCGGTTACATTTCCAATCAGTCGGCACTTTCACTTGTCAGTAAGAGTTCCGGACTTATCGGTGTTGCGGTTCTTAACCTTGGTGAAAGCAAAAACATTATGGCTGATCCTTACTTTGGTGTTTTGTTTTCATACCTCGAGAAAGAATTCAGAAAAAATGATAAATACATACTGATGCTACTTGATCAGTCGGTGGATGTCATCTTAAGGGATGCAAGACGATGGAATCTGGATGGACTCATACTTTGTAACCAGCTTAAGGATATGATGATAGAGGTCAGCAGTCAGTTTTCGAAGCCGGTGGTTACCATAGATGCTTCATTTGAATATGAGTATGACAAGCTTGTTCAGATTTTTATAGACGATTTCAACGGTGGATACATCATGGGGCAGTATTTCCTGAGCCTTGGCCATAAGAATGCTGCCATGATAGACGACAGTGATCTCGAAATAAACCTCCACAGATGGAGAGGATTCCGGCAGGCTTATATGGAGAGTGGTATCGTGCTTACAGAAGACTGTCATTACATCATTGATATCAACAAAGAGAAGATCCGGGACGGACTTAACAGGATACTGCCTGAGATAAAAAAGCACAGTGCTGTTTTTTGTGTTTCCGACAATTATGCTCTTCAGCTTATCAATCATCTTTATCAGAACGGTATGCGGGTACCGGATGATATATCTGTTGCAGGATATGACGATATTCCTTATTCAAGTTACTCCAATCCGGAACTCACTACTATAAGACAAAATGTAGAGGAAAAGGCGGTGACTGCTGTCAACAGTATGATGAGGATGCTTTCGGGAAAAACTGTAAAGCACAATGTAAAGCTTCCTGTAGAGCTTGTGGTGAGAAAGTCATGCCGTGAGGTCTGGAGGTTACGCGAATAACCTTTGACGTGGAGCTTGATATGGGTTAATTTAGTTTCACTAAGGTTATTCGAATAACTTACGTTACTTATTGTTTATAAAAAGCTATGACTATATGCAGTATAAAACATACGAGAGCATATAAGTAAACTACATTTACTGACGGCAGATTTTAAGGAAGCGGAGGAAATATGGACAAAAAGTGGTGGAAAGAAAGTGTTGTATATCAGATCTACCCGAGATCGTTCTGTGATTCCAACGGAGATGGAATAGGTGATCTCAAGGGAATCATAAGTAAGCTTGATTATCTTCATGAGCTTGGGATCAATGTTATCTGGCTAAGCCCTGTTTATAAGTCACCTAACGATGACAATGGCTACGATATCTCGGATTATCAGGATATCATGGATGAGTTCGGAACACTTGAAGATTTTGACATTCTCCTGAAAAATGCCCATGACCGTGGGATAAAGATAGTTATGGATCTGGTGGTGAACCATACTTCTGATGAGCATAAGTGGTTCGTGGAAAGCAGATCCTCGAAGGACAATGATAAAAGAGACTTTTATATCTGGCGTGAGGGCAGGGATGGTCAGGCTCCGAACAACTGGGGAAGCAGTTTCTCCGGTTCGGCGTGGGAGTATGATGAAAAAACAGATATGTACTATCTTCACTGTTTCTCAAAAAAGCAGCCGGATCTCAACTGGGATAACCCGAGAGTGAGAGATGAAGTTTTCAGGATGATGACCTGGTGGTGTGACAGGGGTATAGATGGCTTCAGGATGGATGTTATCTCTATGATCTCAAAGGTTGAGGGTCTTCCTGATGGACAGGTAGATGCCAACACCGGTTACGGCGGACTTGAAAACACCACAAACGGACCTCATGTACATGAGTATCTGAAGGAGATGAATAAAAGGGTCCTTTCAAAGTATGACATCATGACAGTTGGTGAGTGCGCGGGAGTTACCATAGAAGAGGCTGAGAAGTATGCTTCTCTCGATGGCTCGGAGCTCAATATGGTGTTCCAGTTTGAACACGTTGGTCTCGACTATGATGAGCATGGAAAGTGGACTGCCAGAAGATACGATCTTCGTGAGTTAAAAAAGAACCTCAGTAAGTGGCAGACAGAGCTTGAAGGTAAAGCATGGAACTCACTCTTCCTTGACAATCATGACCAGCCGAGAATCGTCTCGAGACTTGGGGATGATTCACCGCTTTCAGCTAAGGCTATCGCCACTATGCTTCACTTCATGAAGGGAACACCTTACATATATCAGGGCGAGGAACTCGGCATGACAAACTGTAAGTTCGGCTGCCTTGAAAATCTGAGAGATATCGAGGAGATCAATGCATATCATGAGCTTGTAGACAGCGGAAAGATGACTCGTGAAGCCATGATCGCCGGCATTGAAGCAAAGGGAAGAGACAATGCCAGAACTCCGATGCAGTGGGATGCAAGTGAAAACGCAGGCTTCACCACCGGAACTCCGTGGATCATGGTGAATCCAAACTATAAAGAGATCAATGCTGAAGCTGAGCTTAAGGATGCTGATTCAGTTTTTAACTACTATAAAAAGCTTGTTTCCCTGAGAAGAAAAAGCGAGTGGTCGGATCTTATCGTATACGGCACTTACAGGCTTCTGGATGATGAAAGCAGCGAGATCTTTGCCTACGAAAGAGAACTTGATGGCAGAAAGCTGTTTGTACTCTGTAATCTCAGTGACAGGGAGATACATTATCACAACGATGCTTTCAGGAAAGCGAATGTTCTTTTGATCTCAAATTGTGGAGAGGCAGAACTAAGTGAGGAGATGAAACTTTCACCTTGGTTTGCTGCGGTATGGGAGGTTTTAAGTTTCGTTTAAGGAAAATGTTGTAACATGTGCATCACGGAAAACGAAAACTGCTGCGTGATCAGCAGAATACAATATAAGATATGAGGAGAAATGAAATGTTCAAAAAACCTTTAGCACTGTTACTTGCTTCATCCATGATCTGCACTTTGGCAGCTTGTGGAAACCAGACCACTGTTGACAAAGCGCCTTCCACCCAGGCAGCAGAAGAAAAGAATACAGAGGATCAGGAAGCAGATAAGAAAGAAGAAACATCAGTTGCAGCGAAGGAATCACAGGCTGATGCTGAAAAGAGTGATATCACAGCAGCAGGACTTGGCGCAGTAGCGAACACCCTCGCTGAAGATGAGGAGAGTCTGGTATCGACTTACGCGAGTAAGTTTGAGCAGAAGACATTTACAGATGAGGAAACCGGGCTTTCCATAACATATAATCTGTATCTTCCTGAAGGATATGATGAAGCTGCTTCATATCCTATGGTGGTTTTCATAGGTGATTCAACCTGCGCAGGTGACGATCCCACTTATTCATTAACACAGGGACGAGGTGCTCTTGTCTGGGCTACAGAAGAATGGCAGAGTGTAAATCCTACCATCGTAGCGGTTCCTACATATCCTGAGACTATCCTTGATGATCACAATGGATATACCACAACAGAGTACGTAGAACTTACAAAACGTTACATTGACTATATGTGTGAGGAGTATGCAGTTGATGCTGAGAGGATCTACGGTACCGGTCAGTCAATGGGATGCATGACTACATTGATCCTGGCATCAGAGTATCCCGATCTTTATGCTGCATGTATGTTTGTAGATGGTCAGTGGGATATAAGTGCTCTTTCAGGACTTAAGGATCAGACCTTTGTATACTTTGCAGCAGAGGACGATATAAGTGCCTGGAGCGGAGCTCAGGAAGTGATGGAAATGTTTGATACTGACGGTGTTTCCTATGAATATGTACAGTGGGATGGCACATGGTCTGTGGATGAACTAAGTTCTGCGGCAAATGATCTGTTTAGTGCAGACGAAAATCAGTACTTTATCTCATGGAAGACAGGTACAATCGATGCCGGTAGTTTTATGATGGGAGGAGCAGAAGGCTCTGGTAGCGGGCAGAAACCGGCTGCTAGTCAGGCTCGATCAGAGGATCAGCAGTCAACGGAAGGACAGGCTCCGGAAGGCAATCAGCCGCCGATGAATGGACAGGCCCCTGACGGCAATCAGCCACCGATGGGTGGACAGAACTCCGAAGGTAATCAGCCGCCAATGAATGGACAGACCTCAGACAGCAATCAAACTCCAATGAGTGAACAGGCAGCAGCTGATGGTCAGGAGACATCCGGAGAAGCCGGGCAGCAGAGCGGAAACAGCCCTATGGGTGGCGCCGGATATCATATGGCATCCTTCGACTATGCCTATAATTGTGTAGCTGTTATGGAATGGTTGTTTACACAGAAGTGAGGAATATAATTACCTTACTGTGACAGAAGTTGAAACAGTGTAAAGATGTAATATAAAAAAGCATGCTGGAGAATATCCGTTATATGGGTAAACTCCGGCATGCTTTTTAGTGTATTTGATATAGAATCGTTTCGCGCTTTGCACTTCTGACTGTTATAATATTTATACACCTTAAAGCTACAGCAACTACAGAAAAGGAGATTAAAACGATATGATCAATTCATGTGCACCACTTTTAGATGAAAAAATAATCAAACGGGCAGAGAATTTAGGTGTGGCCCTTTTGCTTGATGGTGTAAAAAAAGCAAAAATTGATATTCCAAACGGCGGGTGTATGGACGCAGAAGTTATGCCGGTTGACAGAGGCATGACGGTGGTGGGGACAGCATTGACAGTAGAGACTGATAATGGAGATAATTTCCCGATCCATGTAGCCAGCTATAGTTTTGATGCAGAGGGCTATGTCATGGTCATCGATGGCAAGGCTTATGATAAGAGAGCATATTTCGGCGATCTCATCATGGGTGCCTGTCAGGCAGTAGGCTTCAAGGGGATGGTCATAGATGGGTATACACGTGACAGAGACGGTAATATCGAACTGGGATTCCCGGTATACTCAAGAGGATTTATGCCTTGCGGACCTATCAAGAAGGACGAAGGAAATATCAATACACCTATCACCTGTGCAGGGGTTAAGGTTGTTCCTGGAGATCTGGTAGTGGGTGATTCGGACGGTGTATGTGTGATCCCTAAGGAGCATATCGAGACTGTCCTTGCCGCAGCGGAAGAAAAGAAGGAGTATGAAGACAACCGAAGAAAGACCATTGCGGCATATCGTGAGGCCAAAAAGAATGGAACTGAACTTCCTCAGCTTGCGCCGAAGTGGGTTCTGGATATGATAAAGTCATCTGTTTCATAGCCCTGAAGGATACTAAATCCTTTATTGAGGGTTCTGTTGACTACTTTCCAAAAGCAGTCAATAGAACCGTCTGCAGATTTGTTATTTCACAACCGATTGCTTTTTCTGTATTCGGTAGGTGTCATACCGGTTTCTTTCCGGAACAGTTTCACAAAGTAATTGCTGTCCGGAATCCCCACAGTTTCGCTTATTTCTTGAATGCTTTTGCCTGTGCCTGAAAGAAGGGTGCAGGCTTTTTTGATTCTGATGGACCGGAGATAGTTCATGGGACTTGTACCGGTTTCTTTTTTGAATTCAGACATAAAGTGACTTTTGGATATTGCGAGTTCACTTGTGATATCCTCGATGGTTATGTCATTTTTGAAATTGCTGTTCAGAAAGAAAATGGCATTTGTAACCACAGCACTGTGAGCCTCAGAATGGTGCTCCTTTATGGCATTGCAAAAATTTACGACCATTTTTTCTTTGCTTGCAAGTATTTTCTCCAAGTGCCGTTCCCGGAAAACTTCTCTGGTATTTTGTCCTGATATTTTATCTATGATATAAGCCGGAAGGCCGGCATTCATGGCGGTTATTCTGAGAGTGGTTCTCGTGATGGCACAGCCGATACGTTCATTTTCTATGGTAGAACCGAGCTCCTTCATGTATCTTACGTCACTCTGCATCCTATCGAGATATCTGAGAGCGGAACTGCTGTCACCATTTTCCACACTTCTGATAAACTCTTTTTCATTGGCATATCGCAGCTGCAGAAGATCGATACCGGTCTTTTGTTCTTTTGCATGATCTTCATATACCTGCTCCATGGCAAATGTCTCCGGATCTCGCAGAGAGTAGTTTTCTTCGTGTCCGTATACAGTGTCCAGAAAACATCTCACTATGTGTTCGGCCCGTTCCTTACTTATATTAGGAAAATGCTCACGATATCTGAGATAATCTTCGATCTGAAGATTTTTGATCCCATGTGCATTTATGATATGTGACGCATGCATTTTGGTATGGATGAGAGAGGTAAAGGGACCAAAAAGCATAAAGCTGTCGTCCAACATAAAGACTATGATCGAAATATGAAAAATATCTGTCAGGAGATAGAGAGTATGTTTTTCAGCACCGGATCTCATGGTCATAAGCGCGTCAGGTGATAAAATAAGTTGTAGATCACTAAGCATATTTTCGCGGCTGAATGCTTCTGCCTCAGAGAAATCATTAATAGTATAGAATCTGACCTGAAATAGTTTTTGTATGAGCTTCATACAAGTTTCCATAGAAGCAGTTTGGGGTGAAGTCATCTCAGTTGAAGATGCCTCAGATGAAGCTATTGCTGATGAAGTTGTTTTAATTGCATGTGAATTATTTATCATATTTGTAGTAAAAAGTAATATCGTTCTAAAGCAAGGACTATAGTTCTATATTCATTATACGACTGATGGTATGATGATGCCAACATTAAAAAATGTTGAACTTCAAGTGGTAAAGAAGTGAGTGATATACAGAGACAGAATGGGGCAAATGATCAATGATCGTTGTGCAGGCATAAACTTGGTTCATTTGCCCCTCATATCACTGTAGACCTCATCATCATTCAGTAAATTCAGGAGGGGCTATGGAAGCGGCAATGCGGAAAGAATCGGAGATTGGTATGAAGGAAGGGGTTGGAGAGACTATGTCACAGGACAAGTACCAAAAATATATAAAGGAAAATGGCATACACAACGTTCCTGTATGGAGGATAGTTGGTTTTTCCGGAGCCAACATGGCGGTCAATCTGTACATGGGTCTCACTATGATCATGTCTTTTTATCTTAATGGATATGTGGGTATGGCAGTTATACTTGCATCAAGTTTTTCAACTATAACAAGACTTTGGGATGGTGTAACTGATCCTATCGTTGGATTTTTTGTTGACAGATTTAAAGAAAAGGAAAACTTCGGTAAAACCAGACTGTGTCTTGTTATGGGCGGTCTGCTTCTTTTCATAAACAGTTTTCTCATGTTCAATGTGACTGACAGACTTCCGGAAGGAGCATTGAGGCCGGTTTTCTTTATATTCTTTACAGCCATTTACTACATAGGATATACATTCTTAAATATCTCAAACCATGTGGGTAATGTCTGCCTCACCAATGATCCGGCCCAGAGACCGATACTTTCCATCGTTGGTACGGTTCTTGTTCGTGTCATGAGAGCTGTGATGCAGATGGTAGTTGCGGGACTCGCCGTTAAATACGGCTCCATGAAGAGCGCCGAGCTTTTCCATGAGTACTGGCTGATCGTAGCAGTCATCGCTACCATCGGAATAGTTGTTGCTTACATTTCCATCGCACCAAAGGATGTACCTGCATTTTCAGAGACCAATTCCTCAGGAAAGAAAAATATCAGGTTTTCAGATTATCTTGATGTGTTAAAAAACAACAAGCCACTTCAGATGCTCATCGTTGCAAGAGCCACAGACCAGTTCTCAAATACCTGCAAGACAAGTGCAATCCTGCTTGTACTTTACGGCATTGTAGTTGGTAACTATGAGCTGTCAGGAGGCTGGACCCTCTACACAACCATCGTAGGGCTTTTGATGATGGCACTTGGTATCGGTGCGATCGGCGCCAAACTCGGTCTCAAGAAAGCTATGCAGATAGGTTCCTGGGGTGTGATCTTTTTTGACACCATCGCCATATTTATCTGGATGGTCATGGATCCGAAGACACTGAGTCTTCCGGGATTTGTTAATGGCTATGGCGAGGCATTCAGTGGCTTTACCGCATTTACAGTGGCACTTTTCCTTGTGACTGTTATAGGCGGTGGTTTCCAGATGATCACAAGCTCCATCATTCCTCCGATGATCGCGGACGTTAATGACTATGAAGCCTCAAGAACAGGAAAGTATATTCCGGGTATGGTCGGAACAGTTTTCTCATTTATGGATAAGCTGATCTCATCCTTTGGACCGACTTTTGTAGGTATCGGATTTGCGCTTATTGGTTTCAAGGAAGCATTTCCAGATCTCAATACTCCATACAGCCGGAGCCTCCTGCTGATCGCCATAGTTTTCTACTACGGCCTTGAGCTTTTGGGAGCAGTGTTTAATGTCATCGCCATGAAATATTACGACCTTACACCGGAGAAGATGAAGGCGGTAGAAGCCAGAATTGATGAAATGAGGAAAGAGAATGCATAAGATACAGATAAACGAAGGTTGGCAGTTTAATAAAATCCCTGATGGAAACATCAGGGATTTAAGTGGTTTGACAGGGGATTCAAAAGTTGTTTATAGCGATGTCATTTCGTCAGAGAGTGATGTCATGAACGCTCTGGGTGTAAGGGACTCAGGTGAAAATGCTGGTATCGGGGAAAGAGAAAACGAAGCATTAGCAGACATCAACAGAGCAGAGAGCTTTGTGACGGTGGCGCTTCCTCACACATGGTACAGGGATGATGACCCTTACAGGGGACTTGTGCTGTATCAAAAGACCATACAGATCAATCCTGACTGGAAACATGTTTTTGTGGACATTCCGGGAGCAGATCAGCATGCGGTTGTTCTGGCAGATGACCGTAAGATAGGAGAGCACAGAGGTGCTTATGGAGCATTTCGCTGTGAGATACCTGAGGAGCTGCTCGGCCATAAAGAAATAAAGTTAAGGATATTTCTGACAAATGTTCATGACGAGGGTATCTCACCTCTTACAGGAGACTTCACTGTGTTCGGAGGACTATACAGGGGTGTTAATCTTCTGGTGACAGAACATGAAAGCTTTTTTGATCCGACCTATTACGGCACAAGTGGTGTGATATTAAGGACTGGCTTTGATGGAAATACCGGCATTTTGAATGCGGAAATTCATGCACGCACGGATAAAGAAGCTGAGATAGTTGCGGAAATCACAGATCCTTTCGGTACACTGCTCACTGATGTGAGATCAGAAGAAGTTGATTCAGAAAGTGCCAACACTCACGCATCAGGCTCCATAAATTGCAGTATGGTCTTGACCTTCCGCATCCCTGATGTAATCCTGTGGAACGGAAAAACCGCTCCCAATCTATATAAGGTAAAGATGAAGTTTGTACGTGCAGGAGAAACTTTAGATGAGGTGGAGCTTGAGACCGGATTCAGAGATATTACTATAACTGCGGACAAGGGACTGTTCCTTAATGGTGAGCATATAAAGATAAACGGTGTTGCAAAGCATCAGGATTTCAAGGGCTGTTTCAATGCAGTGAGCCGGGAGAATATCGACAGGGATTTTGAACTCATCGACGAAATAGGTGCCAATTCCGTAAGGCTGTCACATTATCAGCATCCTCAGTATACCTATGAGACCGCAGACAAAAAGGGTTATCTCGTATGGGCTGAGATCCCTATGCTCAAAATGACGGACAGTGAAGAACTGAAAGCTGATGCAGAGGAGCAGCTTAGGGAACTGATACTTCAGAATATCCATCATCCGTCCATCTACTGCTGGGGAATCCAGAATGAAATCGGCATGTTCCGGGATGCGGAGTTTATGCATGAAGAGCTGAAAAAAATGCAGCAGCTTTCCCATGAACTGGATCCGTCAAGACTTGTTACGGCTGCCAATCTTTATACAGTTAAGTTTAAGAGTAAGCTTAATTCTGTTACGGATATGATCGGCTACAATATTTACTTCGGATGGTACTATGGGGAAATGCAGGATTATCGGGATTATCTCGACAGATTCCATAGTGAGCGGCCGGAGATGCCTCTCGGTGTAAGTGAGTATGGTGTTGATGCAAACATCAGGCTGCACAGCGAGGTGCCCATGGTCAGAGATTACTCAGAGGAGTATCAGGCGCTCTATCATGAGACCGTTTATCCTATTTTCGAGAGCTGGGATTACCTGTACGGTAGTTACGTTTGGAATATGTTTGACTTCCATAGCGGACTTCGAAATGAAGGCGGGCAGAAAAATATCAATGCCAAGGGCCTCGTGACCTATGACAGAAATACCAGAAAGGATGCATTCTACTACTACAAAGCAAAGTGGTCTGAGGAAAAGTTTTTGCATATCTGTTCCAAGAGATTCGTAAACAGGGCAAAAGAGAGTATCGAGATCAAGGTTTATACCAATCTCAGCGATGCGGTGCTTTATGTTGATGAAAAGGAATTCGGCAGTGGTACGAATGATGGTAACGGCAGGATCGTATTTTCTGATGTACCTCTTCACGAAGGAGAAAACCGGATAAAGGTAGCTTCGGAGGGGCTTACGGATGAGTGTGTTTTCGTCCGTGTAGATTCAGAGGATGAAAACTATCGTTTACCGGGCAATAATGCAGGACAGGCGGTAAAAAACTGGTTTCTTTCAGATGATGATGTCGTAAGGGAAGGATATTTTTCCATAAAAGATACTGCCAATGATATCCTTGAAAATCCTGATGCAAGGGCAGTGCTTGAGAAATATCTGCCGGAACTTGTGAAGTTTATGACTGAAAAGGATGTGATCCCGCTTGGGCTTTCCATGCAGAGCATACTTAGCAGAGATATCCCTGAGGGTCTTGATCTAAAGGAACTTAACAGAGAGCTGAATCAGATAAAAAATGAGTTTTAATCGAGAATCTTAGATATCAGGTTTTATCAGTGCCTTACATATTCTGGGTTATATGTAGGAATAATGCCTTTACTCACTTGGAGCGTCAGCCCATCAAAATTCGCTTCGCGAAGGGCTGACGCTCACATCATTTTATTTTGCGGATTTCGAAATATCTTCAAAAAGCAGGGTATCATCCAAATCCCTTATGCCCGGCGACTTTTGCTTTCGTACGACCTGACATTTTGTCATGGTTCTGTGGATCTTGTTGGGGTTGACCAAGAGACTTATTTTTCCTATACTTATACACGGTGCTTGCCAATGCGGTAGGCGGTTGGCTCTCCATCCGGAGGGATTTGTAATGCCCTCCAGAAAGGAGGGTGCCATGGTAACATATAGTGATTTATTCCAGTTTGGAATTTTGATCGTTGCTATCATCGGTCTTATTTATAAGATTGCAAAAAAATAACCGCCCTCTGTCCTGATAAAACTTAGGGTGGTTATTTTTTAAACATTTTAAATTTTTGAGGGCTAACCGTCTATCGGTAAGCACTCTTTCTATGCTCATAATAGTTTAAATACAATCAAAATGCAATACCTCTATAAAAGATTGCATAGAATAAATATCAGGGGTATTTTCAGCGCCTTCCATATGGTGCGCTTTTAGGAGTGCAGGAGAAAAAACAGATAAATCCCCAAAGCAGAAAGATGAAATGTAAAGAGTCTGCTTTAAATGTACGGGTGACAGGCACCTTTTTTTTAAAGATAATATATTGCAGTATCTGGTGGTTACCGGCGTTTTAATAAAATTTTGCAAAAAGATTTTAATAAATTAATATATTAATGATGATATGTGTATTACAATGTATAACAACGGAGGATACATTTATGGCTATTTCATTAAGACTCAGTGATGAAGAAACATCACTGATAAAAAATTATGCGTCGCTTCACAATATAAGCATATCCGAACTGTTTCGGCAGGCTGTCATGGAAAAGATAGAAGATGAATATGATCTGCAATGCTATGAGAAGGCCATGAAGCTATATTCTGAAGACCAAACGACTTATACTTTGGATGAAGTTGAAAAGGAGCTTGGTTTGTGAAATACACTGTTACATTTACAAAAGAAGCTTTGAAACAACTCAAAAAGATGGACAAAGCCAGTGCAGCATTAATTCTTGGATGGATACGAAAAAATCTTGAAGGATGTGATAATCCGAGAATTCATGGAAAAGGACTCACGGCAAATCGCAGTGGTCAATGGCGATACAGGGTTGGTGATTATCGGATCATAGCAGAGATATATGATGATAAAGTGGTGATACTGGTGCTGAACATAGGACATCGTAGGGATGTCTATGGCTGAAACTAATCATCATGTTTTTGTTTAATAATTATTTAGAGGAGTAGCTTAAATGAAACAGTCTTAATCCCCCAGCTGAGCTGGGGGAGCAATAAAAGCGGAAGCGATAAACGGAGTAACATAAACTAAAACCTCCGATGTACAATAAGTGCAGGTCTAGCAAACCACACTAATTGAAACGGAGGATTAGGTCCAATGGACAATCAAAGTTTATCACATAGCAAGTATAATTGCACATATCATATCGTGTTCATTCCGAAATACAGACGTAAAGTAATGTATGGAAAACTACAAGCGGAGGTAGGACAGATATTAGGAAAAGTGTGCAAGATGGAAGGCGTAACAATAATTAAGGCGGCTACAATGACAGATCATGTACATATGTATGTATCAATA
>NZ_AUJX01000006.1 GCF_000424445.1 Oribacterium sp. NK2B42
TTAGAAAACGGCAGACACCACTCTACAAAAATGTGGTACTGCCGCCTCTACTGCATCATGATGTGTCAACATCTTGACGCATGGGGCAAAGCTCAATCCGATAATCCTGTCAGAGATATATTCGCACAAGCTGCCTGATTTTTAGTTGATCAACTGATATCATTCTACCACATTGATCCCAAAAGTCACTCAAATCAGGTGCTTTGTTAAAGTACGCCTTTTTTAGAATATATCCCAGAAATACACTCATCTTCTTCTGTTTTTAGGATAGTATTCTCTTTTCAATGTTCATTCGGGGCTAATCCCCTTGTTATATGGTCAAAATCCGGTTGGATTCCGAAAGGCTATTGGAAAGCATTGAGAAGCTCAAGAACAATGATTATCTCGTGATCATCGCCTCGGGCCGTGACATGAAGAACAACATGTCCATCGGATATCTCAGGGAAGTTAATCCCGATGCCCTTGTACATATGAACGGTACCATGGTTGAGGTTAAGGATAATGTCCTCATGGACCGCATCATGGATAAGGATCTGCTCAAGAGGCTCCTCACCTATTGCGCCGATGCAAATTTTCCGATAGGCTGCAGAATAAATGAAAAGGATTACTTCATAAATCATGAAGAGGTTCTGTGGTTTGATAAAAACTACTACGGCATATATCAGGGAAGAGATTTCCGGGATCCCTGGGAGCTTCTGAACCTTCCCGTAAGGTCGCTGGCTTTTTACGGAAGCAGAGAAAAAAGCTTTGTCCTTCAGGAAGCATTCCCGGAGCTTAGTGTCATGCTTTTCTCGAAGAATTTCGGTGCCGATGTTGTGGAAGCTGCCTACAGCAAAGCCAGAGGAATTGAGCGCTTATGCGAACATTTCGGAATCGACAAAAAAGATACTTACGCTTTTGGTGACAGCCTTAACGATATCGAAATGCTGAAGATGGTGAATGTGGGTGTTGCCATGGGTAATGCCCAGGATGAAGCAAAAGCCGTTGCGGATTACATCACAGATAGGATCGATGAAGACGGAATAAAAAATGCTTTAGTTCATTTTGGATTAATATAATATGGAGAATTTTACATGAACGAACAGTTAAAAAATCTAAGAGCTGAAATGGAGAAGTCAGGTGTGGACGTATATCTGATTCCTACCGATGACTTTCATCAAAGTGAATATGTAGGAGACCACTTCCGTGCCATCCATTACCTTTCAGGCTTTACCGGAGAAGGCAATATGGTGGTAACAAAGGATAGCGCTGCCTTATTCACTGACGGAAGATATTTCATACAGGCAGAGAAGGAGATGGAGGGCAGAGACATTGACCTTATGAAAATGGGCCAGCCAGGAGTTCCAACTCTTGACTCATACCTTTTGGAGAAAACTCCTGATGGCGGTGTGCTGGGCTTTGACGGAAGATGCGTGGATTTCAAACATGGTGATTCACTTAAGAAAAAGCTTTCCGCAAAAAATGCTTCCCTCTCCACAGGAGCCGATCTGGTGGGTAATGTCTGGGCCGGAAGACCTGCACTTGCCGCATCAAAAGTATGGATACTTGAAGAAAAATATACAGGAAAAAGCGCAGGCGAAAAGCTTAAGGATTTAAGAACCTGCATGAAGGAGCATGGAGCCGCACTCCATATCATCACAAGTCTCGATGACATTGCCTGGCTCCTTAACCTGAGAGCTGATGATATCCCCTGCAATCCGGTTTTTCTTTCATACATTATCGTTTATATGGATAATGCTGTCCTTTATGCAAACAAAGCTGACTTTGATGATACTGTACTTGGATATCTTTCAGAGATCAATGTGTGTCTCAAGGACTATGACAGCTTCTATGAGGATGTAAAGATTCTCAGAGACATGACCGTTCTTCTCGAGAAGGGAAAAACCAATTTCGAGACCATTTCGGATCTTCATGACAGCATGAAGATTGCAGAGGAAATGCTTCCTACCTCAAAATGGAAGGCTTGCAAAAACCCTACAGAGATTGAGAATATGAAGAAGGCCCACATCAAGGATGGCGTAGCTATCACAAAGTATCTTTACTTTATGAAGCACGCTTTTGATGAGTCCGGTGCCCTTACAGAGGAGACCCGGGAGATTCTTGGATCCGACGAACTCAATGAGTGGAACAGTGCACTTGTACTTGAAAGCTTCCGTAAAGAACAGGAGGGTTATATCGAGCCAAGCTTCACAACCATTTCCGCTTATGGTTCCAATGCAGCCCTCCCTCACTATGCACCAACCGAAACAAGCTTTTCAAAGGTTGAACCAAAGGGACTTTACCTGGTAGATTCCGGCGGACAGTACTATGAAGGAACCACTGATATTACAAGAACCATAGCCATGGGACCTTTGACAGATGAGGAACGGAAGCATTATACCATGGTGCTTATGGCGCACCTGAGACTCGGAGATGTGAAATTCCTTGAGGGTTCTTCGGGAATAACCCTGGACCTTGCCGCAAGAGAGGTTTTCTGGAAGGAAGGTCTCAACTATAACCATGGAACAGGTCACGGTGTGGGCTTCTGCCTGAATGTTCATGAAAGACCCAACGCCATCCGTTACCGCAAGGCTCCCGGCAGAATGGAGGATGTGGCTCTCTCAGAGGGAAACATCACTTCCGATGAACCTGGACTTTACATCGAGGGAAGTCACGGAATAAGAACCGAGAATCTTACTCTGGTAGAAAAATGGAAGACTACTGAGTTCGGAAATTTCTTCAGGTTCAGCTTCATTACCATGGCACCCTACGACCTGGAGGCTATTGATTTTTCTATGATGGAAAAGCACGATATCGACCTGCTTAATGCCTACCACAGAACTGTGTACGAAAAGCTTTCACCTTATCTTGATGGAAAAGAGCTTCAGTGGCTGAAAGAATCGACAAGGGAAATTTAAGGAGACTATTTTGGAAAAAGAATCATTATACTATCAGGTTCCTTATGTGAAGGAATTTGACGCAAAGGTTTTGTCCTGCGTTAAAAAAGAAGATAAATATCTGGTAGAACTGGACGCACACGGTTTTTATCCTGAGGGAGGCGGTCAGCCGGCGGATAAAGGCACTATCGGAGATGCAGTTCTGTCGGATGTTCAGGAGGTTACACTTAAGGACCCATCCACCGGCGAAAAGCTCACAGATGACCGGGGAAACATTAAGGTGAAAATACTTCACACCGTTGACAGACCCCTGCCGGAGGGTGAAACCCTTCACTGCGTCATCGACTGGGAAAACCGTATGAGAAATTCCCGTAACCATAGCGGTGAGCACATCGTTTCAGGCCTCGTTCATAAACATTTCGGCTACAACAATGTAGGCTTCCATATGAGCGATGTCATGACCATCGATTTCGACGGTATCCTCACTTTTGAGCAGCTTATGGAAATAGAAAAAGAGGCCAATGCCGTTGTCCTTTCAAATGTGCCGGTCAATACTCTCTGGCCAACACCGGAAGAACTTGAAAGGACAGATTTCCGTTCAAAAAAAGAACTTAAAGGCGATGTACGACTTGTGGATCTGGGAGGCGCCGACCTTTGTGCCTGCTGTGGCACCCACGTCATGACCACCGGCGAAATAGGAGCCATCAAGATCCTCTCTGTCCTTGGTCATAAGGGAGGAGTTCGAGTTGAACTCTTCTGCGGAAACGATGCTCTGTCCGATTACAGAAAAAAACATGAGCAGCTGGTTCAGCTGTCCCACATGCTTTCCATATCCATAGATGAACTTGTGGAAGGCGTACAGCTGGTTCTGGATCAGAGCCGTCAGAAAGACTGGCGTATCGGTGCCATCAATCAGAGATACTACGAAATGAAGGCAGAAACCCTGAAGGATTTCGACGGTGTTCTCACAGATATAGAAGAAGGCATGAACAATGTTGAGCTCCGAAAATGCTGCGACCATTTCATGAAGCACACTGCATCCAAAGTAGTTGGAGTTTTCGGAAGAAAAGACGATTCCATAAACGCTCAGGATGATAATTGTCAGTGGAATTACGTCATAGGTTCATCAAACGTGGATGTCAGAAGTAAAGCCAAAGATTTCAATTCTCTCGTAAACGGCCGCGGCGGCGGACAAAAAGAAATGATCCAGGGCAGTGCCACATGTTCGGAAGCCACCCTCCGGAGAACGATGGAAGAAGTATTTTCTTGTTGATTCAGCCAAGAATAAACAGGTAGGAGCCAGATGGCATCCATACCATATATTCCCGCCGGTAATAACACACTTCACAAATTTTTCATATATCTGTAACAGCCTCACGCTATTGCGTAGCGATTTCAGTGTGTTATAATATTTGCGTATTTTGTAACGTATTGTTATAGTTTCACTCAATAGGAGATAATTATGATCAGAATAGGTTTACTTGGATACGGAAATCTTTCACGCGGAATTGAAAGTGCAATAAAGCGCAACGAGGATGAAGAGCTTGTGGCTGTATTCACAAGACGTGATCCTTCAACAGTTAAGATCAATACACCGGGCGTTAAGGTAGATACCGTTGACAATGTTTTAAATTATAAAGACGCGATCGACGTGCTCATGATCTGCGGAGGTTCAGCTACAGACCTTCCCAGGCAGACACCGGAATATGCACAGTATTTCAATGTCATCGACAGCTTTGATACACATCCGAAGGTTCCCCAGCATTTTGCAGCTGTTGATGAAGCAGCTAAAAAAGCCGGAAAGCTTGCAATGATCTCATGCGGATGGGATCCTGGAATGTTCTCCATCGCAAGAATCTATGCAGAGTCCATACTTCCGGAAGGAAAGCATTATACTTTCTGGGGCAAGGGTGTTTCCCAGGGACACAGTGATGCAGCCCGCCGCGTAGAGGGCGTAAAGGATGCAAGATCCTACACACTTCCTGTAGAAGATGCCATGAATGCCGTAAGAAACGGTGAACATCCGGTATTTTCAGCAAGACAGATGCATAAGAGAGAGGTATTTGTAGTTCTGGAAGATGGTGCAGATCAGACAAAGGTTGAAGAGACTATCAAGACCATGCCTGATTACTACGCAGATTACGACGTTACCATCCACTTCATTTCAGAAGATGAGATGAAGAAGGATCACGCAGAGCTTCCTCATGGCGGATTTGTTATGAGATCCGGTGTGACAGGTGATGAAGGTCAGCACCATGAGTTCATCGAGTACAGCCTGAAGCTTGATTCAAACCCTGAGTTCACAGGCTCAGTACTTGCAGCTTACGCAAGAGCGGTTGACCGCATGGCAAAGAAAGGTGAGAAGGGCTGTATCACAGTATTTGATGTGGCTCCTGCTTATCTCAATCCAAAGACACCTGAAGAGCAGAGACACACATTACTCTGATGAGGTTATATATGAAATATACAAGAAAAATGTTTATGATATCTGCCGCTTTAACAGCGGCAGTTTCACTATCCCAGACATCCTTAGGCCTTGCGGCACAAAAAGATGATATTGCAGCTGCACTTGAGTTGCTTAATGACTCTCAAAAGGCCGAATACTATACTACCGTGGCTGATTTTTACAAAGCCAACGGGCTTGATATACCGGAAGACATTAAAACCGGTCTTGCTCTGTACAAAGGAGATACTTCAGAGTCCGGTGCTGCGGAGACTGCACCTTCCGAAAATGCATCAAGTGCAGAAACATTGGCACCAACCACAGAGACATTGGCACCGGCTGCAGAAACATTGGAATCTTCTGAAAAAGATACTTCTTCAGATCACACCGCAATTTCAGAAACCTTATCAACGACTGAAACAGTGACAGCATCTGACGTAACAGGATTTTCTACCAGTGTAAATGACACTTCTTCTGTCTATAAAACCGACGAAAACGGCACCACTCTTCTGTACAAGGCAGATCCCGTAACCGGAGAAGCTACTGAGCTGTATAAAAGCTGGTACACAGATGCTACCGGGGAGAAATATTATTATGAGTCCGGTAAGCTCACTGTAGGCTGGATCATTGACGACGGTAAATTTTACTACCTTGATCCATCTACAGGCACACTTGCAAAATCCGCTCACGTAGGCAATTTTTATGTCGGAGAGGACGGTGCGGCACTGATTGATACGGTTGCTCCCGATGGAACAAAGCTAGCTTATAATGGGTCAGTGTACAGATCAAAAGAACCTGCGGAAAAGATGAGTGACCTGACCTATATTTACAGGGATTATCTTGTAAAGAATCCTGATCTTATTGCCGAGTTTTCTGAACGCACCTCAGGAGGCTATCAGCTTATGCCTGAAAAAGAGAACGGATTCTCCTGGTATACTTATGCTTCTATGAAGCTGTATAAACGAAAGGCAGATGGCTCCATGGGTGAAAGGGTTTATATAGGTGACGGATGTTTAAGAACCGATGCCGTGATTGAAATAAAAGAGTCAGATGGAAGCATAAGCACCATGTCACCCTCTCATATCATAGGATCCGGTCATGAAACCTGGATGGCAGACCATATACATATTGATCCTGCGGGTTTCGTTACCTACTCTGCAGCATGGAAGTAACTTCCAAGGGAATATAATATGACACTACAGCAGTTAAAACAGGTGATCGCGGTTGCCGACTGCGGTTCCATGAATGAGGCCGCAAAGCATCTTTTTATCACTCAGCCGTCACTTTCTGCCGCAATAAAAGAGCTTGAGAAAGAAATCGGTCTCGACATTTTTCTCAGATCCAATCGTGGTATAGTCATCACTGCGGAGGGTGAGGAGTTTCTCGGATACGCGAGACAGATCGTTGAGCAGTACCAGCTCATGGAAGACAAGTATGTCAATGCAGGCACCCGTAAAAAGAATTTTGCAGTATCAATGCAGCATTATACCTTTGCGGTTGAAGCCTTCATACAGCTTGCGAGAGAGTTTGGTATGGATACTTACGAGTTCGCTGTTAAGGAAACCAAGACCATTGAAGTCATAAATGATGTAAAGAATCAGACCTCCGAAGTCGGGGTTATTTACATGAATGATTTCAACAACAAAGTCATCGGCAAGATACTTAGAGAAGATTCTTTGGAATTCATACCGCTTTTTGACTGTGACATTTATGTTTTTATGAGTAAACAGAATCCCATGGCAAAAAAGCAGCTTGTGACCCTTGAGGATCTGAAGCATTATCCCTGCCTCAGCTTTTATCAGGGGGAGCATAACTCTTTCTATTTTGCAGAGGAAGTACTAAGCACATATGATTATAAGCAGATCATAAAGTGTGATGACAGGGCCACAGCCCTGAATCTCATGGTTGGGCTCAATGGATATACAATGTGCTCAGGCATCATCTGTCAAGAACTGAACGGTGATGAATATACCACTGTAAAGCTTGATACCAACGAAAAGATGACTATAGGATATATCAAGAAGAAAAAAATCCCTTTAAGTGAACTTGGGGAACGCTATGTGGCCGAATTGAAAAAATATTCAAAGCAGCAGCTCTGACAGAAAAGACTAATGAAAATATATTCATAAAAGCTCTGGGATAAGGGACTGATGAATAATACTTTTCATCACTATTTATGCCGCCGGCTGAAGGCGACGGAACGGAGACGGTATGGAAAACAACAATATCCTGATCATTGCTCTGGCAGTGGCGGCTGTGATTGCTGTCATTATAGCCTACAATGTCTACAAAAAAATTAAACGAAAAAATGCAGACAAGCTTTCTATGAAGATAGCAGAGGATGAGAAGCTGCATATCACCCTGGACAATAAAGCTGATATGTCTGAAGTTGCAAAGATCATTCTTGAAGGTCTCGGAGGCAGCGAAAATGTCCGGGAAGTCGACCATGACGGCGGAAGGCTGAAGGTACAGATAAACGAATACGGTGCCGTGGATGAGAAGAAGATCAGATCCGCAAAAGTCGGAGGAGTTCTTCGCCCCAGTAAAACAGCAGTACATATAATCATAGGTTCCGAAGCGGAATCCGTGGAAAATGAATTGAAAAAACATGTTACTCCGGTAGCGTGACATAACAGCCGGTGTTCCATAGCGGAACACCGGCTGTTTTATATCATCCATAAATTCCGGTTATATCTACCCGTCTGTAAAGCTTTTAACGCCTCCCTTGCTTGATTTTACAAGGTGAGTCCGATATAATTAGTACGCTAAAGATCGAAGTTTACTCATTTTTCAAAACATTGGAAAATCACGTTTAAAAACGGCAAAGGATGCTGCGGAATTTCGGTTTAATATATGATTTAAGGAGATAAGGCGCTGATGTTTAAAAAAGTTGATACAAACATGAACTTCGTAGAGCGCGAGAATGAGGTTGAGGAGTTCTGGAAACAGAATCATATCTTTGAGGATTCCATCAAAGAGCATGAGGGAGATCCTTCTTACGTGTTCTACGACGGTCCTCCTACCGCAAACGGAAAACCTCATATCGGACATGTTGAGACCCGTGCATTTAAGGACATGATCCCAAGATACCGTGCCATGAAGGGTTCTATGGTTCCCAGAAAGGCAGGATGGGATACCCACGGACTTCCTGTAGAGCTGGAAGTTGAAAAGTCCATCGGCATCAACGGAAAAGAGCAGATTGAGAAGTATGGAGTTGCGCCTTTTATAGATTTGTGTAAGGAAAATGTCTGGAAGTATAAGGGAATGTGGGAGGATTTCTCCTACAAGGTAGGCTTCTGGGCAGATATGGACAATCCATATGTTACATATCACGATGATTTTATCGAGTCCGAGTGGTGGGCTCTTAAAGAGATCTGGAAGAAGGGTCTTCTCTATGAAGGCTTCAAGGTAGTTCCTTACTGCCCACGCTGCGGAACCCCTCTTTCCAGCCACGAAGTAGCTCAAGGCTATAAGGAGTTAAATGAGCGTTCGGCCATCGTTCGTTTCAAGGCAAAGGATCAGGATTTCTACTTCCTTGCCTGGACAACCACACCATGGACACTTCCTTCCAATACCGCACTTTGCGTAAATCCGGATCTTGAGTATTCAAAGGTCAAGGCCGCTGACGGTTATACATATGTCATGGCTTCATCACTTCTTGACAAGGTTCTTTCACCTCTTGCAAAGGAAGGTGAGAAGGCTTATGAGGTTCTTGAGACCTATAAGGGAACGGATCTCGTAGGTATTGACTATGAGCCCCTTTATCAGTGTGCGGCAGATGTGGCAGCTAAGCAGCACAAGAGAGCTCATTACGTAGTATGTGATTCTTACGTTACAGCTGAAGACGGTACCGGTATCGTTCACCAGGCTCCTGCCTTCGGTGAAGATGATGCCCGTGTAGGTCGTGAGAATGATATGCCTCTCGTTAAGTTCGTTGATGAGAGCGGATGCATGACTGCCGAGACTCCGTTCGCAGGCATGAGATGTAAGCCTACGGAAAAGGAAATCGCAGAGGGTGCCATCAGCTGTGATCCTGAGGTATTGAAGGATCTTTCGGGAAGAAAGCTTCTCTATGATGCTCCTAAGTTCACACACTCATATCCTCACTGCTGGAGATGCGATACACCGCTTATCTACTACGCAAGAGAATCCTGGTTCATCAAGATGAGCGCTGTAAAGGATGACCTTGTTAAGAATAATGCTACCGTTAAGTGGTATCCCGAGACCATCGGTTCAGGCCGTTTCGGTGCATGGATAGAGAATGTTCAGGACTGGGGTCTTTCACGTAACCGTTATTGGGGAACTCCTCTCAATATCTGGGTATGTAAGGACTGCGGCGAGAAGGATGCCATCGGTTCTATTCAGGAGCTGAGAGAAAGAGCATACAACTATGAAGATGTTCTTTCAGAGCTTAAGGCTTCCGGCAAGGAGGGCTACAGCTCAGATTACGTAGGTTACGAGCATATCGAGCTCCACAAGCCTTACGTTGACAAGCTTACCTGCAAGTGTCCTAAGTGCGGCGGCGACATGAAGAGAGTACCTGAAGTTATCGACTGCTGGTTCGATTCAGGCGCTATGCCATATGCACAGCATCATTATCCTTTTGAGAACAAGGAGCTTTTTGAGGCACAGTTCCCGGCACAGTTTATCTGTGAGGCAGTTGACCAGACCAGAGGCTGGTTCTACTCACTTCTTGCAGAGAGTACAATACTTTTCAACAAGGCACCTTACGAGAACGTTCTCGTACTCGGTCATGTTCAGGACGAAAACGGACAGAAGATGAGTAAGTCCAAGGGTAATGCTGTTGACCCTATGGAAGCATTAAAGAAGCACGGCGCAGACGCTATCCGCTGGTTCTTCTATACAAACTCGGCTCCATGGCTTCCAAACAGATTCCATGACAAGGCTGTGGTAGAAGGACAGCGTAAGTTCCTTTCCACACTTTGGAACACCTATGCATTCTTTGTGCTTTATGCGAATATTGATGATTTTGACCCAACCAGGTATTCACTTGAATACGATAAGCTCGGGGTTATGGATAAGTGGCTTCTCAGCAAGCTCAATTCCGTAGTCAAGGCAGTAGATGACAATCTTACAAACTTCAGAATTCCTGAGGCAGCAAATGCCCTTCAGGAATTTGCAGATGACATGTCCAACTGGTATGTTCGCCGTTCGAGAGAGCGTTTCTGGGCAAAGGGTATGGAGCAGGACAAGATCAATGCTTACATGACTCTTTATACCACACTGGTTACCTTCTCAAAGATTGCGGCACCTATGGTTCCGTTCATCACAGAGTCCATCTACAGAAATCTTGTATGCACAGTTGATCCCAAGGCAAAGAAATCGGTTCACCTTTGTTCTTTCCCTAAGGCGGATGAATCAATGATAGATGCAGCTCTTGAAGAGAGCATGGATAAGGTACTCCGTATAGTTATCCTTGGTCGTGCGGCAAGAAATACAGCAGCTGTAAAGAACCGTCAGCCTATCGGTAACATGTATGTGAAGTCGGAGTCCGGTCTTGATCAGTATTACATTGACATCATCGAGGATGAGCTCAATGTAAAGAATGTTATTTTCCAGGATGACTTAAGAGCATTTACTTCCTACACCTTCAAGCCACAGCTTAAGACTGTAGGTCCCAAGTACGGAAAGCATCTGAATTCGATACGTACATATCTTTCTGAGATCGATGGATCAAAGGCCATGGACGAGCTTGAGACCAACGGCGAAATTAAGTTTGTGGTTGATGGTGACAAAGAGGTTTCACTTACAAAGGATGATCTTCTTATAGATGTATCCGAGAAGGGTGGATTTGTCACAGAAGAGGGCAACAATCTCACTGTTGTTCTCGATACAAATCTTACACCGGAGCTCATAGAAGAGGGCTTTGTAAGAGAGATCATCTCAAAGATACAGACAATGCGTAAAGAAGCCGGTTTCGAGGTTATGGATCACATAAAGGTATATGTGAAGGACAATGATAAAATGGCTAATCTTATGCGTAAAAATGAAAGTGAGATTATAAGAGTGGTTATGGCGGACGCAATCGTGTATAATCTTACTCAGGGATACGAGAAGGCATGGGATATCAACGGAGAGACCATGACTCTCGCTGTCGAAAAGATTTAATATATTACTGACCAGATAGGAACCCCCTTATGGAAACATATATTTGTTTCCATAAGGATTCGAAATCTTAATTTTGAGAAAGGAAAAGGATAGGATAGTGGAGAAGTTCGATAAGGAGTTATTCAAAAAAGAGGTTAAGAGCAGTGCCCGCAAGCTTTATCGCAGATCACTTGATGAGCTCACAACAAAAGAAGCATTTCATGCAGTTGCATATGCCGTGCAGAACACCATCATTGATGACTGGATGGAAACTCAGAAGGTAACTGAGAAAAAGGATGCCAAGAGAGTGTATTATCTTTCAATGGAATTCCTCATGGGAAGGGCTCTCGGTAACAACATCATAAATCTTTCCTGCCGTGATGAGATAAAGGAAGCTCTTGAGGAGCTTAATCTTGACCTTAATGCCATTGAGGATGAGGAACCTGACTGGGCTCTCGGAAACGGCGGTCTCGGAAGACTTGCAGCATGCTTCCTTGACTCTCTTGCAACTCTTGGATATTGTGCATGCGGTTGCGGCATACGTTATAAATACGGTATGTTCAAGCAGCAGATTGTTAACGGATATCAGAAGGAAGTACCTGATGACTGGCTTAAAGATGGAAATCCATTTGAGCTTCGCCGTTCAGAGCTAGCAAAGGAAGTTAAGTTTGGCGGATGGGTAGAATCCGTGAACCACAACGGAAAGCTTAAATTCGAGCATAAGGGATATCAGTCAGTTATTGCTATTCCATATGATACACCTGTTGTAGGCTACAACAATCATGTGGTAGATACTCTTCGTGTATGGGATGCTCAGGCAAAGGAAACTTTCCGCCTTGATGAGTTTGATAAGGGTAATTATGAGGCTGCTGTTGAAAATGAAAACATGGCCCGTAACATAGTTGAGGTTCTTTATCCAAATGACAATCACTATGCAGGTAAGGAGCTTCGTCTTCGCCAGCAGTATTTCTTTATCTCAGCTTCCGTGCAGACAGCTGTAAAGGATTATGTTGACAGACACAACGGAGACATTAAGCATCTCTATGAGAAGGTTGCTTTCCAGTTAAATGATACACACCCTACAGTTGCGGTAGCAGAGCTTATGAGAATCCTTATGGACGATTATGAGCTTTCATGGGATGAGGCATGGGAGATAACCAAAAAGACCTGTGCATATACAAACCATACCATTATGGCTGAGGCGCTTGAGAAATGGCCTATCGAGCTTTTCTCAAAGCTTCTTCCACGTATTTATCAGATCGTTGAGGAGATTAACCGACGCTTCTGTGAGTATATCCGTACTAATTATCCTGAGAATGCAGAGTATAAAATCAAAAAGATGGCTATCATATATGACGGACAGGTTAAGATGGCACATCTTGCTATCGTTGGCGGACATGCAGTAAATGGTGTTGCAGAGCTTCATACAGAGATTCTCAAGAAAGAAACTCTCAAGGATTTCTATGAGTTGTATCCTGAGAAGTTCTCAAGCAAGACAAACGGTATCACACAGCGCAGATGGCTTCTTCATGCAAACCCTGAGCTTGCCGCATGGATTTCTGATAAGATCGGAAATGGATGGATCACAGATCTCTCCAAGATTAGCAAACTGGCTGTATATGCAGATGATGAAAAGTGTCAGGCCGAGTTTATGGCTATCAAGCGCCACAACAAGGAGCGCCTTGCAAAGTACATCCTTGAGCATAATGGCATAGAGGTTTCAACCGAAGCTATCTTTGATGTCATGGTTAAGAGACTTCACGAGTATAAGAGACAGCTTCTGAACATACTTCATGTAATGTATGTTTACAATCAGCTCAAAGATCATCCGGAGATGAAGTTCCATCCTCATGTTTATATCTTTGGCGCAAAGGCGGCAGCAGGCTACAAGACAGCAAAGCTTACCATAAAGCTTATCAACAATGTTGCCAATGTTATAAACAACGATGATTCCATAAACGGAAAGATCAAGGTTGTTTTTATCGAGGATTACAGAGTATCCAATGCCGAGCTTATCATCCCGGCTGCAGATATCTCAGAGCAGATTTCAACAGCTTCAAAGGAAGCTTCCGGAACCTCAAACATGAAGCTTATGCTTAACGGTGCTCTTACACTTGGAACGATGGATGGTGCCAATGTTGAGATCGTTAAGGAAGTAGGTCATGAGTATGCCTTCACCTTTGGATTGTCATCTGATGAGGTTATCGCTCTTGAGCATAATCATCAGTACAATCCTATGGAGATTTTCAACCATAATCAGGAAATCAGAAGAGTCCTTATGCAGCTTGTAAACGGATATTACAGCCCTGAGAATCCTGAGCTGTTCCGTCCGCTTTATAACTCACTTCTCAATACACATGAATCAGATGTGGCTGACCGTTACTTCATACTTAAGGATTTCGCTGCCTATGACGAAGCTCAGAGAAGAGCCTGCGAGCAGTACGAGGATGAGTCCTGGTGGGCTAAAGCTGCAATTCTCAATACTTCACATGCCGGTAAGTTCTCATCTGACAGAACTATCGAAGAGTATGTGGAAGATATTTGGAAGCTTGACAGGATTAAGATTAAGGTTTAATGACTACATTCGAATAGGGAAAAAACTCCCGGATCATGTGCGTTTGTACAGGTACACCGCACGTGTGAAGGCTTTATCGCAAAAAGGCGCAGGTGGGATACCACCTGCGCTGTTTTTATACCATCATATATACGATTCTTTCGGTCTCCACATATCCAAGACCTTCATATAGATTATGAGCTATTACATTATTGCTTGAAACCTGCAAAAGTATCTTTTTATACTTCCCGGGTTTTTCGTAGTTTTCAACGGCTTTCATAAGAGCTTTTCCGTGGCCTTTGCCAAGGTACTTGTCATATACCAGAAGTCCGTAAAGATAAAGCGTTTCCTTGTCATAGCCTGTGAGGTGGACCTCACCGTATTTACAGCATAGATCATCTCCCGGGTCCGCAATAGGGTGATCCAGAACCTTTTCCATAAGGAGCTCGTCATAAACATGAACAGCACTTATAGCCGTGAGAGTCTCGTAGGTATCCGGTATCACAAAAGGAACCGGAGCTTTGATTCTGAATGGCTTTTCCCCGTTTTGATCCTCTGATCCACCATGGAAAGCACCCTGACAGAGGGAACTATCTGATTCTGATCCATTATGAGAATCACACTCACAGAGGAAACCTTCTGTTTCTGATTCATCATCGGAATCAAAATTTATATGCTCATATGAGACATCATCGAATCCGAAAAGCGGTTTCTTTATCATGAATTTTATCTTAACGTCCCTGAAATCATCCCTCAGACTGTTATAACACATGGAAAAGAAGCCTATTCCCCTCATTACAGGATGGGTAAAGGCTTCTACTTCAATTACTTTTTTTCCATCTATTGTCTCACCGAGAAAGTAGCCTGACAGAACAGCAATAAGCTCAGAATCAATTCCGCTTTCTTCCTTATCATCATTTCTGACAATATAATAAAAATCCCCGTCCAGATCCGTATCATAGTTCGTATGATCTGCGAGATTACATTCATTGACGAGCTCACATACAGCGGCTCTGTCATTATCTTCCAATTCTTTAAATAATTCAGCTTCCATAGAGAGAATTATAACAAACACATTAACAAAATTCCACCGGGATGGTTCTCGTCGATGAGAAGTATCCCCGGTGGATACGGTTCTGTTGTCCCGAAAATCATCATTTTTTGACACCTACAGCCCATTATGATAAAATACATTAGCCTTTATAGAAATCAGTTAAAAGGAGATATCATGGAGAAGATTTATAAAACAATGAGAGATACCGGAGCCGGCTCCATCGCTCTCGGAATAGTGATCCTTGTTGCAGGAATAACAGTTGGCATTATTTCCATCATAAACGGAACCGTACTTTTAAAGCGTAAGAACGAACTCACTTTCTAAAAATGGCAAAGCATTCAACCAGAAACCAGAAGATTGGTTGGATCCTTTTCGTACTTTATCTGGCTGCTCTTCTTTATCTCATGTTTTTCTCTGAGATGGAACAGAGAGGAGTAGGCGCAAAAACAGAATACACCTATAATCTCACACCCTTTGTAGAGATCAGCAGATACCTTTTTTCCGGAAATCAGATAGGGCTGAGAGGAGTTTTACTGAACCTCTACGGAAACATTCTCGGCTTTATGCCCTTTGGTTTTATACTGGGTGTGATCAGCTCAAGATGCAGGGAGCATTGGTACAATGCCGTGATCTGTACTTATCTCCTGAGCTTCGGTATCGAGATGATCCAGCTTGTACTGCGTGCAGGAAGCTGTGATGTGGACGATATCATACTTAATACTCTGGGAGGCACTTTAGGTTATGCTGTTTTCTGTTTTGTGCAGCACATAAGAAAAGTAAATTATTTTAAACGTCATCCGGAATGACGTCATGGATCCAGAGGCATTTAGTGGCTAATAAAAAAAGATATAATTATATACGTAAAAAGATTGTACCCGGTACTTGGTTCAGAGTGATGACCGCCATAATATCCTTTGTTTTACTTGTGTCCTGTATCGTGATCTCCACCTGTATGGAGGGACAGGGACCATTGTTTGTAGGCGCCCTGGGCATAAGTTCCATCATTATGGCTGTTTATACAGTTTTTAATTCCATGGTTTTTGAAAAGGATCCCGAGTGCAATTACATACCTTTACACGTTGCAGGTATCGCAGCAGGAATCATAGTGATCCTATGGGTCATCCTGCTTCTTTTAGGTTTGTTTTTTTGAGGTAATATGGAACGATATAACGATGCTATAGAGCGCATCAGAGAAATCCCGGAAGAAAAGGCTGTGCCGGAAACTTTCCGGGATTATTTCATTACATGCGCAAGATTCATCATAATGCTTGATGATTTTATAAAAGAAACTGAACATACAGATCTGTCCGGATATTCTTTGTTAAAAGACAGCCATTCCGGTAAAGATGTAAACATTGACCTTCGTAAATGGAATAAGCTGCTGTATGAGGATATGGTAAGGGATTACGAGAACTCATACCTTAATCCGGCTTACGCCGAAAAGAAACTTTCCCCCTATGGAAATATCCTTTCGGTACTTCTTATGGAAATCGAGAACCTTATTCAGAGTGCCTATGAGAAGGATCTTATTGATATAACTAATGTCCTGGAAACCTTTATTCAGGTATATTGCCTTTTCACTTCTGATTACAGAGCTTCAGAGGTTAATGCTGACGCACAATCACTTCCCGAGGTTCAGACAGTAAAGGATGTTCTGTATTCCTATGCTTATGATTACTCCATGGACTTCCTGAAGAAGCAGATGGACGGACAGTTTATAGCTTCAGACACCTATACAAAAAAAGTCCTGTCATCACATGATTTTAAAAACGTTGATGACATATATCTTTACGGAGCTTATATATCAGATACAGCATACAAAACAGCAGAGTTTACCGCTTCTCTTACAGATGAAGAGGTGGACCGTATGGCTTACACCTGGTACAAAGGCTTCAAAGACGGATTTTTGAGCCAGGGAAAGCCTTATGATAAAAAATCTCTTATTGAATTTAGATTCCATATAGGTTTCGAAAGAGTGGTAAAACGTGCAGCGGAGTACTTTAAGGAAGATGGTTATGATTACACTGTTCCGGTGAGATCCTCTCACTTCCTTACCAGATCTCCCCAGGGAGCCGGCTTCCTTTATGAGAGCCCCAACCGGCAGATGGACTATGATCACAGCTATGATCTTTCTCTTGTAATGGGAGATCGCATATCATCCCGTATGCTTGAGGAAACGGATCAGATATTCCGTTCCTATGATTCGGAGATAAAACGTTATGCCGGGCCCGTTGTTATGGAAACCTTTGGAGAGCCCGGGTTCGAGCCCGTGGAGAAGTCCGAGAAGCTAAGCTTCAATGATCATCAGAAGGAGGTTTACGGAAAATACAGAAGTGACCTCCAGAATACCGTATATAAGTATATAGATGCCGAGGAACGTTCCTTCACAATTATTGCATGGCCACTGCCTACCATCGGACCTGATTTTCAGGAAATCTTCCGGGAGACAATTGCCATCAACACTCTGTCTTCGGAAACCTATATGCCGGTACAGGCAAAGCTTATAGAAGCTCTCGATAAAGCGGATTATGTGCTTGTTAAAGGCCGTGGAAATGATACCGACATGAAGGTGATGCTTCATTCCCTTACTGATCCCGGGAAACAGTCAAACTTTGAAAACTGTCTGTCCGATGTAAACATTCCTCTCGGGGAAGTATTTACATCCCCTGTACTTACAGGCACAAAAGGTATACTGAACGTTAAATCGGTATTTATAGGCGGCATACAATTCCAAGACTTAAGGATAGTTTTCGAAAACGGAAGAGTGACTGATTACAGCTGTAAAAACTTTGAGGATCCGGAAGCCTCAAGAGCACTTATCCGCCGCGTGATCTTCGGAGAGAAGGAAAACCTTCCCATAGGAGAATTCGCCATCGGAACAAATACTCTTGCTTACAAAATGATCGATAAATACGGGATCGGTGCAAGGATGCCCATCCTCATTGCAGAGAAAACAGGGCCTCATTTTGCCGTTGGCGATACCTGTTACTCCTTTATTGAGGAAATGCATCTGTTTAACCCTGACGGAAAAGAGCTCATTGCCAAAGACAATGAGTGTTCCATCCTCAGAAAAACAAATCCCGATAAAGCATATTTTGCCGTTCATACGGATATAACAATCCCGTATCATGAACTTGAGTCCATAGAGGCTGTTACCGGTCAGGGCGAACATATATACATCATTTCCGGTGGCAGGTTTGTTCTTGAGGGCACGGAGGTACTGAATGATCCACTTGACGCTTAAAGATTTTGATCTGACTGCCATAGCAGAATCGGGCCAATGTTTCCGCATGACTTCAGTGGGAAACATTAACGAAAAATATCCCGTATATAAAATCGTAGCCTCAGGCAAATGTCTTCTTATCTCAAGAGACCCTGAAGGTGGACAGGATTCGTATCTCGCAAGCTGCACCGAATCTGAGTGGGAGGACTATTATAAACATTATTTCGATCTCACAACAGATTACGAAAGCTACAGAAGCTATGCAGATCCTTCAGATGAATTTCTGAAATCCTGCATGGATTATGGAACCGGCATCCGTATACTTAATCAGGATCCCTGGGAAATGCTCATAAGCTTTATCATTTCTCAGAGAAAATCCGTGCCTGCCATACGTACAACAGTTGAAAAGCTTTGTGCTCTTGCAGAAGAGGAATGCTTTATTGACAGCTCTGAGTGGCATGCATTAACCCACGGAATACCGGAAAAGACAACATATTATCCTTTTCCCGATGCAGAGACTCTGGCAGGACTTGATGATCGGGAGATAGGCTCCACCGGAACGGGCTACCGTACCGGTTACATAATGGAAGCCGCAAGAAAGGTGTCAACTGGAGAGATTGACCTAAAAGCACTTTCCGAAGCTTCCGATGAAGTGCTCCTGGAAGAATTATTGAAGATTCACGGAGTCGGTATAAAGGTCGCCTCCTGTACAGCACTTTTCGGCTTTCACAGATTATCCCTTTGTCCGGAGGATGTGTGGATGAAGAGAGTAAAAGAGCAGTTTTACAGAGGCACCTGGCCGGAAAGCTATAAACCGGTCCTCGGAGTGCTCCAGCAATACATGTTTTACTATGCAAGACTTGAACATGAAAAAGACAAAATAAAAAGAACCGGAAGAGAGAAACAATGACCAGAAAGAAGCATGGTGGAATACGGTTTTTAACCGTGCTCGCCACACTGACAATTTTAATATGTAACCTCATCACGCCTCTTAGTGCCATCAAAGCGTACGCAGCATGGAATTTTCCGTATGTGGAGATCAATGCTGAAGCCGGCATCGTTATGGACGCAGATACGGGAGCTGTGCTTTTTCAGAAGAATGCACATACAAAAGAGTACCCGGCTTCCATCACAAAGGTCCTGACTGCACTGGTAGTGCTGGATAATTGCAAACTTGATGATATGGTCACCTTTTCACATGACGATGTTTACAATGTTGACGCAGGATCCTCCAACGCCCAGATAGAAGAGGGCGATACTCTTTCGGTTGAAGACTGTCTCCACGCACTTCTTCTGAAATCTGCCAACGAGGCAGCCAATGCTCTGGCCTGTCATGTCGCAGGCTCCAGGGAAGCATTTGCGGAAATGATGAATCAAAAAGCTGCAAAGCTTGGATGCACAGACAGCCATTTCACAAATCCTTCAGGTCTTTTTAACGAGAATCACTATACAAGCGCCTATGACATGGGTCTTATAGGCATAGCTGCCATGAAAAATGAAGCCTTCATGGAGATCGATTCCCACCTTTCCTATAAGCTGGCAAGCACCATCCGTAATCCGGATGGCCATACAGTTTATATGGAACACAAAATGCACCGTGATGATACAAAGTACTCCGACAACAGAGTCATTGCAGGAAAAACCGGTTATACCATGGATTCCGGCAATACTCTCATCACCATGGCCAGTGAAAACGACAGAAATCTTGTAGCCGTTGTTCTTAAAGATAAGAACCCTGCTCACTATACCGATACAAAAGCCATGCTGGACCTCGGTTTCTACAGTACGGAAAACCAGCTTCTGGATCCATCACTCTTCAACATAGAGGATATAAAGAACCGTCTGATCGCAGATACTATTGTGGATTCCGGATGCACAGCTTCAGACCTTTCCGTAAAGGAACCCATGTATGTGTCATTACCGGTCGGCTCCTCTCAGGAAGGACTTACCTACAGACTGAACTATAACCTGCCGGATTATGTTTCCGCACACACCATAGCTGAAATAGAATATCTTGCAGACGGTCTCCCCGTGGGAAGATATTCTATCGAAAAAGAACCGACAGTCGCCATAGAAACCAGCTCTCAGGAATCCTCCGCTGCGGACGAACAGCCTAAGGAAGCCCTGACCTCCATAAGCGTGACCGCAATTGCCGGCGTTGTCGGTGTTGCCATTTTAGCCACATTCGCCGCTCTCGGCATAAAACGTGTGAGAGATTCCCGGAAAATGGCCAGATACATGCATGACCGCCGCACCGAACGCCTCAAAGACCTGGACATGTCCGAAGAGGAATTCATGGAAGTCCTTCAGATCCGCAGATCCCAAAAGAACCAAAACCACAACAATCACAATACAAATTTCAATAACAATCGTTACGACCACTACGACCAAAATAATATAACCAATCGCAAAAACATCAGCCGTGGCCGTAAAGACCATCGGATGTAACGATATAAAAACAGCTTCGGTACTGCTAATCATCGCCGAAGCTGTTTTTTCTATCATCCTCTACTGCTATATTAAAATTATCTGGTAAATAGCCAAAATCAGAAAATGCAAGGGATGTGCGGCTAGGCTTGCGAGTTGAAAGAACAGACGGTACAGAATTGTCCGAACAGAATGCACGTCAGTGCATACTGGGCGAACAATTCTGTGCCGGATGTACTTTCAATCTCGTGGGCCGTCGCGCATCCCTTGCATTTTCGTCCGGCTTGATATAACATATAGAGGACAGCAACGGAGCTGCCGCGCATGCGGTAGCTCCGTTTTTTTGCGTCAAGTCATAACCCGCAGTTGTCATAAACATTCTATCATTAACATTGAGTAATATTTTAGCCTTAAATATGTTGAAATAATCCTTAAAAGTGATAGAATAATCACAAATGTTTGTGCATGAAACACACTTGTTTTTCCCGGACGGACAAAATAAGCAGATTGTACAAAAACAAATAACGGATATAAGTCAGCTTCAGCGTGAAAGCGAAGCCAGCATATATCGACTTTTGACTAACGAGTCAACACTTAGGAGGGAAAAATGAAACTGAAGAAAATCTTATCATTAGGTCTTGCTGCAGCAATGACTGCATCACTTGCTGCCTGCGGTGGAGCATCAGCAGGCGGAAATTCAGGAAGCGGTGCAAGTGCAGGGGGAGACGTTATCAAGATCGGTGTATTTGAGCCCACAACCGGTGAGAACGGCGGCGGCGGATTCCAGGAGGTGCTTGGTATTCGTTATGCAAACGAAACTCACAAGACAGTCAAGATCGGTGACAAGGAGTATACAATCGAACTTGTAGAGGTAGATAACAAGTCAGATAAGACTGAGGCAGTAAATGCAGCCAACAAGCTTATGGGCGAGAAGGTTTCCGTAGTTTTAGGTTCTTACGGTTCAGGTGTTTCCATAGCAGCCGGACAGATCTTTGCGGATGCCAAGGTTCCTGCCATAGGATGCTCATGTACAAACCCTCAGGTTACTCAAGGAAATGAATATTACTTCAGAGTATGCTTCCTGGATCCGTTCCAGGGTACTGTAATGGCTAACTACGCTATGCAGAACGGCTATAAGAGCGCAGCCGTGCTTACACAGCTTGGAGATGACTATTCATCAGGTCTCGGTTCCTACTTTAAGACTGCTTTCACAGAGCTTGGAGGAACAGTAGTTGATGAGGAGCAGTTCCAGACAAACCAGACAGATTTCAAGGCGGTTCTTACAAACATCAAGGCTGCAAATCCTGACGTAATATTCGCTCCTTCATCCATTACTACAGCACCTCTCATCATCAAGCAGGCAAGAGAGCTTGGTATCACAGCTCTTATCGCCGCAGGTGATACATGGGAGAACTCAACCATCATTGAGAACGCAGGAGCCGACGCAGAGGGCGTAGTACTTTCAACCTTCTTCGATGAGGCTGAACCTGCCAATGCAGAGGCCGAGTCATTTATCAAGGGCTTCAAGGAGTACTTAAAGTCAAATGATCAGTCAGACATCATCCCTGCAGTATCCGCTCTCGGATATGACGCTTACCTTGCAGCATACAATGCCATCGAGAAGGCACAGTCAACAGACGGCGAGGCTATAAAGGATGCTCTCAAGACTGTATCATTTGACGGTGTTACAGGTGCTGTTTCTTTCAACGAAGAGGGTGACGCAAACAAGGATATGGCATTTATCAAGACCATCCAGGATGGTGCATTTAAGTTCCTTACAACCACAACCATTAACAGCTGATCATAAAATAGTTTGTTGATGGAAACCGGTTTTCTCCGGAGATCCTGTTTCCCATATTCATTCAAACCCGGATCAGTCTCTGAAAGTCCAATGTAGGCTTTCTAAAAAAGCCGCCAGAATCATTCAATCTAAAAGGCGTTATATGAGGGGACATCCTTAAAGATGTCCCTTCAATCTTTGTAAGACCCTATGGTCAAAACAAAATCTATTCTTTCAATAAGGGGAATTGTCTTATGTCTCTTACAACATTCCTGCAGCAGTGTCTGACAGGTATTTCACTGGGTGGTGCCTATGCACTGATAGCCATTGGTTACACCATGGTTTACGGTATACTCAGACTTATCAATTTCGCGCATGGTGACATCTTCATGATGGCAGGATATTTCATGATATTTGCCATGGCATCCTTTCCATGGTTTATAGCCCTTCCGGTTGTTCTCATCGTAACAACTGTTCTCGGTGTGGGCATCGAGAGAGTAGCCTACAAGCCCCTCCGTTCCGCACCCAGAATGTCTGTCATGATCTCAGCCATCGGTGTATCATACCTGCTCCAGAATCTTGCAACCTATCTTTTCACGGCGCTGCCCATGGGATACCCTGAAATCCCGGGTCTCAAAAAGGTATACCAGCTTGGAGGTCTTTCAGCCTCCTTCGTAACCTTTCTGACACCGGTGCTCACCATCATACTTGTATATCTTCTTATGACTCTTATACAGCATACAAAGATGGGTATGGCCATGAGAGCGGTATCCAAGGACTATGAGACAGCTTCTCTTATGGGTATCGATATCAACCGTACAATTTCCATAACCTTTGCAATAGGTTCACTTCTTGCGGCTGTAGGTTCCATTCTTTATTTTACAGACCGTATGACAGTATTCCCGTTCTCGGGCTCACTTCCGGGAATGAAATGTTTCGTTGCTGCGGTTTTCGGAGGCATTGGTTCCATCCCCGGAGCAGTTGTGGGCGGATTCCTTATAGGAATAGGTGAGACAGCACTGGTTGCTGCCGGTCAGTCCACCTTCTCGGATGCATTTACCTTTGTTATCCTGATAGTTATTCTCCTTGTCCGCCCTACCGGAATTTTTGGTGAGAAGACTACCAACAAGGTTTAAGGAGGAAAGGATGAGTCCAAACAGAATGATCAATAAAGAAAAACGAAGAAACTGCATATGCACACTTATACTTATAGCTGTGGTTCTTTTGATATGCGGTTATCTTGAAGCAAATAAATACAGCTACAGCTATGCGATCTCCATCATTGAAAGATCCATGGTTTACGCTGTGGTTGCGGTTTCCATGAATCTGGTTAATGGTTTCACCGGTCTGTTCTCACTTGGTCAGGCAGGCTTCATGGCATTGGGTGCTTATGTAACAGCTGTTTTTACCATCCCTGTAAGTCAGAGAGCTTCTGTATATTATATTTCCGGAATTAATCCTGCCATTGCGGGAATTCAGCTCCCGATCATTGTGGCACTGATCCTTGGAGGACTGGTTGCTGCAGGTGTTGCAGCTCTTATCGGTTTCCCGGTTCTCAGACTCAAGTCTGACTACCTTGCCATAGCAACTCTTGGATTTGCAGAGATCATCCGTGCATGTATCGCTGCACCTCAGTTCGATACCATCACAAACGGATCATACGGTCTTAAGTCCATTCCCGGATTTACCAGTATTTTCCAGCCCTTGGCATTATCCGTTATATGCATCGGACTTATGGTGCTTCTCATCAATTCTTCCTATGGAAGAATGTTTAAAGCCGTCCGTGAGGATGAGATAGCGGCGGAGGCCATGGGCATCAATCTTTTCAAGACCAAGGAGCTTTCCTTCGTTATCTCTTCATTCTTTGCCGGAATAAGCGGCGGAATGCTTGCCATGTTCATGAGATCAATTGACAGTAAGACCTTCCAGGTTGCCCTTACCTACGATATCCTTCTCATCGTTGTTATCGGTGGTATCGGCTCCGTTACAGGTTCTGTTATCGGTGCTTTCATCGTTACCGCAGGAAGAGAGCTTCTGAGATTCTTCGATGAGCCACTCATGCTCGGAGGAGTTCAGGTACCGCTTTTCAGACCGGGATTCCGTATGGTCATCTTCTCCATACTTCTCATGATCGTAGTTCTTTTCTACAGAAAGGGACTCATGGGAACAAATGAATTCAGCTGGAACGGAATATTTGATTTCTTTAAACATCCGTTCAAAAAGAAAAGTAAAAAGATGGAGGGCAAGGCATAATGAACGATCACACACAGAATGTCCTCAGTATGCAGAATGTTGTCATGCAGTTCGGAGGAGTAAGAGCCATAGACAATCTTTCTCTTGATGTAAATAAGGGTGAGATCGTTGCTCTCATCGGCCCTAACGGTGCAGGTAAGACAACTGCATTTAACTGTATCACAGGAATCTACACACCTACTTCCGGGATGGTCAGCTTTAATGGTAAGAATCTGAAGGGAAACTCCCCGGACGAGATCACAAGGCTCGGTATCGCACGAACCTTCCAGAATATAAGACTTTTCTCAAATCTTACTGTTTTTGATAATGTTCTCATCGCAAAGCATCTCCGTGCAAAGGATAATGTTTTCACCGCGACACTTAGACTAAATCGTGCTGAAGAGAAGCACATGAGAGAAGAGACCACACAGCTTCTTAAGGAGCAGGGTCTCTATGAGCTAAAGGATGAGATCGCATCTTCACTTCCTTACGGTCTCCAGAGACATCTTGAGATTGCAAGAGCACTTGCGACACAGCCTGAGCTTCTGCTTCTGGATGAGCCGGCTGCCGGCATGAACCCTCAGGAGACTCAGGAGCTTACTGATTTCATCGTAAAGATCCGTGATCAGTACAAGCTCAGTATCTTCATGATAGAGCATCATATGGATCTGGTAATGCAGATTTCAGAACGCATCTATGTTCTTAATTTCGGAAAGCTCATCGCTCAGGGAACTCCTGATGAGATCCAGAGCAATCCTGAAGTAATCGAAGCTTATCTGGGAGGTTCTGAGGATGCTTAAAGTAGATAATCTTAAAATACACTATGGTGGAATCGAAGCGGTTAAGGGCATCAGCTTTGAGGTTCCGGATCATTCCATCGTAACTCTCATAGGAGCAAACGGCGCAGGAAAGTCTTCGACCCTTCGTACAATTGCAGGTCTTGTTAAGGCCAGCGAGGGGACCATCAATCTTGACGGCGAAGACATTACCAACATGCCATCAGCAAAAAGAGTGGGAAAGGGCATCGTGCTCTGCCCCGAGGGAAGAAGAGTATTCCCCGACATGACCGTTCTTGAGAACATAAAGATCGGCGCATATTTAAGAAACGATGATCTCACAGCAGACATAGAGAATGTTTATAATCTGTTCCCGAGACTTAAGGAACGTAACTGGCAGCTTGCCGGAACTCTTTCCGGTGGTGAGCAGCAGATGCTTGCGGTAGCGAGAGCGCTCATGTCCAATCCTGAGATCATGATGCTGGATGAGCCCTCCCTCGGTCTTGCACCCATAGTTGTGCAGGAAATCTTCTCCATCATCAAGAAGATCAACAAGGAACGCGGCACCACCATTCTCCTCATCGAGCAGAATGCGAATATGGCCCTGAAGGTTGCCGACAAGGCCTATGTCATGGAGACAGGCCGCATCACACTTTCAGGCACAGGTGCAGAACTCCTTGCAAACGATGATATCAAGGCAGCTTATCTCGGGAAGAAAAAATGAACCCGGGGAACAGGGTTCATGTCCCATTTCAGATAATCCCACAACTTTTTTAACAAAAAATGACATCTAATGTACAATACAACAGATGTCATTTTTTATTATCTTTTAGTATGTGCTAAAATAGTAGATGATCATTATTTTTATGTCTTCCCTTAGGTGAAGAACAGGCAAGGAATCACAGGTATATGGATAGAGATACGATTTTAGACAGCCTAGATAACGGTATAGGTAAGTTTAATACTGAAGAAAGCACTCTATTGGACGATATGGTGCCTTTATTTGATGTGGAACAATATCCAAAGGAGCAGCAGCAGCTCATAATTGAATGTAACAAAAGAATAGAAGAGGCAAACACCAAATGCAGAGTTGCCAGAATAAGAGAGGATATGTTCTCTAAAGGGCTTAAAGCCGGTATGTATTACTGTACCTTTGATCGTGATGAAAACATGCTGAGCTTTGAGTTCAATGAAGAAGCCCGGAAGCTGTTGGGATATGACGGACTTGATGACCTTCCTAATGAGTTTGACAGCTGGGTAAAAACCCTTATTCCTGAAGAACGGGATGGTCTGGTCAAGCTTTTCTGGGATACAGTTCGCATTCACCGCAGGTTACCTGATATAACACATGCCACCTATCGTATGCGCAAAAAGGATGGCAGCATTATATGGGTCACCGGAGCAGGAAGATTTGTAAGACGTCCTGATGACGGCTCCTTAGAGATATATATGGGCTGTTATCGTGACATCACGGCGCAGCAGGAGCTGGAGGAGTACCTGAAAATCATTGAGGCTATGGGGCAGATCTTCAATTTCTCCTTATTCATCGATGTGAGCGATATGAGCTACCGCATAATCAGCACCAATGAATACGTGGAAATGGCTCCGAAAGATCCTGATGCTTTTAGATTTCTTATGAATAATGTGAAAACCACTGTAGCGGAGAGCTTCCGTAAGAGCTTTGAAAACTGGCTGCAAAAAGACAAAATACTTTCAGCTATCGAAGAACATGGATCCACAAGTCTTGAGTTTTACAGCGAAAGTGCAAAGCGTTGGTTCAACGGAGTATTTTTGGTGGGTGACCGGGATAAGGATGGAAAAATCACCCACATAGTTTATGGTTGTTTAGACATTACGGAAACCAAGCTGCAGCATCTTGCACAACAGAAAAAAATATCTGATTTTGAAACGGAAATCTATATTGATTCTCTTTCCAAAATAAGAAACAGAAAGTTTCTTGATGAAAAGATCGTGTATCTCCCTTGCGAAGCTGTGGTAATGGCTGATATCGATTTCTTTAAAATGATCAATGATAAGTACGGTCACCAATGCGGTGATGAAGCCATCAGGAAGGTTGCGGAAATCCTTGAACAGTCTGTCCGAAAGGATGATGTAGTCATTCGCTATGGCGGAGACGAATTTACCATTGTTTTCTTTGATATCAAAAAAGAAGACCTGGAAAGCAAGCTTACATACCTTGAGTCAGAGCTTGAGGGAATCACTCTTGTGGATTACCCGGAGGTTCACATCACTATGAGCTTTGGTGCAGCATTAGGCACGGAGCTTGTGAGCAATCTCATAGGAATTGCGGATAAGGCACTGTATGAAGCCAAAAAGAGCAGAGCTACATACACTTTGATAGAAATATAAATCAACAAGAGAAAATGACAAAGAACCTGCTTCCAATGACAAAAAACACACCTGCAAAATAATAAAAATATATAAAAAGACATCCGGTAACCCCATATAAGGGAATCGGATGTCTTTTTCCATTATCATCAATTTCCTAAGAGAATCCTGATAGTAGCAGTGAACCAAACCATTACCTTTTGTTTACATAAAAATTCATTTTATGTATATTATTTATATTGTGCCTGGACCCGATTTTTGATATTATATTGAAAATTTGAACAAACGGGGTTCTGAAGTAAAGCTCGTGAAGCACTTCATGTTTCAAACTTCTGACCTCGTGACACTAAAAAAAGGAAAGCCTATGAAATTTACAAAGATGCAGGGTTGCGGAAACGACTATGTATATGTAAATTGCTTTTCGGAGAAAGTGACGGATCCTTCATCCCTCGCGGTGAAGATCGCCGACAGGCACTACGGTGTGGGCGGCGACGGACTCATCCTCATCGAACCCTCCGATAAGGCAGATGCGTATATGCATATGTTCAATCTGGACGGATCCGAAGGTAATATGTGTGGCAACGGCATACGTTGCGTAGCGAAATACATATATGATCACGGCATTATTCCAAGTGACCGTGATGAAGCAGTCATCGATACCAAATCGGGACTTAAGAAAATTAAGCTTTATACAGACAACGGTAAAATGACCCACGCAACAGTTGATATGGGAATTGCGAAACTCACTTCCGAGCTTCCTGAAGATATCACTGTTCATGGGATGCATTTACGTTTTATCGGCATAAACGTCGGTAATCCTCATGCGATTTATTTCCTGTCCGATAATCCTGAGCTTAATGTTTCTAAGGTCTCTGATTTGGATTTTCTTTTATATGGACATGATTTCGAGACTCATGGAAGATTCCCCGAGAAAGTGAATTCAGAGTTCATCAGGATCATCTCCCCTACCGAAATTGATTTCAGGGTATGGGAGAGAGGCTCGGGCGAGACATTAGCCTGCGGAACCGGAGCAACAGCCTCTGTTGCCGCGGGATGCATGGCAAAGAAGCTTCAGCCTGACACAGAGGTTACGGTTCACCTTATAGGTGGCGATTTGAAAATTAAATATGAATCCGCCACAGGACATTGCTTCATGACAGGACCTGCGGTGGAGGTCTTCAGCGGAGATTTCCCCGATTAATAAGATACAGCTTATGATTTCAATCATATCTGATCAATGAAATTGAAATATTCGCGACCAAATTATATATAGGAGATGCATTCATATGCATCTCCATTTATAAGGCTTCGCGACAGATTTTTACAACAAAAGGAGAAACAATGGACGCATTTCTGATTCTTGAAGATGGAACAGTTTTCAAAGGTACGTCGATAGGCGCTGTGAAGGAGGTCATTTCCGAAGTGGTATTCAACACTTCCATGACCGGTTATCTTGAGGTCTTAACCGACCCTTCTTATGCAGGACAGGCAACTGTCATGACTTATCCTTTGATCGGTAATTATGGTATCTGTTATGACGATATGGAGTCGGAACGTCCATGGCTGGACGCATTTATAGTTCGTGAGCTATCACGCATACCCTCCAATTTCAGATCTGAAAATACAATCCAAAACTTTTTAAAGAAAAACGATATACCGGGAATCGCCGGAATAGACACCAGAGCCCTGACAAAGATACTTCGTGATAAGGGAACCATGAACGGTATGGTCACCACGAAGCGTTACAAGGGTTCGGAGCTTTCCTCCATCCTTGAGAAGATCAAGGCTTACTCCGTTACAGGTGTAGTTGCAAAGACCACCACAAAGAGCGTCTATGTGGCTCAGGCTCAGAATCCGGACGGAAGCCGCTACACAGGCGATAAGGAGCCGAAGCGAGTTGCATTCATCGATGTTGGCGCCAAGAGAAACATTATCCGTTCTCTTCAGAGACAGGGCTGTGATGTGACTGTATATCCTGCGGACACAACAGCAGAGACAATACTTAGCCAGAATCCCGACGGCATCATGATCTCCAACGGTCCCGGAGACCCTAAGGAAAATGTTTCCATCATAAAGGAAATCAAAAAGCTTTATGATTCGGAGGTTCCGATCTTCGCAATCTGTCTCGGACACCAGCTTATGGCTCTTGCCACAGGCGCAGATACCTTCAAGCTCAAGTACGGTCACCGCGGAGGAAACCATCCGGTAAAGGATCTTTCAAACGGTCGTGTTTATATCACCTCACAGAACCACGGATATGCAGTTGACCCCAAATCACTGGATCCAAAGGTTTGCGAGGAAGCCTTTGTCAATGTTAATGACGGCACCAACGAAGGGCTTAAATATGTAGGCAAGAACATCGTTACGGTACAGTACCATCCGGAGGCCTGCCCGGGACCTAAGGACAGTGCATATCTGTTCGAGCGTTTTATGAAGATGATGGAGGCATGAGAGAATGAAGGACAACAGCATTAAAAAAGTATTGATGATCGGTTCGGGACCTATAGTTATAGGTCAGGCCGCAGAGTTTGACTATGCAGGAACCCAGGCCTGCCGTTCTCTTAAGGAGGAAGGCATCGAGGTCGTTCTTCTCAACTCAAATCCTGCAACTATCATGACAGACAAGGATATCGCGGATCATGTATACATTGAGCCCCTGACCATACAGGTTCTGGAGAGACTTATAGAGAAGGAGAAGCCGGATTCCATCCTTCCCACCCTCGGCGGACAGGCAGGTCTTAACCTTGCCATGGCTCTCGACGAGTCAGGCTTCCTTAAGTCTCACAATGTAAGACTTATCGGTACAACAGCTCTTACCATCAAAAAGGCAGAGGATCGTCTCATGTTCAAGGAGACCATGGAAAAGATCAATGAGCCTGTGGCCCCTTCAGAGGTTGTTCACTCGGTTGAGGATGGTCTCAGAGTCGCTGAAGAGATCGGCTACCCTGTTGTTCTCCGTCCTGCTTATACCCTTGGAGGCTCCGGCGGCGGTATCGCCGAGAACCGCGAGCAGTGCACCGAGATTCTTGAAAACGGTCTGAGACTTTCAAGAGTTCACGAGGTACTGGTTGAGAAGTGCATCGCCGGCTGGAAGGAAGTCGAGTACGAGGTTATCCGTGATTCTGCGGGTAATGTTATCACCGTATGTAACATGGAGAACATTGACCCTGTGGGCGTACATACAGGTGACTCCATCGTAGTTGCTCCTTCACAGACTCTCGGTGACAAGGAATACCAGATGCTGAGAACTTCAGCTCTAAACATTATCACAGAGCTGGGAATCACCGGTGGATGTAATGTTCAATATGCCCTTCACCCGGAGAGCATGGAGTACTGTGTTATCGAGGTTAACCCGAGAGTTTCCCGTTCATCGGCTCTTGCTTCAAAGGCAACCGGATACCCAATCGCAAAGGTGGCTGCAAAGATCGCTCTCGGCTACACCCTGGATGAAATAAAGAATGCCGTAACCGGAAAGACCTACGCTTCCTTCGAGCCCATGCTTGACTATGTGGTAGTTAAGATGCCGCGTCTTCCTTTCGATAAATTTATAACCGCCGAGCACACTCTGGGAACCCAGATGAAGGCCACCGGTGAGGTTATGGCCATCGCCAATAACTTCGAGGGAGGTCTCATGAAGGCCATCCGTTCACTGGAGCAGCATGTGGATTCACTTATGTCCTATGACTTCTCAGATCTTGATGACCATGACCTTCAGAAGCTTCTTCACAGAGTTGATGACCGCCGAATCTGGGTTATCGCTGAGGCGCTGCGCCGCGGCTACAGTTACCAGGAGATCCACAACATCACAAAGATTGATGAGTGGTTTATCGATAAGATCAAGATTCTCATTGACATGGAGAACCGCTTAAAGAGCGAGTCCATGAACGAGACTTTACTTCGTGAAGCCAAGAGGATTGAGTTCACGGATAATGTTATCGCCCGTCTCACAGGCTATGAAGAGTCAGAGATAGCTGAGATGCGTGACAAGTGGGATATAAAGGCTGCCTTCAAGATGGTTGATACCTGCGCTGCGGAGTTTGAGGCTGAGACGCCTTACTATTACAGCGTTTTCGGTTCCGAAAATGAATCAACCGGTGCCTTCCGTGATCCGGAAAAGAAGAAAAAGGTTCTGGTTCTGGGCTCCGGTCCTATCCGTATCGGCCAGGGTATCGAGTTCGATTTCTGCTCGGTTCACTGTACATGGCAGTTTAAAAAAGAGGGCTATGAAACTATAATTATAAATAACAACCCTGAGACGGTTTCAACAGACTTCGATATAGCAGACAAGCTTTATTTCGAGCCTCTGACACCGGAGGATGTGAAGAATGTAGTTGATATAGAAAAGCCGGACGGAGCAGTGGTCCAGTTCGGTGGTCAGACCGCCATCAAGCTTGCGGATGCCCTTGAGAAAATGGGTGTGCCTATCCTTGGAACCCAGCAGGATGACGTGGATGCCGCAGAGGACCGTGAGAGATTCGATGCCATCCTTCAGGAGACCGGATGCCAGCGTGCCGCAGGTAAGACCGTATTCACTTCGGAGGAAGCAAAGGAAGCTGCCAACGAGCTTGGCTATCCTGTGCTTGTGCGTCCATCCTACGTACTTGGTGGCGCGGGAATGCGTATCGCCATCTGTGATGAGGATATCGACGAGTACATAGGAGAGATCAACCAGATCGCCCAGGAGCACCCGATCCTGGTAGATAAGTACATCCGCGGAACAGAACTTGAAGTTGATGCAATATGTGACGGCAAAGACATTCTCATCCCGGGAATTATGGAGCATATAGAGCGTACCGGTATCCACTCCGGAGACTCCATCTCCATATACCCAGAGAGAAGTCTCACCGCAACCGCAAAGCAGAGAGTCATCGATTACACGGAGCGTCTTGCCAAGGCCCTTCACGTTATCGGTATGGTTAATGTTCAGTTCATTGCAGACGGTGACGAGGTTTACATTATTGAGGTTAACCCGCGTTCCTCAAGAACGGTACCTTACATCAGCAAGGTTACGGGAATTCCGATTGTTCCTCTTGCCACAAAGATCATCTGCGGACACACCATAAGAGAGCTTGGCTACGAGCCGGGTCTTCAGAAGGAAGCCGCATACTACGCTATAAAGATGCCTGTATTCTCCTTCGAGAAGATAAAGGGCGCCGACATTAGCCTGGGACCTGAAATGAAGTCCACCGGCGAATGTCTCGGTATCGCAAAATCCTTTAACGAAGCTCTTTACAAGGCCTTCCAGGGTGCGGGAATCCAGCTTCCCAAGTATAAGAACATGGTTATCACAGTTAAGGATGAGGACAAGGCAGAAATTGTTCCTATCGCAAAGCGTTTTGAAGCTCTCGGATACCGTATCTTCGCAACCCTCGGAACCCAGAAGGCTCTTTCGGAAGGCGGAGTAAAGTGCTTCCAGGTACGTAAGGTGGAGCAGGAGTCTCCAAACATTCTCGACCTGGTTCTCGGACATGAGCTTGATATAGTCATAGACATACCTAAGGAAGGGGCAGAGGCAGGAAAGGACGGTTTCGTCATCAGAAGAAATGCGGTTGAGACCGGTGTTAATGTTCTTACCGCCATTGATACCGCAAAGGCTCTTGCAACTTCACTTGAAAACAAGTCATCAGAAATCACTCTTGTTGATATAGCCAAATTGGATGAAGAGAACTGATGTGATATAAGTTTCATAAGTTCATCTCTAAAGTATGCTTGCACAGACTCCCGGGATGAACTTAGAGACCCGCTCCAGGTGACCGGTGTCAGATTAAGTGAGAATCCGGCATATAATACCGGCCATCGCGAAGCGGTCCGACATCAACTGTTGACATTCACGTTCTTAGGAATCTCGAAAAGGAGACAATTATATGAGTAAAAAGCGTATGGTTATCGCTCTCGGTCACAAGGACCTGGGCTTTACACTTCCGGAGCTTAAGGCTGCAACAGAAAAAACAGCCGTTATGATCGCGGATTTTGTTGAAAACGGATATCAGGTGGCATTGGTCTTCTCCAATGCTCCTCAGGTAGGTATGATCCATACTGCCATGAAAAACCTTGCAGAGGAGTACCCGGATCAGTATGTAAATACTCCTTTAAGCGTATGCTCGGCGATGAGCCAGGGTTTGATCGGTTATGACCTTCAGAGCTCGGTAAGGGCAGAGCTCGTAAAAAGAGGAATCTATAAAACAGCTTCTACAATCCTCACCCAGGTGCTTGTGGATCCATACGATGAGAGTTTTTACAATCCTATCAAAAAGGTTGGAAAGATAATGAATGCCGAAGAGGCCAGGAGGGAAGAGGATAACGGAAATCACGTAACCATGATCTCCGAAGGAAAGTTCCAGCGTATAGTTTCAGCGCCGATTCCGAAATCCATCGTTGAGATCGATGCCATCAAGGCTCTACTGGATGCGGATCAGGTGGTCATCGCCTGCGGCGGTGGTGGAATCCCGGTTCTCAGGCAGGGAAACAACCTTAAAGGCGCAGCTGCTGTTATAGAGAAGGACAGAACTGCAGGACTTCTTGCAAAGGAGATAGACGCAGACATTCTACTCATCACAACAGCTGTGGATCATGTATCCCTTAATTTCGGACAGCCGGATGAAAAGGCTCTCGATAAGATGTCCATTGAAGAAGCAAAGCAGTACATCAAGGACGGACACTTCGAGTTTAAGTCCATGCAGCCGAAGGTCGAAGCGGGAATCGATTTCGTAGAGGCAGGCAACGGACGCCGCGCCATCATTACCTCTATGGAACTTGCCGAAAAGGCAGTTGCGGGACTTGCGGGAACGACTATAGCATGATAATTCCGTCATGATATGTGAAGGCGACGTGTACTAATATCGCTTAAACCGGCAAAGCATTTTTGTAAGCATATATTAACTTGAAAATATAGCTACGTGGGGTTAAAATTTTCACGTAGCTTTTTATTATTCATAATTTTTGATTTTGTCTTATGCTTAGACATTATCATAAAAAATATGTACACAAAAAAGCAGTTTTCCCTTCCCGAATAAACGATCGAAAGAGATTAACTGCTTTTATTTTGAGGAAATATCATGAAATTAGTTAGTTTTGCTATCCCATGTTACAACTCAGCAGCTTATATGGGAAAGTGTATCGAATCAATCCTTGTAGGAGGAGACGAAGTTGAGATCATAGTCGTTGATGACGGATCCCAGAAGGACAATACCTTTGAAATTGCAAAGGAATATGAAGAAAAGTATCCCGGTATCGTAAAGGCTGTTCATCAGGAAAACGGCGGTCATGGTGAAGCCGTAAATACAGGACTTAAGAATGCAACAGGTCTTTTTTATAAAGTTGTGGATTCAGATGACTGGCTCGATGAGGAGGCTCTTCCCAAGGTCCTCACCAAGCTCCGTGAGCTGGTTATGGCGGGAACTCCTGTGGATATGTTTGTCTGCAACTTCATTTATGATAAGGTGGGACAGACCCATAAAAAGGTGATGAAGTATACCACCGCACTTCCTCAGGACAGGATTTTTACCTGGAACGAAGTTAAGCATTTCCATATCGGACAGTATATACTTATGCATTCGGTCATCTATCGTACACAGATGCTGAGAGACTGTAATCTGGTTCTTCCCAAGCATACTTTCTACGTAGACAACATCTTTGTATATCAGCCACTGCCATCAGTTAAGACTATCTACTACATGAACACAAATCTTTACCACTATTTCATCGGAAGAGATGATCAGTCGGTAAATGAGACCATCATGATAAGCCGTATAGACCAGCAGCTGAGAGTAAACAGGATAATGCTTGAATGCTGTGATATCAATAAATTGCCGAGCCGCAAGTTAAGAAATTACATGTTCAATTATCTTCAGATAATTACAACTGTTTCATCTGTACTTGCAATTAAATCCGGCACGGAAGAGAACATGGCCAAAAAGAAGGAGCTTTGGAACTATATCAAGGAATCCAACTTCCCCGTATGGCTACGTATGAGAGCTTCCTTTATGGGACAGGGCATGAACTTCAACAGCAAGGCAGGAAACAAGCTTACCATCCTATGCTACAAGCTGGCACGGAAGTTCTACGGGTTTAACTAAATAACGCCTTCCGGTTTCGGGCAGATTACACATATATTCCGGTATCAGATATATACCGGAGCTGTAGTTCCTAATATAAAGAAACCTCTAAAGCACATTGAATAAATACTTTCAATGTGCTTTAGCTATAAGTTCGGCAAATTGCTTTAATAATTATTTATACGGATTATTTTGATTTTTTTGTCAAAGTTTGTTGACAACAAAAGATTGATTTAGTAATATATACGAGTCGCCGAAAGAAAGAATTTTCCGAAAGGTGATAGACGGGGTCTTAGCTCAGCTGGGAGAGCATCTGCCTTACAAGCAGGGGGTCACAGGTTCGAGCCCTGTAGGCCCCACGTCTTCGGTCTGGACTGCGCTTTATGCGCGGCCTGGGTCGAGAATTATATGGCGAGATAGCTCAGTTGGCTAGAGCACACGGTTCATACCCGTGGTGTCGAGGGTTCAAATCCCCCTCTCGCTATTAAGGGCTCAGAGCGTTGGATTAAATCCAACGCTCTTATAACTTAAAAGAATATGCAGAGGTATCGAAGTGGTCATAACGAGGCGGTCTTGAAAACCGTTTGTCCGCAAGGGCACGTGGGTTCGAACCCCACCCTCTGCGCTCCGTAACAGGCAGGAAAGTCAACAGGCTTTCCTGCCTGTTTTTTCCACCGGTGAAGGTTCTCGCCGTCGAGAACTATCACCGATGGAATTCTTCCATTAGTCTTCACTGAAAGACTTCCATTAAAATAACTCCTTTTCGTCAAAACAATTATCTTTATCATAAAACCTGTCGACAACCTCTTTGGGAATCTATATACGATGAGGTATCGTTAGTATGAAATCAATCACTGATATCACAAATATATCTAACGCAAGTAAATATATCCTTGATAATCTTGCCAGGCAGTCCGGCAGTATTTTGATTTTTAAAGCTGACTGGGATAAGGAAGAGCTGGTTTATGCAAATAAGTCCTTAATTAAACTGTTAGGCTATGAAGATGAAACTGATTTTCTGGAATTGACCGGCAACTCTTTTAAGGGAATCGCTTATTCTGAAGATTATGATACGGTACGAAACAACCTTCATATGCGTTTGTCATCTTCAGATGAACTTTTCGTCCAGAAAAATTTCAGAATGAGCACCAAAGGCGGCAAGCCTATTTATGTAGTCTGTTACTGCAATTATCTTGATGCGGCAGGCGAAGGCGAAACGCCTGTTGTTTTGATGTTTGTTAATCAATATAAGTATTCAACCGAATCTCTCACAGGACTAACCAGGAGACGCAGTTTTTTCAATCTTGCAAATGACTACGCCGCAGAACTCCTTGAGAAGAACATGACCCCTGTTATCATAGCTCTTAACCTCATCGCCATGAAACGTTTCAATAAACGTTACGGGATGGAGGAAGGTGACAAACTGCTTATTTCCTTTGCCCAGCTTCTGGTAAAATGCTTCGGACTTAAACATTGTTCTCGTTTTGGCGAAGACCACTTTTATGTATATACCGATAAAGAGAGTCTTCAGGACAAACTGGACAGTATCATAAATGAACTAAAGGAGCTTAATGACGGTAAAACTCTGTCTGTAAGGATGGGGCTTTCCCTTTATGGAGACGATGTGAGTGCAGAAACAGCCTGTGACAATGCAAAAGTCGCGGCAGATACATTATCCTCAGCAGTAAATTCCACCTACGTCTGGTATGACAATGATATCGAACACTCCATATCCAAAAAGAACTATATTCTGACAAATATTGACAGGGCTGTCTCAGAAGGATGGATAGAGCCTTTTTATCAGCCTGTCATCAGAACCTATACCGAGCAGATATGCGGATATGAAGCATTGGCAAGATGGATAGATCCGGAACACGGATTCTTATCTCCCGGAGATTTTATCCCGATTCTTGAGGACAATGGTTTTTCTTATAAGCTTGATATGTACATCGCAAGAAGAGCCATTACCATGCTGCAGCAAAGACAGAAGACAGGTCTTCCCACAGTTCCTGTCTCTGTTAACATATCCAGATCCGATTTCGATTACTGCGACCCGGTAGAAATCATTTCAAACGAATGTGATATACATGGAGTCGGAAGAAATCTTATCTGTATAGAAATAACGGAAACTGCGATCATGACAGACCGGGAACAGATACGTGAAGCTATAAGCAAATTCCATGCTGCAGGTTTCGAAGTGTATATGGATGATTTCGGAAGCGGTTATTCTTCATTAAACATACTGAAGGATTTTGATTTTGACGAAATCAAGATAGATATGGGTTTCCTCAGGAACTTTAACGAAAAGTCCAAAACCATTGTTACCATGGCAGTGAAAATGGCCAAAAATCTGGGCATGCATACACTTGCCGAAGGTGTGGAAACAAAGGAACATGCGGATTTCCTGAGGGATATAGGCTGCGAACGCATCCAGGGATACTATTATGGTAAACCCATGCCTTACGGCGAAGCAGAAAAGTTCCGCGAAGAAAAGGGTATGCTCATGGAAACCAGAGAGCTTTATTCTCTTTATCAGAAAGCAGGAATGATCGATGTGGTTTCGTCCTTACCGCTTGCTTTATACTTTTATGACGGACAGGATTTTTCTGTTGTATATAAAAATACTGCCTATATCGAGCATGTTGCCGACATTTCATTTACTTCCACCGGAACCATTGATAAAGGCACATCTCTCAGCAAAGATACGGTATATCATATTTTCCAGAATCTGGCTGATAAAGTCATATCGAGCGGAAAAATGGATATGACGACATTTGTATACAATGGCAGATATTTTCTGTTATCCTTTGAGGCTGTAGCCGCATCCCGTGAAGGACATATTTTATCAGCCACCATCAGCAGCGAAATATATGAGAAGCTGGAGGAGGCAAACCAGTCCGACAGAGATCTCAGAAACCTGGCAGCTATGTATGATAATGTCTATGTACTGGATATGACAAATGACAGTGTCAATGTATTAACCTCCAATATCGTCGGTGAGTCAATGGGACAAAGGTACGATTCTTTAAATATGTTGAAGGAACTCTCCGTTAAACTTAATGTTTACACCGATGATCTTGAAAAATGGCATCAATTCTCTGAAAAGGATTATCTGCTCAGCAGAATCAAAAAATCAGACAGAGGTTTCTTCTCGGAAATCTTTTTAGTAAAGAACTCTGACGGAAACTATTCCTGGATAGAAACACTTGTGGAAAAGATCAGTGATTCCCAATGCGAAAAGCTGCTTCTCTGCATTAAGCCCGCCTATATAGACCAGCTGGATTCCCAAGAGAAAAAGGATTACGTCAGACGTATACTTGACTATGGATATCTGAAGCTTAATGATAACGACGATTTTAACTCGGACATCTGGGCTTCCTTTATCAATGAGGGTAATCTGAAGCTGTTCTGGAAGGATACAAACAGGAGATTCCTGGGGGCAAGCAAAGCCTTTTATAATTATTACGGATTCCGTTCCAGGGAAGATATTATAGGAAAAACCGATGAGGAATTAGGCTGGCATCTTAACGATACCCCCTTTGAGTCTGACGAGCATGAACTCCTTTCAAAAGGTTATGCTATATACAATAAATCTACCATTAATATAATTAATGGCAGATCTCACAATATCGTTGCTTCCAAGATACCTATCTATCATGACAACAAGATCGTGGGTCTGGTGGGATATTTTGTAGATGCCGATGAAGATATCATAGCCGATGGTGCATCGAGAGATGACAGATCTCTGGATCCGGTAACAGGTGTTATGAATACCCTGGGCTTGCAGGCTGCCATCTATGAACTTGAAAATAACTACAAAACAAACGGAGAAGAGTATTGTTATACGTCAATTTTTGTGGAAGGTTACAACGCTGTACTCCATGATTACGGAGAAACAGTAGCTCATAAATTATTGGTTAAACTTTCCGATACGATCAAAGCCGCCTTCGGAAAAACTGCCGTTATTTCAAGAAATGAAGGTTCCGCCTTTGGTATTTGCGAAAAAGGACTCACCATCAGCGAGGTTTTGGATCGTGTTGCTAATTGTGTGACACAGATAAACAAAATCACAGAAATAGACGGCCGCAGCTGCAGGCTGGTAGCTCATTACGGAACAACTTCCTCATCAGAAAAGGATGCATTCGAGAATATCGTTGAGCTGACCAATCAAAAATTACACACCGGACAGAAGGGAAGAGATTCCAACGCAAGAATGAAGATGGAGATAGTTCCGGATCCCTACAGTGATATCCCGTTCCCGGGCTTCATGGCAACTCCGAAATACACCGAAGGAAGCACTGAGCCAACTGATATCATCTATATATTTGTTAACAAAGCGTATTGTGAGCTGACGGGTAAAACCAGGGAACAGCTCTTGGGAAAGGGCTATTACGAGATATTCCCGAATACGGATAAAAAGTGCTTAAGCCTTATCTCAAGAGCAGCAAGAGGAGAATACATCAGGGCCAAAATCTATGATGGTGCCTCCTACCAGTGGATGAACATTACGGCTTCACCGACAGATATACCCAATACCTGTTTTGTACATTGCGAAGTAGTAAATAAGTGATCATGTTTTCGGGCAGGGGTTTCCCCTGCCCGTCGTTTTTCGAAGATATCATTCCTTACAATTTGCACACAATACGTAATGATCCGTCATGACAATTAAATCTTTTTAATTAATAATATTTATAGTAATATGCAAAAAAATGTATAATATTTATATTATTATTTTTATAGTTGAATAATATTTTTTTAACGATATAATAGGGAATGTTTTTTGGGGATTAGTAAATATAACATGTGTGTATAAGGAGAGAAAAGAGTAATGACTAAGTTATTGTACAGAGGCGCAAGCTTTGCAAACGGACTTACAAACGGTAAGGCTTATGAAGTTGAGGACATGAATCAGTTCTGTGTATCAGTTATTGATGACAGCGGAAAGCAGCATTTCTATTCAAAGGTTAATCCATGCAAATTCGGTTCCATCGGCATGAAGGGTTCATGGTCAGAGGTTACCAGGTAATACTTGCATTATATAGATTATGAAGAAGTTTATGTTTTTCTCCGGAGCATCCGGATAGACATAGGCTTCTTTTTTTGTATGTGTTCAATATCCGACGGAAGTGAAATGAAAACCGTAGCTTTACAAGTTTCAGATTAATATTTTTCACCAATTTCTCCATATATCTGATATGATGGAAATATCTAAAAAACTCTTCTATAACATATCTTATATCTGACCAAAGGAGGTCAAGTTATGTATGATTCCAAAGCTGTTCTCGGATGGGTTTCACCTGATGGCACCTTTACCCAATACGATTGGGGCGAGCACACTACCGGAGCCGAAGAAATAATCCGGTCAAAGGGCTGGTATCATGAATTCTGCGAAAGATACTGCGCAAATGAGCGTGACTTTCTTTGTGATAAAGGGTATTGCCTCATACATGATCCCGGAAAGCAGGAAATCTCCGCAACCCATATCAGACCGTTAACGAATCGTCAGAGAGACTTCCTATATGATTATTTCATACAACTTGGAGATCATAAAAAAGCCAATCGTATGCTTACTGAAGAGTTTTAACTTATTAATTCGCAATAGGCGCCTGCTGTAAAATATTGTTAATTACTACCTGTGCGCCGAATCAAAAAGCGGAATGGGGCGTTTATATGAATTATTTCAGAAATGCGTTAAAACACTTCAAAACCATAAACAAGCACAAACTGGAAGTAATGAAAAACTGTTTCAGAGTTGGGCTTTATAAGCAGGGCCTGCTTCATGACCTTTCCAAATACACCTGGACAGAATTTAAGACGGGCATCTTTTATTATCAGGGCAACAGAAGTCCGAATACTGCAGAAAGACTTGAAACCGGAGTTTGTGAAGCATGGCTTCATCATAAGGGCCGTAACAAACACCATTTTGAATACTGGTGCGATTATGACATAGAAAAAAAAGGCTTCATGGTGGGCTGCCGAATGCCCTACAGATACGTTGCAGAAATGTTCTGTGACCGTGTTGCGGCAGCAAAGGTGTACAAAGGAAAAGACTATAACGACGGTTACCCATGGGAATACTTTCTTCCTACGAAGGACTCCCTCCTCTTAGAAAACGAAACCAGAAAAGAAATCAGTGAGCTTCTGTGGATGCTCAAAACAGAAGGAGAAGAGAAGACCTTTTCCTATCTGAAAAAAGAAATACAGCGTAGAAAAAAGGCACATGATCACTTTTGATCAGGTGCCTTTATCCAATGGGTAAGGTTGTCGTCGGCGAGAACCTTATCCATTGGAATAAATGTAGATTTCCGCATAACGAAGTACAAAAAAACCGAACCGCCAAAAGCGATTCGGTTTTTATGCGTGCGACAGGATTCGAACCCACGACCTTCTGGTCCGTAGCCAGACGCTCTATCCAGCTGAGCTACGCACGCATCTCACTGTCTCTCAGAAGTCTTTCTTAGAGACGTGTGTAATAATACTCAATTAAAAGATGAAAGTCAAGAATAAAATGAATTTTGTTTCGATAAACGTGAAAATTTTTTTAATCCATAAGATTAATCAATCTAATGTCAAAAATAGTGATGAACCACTAACCCCGTCCCCATGGTCCATCAGAGTTTTAAATCTTATCATTAACCAGATCATACAGGGTGTATTTATTCACAACCTCATAAATCGCCTCGTCTATCTTCTTATATAAAGGAAATTTGAGACAATTGGCAGCCTTTGAGCAGGAAGAGGATCCGCTGACACAATTCACCGGTGCAAGAGTACCTTCTGCGGCATCAAGAATTTCACCTACTTTGATCTCATTTGTCGGGCGGGTAAAAAGATATCCCCCTTTCGCACCGCGTATGGACTTTAACAAACCACCCTTAACCATAAGAGAAATGATCTGTTCAAGATATTTTATGGAAATCCCCTGACGTTCTGAAATTTCCTTGATACTTACAGGTGTCACTCCATCATAGTTCTGGGCAATGTCTATCAGAGTCGAAAGTGCATAACGACCCTTAGTTGAAATCATCATATACAAAAACCTCCGTAGTTGCAAAAGGCATAGCTTATACCTATAGCCAAAATAATCCTAGCACATCACTAGGCATTATTCAAGAAAGGTAAAATGATTGTTTTTAAGCAAAGACAAAAAATCCGGAAAGAAAAAATCCTATTGTTTTTATAGGTAAACATCCTTGATATGAACTTTTACTGTATTGACTAATTATTGTCAAAATAATATACTTTCGGTGCTTGAAGCAAATACGTATCTTGTATGCAAAATTCATTTTTTGTTGCAGCAGCAACGTTTTTTGTTTCAGCAAGGGGTTAATATTGATCTATCAGATAGAGGAGGAGTCCGGAGGGAAGAACACAGCCGACGGAAAAAAGGGTCTGATAATCAAAAAGCAATTATAATATTGGAGGAAAAGACATGAGAGAGGAATGGAGAGGCTTTAATGCCGGACACTGGACAAGCGATGTTAACGTTCGTTCTTTTATCCAGAACAACTATACACCATATGATGGTGATGCAAGCTTCCTGCAGGGACCTACAGAGGCAACAAAGGATCTCTGGAATGAGGTTCAAGGATTACAGAAGGAAGAAAGAGCCAAGGGCGGCGTTCTCGATATGGAAACAAAGGTGGTTTCCGGTATCACAGCTTATGACGCTGCTTATATTACCGCTGATTCAAAAGATAAAGAGAAGGTAGTAGGTCTTCAGACTGACAAACCTCTTAAGAGAGCATTTATGCCATATGGCGGTATCAAAATGGCAGAGCAGGCTTGTACAACTTATGGTTACACTCCCGATCCTCTTCTTCATAAAATATTTACAGAGTACCATAAGACACATAATCAGGGCGTATTTGATGCTTATACACCTGAGATGAAAAAAGTTCGTCATGCCCATATCCTCACAGGTCTTCCCGACACATACGGCCGTGGACGTATCGTTGGCGACTATAGAAGAATCGCTCTTTACGGTATCGACTTCCTCATCGAAGAGAAAAAGAAGGATTTTGATAACTGCGGCGACGGAACCATGACAGACAATGTTGTCCGCCAGAGAGAAGAAATCGCAGATCAGATGAGAGCTCTCCGTCAGATGAAGGAGATGGCTGCATCCTACGGTTATGACATTTCCCTTCCCGCAAAGAACGCAAGGGAAGCTGTACAGTGGCTCTACTTCGGTTACCTCGCTGCCATCAAGACACAGAACGGTGCCGCAATGTCAGTAGGCCGTGTGTCAACCTTCCTTGATATATACATTAACAGAGATCTTACAGAAGGAACTCTCACAGAGCAGGAAGCTCAGGAGCTCATCGATCACTTCGTAATGAAGCTTCGTATGGTTAAGTTCGCCAGAATTCCTTCATACAATCAGCTCTTCTCCGGTGACCCTGTCTGGGCTACACTTGAGGTTGCAGGTATGGGTCAGGACGGCCGTTCAATGGTTACAAAGAACGATTTCCGTTTCCTTCACACTCTGGAAAACATGGGACCTGCACCGGAACCAAACCTTACAGTACTTTATACAAAAAGACTTCCCGAGAACTTCAAGAAGTATGCCGCAAAGATCTCTGTCACAACATCTTCCATCCAGTATGAGAACGATGATGTTATGAGACCTGTATGGGGCGATGACTACTCGATCTGCTGCTGTGTATCAGCTACACAGACCGGTAAGGAAATGCAGTTCTTCGGAGCTCGTGCAAACCTTGCAAAGTGCCTTCTTTACGCTATCAACGGCGGTGTGGATGAGAAGTTAAAGGAGCAGGTAGGACCTGAGTACAAGCCTATCACTTCAGAGTATCTTGACTATGATGAGGTTTGCCGCAAGTATGATCAGATGATGGACTGGCTTGCAGGAGTTTACGTAAACGTTCTTAACCTTATTCAGTACATGCATGACAAATACTTCTATGAGGCTGCTGAAATGGCTCTCATCGATACAGATGTACGCCGTACATTCGCAACAGGTATCGCCGGCTTCTCACATGTAGTTGATTCACTTTCTGCCATCAAGTACGCCAAGGTTAAGACTGTACGTGACGAGGATGGCCTCGTAATTGATTACGAAGTGGAAGGTGACTTCCCTAAGTATGGTAATGATGACGACCGTGCAGATGATATAGCAGTTAACCTTTTGAAGACCTTCCTGACAAAAATAAAGAAGCACCACACCTATAGAGATTCAGAGCCTACAACCTCTATCCTTACCATCACTTCAAACGTAGTGTATGGAAAGGCAACAGGTGCTATGCCTGACGGACGTCCTGCCGGCGCTCCGCTTTCACCGGGAGCAAATCCAAGCTACGGTGCAGAGAACTCAGGACTTCTTGCATCCCTTAACTCTGTAGCAAAACTGCCATACGAGTACGCTCTTGATGGTATTTCCAATACCCAGACCATCAATCCTGCAGCACTCGGACACAGCGAGGATGAGCAGGCTACAACACTTGTAAGAGTTATGGACGGCTATTTCGCAAAGGGTGCTCACCATGTTAATGTCAATGTCTTCGGCGTTGAGAAACTGAAGGATGCCATGGAACACCCCGAGAAGCCTGAATACGCTAACTTTACCATCCGCGTATCAGGTTATGCCGTTAAGTTCATTGACCTTACCAGAGAGCAGCAGCTTGACGTAATCTCAAGAACAGAGCACAAGGCACTTTAATTCACATATTACCTTGAAAATAAACCGCCGCTTTCTCAGGAAGTGGCGGTTTTTGTTTTCACAATAAAGCTTTCACATGTGATTTTACAAACCCACATGTGAAGGTCTACACAGAATCGATTATGGACTATACTCGATTTGCACATCCAATTTGGAGGTAAAATCATGGCAGAAGCAATCAAAGGCGCGATCCACAGCATTGAAACCTTCGGATCTGTAGATGGTCCCGGAGTAAGATATATAGTATTCCTAAAAGGCTGCAATATGCGTTGCCGCTATTGCCATAATCCCGATACCTGGGATTTCACAAGCGCTGATATGCGAACAGCAGACGAAATCCTTAACAATGCTGTTCGCTACCGTGAATACTGGGGAGAAGATGGCGGCATCACAGTAAGCGGCGGAGATCCGCTGGTACAGATAGACTTTGTCATTGACCTGTTCGAAAAAGCCAAAGCCATGGGCATATCCACCTGCCTTGACACCTCCGCCCAGCCCTTTACAAGAGAAGAACCCTTCTTCAGTAAATTCAACCGCCTCATAAAAGTCACCGACACAGTCCTTTTCGACATCAAAGAAATCGATGACGAAAAACACAAAAAGCTCACCGGTCATACCAACAAAAACATCCTTGACTGCTGTACCTACCTTAGCGAGCAGGGAGTCGACCTATGGATACGCCACGTCCTCGTCCCAGGCCTCACCGATTCCGACGAAGAACTCATTGCCACCAAAGCCTTCATCGACACCCTGAAAACCGTAAAAAAAGTCGAAATCCTCCCTTACCACACCCTGGCGCTCTACAAATACGAAAAGCTCGGCCTGAAATACACCCTTGCCGACACCCCCACTCCGAGTCCTGACCTTATAAATCACGCCGAAGAAATACTTGGTATAAAGTAAATTTCAAAGGTACTTCATAATTACCTTCCGGTAGCGAAAACGGAAGAAAATGTAAGGGATGTGTGGCTAGGCTTGCGGCTTGAAAGAACATCGAAAGCAAAAATCCGTGCAGAACGAACGCGTAAGCGTCCGAGCTGCACGGATTTTTGATTGAGATGTACTTTCAACGCCGTGGGCCGCCACGCGTCCCTTGCATTTTCTGTACCATTTCACCACCCTCCGTGATAAAATAGTTATTAGTTATTTCAGTGAATTTCAATCATGGGGAGGAACATATGCTATATAACAACACCATCTGGGCCGGCCTTGACATGGATACCAACGAAAAAGTATGTATACTGCCGCGCATGGCCAACAGACACGGACTCATCGCCGGAGCCACCGGCACAGGCAAGACGATAACATTAAAGGTACTTGCCGAATCATTCAGCAACATGGGCGTTCCGGTATTTCTTTCCGACATAAAAGGCGATCTTTCCGGAATGATCAAGCCCGGAGTTGACAACGCAAACATGCAGGAACGCATTCAGTATTTCGGCCTTGATAAAGAAGGCTTTACATATCAGAACTTCCCTACACAATTCTGGGATATAAGCGGCAAAAAAGGTCTGCCCCTGAGAACCACCGTAAGTGAATTCGGACCCACTTTACTTTCCCGTATCCTTGGGCTCACAGATCTTCAGACCAATATCCTCACAATCATTTTCCGTATTGCAGATGAAGAAAACCTTCTTTTGCTGGATACCAAGGATCTTCGCTCCATGGTTCAGTATGTAGCCCAGAACAACAAAAAATACAGCTCACAGTACGGCAACATGACCACCGCTTCCCTTAACGCCATTCTCAGATCCATCGTAGCACTGGAAACAGCAGGAGCGGATAAATTCTTCGGTGAGCCCGCTATCGATATTCATGATTTCTTCAGACAGGACAGCGACGGAAGAGGAATGATCAATATCCTTGAAGCAGAAAGCACCGTACAGAATCCTGTGATTTACGCAACCTTCATGCTCTATATGTTATCCGAGCTTTTTGAGCAGCTTCCGGAGGTAGGAGACCGGGATAAGCCTAAGATGGTTTATTTCTTTGACGAGGCTCATTTATTGTTTAATGATGCCCCCAAGGCTCTTGTGGATAAGATCGAGCAGGTTGTTAAGCTCATACGTTCTAAGGGTGTAGGTATCTTCTTTATCACCCAGAATCCAAGTGATGTTCCTGACTCCGTTCTGGCACAGCTCGGAAATAAGATCCAGCATGCATTGCATGCCTATACACCGTCCGAAGAAAAGAAGGTAAAAGCAGCTGCAGATTCATTCAGAGTGAATAAGAACTTCAATACAGTCGAAGTTCTCCAGAACCTGGGAACCGGAGAAGCCCTTATTTCATTCCTGGATGAAGACGGTAAACCTGACAATGTAAGACGCTGCCGTGTATTGCCTCCTCAGTCGCTGATGGGACCTGCTGATGATTCATCAAGACTCATGGTCATGAATTCTTCTGATTTTGCAGAAAAGTACAGTGAAGAAGTTGACAGAGATTCTGCCTATGAATTCTTCAAGAGACTTACCGATGAAGCAACTGCGGAAGCTGCCAGAATCGAAGCGGAGAAGCAGGCTGAAAAGGATGCGGAAGCCCTTGCAAAGGCACAGGCAAAGGCAAACAAAGAGAAAATGACCGCTGTCAAGTCCGTCGGTCGTTCAACAGCCGGAACCCTGGGAAGAGAAGCCGGCGGAGCCATCGGAAAAACCTTCCTGGGCACCTTCGGAAAGCGAGTAGGCGGCAATATCGGAGCTGCTCTCGGAAGAGGCCTTCTGGACACATTCTTTAAAAGCTGACAAAACGCTTCGGCAGATAACCATCTCTGCCGAAGCGTTTTCCTGTTAACCCGTTATACTGAAAAGAGTAATCACTACAAAAAGTATCGTAACAACAATAACCGAAAAAGTAGTGAACCAAAGCTTATACATATGTCCCAGGGAAGGCTCCTCACTTAGATTCCGGAGGAATACCTTGAAGTTCCTGATAACAGAAATCACCAGAAGCAGTGCTCCGCCGAAGAGCAGAAAAAAATATGCTACGTCAATAACTATAGAATCCCCTTTATAAAGATAAGGCAAAAGAGCAACAGAATTGTTGGCCATATGCATCAGAATGGAATACTTCATCCCATATGTCTCTCTTATCCAGGCAAATACGATACCTATAAACATTGCAGCTATAAACTGAACCAGATTAAAATGCATGAGTCCGAACAGAAATGAGGTTATGGTTATGGCGAAAATCTTTCCGTATTTTCTGAAATGTCCGTACAAAATCCCGCGGAAGAAGCATTCTTCCAGAAGCGGCGCCATGATAACGGCATAAACTATGGCCCAGAACCCCTTAATGTCGGAGCCTGTGGCGAGGTCTCTGGCATTATCAAGAGAATATCCCAGTTCTCCCAGAATATTCTGTAAGGGATCGATGATGTATTGGGATAAATATTGGATACCATATATCAGAAGCAGGAGATAGATAAAGGTACATATATTAAACTTTTTGTATCTTACATGAATGTTTTCGGTCCCCAGCATCAAAAGCGATACCGTAAGTGAAATGAAGCCTGCGATCATCATAGAGAAATTCTCATTTCTGTATATGTTGGACCCATATTCCACCATGAATGATCCGCCTACCTGAAATATGATCTCATATAGCAGCATGGTAATGGCGATTTTTGAAAACAATCTCTTAACCGGATAAGTCATATAATATAGTTCTCCAACTTTTATTGTGATATACTCTACAAGGTTTTCATTAAACATTATACCATAAAAGGATTCAATATGAAAAAATGGTTTCTTTACAATAAAAAGGCCGATTTCAAGGCTATTGCAGATAAATACGGCATCGATCAGGTTACCGCAAGAATACTCAGAAACAGAGACATTAACTCGGATAAACAGATTGAACAGTTTCTTCACGGTTCCCTTGAAGAGGATCTTCATTCACCTCTTTACCTTCCTGATGCCATTAAATGTATGAATCAGCTAAACAGGGCTATAAAAGAGGGAAAACATATCAGGGTAGTGGGAGACTATGATGTTGACGGAGTTTGTGCAACCTACATTCTCGTTAAAGGTCTGAAACGACTTGGTGCAGTTGTGGACTACGTTCTTCCGGATCGAATAAAGGACGGCTACGGCATCAACATCCATATCATCGATAAGGCAAAAGAAGACGGAGTTGATGTTATTCTTACCTGTGACAACGGTATCGCCGCCATAGAGGAGCTAAAACACGCAAGAGACATGGGCCTCACGGTCCTTGTTACGGATCATCATGATGTAAGGCAAAGACAGGATGAGGACTATGGCTGCGAATCCAAAGACATTCTTCCTCCTGCAAGTGCTGTGGTGGATGCAAAAAGAGAAGACAGCCGTTATCCTTTTCCGGATATATGCGGTGCAGTGGTTGCATGGAAGATCATCATCATGCTTTACCAGAACCACACCATCCCTGAAGAAGAGTACTATGATTTCCTGGAGTTTGCCGCCATTGCAACGGTTTGTGATGTAATGGATCTACGGGACGAGAACAGAACCATAGTAAAATTCGGACTTCAACAAATCAAACAGACCGGTAATGCAGGTTTAAGAGCACTCCTTAAAGTCCAGGATCTTATGGCGCAGGAACACCTTAACACCTATCATATCGGATTTATCATAGGTCCATGTATCAATGCCGGCGGCCGTCTCAGATCCGCAGAGCTGGCTCTGGATCTCTTCTTTACCACGGATGAAGAGAAGGCGTTTATGAAAGCCGTAAAGCTTAAAGAACTGAATGAATCCCGTAAAGCCATGACCATAGAGGCCACCAACAAAGCCATTGAAATGGTGGAAAAAAACTATTTAAATCAGTCTGTGCTGGTAATATATCTGCCGGAGCTCCACGAAAGTCTGGCCGGTATCGTGGCAGGAAGATTAAGGGAAAGGTTTTCAAGACCGGCATTTGTCATAACAAAGGCTGAAGGTGCCGAAGCCGGTGAAGCTCTTTCAAAGGGCTCCGGCAGAAGCATTGACGGTTATAACATGTCCGAGCATCTCCAGGAAGTAAGCGAACTTCTGGTCAAATGGGGCGGACACCCGATGGCCGCCGGATTCACTCTTTTGGAAAAAGATATCGATGAATTCAGAACCAGACTTAACACTCTTTGCAACCTAAGTCCGGACCAGCTCATTGACAAAATCTGGATAGACGTCCCTATGCCGATTGATTATATTTCATATAACCTTATCCGCGACTTTGAAAAACTGGAGCCCTTTGGAAAAGGAAATGAAAAACCCTGTTTTGCTACAAAAAACCTTAGAATTACGGACTGCCGGGTCCTGGGAAAAAATAGAAATGTGGTAAAAATGAGACTTCAGTCAGAAACCGGCTTATTAATGGACGGGCTGATATTTACAAACGGTGATGATTTTTTAAGAGGCAAGAGAGCCTGCACAAAAATAGATGTGGTTTACTATCCACAGATTAATGAATATAATGGAACACAGAGTCTTCAAATAATCATAGACGATTATCAGTTGAAGCCTTAGTAAATCATGTCTTATGGAGGTAACTATGATCAAGGAAGTGATGAACTATATAACCCAGGCAGATCCTGAGGTTGGAAAGTTGATTGCTATGGAGTATGACCGTCAGCAGAACAACATCGAGCTTATAGCGTCTGAAAACATTCTGTCAGACACATCCATGCTGGCTATGGGCACGATCCTTACAAACAAATATGCTGAAGGATACCCCGGAAAACGTTATTACGGCGGCTGCGTACACGTAGATGATATCGAGACCATCGCTATCGAAAGAGCCAAGAAGCTTTTTAACTGCGAGTATGCCAATGTTCAGCCCCATTCAGGTGCTCAGGCAAATATGGCAGTAACCATGGCAATCTGTAAGCCGGGCGACAAGATCCTCGGCATGTCACTGGATGCCGGAGGACACCTTACTCATGGTTCACCTGCAAACTTCTCAGGCAGTTTCTTCAATATCATTCCTTATGGTGTTAATGATGACGGCTTCATAGATTATGACGAGCTGGAGGCTACAGCTCTCCGTGAGAAGCCAAAGATGATCATTGCCGGAGCTTCTGCTTATCCCAGAATCATTGATTTCAAGAGATTCCGTGAGATTGCAGATAAGTGCGGTGCTGTATTATGGGTTGATATGGCTCATATCGCAGGTCTTGTGGCAGCCGGAGTTCATCCGTCACCTATTCCTTATGCTCATGTAGTTACCACTACAACCCACAAGACTCTCCGAGGACCAAGAGGAGGTCTCATCCTTTCAAACGAAGAGATCGCAAAGCAATACAACTTCAACAAGGCTGTTTTCCCCGGATGCCAGGGCGGTCCTCTTGAGCATGTTATCGCTGCCAAGGCTATCTGCTTCGGCGAAGCATTAAAGCCTGAGTTTAAGACTTATCAGGAGCAGATCGTTAAAAACTGTAAGGCTCTTGCAGAGGCTATGGTTGCCCAGGGCTTCAAGCTTGTTTCAGGCGGCACAGACAACCACTTAATGCTTGTTGACCTCACAAATATTCCTGAGCTTACCGGCAAGGTTCTCCAGAACAACTGCGACGAGGTTCACATCACTCTTAACCGTAATGCTATTCCTAACGATCCTCGTTCACCTTTCGTTACTTCCGGTGTCCGTATCGGTACAGCTGCCGTTACCACCAGAGGTTTCAAGGAGGAGGACATGAAGCCTATCGCTGAGTGCATCTGGAAGGTTGCCACCGACTTCGAGAACTCCCGCGACGAGGTCATCGCCAAGGTTGCCGAGCTCACCAGGAAGTACCCGATTTACGAGGGCTAAAGGCTGTCTCCACTGTCTTTCTCTCCCTATACGAAGTACATTTTTATTTATTTGAAAGCTGATGCGAGAAGTTACCAGAGAACCTAAAACTGAGAATTATGCACAGGCGTAGAGGTACTTATACTTTCCGCCCTACACAACGTAAAGAATTCGGTGCATGGGTGTGGCTAGGCTTGCTGCTTGAAAGAACATGGAGCAAAAAAAGTCCGCCAGAGATGAACACGTAAGTGTCCAGCTCTGGCGGACTTTTTTTGCGGAATGTACTTTCAACGCCGTGAGCCGTCACGCCCGTGCACCGAATTCTGACCGGGGAGCCAACGCCTTACGCCTGCTCCTTCAGCTTATTCTGCGCAACAGTGAGCATCAGCTTGATACGGTTAAGCTGATTGACTTCGGAGGCTCCTGCATCGTAGTCTACGGCGATTATATTGGCGTCAGGATTGTGCTTCTTCAGCTCCTTGATGACACCCTTTCCGACGATGTGGTTCGGCAGACATCCGAAAGGCTGGGTACAAACGATGTTGTTTACTCCTTCATCCATGAGCTCCAGCATCTCACCGGTAAGGAACCAGCCCTCGCCGGTCTGGTTGCCGATGGAAACATATTCTCTGGCCATCTTTGCAAGCTCTTTGATCTCTCCGGGAGGAGTGAATCTCTTGGACTTGGCAAATTCCTTACGGGCCGTTTTTCTGAAATACTCCAGAAGGTTTATGGCACAGTTACAAAGTGCCTTGCCCTTCCAGCCGGCGCCCAGATTCTCATATTTGAAGTTCTGATTATAGAAGCAGTAAAGCAGGAAATCCATAAGATCCGGCATTACAGCTTCAGCGCCTTCTTTTTCAAGAAGTTCAACAATATGGTTATTGGCAAGAGGGGAGAACTTAACAAGTATCTCACCGACAATGCCTACCTTAGGTTTAACAACACCTTCCTTTAATGGAAGATTATCAAAGTCTCTTATGATCCTCTTTACATTCTTTGAGAAGAGGTACATAGAGGTTGTCTTCTTTGAGACAGCCGCCTTGCATACCTTAAGCCACTTCTGGTGTAATGCTTCTGCAGAACCGGGAACCGCTTCGTATGGCCTTGTGGCATACAAGGCTCTCATAAATACGTCTCCGTAAACCACCGCCTGCATGGCTCTGGTCAGAAGCGGGAGAGTAAGCTTGAATCCCGGGGTTGACTCCATGCCGTTGGTATTGAGGGAAATAACAGGTATCTGTGACATTCCCGCATGTTCAAGGGCACGGCGTATAAATCCTATGTAGTTTGATGCACGACATCCGCCTCCTGTCTGGGTCATTATGACAGCAGTTTCATCAGGATTGTACTTTCCTGAGTTAAGAGCCTCCATGATCTGTCCCACAACTATGATGGAAGGATAGCAGGCATCATTATTTACATACTTAAGTCCTGTGTCTATGGCTGAACGGTTAGCATTATTCAATACTATAAGGTTATAGCCTGCGGCACGGAAGGCTGCTTCAACAATCTCAAAATGTATAGGAGACATCTGAGGACAGAGGATGGTATAGTTCTTTGCCTTCATCTCCTTGGTGAAGAGTCTTCTCTCATAATTTGCCGGACGGACATTACGTACGTAATTTCTTTCGTCCCTTACTCTGATGGCTGCGATAAGGGATCTTACTCTTATACGTGCAGCACCGAGGTTATTAACCTCATCAATCTTAAGGACAGTGTAAATCTTATCAGATCCTGTGAGAATGTCTCTGACCTGATCCACCGTCACGGCATCAAGTCCGCATCCAAAGGAATTGAGCTGTATAAGGTCAACGTCTTCTCTTTGTTTTACAAACTCGGCAGCTCTGTAAAGTCTTGTGTGATACATCCATTGGTCTGTAACGATGATGGGACGCTCCACCTGTCCGAGATGGGATACGGAATCTTCCGTAAGCACCGCAAAATCATAGCTGGTGATAAGCTCCGGAATTCCATGGTTTATCTCGGGATCCACATGATAAGGTCTTCCTGCAAGAACTATTCCCCTGTGTCCGGTTTCCTTCATCCAGTGAAGAGTTTCCTCACCCTTTTTCTGCATATCCTCATGGGCACGCTCAAGTTCAAGCCATGCTTCATGGGCTGCAGCTCTGACTTCATCCTCAGTGATATTCCATGATCTAAACTGTTCTATGATCTTGTCTTCAGTAAGCTCACCCACAGGGCGGATGGAATGCTCCATATCGTCGCCATGTATGAAGATCCTTACCAGCTGATCGGTACAGATTTTCTCGTCCGTAAAAGCCAGGAAAGGCTTCATGAACATAACAGAGTTATCCTCCAGGCCTTCTACATTATTTTTGATGTTCTCGGCATAGGAGGTAACCATGGGGCAGTTATAGTGATTTCCTGCATCAGGAGTTTCATTACGTTCATAAGGTATGCATGGATAGAATATGAATTTCTGTCCGTTTCTTATGAGCCATTCGATATGTCCGTGAACGATCTTTGCAGGATAGCACTCGGATTCCGAAGGTATACTCTCTATTCCAAGCTCGTAAATCTTTCTGGTACTTGCAGGAGAGAGAACAGTTCTGAACTTTAATTCTCTGAAGAAGGTAGCCCAGAAAGGATAGTTCTCATACATATTGAGAACCCTCGGTATACCTACTTCACCGCGCACTGCGATATCCTGAGGCAGCGGCTCATAGTCGAACATTCTCTTAAGCTTGTATTCGTAAAGATTCGGAATATCCCTCTTAATCTTGGTTTTTCCGAGACCTCTTTCACAGCGGTTTCCGGAAATGTAATTACGACCGGCACCGAACTGATTAACTGTCAGAACGCAGTGGTTGTTGCAGCCCTGGCAGCGGGTCATCTTTGTTGTGTATTTAAGGTTAATGATTTCGTCCAGTGGCAGCATGGTAGTCTGAACACGGCCGTAAGCTGTACGGGGAACCTTTATTTCCTCTGTAGGCTTCATCTTTTTGATCTTTTCATTTGCCATGTGATATCTTTCACGGGCAATGAGAGCGGCACCAAAGGCACCCATGATTCCGGCGATGTCAGGTCTTACCACATTAGCTCCCAAAAGATTCTCAAAAGCACGGAGCACCGCATCATTGTAGAAGGTTCCGCCCTGAACAACGATGTGTTCGCCCAGATCCTTGGCTTCTGTAACCTTTATAACCTTAAAAAGGGCATTCTTGATAACTGAGTATGCAAGACCTGCGGAGATATCATTAACAGTTGCACCTTCCTTCTGTGCCTGTTTTACGTTGGAATTCATGAAAACAGTACATCTGGAACCAAGATCCGTAGGATTTTCGGCAAAAAGCGCAGCATGGGCAAAATCTATAACCGAATAGTCCAGGGATTTTGCAAATGTCTCCAGGAAGGAACCGCAGCCGCTGGAGCAGGCCTCGTTAAGCTGTACGGAATCAACTGTGCCATCCTTGATGCGGATGCACTTCATGTCCTGTCCGCCGATATCCAGTATGCAGTCCACCTTAGGATCAAAGAATGAAGCGGCATAGTAGTGGGAAATGGTCTCTACCTCCCCCTCGTCCAGCTGGAAGGCAGCCTTAAGCAGGGCTTCACCGTATCCTGTGGAGCAGCTGTAGGCGATGCGGGCATCTTTCGGAAGGAGATCCCGTATCTCTTTCATGGATTCTATCGCTGTTGCGATAGGAGATCCGTTGTTGTTTCTGTAAAATCTGTAAAGAAGTTCACCCTCTTCGGATACAAGGGCAAGCTTTGTGGTAGTGGAGCCCGCATCTATACCGAGATAAACATTACCATGGTACTGTGAAAGGTCGGCAGTCCGTACCTTTGCTTTGTCATGACGGGCGCTGAACTTCCTGTATTCTTCCTCATTCCCGAAGAGAGGCTCCATTCTCTTTATCTCTGCATCCATCTTGATTCCGTTACGGAGCATATTGATAAGCTGAGAGACAGATTCTTCCTTTGCATCTTCAGGGCAGTTAAGACAGGAGCCTATGGCAGCAAAAAGATGGCTGTTTTCAGGCTCTATAATTTCGTCACCCTGGAGATTCAGAGTACGTATAAATGCTTTTCTTAATTCAGGCATGAAATGAAGAGGACCGCCTAAAAATGCAACGTGTCCTCTGATGGGCTTACCCTGGGCAAGACCCGATATGGTCTGATTCACCACCGCCTGGAAAATAGATGCGGCAAGATCCTCACGGGCTGCACCTTCATTTATAAGCGGCTGAATGTCGGTTTTTGCAAAAACGCCACATCTTGCGGCGATAGGATATATCATCTGATAGTCCTTTGCGAGAACATTAAGCCCTGCAGCATCTGTATGAAGAAGCGATGCCATCTGGTCAATGAAGGAACCCGTTCCTCCTGCACAAATTCCGTTCATTCGCTGGTCGATTCCACCCTTAAAATAAATGATCTTGGCATCCTCTCCACCAAGCTCTATAGCCACATCCGTATCCGGCCGGTAAGCCTTCAATGCTGTCGCAACGGCCACAACCTCCTGACAGAAGGCTGCATCCATATGTTTACTGAGAGTAAGTCCTCCGGACCCCGTAACCACTGTAGAAAGGCTCATCTCTCCCAACTGCTTTTTTGCTTCCTCAAGGATATCCGCAAGAGTCCCCTGAATATCCGCATGATGACGACGATAATCAGAAAACAGGAGCTTCTCATCCTGATCCATGATCGCAATCTTGACAGTTGTCGAACCTATATCAATTCCAAGTCTGTTTTTCTGCATATATTAAAACCCCATTTAAAACATCCCTTTATCCGGAAAATGTCTCACGGTAACTCCGGCCGCGTAAAAACAGTCAGGTCATAAACATTACCGGATAGTATCAAAAACGGCCTTAGTGAGATAACTCATTCTCCTTATACGCCGGTTCAGATATATCTGATTTCTACATAATTATAAAAGTACAAATCAAAAAGTTATATTAACATTTCGGAATGAGCCATTCAACCGTGATAATGTAAAACTTTTGTGAATAAATGTCTTTTTTGTCTTGAAAAACACCCAAAGTGCTTATATACTGTATTGAAATTTTTTTGCAATAAAGAGTGTGTTCTTCTTATAAAAATAGTAAACTTATAAGAGATATAAATGAGGACGCACACTAAATGCAGGTGTTTCCCAAAAAGAAACAAAATACACTTTAAGGAACCGGATAGATCTGCATCTGTATGTCAGAGATAAACGGTAAAAATCTTACATTTACAGAGGAGAATGAGAGTTGACATTTTATCAAAAGCTTGAAAGAAAACTCGGGAAATATGCCATCCCCGATCTCATGAAATACATCTGCGTTATCTACGTAGTGGGGTTTATTATCCAAATGTTTAATCCGCTGCTGTATTACTATTATCTGGATCTTGATCCGGAAGCCATACTTCACGGACACATCTGGCGTATAGTAACTTTTCTGTTTTACCCGCCTTCCACTTCACCTATATGGATGGTCATAGCTGTATTTGTTTATTACAGCCTCGGTTCCACCCTGGAGAGATTGTGGGGAACATTTAAATATAACTTCTTTTATTTTACCGGAGTCCTGATGCTGGTAGTGACATCACTGCTTTTCTACATTGTTACAGGTATACCTCTCCAGCTTTACCCGACGTATATGACCTTCAGTATATTCCTGGCATATGCGCTTACTTTTCCGGACAGTGTATTCTATCTGTATTTTTTCATACCGATAAAAGCACAGTGGCTCGCCATAGCAGAAGTGGTGCTCTACCTTTTCATATTTATATCCACACCGGATTTCAGCACCAAGGTAGCCATCGCATTATCACTTTTGAATGTGGCATTGTTTTTCTTTCTTACCAATCAGAGACCAAAGAATAACAATGTTTTCCATATAAATGATTTTAGATAAATATTCCAGGAGGATTTTAATGAGAAAGACTAAAATTGTATGTACACTTGGACCTAATGAAAATGATTACAATATCCTTAGAAAGCTTGCCGAGAACATGGACGTAGCACGTTTCAACTTCTCACACGGCAGCCATCAGGAGCACCTTGAAAGACTTACACTTCTTAAGGAAGCAAGAAAAGACAGCGGACGAGAGATAGCAGCTCTTCTTGATACAAAGGGACCTGAAATCCGTACAGGCGAACTTGAGGATCACAAGAAGGTTACTCTGGAAACAGGAGCATCCATCATCCTCACAACAGAAGAGTGCATTGGAACCAAGGATAAGGTTTATATCAACTATGACGGACTCAACGAAGATGTCAAGGAAGGTAATGTTATCCTTATCGACGACGGTCTCATCGGTCTCGTTGTAAAGAAGGTTGAAGGAGCTGATATTCATTGCGAAGTTACTAACGGTGGTGAGCTTGGCGAGAAGAAGGGCGTAAATGTACCGAACGTAAGCATTAAGCTCCCGGGACTTACAGATAAGGATATCGCTGACATCAAGTTTGGTCTTGAGGTTGGATTCGACTTCGTTGCGGCATCTTTCGTTCGTAATGCAGAGACCATCCGTCAGATCCGTGAGATCATTGACAATGCCGGTTCAACCATGAAGATCATCGCAAAGATCGAGTCACAGGAAGGTCTCGATAATCTTGATGAGATCATCGAAGCCGCTGACGGTATCATGGTTGCACGTGGTGACCTTGGTGTTGAGATCGAGGCAAAGCGTCTTCCACAGCTTCAGAAGGAAATGATCAAAAAGTGCAACTATGCAGGAAAGCTTGTAATCACCGCAACTCAAATGCTGGATTCCATGATCCGTAATCCACGTCCTACAAGAGCCGAGGTTACAGACGTTGCCAATGCAGTATATAACGGCACAGATGCGGTAATGCTTTCAGGCGAGACCGCTGCAGGTAAGTATCCTGTGGAAGCTCTTGAGATGATGGCTTCCATCGTTGAGTATACAGAGCAGTTCCTTGACTACAGCGCTTATAAGAACCGTAAGGTTGATCAGAGCACCTATGCTAATATCTCCAACGCTGTTTGTGCGGCTTCCGTAACAACTGCTTCAGAGCTAAACGCAAAGGCACTTATAGTTCCTTCACTTACAGGTTCAACCGCAAGACTTATTTCTAAGTATCGTCCTGCAACACCTATATATGCAATGTCACCAAGCCAGGCAACAGTTCGTCAGATGATGCTCCTCTGGGGCGTTACTCCTATCTGGGCAAAGAGATCCGATACAACCGACGAGCTCTTTGAGAACTCCATGGATGAGCTCCGCAGCCGCGGAATCGTTGAGAAGGGTGACATTTGCGTAATCACAGCGGGTATCCTTTCAAGACTTACACGCAACCAGCCGGTTACTCCTACAAATATCATGCGGGTAATGGGAGCATAAACTAAAAATTATTTTAACTTTTGCACGATATGAGTTATCATTTAACGCAAAAGGTCAAAAAATCCGGAGGGGACGGTTCTCACCGGCGAGAACCGTCCCCTCCGGATAAAATAAAAGCAGACAGAGTAGACTCTTTCCTGCATACCAATGTTAATACAAGGCCTCACAGATATTCTTATTTGTGAGGCCTTTTTTTAAACAATCGCTGAGCCGAAGAGACCTGAACAAGTATGTCAGATATATACGTCGGGAAACCAGCATTTTTAGATGAGGAGAATTCATATGAAAAAAGCCTACGCAACTCTTGAGCAGATTCAGAAGATAGCTGAAACCTATGACACACCTTTTTATCTTTACGATGAAAAGGGCATCCGTGAGAATGCACGAAAGGTACAGAAGGCCTTCAGCTGGAACAATGGCTTTAAGGAATATTTTGCGGTAAAGGCATGTCCTAACCCTTCTATACTGAAAGTCTTAAAGGAAGAGGGCTGCGGAACCGACTGCAGTTCACTTACAGAGCTTCAGATGTCAGATGCCTGCGGTTTTTCCGGTCATGATATAATGTTTTCTTCCAACGAAACACCTCTTTCCGAGTATGTTTTCGCTGACAAGCTTGGAGGCATCATAAATCTCGATGACTTCACAAATATCGAAGAGCTTGAAGAGACACTGGGTTCTTTTCCGGAGACCATGTCACTCCGTTACAATCCGGGCGGATACTTCCAGATCGCCAATACCATCATGGACAGCCCTCAGGATGCCAAATACGGAATGACCACAGACCAGATCATCGAAGGCTTCAAGATCCTTAAATCAAAAGGTGTAAAGCATTTTGGAATGCATTCCTTCCTTGCCTCCAATACAGTAACCAATGATTATTATCCAACACTTGCAAAGCAGCTGTTTGAGCTTGCCGTAAGGATCAAAAACGAAACCGGAGTTGAGCTTAACTTCATCAATCTTTCCGGCGGTGTAGGCATACCTTACAAGCCTGACCAGGAGGGCAATGACATTGAAGTCATCGGTGCCGGTGTACATAAGGTTTTTGACGAGGTACTGGTTCCAAACGGCCTGGGAGACATCAGTATCTTTACAGAGATGGGAAGATTCATGACAGGCCCTTACGGCGCTCTCATCACAAAGGTCATCCACTTCAAGCACACCTACAAGGAGTACGCCGGAGTTGATGCCTGCGCAGTTAACCTTATGAGACCTGCCATGTACGGTTCATACCATCACATCACCGTTCTCGGAAAAGAAAATGCACCCGCAGACAAGGTCTACGATGTTGTAGGTTCACTTTGCGAAAACAACGACAAGTTTGCCATCGACCGTGAACTTCCGGAGCTTGAGAAGGGAGATTACCTCTTCATTCACGATGCCGGAGCACACGGTTTCGCCATGGGCTACAACTACAACGGAAAGCTCTGGTCCGCCGAGCTTCTCTTAAGAGAAGACGGTTCGGTAAAGCTTATCCGCCGCGCCCAGACCCCTCAGGACTACTTTGCAACCCTTGATATAGACGACACAATGAAGAAATATCTTTGATAGAAGCTTTTCAGCCGGTGGACCAGGGGGACGGGGTTGGTGGTTCATTTTCTCCGGAAAATGGACCACCAACCCCGTCCCCCTGGTTCACCGGCCGAATTGTTTCCTTTGAATCACAGGACCTCCGTTCAAATATGACCGGAGGTCTTGCGGTACTTATGGAATATTGATATAATAATTGACCGTAAATTTATTGATATTGAGGTATGGAAATGGCATTAAAGAAAAAGCCTGTAACAGGCATGAAGGATATCCTTCCCCGTGAGATGGAACTCCGCCAGTATGTTCTCTCAGAGATCAGAAGAACATATAAGGAATTTGGTTTTACAGAGATCGAAACCCCGGTTGTGGAGCATATAGAAAACCTCCTCAGCAAGCAGGGCGGTGACAATGAAAAGCTCATATTCAAGGTGATGAAGCGCGGCGACAAGCTTGAGTCAGCCTATCAGAACGGCAGCCTCGACGATCTCAGCGATTCAGGCCTCAGATATGACCTTACACTTCCTTTAAGCCGTTTTTATTCCCAGAATCAGGCACAGCTCCCAAACCCCTTCAAGGCGCTTCAGATCGGGCCTGTATTCAGAGCAGACCGTCCTCAGAAGGGACGTTTCCGTGAGTTCGTACAGTGCGATATAGACATTTTCGGTGATGGTTCCAATGTCTCCGAAATCGAGCTTATCCTTGCGATCTCAACGCTTCTTAACCGCATAGGTTTTGGTGAGAAGTACAACTTCAAGATCGTTATCAATGACCGTGAAATCCTTCGCGGCATGCAGGCATATGCCGGCTTCCCCGAGGAGGATTTCGAGAAGGTTTGCATAAGCCTCGATAAGGCAGACAAGATCGGAAACGAGGGTGTGAAGGAAGAGCTTCTTTCACTCGGATATAAAGAGGAATTCATCGACAGGTATCAGACACTTCTCGAAAGCATCGGTACAGAAGCTAAGGACATCCGTTCACTTGGCGAGAAGCTGAAAGACGTTCTTCCCGAAAGCGTAACAAAGAACCTTGCCGAGATAGTAGAAGCAGTTGCAAAGGTAAAGAGTGTTAAGGTTAATGTTGAATTCGATCCTACTCTCGTTCGCGGTATGGGCTACTATACCGGACCTATCTTCGAGATCCGTGCCGAAGGCTTCGGCGGTTCAGTTGGCGGCGGCGGAAGATACGACAAGATGGTAGGAAAGTTTACAGGACAGGATACACCGGCTGTCGGATTCTCCATCGGTTTCGAGCGTATCATCACAATCATGCTGGATGCAGACGAGCATGTTCCGGGAGAGAACAGGAAGACCGCATTCCTTCTTGACAAAAACCTTGATGCAGAGAAGACTGCCGAGGCTCTCAATGAAGCCATGGAGCTTCGCGCTAAGGGTGAGACAGTTCTGGTTTCCCGTATGAACAAGAACAAAAAGTTCCAGAAGGAACAGCTCACACAGGAAGGCTACACAGAGTTCAGGGAGTTTTACCGGGACGCTCTTAATTAAAAGCACCTATTAAATCGTTTTTTGCTTTATTGTTTAAATGTCATCCCGCATATCGTTTTATGCGAGGTACCAATTTAACAGATAGTACTGTCGTCTAAACCGGGCGGCATTTACATAGATGAGAAGCCTGAACATTGGACAACTCATCATTAATTAATAATACAGAGGTAATACTTATGGCAGAGTCAATGAAAGGTCTGCACAGAACGTGCAGATGTACAGAGCTTGATGAATCATTTATCGGAAAAGAAGTGACCATGATGGGCTGGGTTCAGAAATCCAGAAACAAGGGTGGTCTTATCTTCACAGATCTTCGTGATCGTTCCGGAATCTTACAGATCATTTTTGAGGAAGCAGACTGCGGCAAAGAGGTATTTGAGAAGGCAGCAAAGCTTCGTTCAGAGTTCGTAATTGCAGTAACCGGTATCGTTCGTTCCCGTGGCAAGGACGCCAACAAGGACATGAAGACCGGTTCCATCGAAATCTCAGCAAGATCACTTCGTATCCTTTCCGAATCAGAGACTCCGCCATTCCCTATCGAGGACGGAATCACAACAAATGAGAATGTCCGTCTCAAGTACAGATATCTCGACCTCAGAAGACCTGAGCTTGCACAGCGTATCATGACCCGTGCGAAGCTTGCCTTCTGCATCCGTAAGTTCATGATGGATAACGGCTTCCTTGAGATCGAGACTCCAACACTTATCAAGTCAACACCTGAAGGCGCAAGAGATTTCCTTGTACCTTCACGTATGCACCACGGTTCTTTCTACGCTCTTCCGCAGTCACCGCAGCTTCTTAAGCAGCTTCTCATGGTATCCGGCTTTGACCGTTACTTCCAGCTTGCAAGATGCTATCGTGACGAGGATCTCCGTGCAGACCGTCAGCCGGAGTTCACACAGGTAGATATGGAGCTTTCCTTCGTAGACGTTGATGACGTTATCGAAGTAAATGAGAGACTCCTTCAGTACATCTTTAAGGAGATCTGCAATGTAGACATTGAGCTTCCTATCCGCCGCATGAAGTGGATAGATGCCATGAACAGCTACGGTTCAGACAAGCCTGATATGCGTTTCGAGATGCTTCTTCAGGATGTTACCGAGGCTGTTAAGGATTGTGGTTTCGCCGTATTCGCAAACTGCGCTAAGGACGGCGGTGTGATCAAGGGTCTCAATGTTAAGGGCCAGGCAAAGATGCCTCGTAAGCAGATTGACAAGTACACAGAGTTCGTTAAGGGCTATGGCGCAAAGGGTCTTGCTTACCTTGCAATCAACGAGGATGGTACTTACAAGTCCTCCTTCGCAAAGTTCATGACAGAAGAAGAGCTTAAGGCTCTTGTTGATGCAATGGGCGGTCAGCCGGGCGATATGCTCATGATCGTTTCAGATACAAAGAAGACTACTGTATGGAATTCCCTCGGAGCACTTCGTCTCCAGCTTGGTGCAGACCTCGAGCTTATCGACAGAAGCGCATGGAAGTTCCTTTGGGTTACTGAGTTCCCTATGTTCGAGTGGTCAGAGGAGCTTGACAGATTCCAGGCTATGCATCATCCGTTCACAATGCCTATGGATGAGGATCTTCCTCTGGTTGATACAGATCAGGGCGCAGTTCGTGCAAAGGCTTATGATATCGTTCTTAACGGTACAGAGCTTGGCGGTGGTTCAGTTCGTATCCACCAGGCAGACGTACAGGAAAAGATGCTTGAGAAGCTTGGCTTCACACCTGAAAAGGCAAACGAGCAGTTTGGATTCCTTATGCAGGCCTTCAAGTACGGCGTTCCGCCTCACGCAGGTCTTGCTTACGGTCTTGACCGTCTTGCCATGTGGATGGTTGGATCAGACACTATCCGTGATGTTATCGCCTTCCCGAAGGTTAAGGATGGTTCAGATCCCATGATGGAAGCTCCGGCTCCCGTATTTGATGAGCAGCAGCTCGTAGATCTCGGAATCGCAGTTGTTCCTGACGAGAAGCCTGAAGAATCCGTAGAAGAAAACTGATTTTTCGTTCGAACGGGATTTTTTCTCCCGCTCGGCTATAAGTGTCATGGATAATAAAGATTTGCCCGGTAATCAGCCGGCGGACTATGCTTTTTTTAACATGAACTGCTTAGAATAGAAGTGAATTTTATATGAACTTTACGGCCGAGACTTGCATCATATGCCAGTCTCGGTTTATTCTATTAATGACTAAACTCGAGAGAGAGGACATACTAGTGACAAAAGAACAATTCCTCCATGATTTAACGGTGCAGCTCAATCTCAACGTATCCGATCAGATCATACGTGAACAGCTTGCTTACTATGACAACTATATCAGCGGCGAAGTAAGTAAGGGAAGATCAGAATCGGAAGTGGTTGAGGAATTAGGCTCTCCGAGACTCCTTGCAAAAACCATTATCGATACTGCAGAGGCAGCGGGGGATCCTGTTGCAAATCAGGACGAAGAAATCAGAGGAACCATAGATACAGAACCTTATTCTGACGCCCTTGAGTTCGAAAGAGATAAATCCTACAGAAATGCCGAAAGTTCATCCTACTCAGAGTCTGAAAACGATGAGCCTAAGCAAGGTTATCAGGATGAGAACCGTCGTGAGCAGAAGAGTTATTCGGAAGAAGGCACAAGGAACGACAACAACCGTTCCGGTTTCGGTGACTTCTTCAGAGGTGAAAAAAGCGGTAATTACGGACATATTTTCAGCACCGGCGGCTGGGGTTGTCTCATTGCCTTTATCATCTTCTTCCTCATACTTGAAGTGATTATAAACGTTGTGGGCGGTATTCTGTACATCCTGTCACCGTACCTACCTACAATAATGGTAGCCTTCTGTATTGTTTGGCTGATAAACAAATTTTTACGATAATCATGGATGACGGATTTGTTATGCTGAGATTAAAATCCACGCATTCAGATCCGTCTTTTTTAATAGAAGCAGAAAAGGAAAAATATGAAAACATTCGAATTAGTAGCTCCCTGCCATTTTGGTCTTGAAGCGGTAACAAAAAAAGAAGTCATCGACCTCGGCTATGATATCACAACCGTAACCGACGGACGTGTAGGCTTCATAGGCGATGCCGATGCCATCTGCCGTGCAAACATTTTCATGCGTACACCTGAAAGAATCCTTCTTAAGGTTGGTTCTTTTAAGGCTGAAACCTGGGAAGAGCTGTTCCAGGCAACCAAAAAGCTTCCATGGGAGGAGTACATTCCTGTAGACGGCAGCTTCTGGGTAACAAAGGCAAGCTCCGTTAAGTCAAAGCTTTTCTCTACCAGAGACATTCAGTCCATCATGAAGAAGGCTATGGTTGCAAGGCTGGGCGAACATTTCGGCATTTCCCAGTTTGAAGAGCACGGTGCAAAATATCCGGTTAGAGTCTTTGCCTATAAGGATGAATTTACAGTTTGTCTCGACACCTCAGGTGAGTCTCTCCACAAGAGAGGCTATCGCCTGAAGCAGGGCCTTGCTCCTATCACAGAGACTCTTGCGGCAGCCCTCCTTATGCAGTCAGGCTGGAACAGAAACCATGCACTGGTTGATCCTATGTGCGGTTCCGGAACCTTCGTTATCGAGGCAGCCATGATGGCCGCAAACATTGCCCCGGGTATGGACAGAGCCTTCATCTCCGAGACCTGGACCAACTTCATCGACAAGAAGCTTTGGTACAATGCTTTCGACGAAGCGAATGAGATGGTTGACACTCAGCTTCTCGAAACCGGCATGACAGCTGAAGGAAAGAAGATCGACATCCAGGGCTATGACATTAACCCTGATGTCATTCCGGTAGCGAGAGAGAATGCGGAGCGCGCCGGAGTTGACAAGATCATCCACCTTCAGGTACGTGATCTTGCGGACTTCTCACACAGCGGAAAGGCAGGCTACATCATCACAAACCCGCCTTACGGCGAGCGTATCGAGGACAAGAGAAATCTTCCCATGCTTTACACAGAGCTTAAGGAAGCTTACCAGGGTCTCGATAGCTGGGCCATGCATGTCATCACCGCCTGGGAGGATTCCGAGAAGTACCTCGGCAAGGCTGACAAGAACCGTAAGATCTACAACGGCATGATGAAAACATACTTCTACTCATATACGGGCAGGATGGTAAACCAGAATAAGCCGCATGATTTTGAGAAAAAAGCTTGAAATTACGTGGGTTTTTAGACCCTAAGGTTAACTAAAAGTACTTCAAAAGTATCTATCAGGTACCGGAGAAGTACTATTATTTTGGCCGGATTTGGGGTAAAAATTGGCCGGATTTTGGCCGGATTTTGGTCGGAAAAAAATACCCCTATAAATTTTTTAAATATCAATGAATTCACAACATATTATCTAAAAAGAGAAATATGGAGGAATTCAAATGATTATTAATGAACTTGTTCATAGCGAATTTAAGTTTAGCAAGGATGGTAAAAGGGAGCGTTGTCGCGCTACATTTTATTTTGCGGATGGTTCGAGTCAACGTTTGTCAGGGTCGGGAAAACCCAGCAAGAGCCACAAAGAATGTATACAGGCTATACTCGAAAAAGCTGAAATAGAACAGGATAAGATCATTTATGGTCAGAAAGTAGCAAACGGTGAAATCACACTTGCAGAAGCAGTTTTAAATGAACTCAAGCTTAAAAAAGATCAATATGATGTTGCTAGAAAAAAACAGAAAGTTGTTGATGAAACCATTGAAATGGTAGAACGTGCATGTAAGACGTTTATCATCGATGCGGAAATTGGGAAAAAGCAGGTCAATATGCTATTTAAACCAGAACTTATGGTATGGAGGAACAGCCTCTCGAAAGAAATGTATGAAATACATAGAATGACCGAAAGCCAGATTGCCAGCTATAATCGTGCTGAAAAAAAAGCAATGGCTGCTAAGACAAAGGAAGAAGCAGATGCAATCTTATTTGGATTAAAGCGTCCTGAATTCAGACATTACAGCGCCTCTTATATAAACAGAGCTATTCGAGTTGTAAAAGATGTTGTTAACAAGTTGTATGAGAACTCAAAAGATCCGTCTCCGGCAGCAAACCTCAGTATTTATAAGGTTGTAGCGGAAGCAAAAACTGAGGATGATTTCCTTATAGGTGAAGAGTTTCCTCAATTTGTACGCTTTCTCATGACAAAGTATCGGACAAAATATCCTTACAATCGCCGCAGAAAGATCTTAGTTCCTGTATATGCTGCATTATTCTTGGTGTCTATGGCAACAGGAATCCGTCCTGGCGAGGCATTGGCCCTTCGTAAGCGTGACTTTGACCCTGAAACTGAAACCCTGTATATTCAGCGTACAGGCGAACACGAGGATGGACGAACAAAGACAAAGAATTCCGAAGATTTCGTTCCTGTGGCTTCATTTGGGTTAACGGTGTTAAATGAACTTTGTGCCGTAAAAAATGATGATGATCTGTTGTTCCCAAACCTTGCAGGTGAACTGTTATCCAGAGGGAATACAAACAATCTACTTAAAAAATGGTTGGCAGAAGCAGGAATTAACAAAAAGCTGCATCCTCATTCTTTTAGAGGTAGTCTCGCTGTATACATTATAGATAATTACAATGGTCCCACTGAGGAGGCCATAGAACGTGCCGCCGATATTCTTAGAGATGAACCTGCTACAGTGAGAAAGTACTACTATACTCTTACCCAACGTAGCAAGGACGAAAAAATTGAGCGGAAAAAGGAAATAATGCGTAATTTAAAATTTTAAATATATTTTTTTCGTTTTCTTGAAAAAACTATACATATTGTTCTTAAAAGATATTAATGAAAAAGGAGAACAAAAATGTATAGAGATTCTACCAAGGTTCAGGTGCATGTTTATGTTACAAGGAGCGAGAAAAAACTATTGAAGGAACTGGCCGCAGCCCATGGTCTTAATGTTAGCAACTATTTTAAAATGCTGGCGTATAATGATAAAGCACGAATGGAAATGCTAATAAAGCAAAAATGAAAAGTAAACTTCCCATTAATCCTATGAAGAGGTAGCGACGGCATCAAAACAGATCATGAATAAATACGAAAAGGCGATTCGATTGTTAGTCCATTCATAAGTAAACTCCCGGCAAACTCGTATTGATGTCAAAAGCACATTCACTTTATCATAAAAATTAATGAAGTTTCTCTATAAAACTTGACAATCATATTTAATTTGATAAACTTACAGACAAGTGGAGCGTCCTGCCGATAAGTGGACTTCGAAAATGGGTATAAGAAATTATACTATGAGGGGACTGTAAGCAGTCCTCTCTTTATTTTTTACAAGGAATAAGCATGACGAATGAATTTAAATTGTATAAAGTGTTGCCAAAATATATAAACGCTTTGAGGGACGAAACTAACGGTGGAGACTCAACTATATACAGAGTTGATGGTAAGGAAAGTCGTCCGTTTGTAGGTATTGTTGCCGTGATAAATGGATATAACTACTTTGTTCCGTTGACCAGTTATAAGCCACGGTTTCATTATTTAACAAATAAAGAGCCTGACTTTATGCCGATATACAGATGTGGAAAGATGGTTTCTGCGTTGGAATTTAATAAGATGATACCTGTTCCGCTAAATCAGATAAGACCTCTCGACACCGAAATTAGAAAGCACGACCCCGAAGGGAGAAGACAGGCAAAGGAACTCCGTATTTACGAGGAAATATGGTGTAACAATCATGCCAAAGAAATTAAAAGTAAAGCATTGTTACTATACAAATTGTACGCCGAAAAGGATGAATCCTATAAAAATATAAAATACTGTGTTCGGAATATGAAAAACAGCATCCTGCACAACACAAATAAAAATCCCACCAATGTACTTTTAAGTACAGAGATGGGATTTTTTATGTCATTTTGTCTTGGTTAATGATATCGAATTTCTACTCAATACGAAAATAGGGTAGCTCTGTTCCTGCACAAGCAGGTGAACATAAAAAAAGAAACAAGCAACCCACTTAAGCAATAAGCCGTATGGTAACAAACTCGTTTCTTCACTTAAGATATTACAATGGCTTTCAAAAAGTGTCAAATCTTTTCCATTAGACCAAATTCCCAATCCGTGTTATTATATTTATGCCGAGATATGCATATATGTCCCCTCATTTTTGAGACATCTGCATAAGGAGCTTGCAGCGGTGAGCGTTAATATTAACGTCATCGATAACAACCGCTCACATCGGCAGCACTCGTGATGGTATCGAAAGAGCCATCTATATACCATACAAGTGAAAGGCTTGTAACGCTGAGACGGCAGCATATTCAAAGACTTCGCTTTTGCGGAGTCTTTTTTGATGCCTGAAACATAAAAACTGAAAATGTAGCAATCCCCAAAGCATATGTTTTGCATTTTGTCAAGCCCTCGCCCTCAAAAAAAAGAACACCCCTTTTTTTCAAAAAAAATCGGGATGTTCTTGATTTTCATTTGTCAAGTGCTTAACTTAATAGCATTGGGTTTTCAGCCTGGTGGAGTTTGTCCTTTTGCTGTTCCTGAAGATATCCCGATATGGCTTGACGTATACGTTCATCCTTCAGGTGGGAACGAGTTCACTTCGGTAAAGATTACCCCTGATGAATTGGAAAGAATCACCGGCACTGTAGGTTGGTGTAATGTATGCAAAGGATGGGAAGAGGAGGAACAAAATGCTTAAGATTTATGGCAGAGAAGATTGTCAGGACTGTGTTAACCTAAAGGCGAGTCTGGATGCAAATAATGTGGAGTATGATTTCAGAAATATTGGAGATTCCCTTCATGATATGGCTGTTTTCATAAAGATAAGAGATACAAATTCTGTCTTTGATGAGATCAAAGGAACCGGAAAGATAGGGATACCAGCAGTTGTAACAGAGGACAAGTCTGTATTACTAGACTGGGAAGGATATCTGAAGGAGAAGGGACTTCAGATAATAAAGTCAGGACAGTCATGTTCGATAGATGGAAAGAATTGCTAAAATTAACAATAAAATATTTATAAGTAAACAGTCAGAAACCATGTGTTATCTGGCTGTTTTTTTATAAAACATGACATCATAAGTATTTTAATATTAATTAAAAACGGTAATGCGAGAGAGTGTGAACGTGCCATTATATCCTTACTAAGAGGATTCCCTTATGGGAGCATTACAGGTTCAACAGAATCTTTTCTGTTAAATCTTTATATACTATTTCGTTCTTAATCCTCATAAAGCTACAGAGAAGCTACAGAGAACGTCCTGAGAGACTCCCTCTACATTCCCGTCGGGATTCAATCATTTAATATCAACCACACGGTCACAAATTAGTGAATTTTCTACATCTAGATATGTTCTTCAAACCCAAAATAACATCATTAAAATTTCAAAAAACACCGATTGCCAACTGTTAATTGTGATAGAGACTAATGAAAAAACAAAGATAAATAAACGCACATTTTGAAGAGATTTTTTGGAGAAAAGACATCTGAAAAGTAGATGAATGTAATGAAGTAATGGAGTTCATAGAGAAGTTTACCTGGGCATTTCTATAACTTATCGAATGTGTTTTGGTGCCAAATAAGAAGATGTATATCGTAAGAAGATAGGACATTAATAGATAATCTATGGTAATCTTCGGATGAATATTAACTATAATTTCAATTACAATCCAGATAAAATAGTTTGATTGTCACGGAAAAAATGAAGGATAAACAGACTGGAATCTGATGCAAAAGTTCGTTTTTCAAAGCTAAAAATCATGAAGATTTTGAATGAAAATATATAAGCTTTTATTAGAAATCAAGACAGGAATTACATGATTTTTTCACAAGTGAACGTTGATATAAATATAAAATCAGCGCATTAAGTCATTCTATAAAGATCCGAAACAACGTCTTTTTTGGTGAAAACAATAATCCATTTTGCCATTACAATGAGGTAATAAATGGAGATTTAGTATTGGTTTAATAAATCCGAAATCTCAAGTTCTTCAGTAACTCATCACGATTAACCATATACGGAAGGCACCTTAATAAATACACGAACCGTAGTGAGTTAATATGGAGATCAGTAAGAAATCAAACAGGAAAGCGGAGATATATTGTTATTAGGCGAAATCACCCACAAACCGTAGATATGGAAAGTACCACAAACAAAAACACGAAACGTAGTGAGTTAATAGGGAATACTATTTGAAAACAATATAGATGGAGGCGAAAACCTGCTTTTTAGGCAAAAATACCCACAAACCGTAGATATGGAAAGAAGCCTAAATAAACGCACAAACCGTAGTGAGTTTATAGGGAAAGGGATGCGAAAACAAGAAAGAAGGTGACAAAATCTTGCGTTTTGGCAAAAATGCCCTCAAACCGTAGATATGGAAAGAAGCCTAAATAAACGCACAAACCGTAGTGAGTTTATAGGGAAAGGGATGCGAAAACAGCAAAGAAGGCGGCAAATTTTTACTTTTTGGAAAAAACGCCCCCAAAGCGTAGATACGGAAACCCCCTTATTAAACACCCAAACCGTAGTGAGTTAATAGAGATATACGGCATAGAAAGCAATAATGAAAAGCGGCGCTTACGTTACCACCTTGCTAAATAGATAAACTAGAGACTACCATTAGAGGCTTTGAAAAAAAGAAAGAAGAAAAGAAGTATCGCGTCCATAAAGCTTACGGGATGCATTTTTTATTTTTTTTAGACGCCAGGATAAAAGGGAAAAATGTCAGATGGCATGTGGTGCCTGAGCAAACCCTTTTTAAAAAAAGCAGAAAGCAAAAACAGAAAAAAATAAATGTCAATGCCCCGCCTTGCGTAGAGTGCAGATATAAGCGGCAAGAAAGAACGGAGGCGCTACCAACAAGAGGAAAAAAAGAGATAAAAAATTGATGAATAGCCTGATGATATATTGAACCCGGGCTAGATGTTGAGTAAATTGCGGATACCCGCAAATGAGAACGACAACGCCACCGACGAAATAGAGAATAATAGAGAGAATAAAAAGGAGACGAAAAATGGGACGCATAGGGTGAGACGATATTGGACCTGGTAGTGATAGCGGAAGGGATACGGGTGATGCCCACAAAAGAGAGTGGTGGTGCCAACGAAAAGAGAAAAGGAAAAATGATTTGTAACGTGATGATGGCGGGTACACAGTGCCACCGCAAAAGAGAGAAGACTATGTAAACGATAAATATCAGTTAAGCGATACAGATATAAAGATACCAAAAAGAAAAAGTTAGTGCGCTGATTTGGGCAAGTGATTTGGCATAAAATATAGTACCAGTAACGTGATATAAACAAGAGGGAATGTACGAGCGGGCAATTGATACGGACGGGCAAGTGATACGAGATGCTTGTATGGCAGCATTAGAATACTTGACTACCGAAACATACATAACGGCTGCCACAAAAAGAGAAAAGAAAAAGAAACAGAAAAAGAGAAAAGGAAAAGAGAGTAAAACGACAGCACTACGCTGTGGCGACTATGACAAAAGAGAACGACGACCATAAATAGTAGAGAGGGCGAGAACAAATAAACGAGTGCTGACAATAATGCCCCGCATATAAAGAGAAAAAGAGAGAAGAACATACCTGACCGTAACAAAGGACACCGCACTAAAGATATAACCGCACCTACGCTGACGCATCTGCCTGTGTATGTACCATTGCGATACGCCACTATATTAAAATGCCTGCAAAATACGGATGCCAATGCTCTAATGCCAAAAAACTATATGCCGCTTTACCTACTACCGCTATGACGATTACCGATACACGAAAAGAGAAATCCAAATACAGATGATTACCTCTTTTGGCAATTGATATGATGATATATGTATAGTACCAATAACGAGATACATATATAAAGATGATGCTCATCGATAAAGATATATATGGCAACTGATAAAAAGAGAATACCAATAACGAGGTACTGATACGGAAAATGATATTGTACGGATATATAGCGCCTGTAGGTATATAGATATATGGTGAGTTGATGCAGTAGGTATTCATATGGCGTTACCGATATAGGATATTGATACGGCTGCGGTCAGCTATATATGTCATATCCAGTACCATAGACCGATAGGCTGAGATTTGTTTTGAGAATTATTATGCCCGCCCCTTTTGGTAACGACTTATCCGTGTGATGTATTGATGCCTGAAGGGTTAGGTGTTGCTGCCATAATATAATTAGAGCCGAATAAAAACGTCTCAATTAGAAAGTGATACGGGAAAGAATAAAAGGATATTGATAACAAATAAAAGCCACAACTGAATGTGTCCGACTTCAACGTCCCTACGAAATACCTAACGCATCAGTAAAAGAGCAAGAGAATATATAGCCCTCTTTAACTTTATGGATTAAGGCGAGGGTCGCTTTATCGGCATATTAATATATGACTCACCTACTCTTAGCCATGCGGTTATTGAAATACCAATAACGTGATACAAGCAGTGGAAATGTGCGAACTGGCAACTGATACGATAGTCGTCAGTTTCTGATAAAGGTCTAGAGAAAGAGTCAAATGCGATAATTCAGGAGTAACGTAGCGGCTCTTACGATAAAAATGTAAAAACTGATGGCAACAGTATAAAACAGAGAATGCCCGAATAAGAGAAAAGAGAACTATGAGAGAGAAGTTTTAGCGGGGAAGTATAGTGTGTAAATACAAAGTACTGTGGCTTTGTCAAAAGAGAGAATAAGAATATTGTTTTGATGGAATGAGAAAATACTGAAAGGAAGACTGACGATTCACCAATCAAGCCAAGTAATACAGCGTTTGTGGTGTGATACCAATAACTTGATATTTTATACATGTAAAAGTATTACAGTAAAACCCTACCCCAAAAGCAGGAGGTGATATATAAAAATCAAATGGCTCCAAAACGTGATATTGGTAAATGCTGTGCCAGCGACATTATATTAAAAAGAAAAGAGATTTAGTCATACCTTAGGTTTTACATTGTATTGGATCGCAGTATATCCGCCATTAGAGACGTTTTCTAGTATAGGAGCGATTTTTCGTGTAGGGTTTTAGAGAGATACATCATCAAGCTACACTTAGAATTGCTTCTGAAGCTATAGCTGCGAAAACACCACCCATTTAAACGCAAGAGTTTTGAAATTATTTATAGTAAAGAATATTTCCATATAAAAATCAAAGTTATTCTGAAATTAAACGAAGCATATTATAACTGAATGCCTTGGAAATAAGAAAGGGTAAGGACAAAAAAAATAGAATGACGCCAGGGCAGGAGGTATTATATGACAGAAAAGAACTACGCATTTTTCCATATGGATAAATACAAGACCCCATCACAGATGAATAGCGAATGGAAACATTGCTACAGGACAATACCCGTTCCAAACGCTGATAAGAATTTGGCATACAAGAATGATGTGATAATCGACATGAGCGGAACATCATGGAGCTATGTCGTAAAAGACAAGATGAAAGAACTCGGCTACTCCGACAAGAAGAATGGCGAAGGACTCACATTCAGGAAAGATGGTGTCAGAGGATTGGAAGCCGTTGTTTCCTATCCTAAATCAATAGAAGACAGCATTGATTTAGATGGTTGGAAGAAAGATTCTATCTTATGGCTTGAAAAGACATTTAACGCCTGCCCTGAAAAGTATGGCGACAATCTCATCTCTGCCATCTATCACGCAGACGAACCAAACTGTGATCCGCACATGCACGTTTTCATTATGCCTATTGATGACAAGGGACATTTTAATGCAAGCTATTACACGGACGGAAAGGCTCTCCTTTCCAAGTATCAGGACGAATATGCTAAGGCTATGGAGAAGTACGGTCTTTCCCGTGGCGAGCGTGGAAGCCGTGGAACATGGCAGACATCCCATAAGTTCAACATGGCAGCTAAAAAGGCTTATGAACAGCAGCTCCCGATGGTTCTCCCCGATGAGACAGCCGTTGCCTACAGACGTAGAGTTAACCCAATTTATCAGGATTTATACGCTGCTAAAACGAGGAATGAGTTTGAGGCACAGCGCAGAATCGAACGGGCTGAAGCTAGGGAAAGGAACGCCATTTCCGTTGCCCGTCAGGAGACCGCTCTGAAAGAAGATATTGAGCGTGACACTATTTTAAGAGACATTATTGAGCGCTTTGGTTCTGTTGAAGCCTGCAAGAACGCTGCCAATTCTTTTAACTGTCTGTTGGAGTACATGGATGAGCATAAAGACGATGAAAAATTCAAGATTGTGAGACAGCTTATCCTTGATGCTGATAAATACGAAAAGGAGAAGAAGCAGAAAGAAGCGGAAAGTCAGGAACAGGAAAGAAAAGACGCAGAAAAGAGAGACGAGGACACAAGAATCCGTACGGAGAAATTATTTATAGTCAATAGTGGAAAAATTGGCAAATACAATTAATATACTTAGTTGTTTATTATCTTGATAATGTTCTTATAAACTTCATTATTACGCTGTCAGACTTTCATATATTTAGCGCCACTAAGAATAGCAGTGACGTTGGCTATCAATATAATAAGGCGTTGAAGCTTTAGATTGATCACAGCCATTCCTTCGGGAGTGAGCTGTGTTTTTTTTGCTCTTTTTTACTGACTTCAAAAAATGGTAAATTTTTCGATTATCTTCAGGAATCAGTTCACATATTAACTCTGACAATAAAAAAACCAAGGAGCATAAAGCTCCGCCACCCGACATAGAAGTTCGGGAGAAAGAAAAGAGGAATACTAATATGACCAAAGTAGTATGTTTTTCAAATGAAACTTTTGACGCAGTTAAGACTACCCCTGAAGCATTTGACGATGAAAGAATGCTCGGTTCATTTAATATGGGGCCTGTTGTATGCAGAATTGTGCTTTCATACGACGAGGATGATGAGGGCTATTATGATGGCTGGCCAAATTTATTCATGGGCAAATATGTCATTGAAGCCCTTATTGATTTCGTTGGGTGGGAATGTTACGAAAAAGAAGATATTGATTGCGAAATTCTAGAAGGTATTCCCATCACCTGTATGGGGGATTTTCCAGTCTTCCTTGAGGAAACATACGAGGAAACAATGAAAAGATTTCAGCATGACTTTTATGAATGCGTGCTAAATAATGAAAAGCTGACCAAGAGCATCCTTGCGTCAGAAATTACGGCAAGACGATTCATCGAGTCTTTAAACGAGGAAATGAATAAGAATATTCAGAAGCACTCAGAATCATCTTATATGTAGCTTGTCGGCGATAGCGACACATATATTGCCAAACTCGCCTAACCCACCATACAGTCACTCCTACAGGGGCGGCTGTATTTTTTTGCTTCAACCCCGCAAAAGAGAGGGGAATGGGGGTACAGCCTGTGCGGGAGTTTTTGTTTTCTGGTTTTATTTTTCTGTTTTTTTATGATTAATCTTGATTGTTTTCTGGTTTTTGAGAATATGGGTGATTTTTCGGTTATTGGGGAATGAGAGAAGACATATTGAAGGAAACTGCTTATTAACTGGAGCTGTAATAGAGACAACTCTATTCAATTACCCTTGCTTACATTGTACAGGAAGACGGTACAACACCTAACGGTTATGACACAACAATGGATACTATTGGAAATGAGTAAAGTTAATCGCTAAAAAAGGATCTTCATGATACATAATAATTATCAATGAAGACCCAATAACTAAGGGGATAATATTAATTTAGTGAGGAGCCTTTAACTTATCTACATCTAAGCCTACTTCTGACCAAGTCTTGGCTTCCAAATGATAATTGTTGCCATTGGCATCCTTCATAGTGTTTACGATCTGGATTAAATCCTTAACGGAATCGGGGTGATAATTGGCCACTAAGATTCCATTATTGGGAGTGACCTTATCAAAAATAAGACCGTCCCAGTACATGCGCAACTGATAAACATCCTTGCTGGTCGTCATATCCTTCTTACCTTCATAGATAGTAATCTTTCCATTGGTTAATTCATACAGGTCAATCCTCGCGTAATCCCGCCTATTACCTGTTGAGGTGAATACTGGCTTTTCAGTCTCAATAATCTTGTTTGGGTCCGAATCATATCTTAACTTGTTGTTCTTTATTATCTTAAAGTATTCGCGTTCATCATCAATCAATACAATACTCTTAAGGGGTTCCTTCATTCGTGCCCGAATCCAATCATAAAGCGCCTCTAACTTCTCATCACCTTCTCGAAAACCATTCTTTGATGTCCTGGTTTTCGGGAGAGCATTGAGATTATCAGAAACTAAGTTTATTGTAACTAACAAGTAGTTATACGAATTGTGTTTTTCAATACCCCAAATCTCTTTGAAAATATTGTAACATAATACACGCCCATTAATTCGAATCTCTACTCCAGAGGACGACATATTTCTCTGATAGTACTTTCTTGAAGTGGAATTATCGAATTCAATTCTTTCAGCAGGTTCATTTAAACAGCCAAAATTGTATTCGATTTTCACATAACCTCCGCCAAGATCCACCGTATCAACGCCCTGTCCCTGCTTAAGAGGGCTACCCCAGTTAGGTGTTAATGCACCAACAGCACGCTTGAAATGGGTGCCATTCAAAGCAATAATTTCTAATGTTATGCTTGCAAGGCCACTCTTTATTACCCCGGCATACACGAAACCTAAATCTTCACATAGGAGGTCAGCTATGGTTAAAAATGCTCGAAAACTTTTTCCAGAACCTCGTGCAATTGTTTTATACAGTTCTTTTGAACATTTAAATTTTATTATAGTACCCGTGCTATTATACTGTCCTGGCCATGATGAATCAGTTTTTATTGCTGCAGTAAAATCTTTTATCTTATATGGCGCTGATATTATCTTATACTGGTGCAATGCAATATCTTCTTCTGTTCGAGTAATAATCTCCCAACTGTCGTTCTTCGGATTTGCATTTGCAAGAGCATGTTTTAATCCGAATCCGTGCTCATTAAATGGTGATTCTCGTGATAACTGACAGCCCAATGTAAATGCATTATTCAAATCTTTTATCCCGGTACCCGTGTCTTCAATTGTGATTTCTATCTTATCGTCATTGAGTTCCTCTACAGTGATGAGAATATTTCGGCTGTAAAGGTCATTTACAGAAAAATTTGAAATTGCGTTATCAATAAATTCATTGATATTCTGGGTGAGGTTATCAAAGTGACCTGCAATACCGTTCCATACTTCTGGAACCCTTGGTTCATTAAAAATTGGTAAAATTTCCGACATATATTTTCTCCTTTTGATTATATTTTGTCCAATTTAATCATCTAAAACGTAGGTGATGGAGTATTATAAATACTCATCCGTTTTCTTTCTCACTTAACTACCCATACCTCATTTCCATTCATCAAAGCCTGCTTATTATTTGATGGAAACTAGGTTGAGAATAAAGTGGCATATCCATATGCTTTACATTAGATGTTAAGGACAATCACATATATGTTATGGCTATTATATAGCACATAAATGTTTTTGTAAACAGCATATATGTTACTTTTAAAAACTTTTTTGTTAATTTATGCTGTAAACGCCAAGATAAGCCATAAAATGTGCTATTATACTTATGAAAGAAAAAATATTTAAAATGAGGTGTATTACTGATGTACACATACAACCCTTTAGAACAACATGTCGAAAATAATAACTACGAAGCTAGTGACGGCCGTATTGGAAAGAGAATCCGAGAGATTCGAAAGGAACAGGGACTGACACAGAGCGAGCTTGGAGAAAACGTTGGCCTTGTCGCCAACAGGATTCAACAGTATGAAAATGGTGCCAGAAACCCTAGAACTGAGCTCTGTAAGAAAATGGCAGAGGTGCTAGAAGTAGATGCAAGAGCTATTATGGACCCCAAAGTATCAGATTTTGTTGGGGCTATGTACGCCTTTTTTGAGATGGAAACTCTATACGATTTGCGAGTCAAAGAGATTGACGGTCAAATGTGCCTTTGTTTTGGAGAAAAGCAGGATGATGCCAGGGTAAGTACAATGAATAAGAATCTTAAAATTTGGCATGACCGAAGAAAGCAGTTGGAAAAAGATTTGATTAATACTGATTCTCACGAAGAACGGAAGAAAATAATACACGATTATCAAATGTGGGAATGGAATTTTCCGCATTCTATTGATAAAGATGAAAAATGAAAATCATAATTAGTTTCTTTTATAACGTGGTTCGGACATAGTCCGAACTTTTTCTTTATTCAAAAAGTAAGACAAATCTAACTTAAAGTGCGATTATTTATTTGATTAATACAGAAAAAAGGGAAGTGACTGAATTTCAATAACAACTACCGAATGAGTATCTTCTCATGTATTACGGATCTCAAAAAGCACATCTTTTACCCCCTCACACCAAAATAAAAGGAACACTCTTTTTTCAAATTACGGGTTGATTCTTTAAATTTTGTTTGTTAAATGCTTGACTTTATATCATGGGGTTTTATTTTAAACTTTCAGTTAAATGACAATGCGTTTCACTGGAGGTATTATTAATGTGTATGAAGTAGGAAGATTATCTCAGTAAAAAAAATGATTGCATATACGAAGGAGACCATCTGGTTATTGCAAAAGCGTTGGGGGTAAGATGTTAGAAATATCAGATAAAATAAAAAATTTATTAGACCGCGAGCATTGGCAGGGATTTGTAAGCGGAAAAGTTGAAGGCGCATTAAATGTTTTATACCTCATGGATTTGACATTTGATAATAGGCTTGAGCTCTTGGAGAAGGCAGTAGGAATTAGTGAAGCTACGGCCAAAGATTTTCTTGAGCCAAGAGAGATTGAATACCGAATCTCTAAAAATCAAAACCTTACAGTTTCAGAGAAAGCGGCTTTGAATAAACTTTTGCTAAACGAACAAATGCTTGATGATAAGGTGATGGAACACCCGATCGAAACTATAAAAATTATTTCCTCTATGTCTGATGAGCCATTTATTGAAGAGACTATTCCTAAGGTAAAAGAGTGGATTGAAGCCGGGGAAGAAGTTTCGATGCGGAAGATTCGTGAATGGCTAATAGACAGATACGATTTACGCGGCTGATAAATAAATTGTAAGCTCGAAAATACATTTCCAAATAAACATGTAGTATTCGGAGGAATTAAAAAAGTGAGCCTTACTACAATAGAAGATGTTATAAATAGAGATGATCATGCGGAACTAATTAACGGGGTTCTTGTAGTGAATGGTATGCAATCAGTATCTCACTGTAGGACTGTAAGGGATATTGAATCAGCATTAGAGAAGTTTATAGAGGATAATAATGGTGAAGATGAGGTGTTCACGAATAGTGTAGGACTTTATTGTAACGAACTTTGCGATAAAAAGAATAATTTCTTTTTACCTGATGTAATGACTGTAAGCGATAAATCCGGGTTAAAAGAGGATGGAGTACATACAGCACCAAAATTCATAGTTGAAGTCACTTCTGAAACCTCAATAAAACAGGATTATGTATTTAAAATGGTTGTCTACTTAAATATCGGTGTTCAGGAATATTGGGTCGTGGATCTTCAAAGAAAGCTGGTGGTGCGTTATCTGCCTGAAAATGAAGGTATGCCTGAAATGGATTGGTATGAATCAACATCGGCAATTCCTGTACAGTGCTATCCTGGATTAGAAATCGATCTTTCTCATATCCTGAATTAATTAACTGCTATGGAGACCAGCTATGGCAGAACAGGTGAATAAAGTGTTGATTTCATATGGAGGAACCGATGGTTGAACCAAGGGAGTATTTCTTTTATCTTAAACGAGCATTTAAGAAAAATCATGTTCATGGTTACATGATAGATAAGAAAGCAAGTGGAAAAACCTGTATTTTTATGGAAGATGGGAAATGGCATGTTGCTGTAATAAAAAATAAGATTCCTATCGACCAGAAGGTATATGATGCAGATGAGCTTTGGACTGCTTGTGAAGACATCATTGCCAGACTTGCAAGAAATGAAAAACACAGAAAAGAGATTTGGATGGATTGGGCAAGTCCGACTAATTGGGCTGAAAAGATGGATGTGCCGATAACGTTTAAAACTATTTCAAAACCGAACGTAGAAGACTAGAAAGCAATAATTACGACATGGATGATTATATTTATTTTTTAAGAAGCAGCTTTTGTATGGGTGATGACGTCAGTGCGCCTAATTTGGAAAGATACAAATATTCACCGGAGTCTTTTTCAATAATAGAACTACAGGAGTGTATTGAAGATTACTTTAAACATATTCCACGTTATGAATGGGATGGATATTGTAATGGATTGCATATAGCCCATGTGATTTGCTCTGGAGACATTGACGATTATCAAGTAGGTATTGAACTTGAAGCTAATTGGAAAGAGATGCTTGAGAGACAAAGAACAATATTTTTTGATCATCATGGGGAAGAACATCACCATTTTGGTGAAGAAGAATCAATACACTATTCTAAAGAAAAGGTAGAGGAGCTTTTTGAAAATCATTAGTAATTTTACTTCAGAAAATTTTTCCACACTTTTCGTTACCAGAGTACGAGAAAGTTTTAAACCAAGTAACTCCTGGAGGTTATGGATATGAGTAACAATGTATATGAAAGTATTATGGTGGGACTTAATGAAGCATTAAATGACACAGAAGGAAAGAATCCCCTGCTCAAAAGGGACAAGGTTACGATAGAATCTGCTGAGGAATTTACATCTTCCAAAGAAGTGGAAGATGTAACGAATAGTTTCTATAAGAAAATATGAAAAGACATTCCGTGCATCGGCTCAATGAAATCTGTGTGCAATATAGAAATAGACTCCCATTCCTCTGTACGCAAAAACAGCAGTAAACTATTCTTTTTCTTCAAGAACTTCTGATAAATCCTCAAAATCATCTGGTGAAGAAGTGAAGCATCTTCTTAGATAATCACGTCCACCATCAATAGCAACACGACCGCAAGAACACTGCTTATAATCGTGTCTATTTTTTGATTCTAACACATCACCACAAGATTTGCATTTGATACAATTTTTTATTATCTTTTGCATAATCCTACCTCCGTTTTAAATCATAACTTTCAAATCGGAAAAAAACCTGGGGCTTCATACTCCCCAGACCCTCCGTGAATTCAAAAAGAAGATTGATGCCATGATTTTAGCTGGTGTTCCTGAGAGTAATATTGCCGAAATTGACTGATGTAGAGAGTCACCCATCCGCTCTATATTGCATTTTCGCAATTTATTAATAGATATGTTTTTCTGCTCGCAATAGCGTAATAGCTGTACATTCCCTAAAACAACTTTCTTTGTTTCGTCGCTTAACATAGATGGTTTTCCTTCCTGAAAATTCCTTTGCTGTAATATGTCACATCTCCAAAACTCTGCTAATGAAATCTTCCTTTGAGGCTACAAAGGTGTATGGCTTGTACTCCCCAAACATTTCAGGGTTGGAGAGTGTGAAAATTTGTATTCCGCTATCAAGCATTTTCTTCCCAAGATTCGAAACTAATTCAGCTAGCTCCTTACCGCTCTCAGTTTCAAGAGCGATACATCCCACACCATCAAATTTCTTTGCTATCAGATAGCAGGACCTTGATCTTTCCATGTCGGAACCTTTACCAACATCTGTCTGCTGTGATAATCGTCTTTCCTCCCTGACATCTGCAACAAATGCAGCCACTTCCTCATCAGTCATAGGGTTTCTGCATCCATCTTCGCATAAGTCATTAAGGATATAGATATCATCATCCCCGGGGTCTTCGTCACCTACTTTTTCAAGCACCCGAATATATGCCTCTCGATTTCCAGTTTTCGCTCTTTTTTTGATAATATTTGTTTCATCAATTATTTTTATGGCAGGACATTCTATATTATTCTCCTTCGCCATTTCAGGAATGGCCTCTTTGACACGCTTCAGCAGTGTAGTATATGACTTATCTTCAAGCGCTAAGCCTATTTCGTCGCAGACCGCAACAAACACGGAGGCTTCTTCATCCCATTTTATTTTAAGATCAATCATCATCGTCACCGTCCAATACACGTCGAGCTTCTGCCATTGCTTCTTCCTCAGTAAGAGTGGATTCTTCACACATAAAATATTTAGCAACTTTTTTAATGTTCTTTTCGATTTCCATTATGTATCCCAATACATAACTAAATGCAAAGGAAGAATCATATTCTTCATCTGTCGGTTCTCCAAGCCCTTCATAGATGTCACGTAATTTTTCATAAAAAATTCCAATGAGCTTGTCTATGTCTTCGCGACTATAGTTCCATCGAGCTAAAACTATTTTTTCAGGCAAAAATATAGTTGTGCTACGACGTTTATCCTTTTCTTCATGATACTTCACAATATGAATTGGTCTGTTCCCGTATATTATGTATTCAGTTATATTGAACACAGTTCCATCATCCAATGTAAAAACAGGGTAAACCATTAAGCCTCCTTCTCGATTCCCGTTGCCTTCTCATAATCAACAACGGAGAAATCATACGAACGCGCCTTAGCCTCTTCTACGATGTTTTCCAATTTTTGGGAAACATCGTCGGAATACAAAATATCGCCGCAGCGCTCACATTCCATACAAGGAACATTTTTCACTACTATGAGGCTGCCATTACAATCAATTGTGAAAGTAGTCGTTGATTTGATTTTCTTGTCATTAAAACAGGCATTGCACATTTTATTTTCCCCGTTTATTGTCCTTTCTTTGACCATTTTGCCACTTCCTCATAAGCTGGAGAATAGCCTCTTTGCCGATGATTGATTTAGTGGGTTCAAGAACTCGTTTCTTAGGATTAGTTAGCGCATCAACTATTCGGTCAACATTTTCCTTGTCTTTTACTATAAAATCATGGTCCAAACTGGATTCCGGCATACATTTTTCTTCATATATTATCAGTATTTATTTGGGCGGAGATAAGTTCTTTTGCTTCTTTATAAGACTTTCTTGTGACACCAATGATCTTGCAGGCTTCTTGCTCCGTCATATTTACATTTTTCATCGCATTTTCAACATGATCGACGATATCCTGCACTTTTTGAAGAGCGACTATTTCTCGAACATATTCTTCAATTATCTCGCACATAAGAAACCTCATTTTCTTGCAGGAGCAGCATCATCATAAAAATCATCCTGTTCAGATATGAACTCTAAAATATCTGCTAATAATGCTTCTGGATTTTTATCCATAAACTTTTCCACGGAATTAAGGCGGGACTGCTCCTTTTTAACATATGTCAAAACTGCAACAGCGAAGTCAAAATATGCATCCCTTACATTTTCCAAACGTCCAGCGAATTCTTTCACTGTAATATCTGTTTTTTTGATTGTTTTATCAAGAAATCCATCTGTCTTGCTATCAAATCTTTCGAGATATATCTTTATATATCCGTCAGCATCAGGTTCCGAAGATGTTATTTCAGTATCATCCTGCAATGTACATATTGGGTAGAGCATGTTCCCTCCTTTTTTATTTACGTTTCATTCCCATAATTAATGATAGAAGAAATCTTTAAAGCCAGTTTTCCTACTTCCATGATATTTTCATCCATAATATGTGTCTCTCTAACTATAAACATACTATAGAACGTATGATTGGTTATTTCAACAAACAGAAACTTAAGTTATGGTTAAGTAAAAAAGAAGAAAAATAGAAGCAGTTGGAAACAGGGTATACGCGCGTCCAGATTAATATGCATGTTAAAGATAAATGTGCTTATTTTTGCATTACGGTGGGTATTCATTGGTATTCATTGTTCATTGGCCATTATATGAGAACATTTATTCTTCTTAAATGTACATTTTTTTCTCGCCTGATTTGCTACGATATTTATAGGATAAGAAGAACAAAGAAACCTCATCGGAAAGGATTTGATTCTTCTTACATCTCAAAAGCATCCGTGACCAATACAATGGCGGATGCATATTCTGCAAATATAACGTTAAGGACAATGGTTTCGATGAACGTAACCAGTAGAGAATCAGGAGGATTATATGGTTAGGATGCCGAAAAAAAGAACACTGATGCTAAGGAACATTGATATCCGAATAAGATATGCTGCAGGTTACAGCGAAAAGGAAGTCTCTGAGATGTGTGGCATGGATCTCGAAGTGTTCCGAAAGAAATGGAATGATGTTTTAGCGCGGGTAGATTACCTTTCAAGACAAGGATTTGAAGATGATGTAAGAGCCTTTATGAATGATGGCATTTTCTGCATAAAAGGCTTTAAGGAGGTGGCTAAGATAGCATGAGTTATAAGAGATATGACGTAGACTTTGAAGATGATTATCTGGACTTTGAGTTTGACCATCACGGTGAAAGATCAGGGGACAGTCTTTGGGAATTCGTGTCAGTAGTATTATTTGCCATATTCATAGCCCTGGTTCTACTTCATATTTTCTTCTGAAAAACAAATAGATTAATAATTTAGGTTTAAAAACCTGTTTAACAAAATACCGGTAAAAACCTGTGTAGTGAGGCACAGAGAAACTTCATATATATCTAACACGGAGGTTGGAATGAAAGTTATAGCTATTTTACTTATTCTTGTAGGAGTGGCGGGGATATTTCTTGGTTCCATGATGTTTGGGGACATTGGCCTTGCCTGTATCGTTGGAGCGCTTGCGGCGTTACTTTCAGGAATCGGGTTCCTGATGGTTTCCAGAAAGGTATAGGAGGAGCTGACTTATGAAGAAATGGTCTTTGGCACTTATTTTATCAATGGCAATTTTGGCAGGCTGCGGGTCAACCCAAAGTCCTGCTCAGACTACTGAAGCAAATGTTGAAGTGAAAGACAATCGCACAGAAACCGAGAAGAGCGGCGGTTCCGGTTCTACAGTAGTCGATAACAGGCAGAAGAAGGAAACAGCGTCTTCGGTGACTTCAAAATCAGTAAGCGATGATGATTTTGAGAAGACAGGCTACATCTACGAGAACACAATTGGAGATTCCCTTTATTTCTATATAGTAAAGAATAATTCTGCAGCTACGGTAGAAATCGACGGAAATGCAACAGCTTATGACTCGACAGGTAGTGTGATAGGTGCAAGTCAGCGGGAAATTGATGTACTTGGTCCCGGAGAGACGAGCCTTATGGTTTTCTACTTTGATAGTGTTTCAGGAATAGACAAGGTCGACTGCGCTCTTTCATATGACACAAGTCCATATTATAAGCCAGTCATCAACAATATCCGTATGGAGCAGACCATCAATGATAAGAACCTGACCATCAGGGCAACGAATGATGGTGAATACAATGCTCAGTTTGTAGAAGCCTACGCTCTTTTCTTTGATGCAGACAACAATGTTGTAGAATATAGCTCCAAATACGTTACAGACAATGACAGTGAAATAAAGCCGGGGGCAACATTATCTGCTCAGCTCTCTACCTATAATGATTTTGACCATGTTGAATGTTATCTGACAGGCAGATCAGATGGAGAGGCTTCCGTTTCAACAAACGAAGTATCAGACAGTGACTTTTCTGTTAAAGAATACAGCTATGAAAACACTATAGGCGACAGCATGAGGTTCCTTGTGATAGGAAACAACAGCGAAAAAACCGTAGGGATTAATATCAATATGACAGCATATGATGCATCAGGAAACGTAATCGGTGCTGACGATGGTTCAATAGATGTAGTAGGCCCTGGGGAAGAATCAATAGCAACCTTCTACTTTGACTCTGTAAAGGACATTGACCATGTTGAATACACCATGAGCTATGACACAGATCCATATTATGGTTCGGTACTTAGTGACCTTGAAGTGGTTCAGAACATAAATGATAAAAATGTGGTCGTTACTGCAACAAACAATGGTACAGAATCTGCAAAGTTTGTAGAAGCATACGCTTTATTCCTGGATTCTTCCGGAAATGTAGTTGAATATGGTTCTACATACATAACAGATGGAGACAGTGAGATAAAGCCCGGAGCAACACTTTCAAAGCAGATCACAGCCTATGAGCCATTTGATACGGTTGAAGTCTATCTAACCGGGCGAAAGGGAGGGTTTTAAGCCATGAATAAGAGAGCATTAGCCATAATCCTCACATTTGCTATTAGTATATCGGCTATATCCGGTTGCGGTAGTCAGGTGGAGGAAGCAAAGCCAGAGGCTTTAAAGAGTACAACTGCAGAGACTGAAAAAAGTTCGGAACCTGCGACAGAAGAGACTACAGAGACTTCCGATGATGGCATGGAAGAACTTGAAGCTCTTGGTGACGTAAATGTTGACAAGGGGTTATTCAACGTGACTCTTAATATTCCGAAAGACTATGTTGGAGAGACTACCCAGAAAGAGCTTGATGAGCTTGCAAAGGAAAAAGGGTTTAAATCCATAACTCTGAACAGCGACGGAAGTGCTACTTATGTGATGAACAAGGCACAGCACGAGGAGCTTCTTTCAGGAATCAGGGATTCCATTAATTCTTCACTCCAAGAGATGGTAGATTCAGAAGAGTATCCGAATATCACAAAGATCGAAGCTAATGAGGATTTTACAAGCTTTACTGTTACCACAAAGAACAAGGAGCTTGATTTTGCGGAAACATTAGGAATAGTGACTTTTTACATGTGTGGAGGCATGTACGCAGTATTTTCCGGAAAAGAAGTAGAAAATGTTCATGTGGATTATGTGAATGCGGATTCCGGGGAGATAATTGATTCGGGGGACTCGAAGGATATGTAAGAGAAAGTTTAGAACCGAGCCATTGATACCGTGCATCATTTTATAATCATTACGTATTTAAGTCTTTCTTAATGTTACACGGTACTTCTTTGTGATGCGTTTGCGGATAAGTCTGTAGCTGCAAAGGAGATCATAGAACTTGATGATAAAACCTTAGGCGATATCATCAATGAGGAAATAGACAGGATTAATGCTAAGCATTTGGTATAAATCAGGGGATTTCTCACACAACTTGTGCTTACAAAAAAAGGCACTTCAATGCCACCAGATCCAGTCACAGGTTCTGATGGCATTTTTATTATTATTAAAAAATAAACTCAAAGTGGGCAATTAATCGTTATTATCTAGCATCATGAATATGATGTTATTTGCCGACATAAGTATTGAGTGTATGCGAAAGATTTTATACAAAATAGATTCTTATGTATAAATGGCATAGACATAATTCTATAATTAATAGTTTTACGAAATGTTTATAAATAACCTTTTCACTTGGACACATCATGACCAACCCCGTCAGTATACTACTTATAGAATCACTTAAATTATTTATTGATAAGAGCGTATCTATATGTGTGAAAATGAGAGGCTTCGGGTATGATGGTAGATAAAAATCATACCTTAAAACCGTTTTTTAACAATTGAAAAACCACCTGTGTTTCTGTAATGTATTAGCGACCAAACTTCTACATTCAGAGATACCGGAGGTATCCACTGGTGGTTTCTGCTAAAACACTATGTAAGAATCTTCTCAATGTCAAGCATATTCCTTGAGGACTTTTAGCTGCTTTCTGTAGGTTACTGGTCTCTTTTCACTTTTATCTGTAAAGTGGTATATTACGGCCTTTTTTGGCATCGCTGTGTTTAAACTCCTTAATGATTTCTTTAACCGCCTTTTTTCAGATGTTTGTAAACAAGCTTCCTTGTACCATATCCTGTTTACTTTGCCTGCGATTATGAGTGCTGTGGGATGTTCCTTCTTTAGCTGTGCATTCATTTTCTTTATGATGTTGTAGGCTGTGGCTCTGGAAACATCCCAGTCCTCCATGATCTGCTGGGGACCGATATAAGCCGTTTCTATATTTTTTTCCATTGCTTTCCTCCTATGGGTTCAACACTAACCTTTTAGGTTTGTATATGTAGTCTAACATATCTAACTGATTAGCACAAGTGCTAACCTTAAAGTTTAGTGTAGATATTTTAAGTCTAATATATATTTTTATGTTTAGATAAGAAAGGATTCTGTTATAATTAGGTTAAGATTGCGCTTATTGTGAGCAAATGGAAGGGATAAACCATGGCTTTTGATATAATGAGATTATTTGATGGTGACGATTATGTTTCTCCGGGATCCATCGGTGGAAAAATAAAAAAGTACCGTGAGTTGAGGGGTTGGTCTCAAAAGGAACTGGGAATAAGATGCGGTTTTTCAGCTTCAACAGCTGATGTTCGAATTGCTCAGTATGAGAAAAATAAAAAGATACCTCGAGAAAAGGCTTTAAAAGATATAGCAGCTGCATTGTCCATAGACGAATGTGCTCTTTTTGATGCTGATATGATTCCTTATAACAGGATGTATCATGCTTTATTTGATATGGAAGATTTCCATGGTTTACATCCAGTAAAGAAAGATGATGGATATTATTTGGAGTTTAGCGGTAGCACTGTGTTGGATAAGAGTGTTACAAAGCTTGATTACAATGGGTTCCTGAAAAAATGGTATGAGATGCGTCAGAAGTATCAGCCAAATAGTTCGGATACTTCAGAAGAAAAGGCAACTAAGGCGAAAGAATATTCCTTATGGAGAGGGGAATATCCCTATAACGATGCAAAAGAGACATCTGAGAAAATGCGTGATGCCATGAGGGAGCGTCGTCTTCAAGCTGAGTTAGACGAACTATATGCAAAGAGGAATAGTGAGGCTGAGATCAATCGAATAGATAAGGCTCTTGAAGGTATCATGCCTGAGGTCAGCGCTTCATATACCCCGATAGAAAAAGAATCAGATTTGATATACCTAATCAAAAAAACTCTTGAAAAAGGTCTACCATTGGAACAATTCACGCCTGAAGAAAGAGCTGAAATTGACTATGATTACGTACATCTTTTTTCGGTAAAATCTGAGGATATAACGAAAGATGATGATAGTAAAAGACTTTACGCATTACTTGTGTGTGCAATTGAGACATTACAGCAGCATCGGATAAATATAGTAAAGAGCATCACATCTAAGGATAAAGTGCTGTATGTTACCTATAAGTATCCATCATCACAATATAGATTTTTTGAAAACCTTCAACGGAGTTGGGCGGATATTTCATACATCATAGAGAGACAGCCTCATTGGTCAGAAGAAGAACTTAATGACCTTGAAGAGCAGTTCCGAATCAAGATTACTGGTGAAAACGATGTTTCTTTTGATGACAATCTAAGTGATGAAGAATAGATAGTTTGGGAAGGAGGTCTCCAAGTGGCGGTTTTGAATAAGAAGCAGATGTCAGAAGAAGATATTAAGCTTAATTACATCACACCGGCAATTCAGCCAGGGTGGTCTGGTCATATCACTATGGAGACCAAGATCACAGACGGTCGTATCAATATTCGTGGCAATATGGTCGCCCGCAGCAAACCAAAGTTTGCTGATTATTTATTATACCTAAATAGTGGCAAGCCAATAGCTGTTGTGGAAGCAAAGGATAATAACCATTCGGTATCCTTTGGCCTTCAGCAGGCTATAACCTATGCTCAGATGATGGATATTCCGTTTGCGTACTCATCAAACGGTGATGCCTTTTATGAGCATGATTTCCTTACAGGAAAAGAGAGACAGATTCCATTGGATCAGTTCCCGACACAGGAAGAACTGTTTAAAAGGTTTTATGCGGAAGTAAATGATGGCTCCGGCTATTCGGAAGCAGAAAAGAGGGTTGTCGATCAGCCATATTATTCATCGCAAAATACATATCCTCCAAGATATTATCAGAGGAACGCCGTAAACCGTACCGTTGAGGCTATTGCAAGAGGTCAGCAGAGACTTCTTCTTGTCATGGCAACCGGTACCGGAAAGACATATACCGCATTTCAGATTGTTTACAGACTGCTCCGAGCTGACATAAAGAAAAGAATCCTTTATCTTGCGGACAGAAATATCCTTGTGGATCAGAGCATCCTTCAGGACTTTGCTCCATTAGAGAAGACTATTTATAAGGTGGACTTTTCCGATAAAGATTGTTTGAATAAGATTTCATCCCATGAAGTGAACTTTGCACTGTATCATCAGATGGTGGGTCAGAACGATGAAGAACACTTCCGTCAGATCCCGGCAGGATACTTTGACCTTATCATCGTGGATGAGTGTCACCGTGGAAGTGCTAAGGAAGACAGTAACTGGCGTAAAGTCCTTGAATACTTCAGTACAGCAACACAGATCGGTATGACAGCGACTCCGAAGGAAAGTGAGAAAGTTTCCAATATAGATTACTTCGGGGATCCCGTTTATACATACAGTCTGAAGCAGGGTATTGAGGACGGATTCCTTGCGCCTTTTAAGGTTATCAATGTCACTCTGGATATCAGTGATGGGTGGAGACCGTATAAGGGTCAGACTGACTTGTATGGAAACGAGATACCAGATCGCATCTACAATAACCGTGATTTCGATTATCCGAATGGTGTTATCCTTGAAGACCGTATCAATGAGGTTGCTAACGAGATTACAGAGTATCTGAAGGCAACAGACAGAATGCAGAAGACCATTGTGTTCTGTGCTACCGAGGATGCAGCGGAACGTATGCGTATTGCGCTTGTAAACCTTAATAACGATATGGTCGAGAAGAATCCTGATTATGTGGTTCGCATCACAGGATCTGATACTTATGGAAAGAGTAAGCTGGATTACTTTATATCCGTATCATCAGAGTATCCTGTTATTGCAACGACATCTGAGCTGCTTTCAACCGGTGCAGATTGCAAGATGACGAAGTTCATCGTACTTGATAAGTATATCGAGAGCATGACCACATTTAAGCAGATTATAGGTCGTGGAACCCGTATCCGTGAAAAGGAAGGAAAAACGCACTTTGCTGTTATGGACTTCCGTGGCGTTACAAAACTCTTTGCGGATCCTGAATGGGATGGACCGATAGAGCAGGATGAACATTTCCATCATGGCGGTACGGAGAATCATCCTCCGAAGCCTCCATACGACCCTGATCACCCGATAGAACCTGTTGAAAGGCTTGGGGTACCTATCGTTGATAAAGATGGATGTCAGGTAAAGATTATCAATAAGACTGTATCTGTCTATGATGCTAACGGAAGATTACTCCGGCAGGAAGATATCATTGACTATACGAGAACCAATATTAAGGGTGAATATGCTTCCCTGTCAGACTTTATCCGTAAATGGAAGGCATCTGATAAGAAGGAAGAGATTCGAAAAGCCCTTGCAGAAATGGGCATTGATCTTGAAGCCCTGAAGAAGGATCAGAATATGGCTGATGTAGATGATTTTGACTTCATCTGTTATGTTGCATACGGTCAGAAACCTCTAACAAGGGCAGAGAGAGCCAATAATGTAAAGAAGAGGGATTTCTTCTCCAAGTATTCCGGGGATGCCAGGGCTGTATTGGAGATCCTTTTGGATAAGTATATGAATCAGGGAATTACCGAGGTTGAAGATATCAGGGTTCTTTCCCTGGCTGATTTTGAAAAGTACGGAAAGCCTGCGAAAATCGTGAAACTCTTCGGTGGCAAGGTACAGTATGAACAGGCTGTAAAAGAGCTTGAAGAAAATATTTATGGAATCGAGGTAGGTTAAGATGGCGATGCAGTCAGGTTTTATCAAAAGAATCAGAGACATCATGCGTATGGATGCCGGTATTAACGGTGACGCACAAAGAATTGAGCAGATGGTATGGATGCTCTTTCTGAAGGTCTATGATGCCAAGGAGGATGATTGGGAACTGAATGAGGACAACTATACATCCATCATCCCCGATGAATGCAGATGGCGTAACTGGGCGCAGGCAGATGATAATGGTCATGCTATGACCGGTGACAAGCTGCTGAACTTTGTAAATAATACGCTTTTCCCGACCTTAAAGGAACTGCCCGTAACACCGGATACTCCTGTAAAGAAGGCTATTGTAAAATCCACTTTTGAGGATGCCAATAACTATATGAAGGACGGTGTATATCTCCGTCAGGTCATTGATATTATTGATGAAATCGAGTTCGATGATGTAAAGGAAAGCCACGCATTCGGTTTCGTTTATGAGGAAATCCTTCGTGATTTGCAGGCTGCCGGATCTTCCGGTGAGTTCTATACTCCCCGTGCCGTAACAGACTTTATGGCACTTATGATACAGCCGAAGCTTGGTGAAAAGATGGCAGATTTTGCCTGCGGTACAGGTGGCTTTATCACATCATGGCTAGGGCAGTTACAGAAGCAAGTAAAGGATACAGCTGCACAGAAGCAGTTTGACGATAGTTTTTATGGTATTGAAAAGAAGCCTTTCCCTTATCTTCTTTGTGTTACCAATATGCTTTTACATGATATCGAAGTGCCGAATATCTATCACATGAACTCTCTGAAGCATAATCTTTTGGATTATACCGATGATGATAAGTTTGATGTTATCCTGATGAATCCTCCTTATGGTGGTCACGAGGATAAGTCTATACAGGGGTTCTTCCCGGATGATCTTGCTTCATCTGAGACGGCGGATCTCTTTATGTCAGTTATCATGTATCGTCTGAAGAAGAACGGAAGGGCTGCTGTTGTTGTACCCGATGGTTTCCTTTTCGGTCTTGATAATGCCAAGGTAGCGATAAAGACAAAACTTCTCACAGAGTTTAATCTGCATACCGTTATCAGATTACCGGGATCTGTATTTAGCCCGTACACATCTATTTCAACAAATCTTCTGTTCTTTGATAACAAGATGCCTTCGGGTGATGTTTGGTTCTATAGGGTGGATATGCCTTCTGACAGAAAGCATTTCTCCAAGACCAAACCGATGGAACTGAAGCATTTCGATGATGCAATAGCTTGGTGGAATGACAAAAAAGAAATTGAACTTGAAGATGGACCGAAGGCAAAGAAGTATTCGACTGATTTCCTTTTGAAGGATCAGGGATGCAATATTGATCTTTGTGGATATCCTCATGAAGAGGAAGAGGTTCTTTCTCCAATGGAAACAATCCAGAATTACCAAGAGAAGAGAACTACCCTTAATGCAGAAATAGATAAGGTTCTTGCTGAACTGGAAGCGCTATTGCCGGGAGGTGTTACGGAATGACTCCTGAACAATTAAAAGCAAGTATTCTTCACTTTGCAATTCAAGGAAAATTGGTGAAGCAGAGGGCTGAGGAAGGAACGGCCGAAGAACTGTATCAGCAGATACAGGATGAAAAACAAAAACTGATCAAAGAAGGAAAGATAAAGAAAGAGAAGCCTCTTGCGGAGATTACAGAGGATGAAATCCCGTTTGACATTCCTGAGAGTTGGAGATTCTGCAGGCTTGGAGAATGTATAGATCTTTTGTCTGGGCAAGATTTACCGTCTAATAGATATAATGATAAAAAAGAAGGCATTGTGTATTTAACAGGAGCGAGCAATATTGATGATAATGGACAGATTATTATCAATAGATGGACAACAACACCGACATCCATAGCTACGCAGGGAAATTTATTGCTTACTTGTAAGGGAACCATAGGAAAAACATGTATTTTAAATATCCCTGAGGCTCATATTGCAAGACAGATAATGGCAATCACAGAAATCTTAGTCAGTATTGAGTATTTGCGTTACTTTATTGAAATAAGTATTTCAAACCTTCAGAGCAAGGCTAAAAGTATGATACCAGGCATAGATAGAGATACTGTAAGGGGGTTGATTTTTCCACTCCCACCGCTCGAGGAGCAGCATCGTATTGTTGCCAAGATAGAGGAACTTCTTCCGTATGTTGACCGCTATGCTGAAGCCTACAACAAATTTGAGAAGTTTAATGCCAAATTCCCGGAGGATATGAAGAAGTCTATCCTTCAGTACGCCATTCAGGGCAAATTGGTGGAGCAGAGACCGGAAGAAGGAACGGCTGAAGAACTGTATCAGCAGATACAGGATGAAAAGCAGAGGTTGATCAAGGAAGGAAAGATAAAGAAAGAAAAGCCTTTAGCAGAGATTACGGTGGATGAGATTCCATTTGATATACCTGAAAGCTGGAAATGGGTAAGGGTATGTTCAGTTGGAGTAACACAAACTGGAAACACACCCAAAAAATCTCATCCGGAGTATTTTGGTAATTATATTCCATTTTTGGGACCTGGAGATATTCAAAATGGAAATGTCAACTATGATAATCAGGGACTTTCCGAAGAAGGAAAAGAATATGGTCGTGTTACTCCGTCAGATTCTGTGTTACAAGTATGCATAGGCGGTAGTATAGGAAAATGTGCGTTGGTTGACAGAGAAGTAACCTTTAACCAGCAAATCAATTCTATCTATCCTTTAATATCTGATAGCAAGTATGTTTATTATGTTTTAGATAGTTATTATTTTAAGGACTATATGAAGGAGAACTCAGGAGGAACAGCAACACCTATTATTAACAGAGGACTGTGGGATGCGATAGTCATACCGTTACCGCCGCTTGAAGAACAACATCGTATTGTTGCCAAAATAGAGGAACTCCTTCCGTTCTGTGAAAGGTTAGTGAAATAAAAACAATAGCTCTACGCTTTGGAGAACATTTTTCGCCTGAATGCGGGACTATTTCGGCACACGAAGAGATAATCGAAAAGCTAGGATATGTCTGTATGGAAAGGTGGGCTCCAAAATATCGGAAAAGATGATAAAAGAAATAATGGCATCGGATAGTCTAAGAATATTGCTCATTAGAAGTGGAAAGGCTGAAAGGTATTGGGCTGAAGTTAAAGAAATTCAGTATGGAGTGCCTGAAAAAGAAGCTATTCCTGAGTATTACAGAGACACTGCGGGAACATTCAAAACATGGTTTAAGATTGAGAAATTTGTTCTTGCTGATAAGGATGTTATGAGTAAGTGCGTGGTAGCATCATCAGGAAAGATCCTTGGTGAAGCATCTAAACATAGTATGAGACCGTATTTTATAATAAATGCCCCTACCGGTTAGAAAGAAAACAAAAGGGAGTAGGATGTTTCATGGCTGAATTGTCAATAAAAACTATTATTGAGGCAGGAAAGAAGTCTCTTGAAGATAAGAATTATTGGAGCGCTTTGGTAGTGGCGCTTACATTGCCCTCCATGTGTTCAAGGGTCGAGTATGCGGATGAGAAATATAAAGGCAAGAGTAGAAATGATGAAAACGGCGTATGGTACGAAGACAATAGAGGTGTTATTCGCTGGCACGACAGGAGAGCTTATGTCAAGTGGTGCAATGAATGGATAAGTCTGGGATCCAAATCAACCGTTGGTGGTAAACTTGTAAAAAACGAGTATTATAAGGACAGCTTTCTGGTTTCAATTCTTGGAGAGAACTATGCTGAACAGTTTTATGAAATGCGATGTAATATCCTTCATCAATGTGAAACGGATATAGAGCATGGTTCGGGACTTCCGATATTCTTTTCAATTGGGATTGGAAATACGCACTTATCCAAAGAATGTATTATACAAATAGAAACAATTTGTGATGAGATATTCCGTTATGCCGAAAGCTGGATAGAGATTTGCCATTATAACGACCTGCCAAGGCGACAATACTATGATGGAAACAGCAGAGATGACAGGCTACTGTATAATAAGCTTTGTGACGACAGTAGAGCCGATTATCTGCTGGAACAACACAATAAAGAATTAAATCGAAGAAACGGATAATATAATTACTTCAATATTTTAGGAGATGGATGGTTAATCCATCTCCGCTATTTTTATATACTTGTAAACAGATACCCGGGAGCAATCCATGATACGAGCCATCTCTGAAATGTTGATGTCACCGGACTTATACATTTGATAATATTTCCAAAACTTATCGGGAAGACGATCCTTGGTGGTTTCAGGTCTTCCAATCTGTTTTCCCTTGGCAGCTGCATTTTTCATGCCAGACTTCACTCTCTGTGATATGATATTACGCTCCATTTCAGCAAATACGCCCCACATCTTAACCATCCCCTCTGTCATAGGATCCATTTCACCTTTGGAACAGTCCACACGGAAGGAACCGCCGATATCAAGAATCAGCTTTTTATCTTTTATGGTCTGAAGGATCTCACAAAGGCGCTTGGTAGACCTTGTGAGCCGTGATACTTCCGTGGTGGCTATGGCATCTCCTTCTGATACGATATCCATAAGTTTCTGAAGTTCGGCACGGTCATCCTTGGTACCGGATTCATATTCCCAGTAAATATATTTGTCGTCAGTAACACCGAGAGCATACAGTTCTCGTTTCTGTCGATCAATGTCTTGTCTCTCTTCATTGGTAGAGCAACGAGCATATCCGTAAATCATATAATCAGTCCTTTATGTTAAAGAAAAGGGTAGTTGACTTTTTTATACAAAAATCAGCCTCTTTTCTGTGGTTATTGTTATCATTTTAAGTGTAAACGAAATCATCTGTTTTTATGTACACATATATTTCATAGTGTACTTCAACCCAACTATGAAAATCATTAATTTGTTATGAAAAAAATATAGTAATATCAAGGCCAAAAAATCCAATCCCTAAAAATGTACTTTGGTAGATAAAACCGTCATTGACTATGGGTGCATATAAATTAAAAGTTAATATAGGTTTTACATAAATTTCATTTAATTTATCTTTTGGTGCATGGTACATTTATATATATATATGTATGTAATTAGGTTGTGTAGAAAAGTACACTATATTGTAAGAGGTTATAAAATGGCGAAATTGACAAAGGAACAACAAATATCGAGGCTTGAAAAAACGGCAAAATATCATGACACAAAAGCAAGACGCGAGTGGGCCTATGCCAAAAATGACTTAGGTGATGAGCACTACGGAAGAGCTAAGGATCACTTTAAACAAGCAAAAGAGTTAATTGAACGTGCAAAGAGACTAAAGGAGGGAGATTAATATGGCAGGTAAAATATGCCCCAATTGTAGCAAATTCACTTTCTTTGAAACATCAACAGGAAGAAAGTGTACTGCATGTGGGTACACAATGATTGTTCCTGTAAATGATGGCAAAGGAGGAAAAGGTCAAAAGTGTTCTAATTGTGGTCAATACACAGTTTTTAATGGCAAATGTCGTGCTTGTGGAGCGATATACAAAATTGAAAAGTAGGAGGAACGTATGACAAAAGAACAAAAAAATAAATGTCATAAAATAATACATACATCTTCAGCAGCTGCAGCATCGGTAGGACTAGGATTAGCAAATATTCCTGGTAGTGATTGTGTGCCCCTTAACGGAATACAAATCGCTATGGTTATAGGATTAGGAAAAGTGTTTGGAAAGACACTTACAGAAGCCACTGCAACATCAGCTGTCGCAACTACTATGGCGGGTTCCGCTGGAAAATATATAGCAAATTTATTGACAGGGTGGATTCCTGGGGTGGGAAATGCTGTTAATGGAACTATCGCATTTTCTATTACCGAATTTTTAGGTTGGACGATAGCTAAAGAATTTGATGTAGGAGGTATTCTCTAGTACTTTTTCTGATATTATTTCGTGGATTATTCATGGTATATCTGTAGACAACTTTGAAGATGCAGAGGTCAATTACTATTAGTATAGAATCGGAAGATTTTATAGGAGTGATAATATTATGATAATTAATTCTATCAACATAAAATGAATAATCTGGGGTTGGTTGAGCCACCTGTCCGGAATTTGAAAGACACCATTCCGGCACCTGAGAGCCATCCGCCAGTAGTTTATTCCACGGTGCTCTTGACATGAGCCTCTATCACACATGATTGTTTTGCAATGCGGCAGATAGGCTCAAAGCCCTATTGCAATGGCATTTAGCCTATCATGTGTTACTCATGTAAAGAGCCTTTCGCGGAATAAACTACTGGCTCTGCACTCCCGGAAACATGGCTCTATCTTCACCGGACAGGCGGCTCCGCCGCACGAGAATATTCAATAAAATGTGAATTAATGAAGAAGGAAATAGAAATACTTAAGGAACGAAAGAAGACAGCTTCAATAGGTGAAAAATTTATTTTGGATAAAAGAATAAGAGATTAAAAAAAAGAATCAAGGAATTGGAACAAAGACAAAGTGTATTAAGTCGGTCAATACTTGCATAGTTTAGTTAGAGACCAGATAAGAGGGTAATAATATGGGTTTATTAGAAGCTTTTTTTAATTTTATCGGAGACTCAATCAGTAATTATACTGCCAAAATTAATAAGATAAAGACTTACTACTCGAAATATTCCACAGATGAACTATTTATAATGGCAAAAGAGTTAAATGACAAGCGCAAGAAAGGGCAATGGATTGATAATGATGAATTCATGGTTATTTGCAGCATTATTAAGGAACGAAGAAAATAATCATGAGAAATACATTTTTGGCATGTAGTATCCGCTTTTAAGTTTAGATTAAAGCCTATTTATGAATTCTAAAAAGGACTTTTTTAATGAATATACTTTCTTGTATAAACTCTAAAGATATTCGTGAATATTTACAGAGTTTGGATTATAAGTTCGATTCTTTGGAAGCAGCTTGGCTCATATATCAATGCCACAGATTATCTTATGAAGAGAAGAAAACGCTGTGGCAAGAGCTTGTACAGACTATGCCGGACTGCACTTTACCTCAGAGAAGCTGTGAAACAGAATCTAAAAGCCTTCATGAAAGCATCAGGCGATATATTGAAGTATTTGACAAAAAGATACAGTTATTCTTACAAAATGAACCGGATCATAAAAACGTATACATGTACAGCTATAGGTACGGGTCTTATGAAAAGGAATGGACAGAAGATTATTATGCGATTTTTCCTTCTTTGGAATTATGTCTTACTGATTTTCAAGAAGATTCTGAAGATGGAGATGAGGTTCTCTCATATCAAATCAAAAAACAATCTCTTGATAACCCATATCATTACATAGAGGTAACATACCGTAGTGATGGACAAATACTTGATATATATGAGAATCCCGATGAATATAATCCTATCCCGAATTTTTTCGAGGAACTCTACTTGGAATTCCCAACACCTTTTGAAAAGGGGGATATCCTTTGGATTCCAAATTACAAAGGCGTTTTTGATCGATATTGTGACGAGCGCTTTGTATTAAAGTATTTATGTACCTGGGATTCTCCAGATGTAGATAAAACCTATCGGGATAACACTGATATGAATGGCATTGTATACATGGTGTTTCCTAATTACGGAATAGATTACGATCACCCATATAATTATATGGATTATGAATTCTATCGTGAGCCTTTAAAACCTGAAGAGGAGTTTTTGAATGTACTCAGTAATTTCATGAAAGGAAAATTTGACGTTGAAGTTCTTCTAAGGAGTTTTAGAAAGAAATACCTGGAACAAGTCCTAGCTAATGATACTACAATCAGTTGGTGGGATTCTTCGACACAGGTAATTGAGAGGTAGTATATATGATTTTCAAAAAAATAAGAAGATAATGGAGAAGTACGATGATTATCTTGCATTTTATCCTTGGAAACTCTTTGACAAATCAGATGGCAATGAATTTGATTTAAAGATATCGGATGAATGTTACCATGATGCCAGTAGAGAAGTTATTGATGAAATAAATAAAATCATCCAACAAGAGTAGGTGAATGCCGAAAAGTATTTTTATAACAGGATATACTAGAAAAGTTTAATAATCCCGAAATAAAGGAATATATTATGGATGTTTTCGCACTAATCAATTCCAAAGACATACGAGAGTTCTTACAGAATCAAGATTATAAGTTCAATTCTTTGGAAGTAGCATGGCTAATATATCAGTGTCACAGACTGTCTTACGAAGAAAAAAAGCTGCTTTGGCAGGAACTCATTCAGACCATGCCAGATTGTGGACAACCACCCAAAGGATATGACATGGGATGGACGAGTCTTCATGAAAGCATCAATCTGTACATGGAGACAGTGGATCAGATGATACAGAAATTCCTGCAAGATGAACTGGTTGGGAAATATGTCTACATGTATAACTGTTACTACAGGGATGATCAGGGATATTCAGAGGGATATATGCCTGTTTATCCGACCTTAGAGAAATGTATGGATGCATTTCACAAGGAAGTAGCATATATGAATGAAGGTTCCACGAATGAAAACGGAGAAGTTTTAAGGTATAAATTCCTTAAGCAGTCTCTCGACAATACGGATGAGTTATACGAAATGGAATACCGAGGAGACAGGCAGGTTTTGGAAATTAACGATTATCCACCGGTAGGTGTTCCGGCGCCAATGCACGGTATCTTGGATTTCTTCGATCATCTATGGTTCGATTTCCCGACTCCCTTTAAAAAAGGAGATATCCTTTGGATTCCCAAAACCGATGACAATCCGTTAAAACATAGTAACGGTGGGTTTGTTCTTAACAAAATGTCAACATGGGATACCAATGAATTCATTAGTAAAAATGGTGATAGTGATGACATGGATGCCTCTGTGTATTTAGCAGACTCTCTCGGTGGAGTATTCCGGGAAGTTGTAGGGAATTATATGGATTTTGAGTACTATGAAGATCCTTATAAGGTGAATGAGCAAGTTTTTTATGCTCTTAGTAGTTATTTAAAAGGAAAAATAGGAGAAGATGTCCTCTTGAGATTATACAGAGAAAAGCTTTTGGAAGTTGCCGTAGCTGACGATATTGAAATGGCAAGCTGGGAAGATGACGGAAGATATGAGGGGTTGATATGAACACTTATGAAGTTTATAGAACATGTAATGGTAGCTAAAATAGGGATCATTCGAGTGATGTCTACCTCAAATGATCCTTATCTAACCACGGTATTTCTTCAGTGTGTTTTATGACACATATCTTAAAGAAATGTGTTCTTGTGTGGCCAATGTGCGTAGCAGAACAGGGATATCTCAATTATCAAGATAACTGGGAGAATTCGCTCTTTTATGCGCCGGAATTAATTCTCTTCTTGGTTCTTTTTGAAATTATTCATGTATTTTTTTCATCTTTTCTTTCGTGAGACACTTGAGGTATTCATTGCAATGATTAGTATTGCCATTTTCCAATCGCAGATATGCAGGACAACCTAAGCAATATTTATTGAGTTTACAGTTTCCACATGCTGATTCTCGATATGCTTCCAGCATATTTTTTCTGTATGAGGTAATGTTGGTAAATCCTTCATATAAGCTTTTTCGGTCAAAAAACTTATATGAAGGATTTTTCGTGTTTAAACAAAATTGAAAGGCATCAATACATATCGTGTAGTGATTCATCATTGATGAGCATCTGCTTTCAAAACTAACATTATCATTTCTTGAATTATAGTATTCTTCATAATACGAATAAGATTCAGGAAAGGAAAAAATAATATTAGCAATTTGTTCTGCCGAGAGACGCTCTGAAAGCACGCTATGATCATTATTTTCTAACACCGGTAGGATTAGTGTTCCAAAACGATATTTAAACCCGTATTTTTGGGACATCTGAATAATAGTGTCTATATATTTCTGACTTTTTATTGTTAATGGAACTTTTAAAGTAGTATTAATACTATTATCGCTCAAGAATTCGAGGCCTTCGATTAATTTATTGTATGAACCCTTTATCCCGGTAAACTCGAAACATGATTGTTCATCAATACCATAGACAGAGACTTCGACTTTGTAGGGTTTATATTGTGATAGTAATTCTTGTATTTCAGAAGTAAAGTTTGTACCATTAGTGAACAAAGTTATTAGCATTCCTGCCTGTTTTAGTGCTTTATAGATTATGGGAAAGTGAGGGTGTAAAAGAGCTTCTCCACCGCTTAGTGTGACAAGAAAAAATCCTTTATCTTTTAGGAAATCTACCACTTCCAAAGCAAGGGGTAGATCAACATACTTGGGCTTTTTATTAATAAAGCAGTGCTTGCATTTCAGATTGCAAAATTCGGTAAGATCCCAATGGACCGACAAAGGTAAATGGTACTGCTTTGTATAATCAACTATTGTGTTTAGACTAAATGTTTTGTTCATATAATATCCCATTAGAAACAAGAATCTTCAGACATTTTTCTCCAGTTTCATCCGAAATTTGTAGATCGTTTTTCCATGCGGTATAGTTACCATCATAGTTTGAAAATAGTTTTGCTAGTGCAGGAGATATCTCAACAATCCTATTATCTGGTAGATGTATCAAACAGTGCCAATTATATAATTTTCTATACGTCCAATCTTTATTTAGCATAATAATTTGAATAAAAAGGCAGGCTCAATAGCCTGCCTTGAATAAATTAACAAATAGTATCTTCGTCCGTATCTCCGCCACCACCCCAGCATCCTGCTGAGAAAGGTACCACTACTTGGTCCGAATCATCAACAACTTCAACCAACCATAAATCCGAATCTTTCAAAATATTGCACCTTCCTTTCTATAGCCTCAATAAAAACAACGCAAATAGACTTATAATGAAAAATCATTTTATGTCACATTAAACACATTCTAAATCCACAACTTTATGCCGTCAATAATTATAATAAATATTTAACATAAAGATTATATTTGTACATAGTGCATATGTTTTAACTTTGCTTGTTATTTAAATCGTGGTCTGGTGAGTTCTGCCCATGCGATAACATATTCAATATCAGTACCATCGCAATCGATACCATCATCCTGAATAGAAGCAACGCACCATGTATTCATCCACCGCTTAGATTCCAGGGTTCTACGTTGTTCCAAGTAACCGATATAGAAACCGCCGTGCTTGGTTGCTATAAGGTAATTTTTGCTTGACTTATATATACCGTATTCATCGAATATTCTTAAATTGTAACACTCTGGAAGTTTTTCTCTTACACTAATCCAATCGATCATCTTGTACACCTCGCTATTGTAAATCATATGATAAGATTAGAGAGAAAAACATTGCTGTTTTGGGTGACTTCTATACCAAAATGGGTAACTTAGCTAAAAAAAGGTACTGTCTAAATTGGACTAGCGTACCCTCATGACGTACATCATCCGTAAAAATACATACACAGCATGTATAATCAGGAATACCAGGATTAAGTTGCATTTTATGAAGGTTAGGCTATCAGCAAACCATACCAACAAGGCAAGAGATACCAGGGCTACAGCAACACTCAGGGTGTCCGCAAATGATTTTGAATAGGCTTTTCCTATGATATATAGGACGAAACCCGTTATGGCTATGATTCCAACGTATATGAGAAGAAAACCTAAACCAGCAAGTAATCCAGGAACTAGCACATCTATGATGGGATAGGGGATATGTTCCTTTAAGGACCACGCAGCCGATGCAAGATCAAAAGCATTTTCCAACAAAAAGCAGATATAGTTTCCTAAAAACTTGAATACCAAAATAAAGTCATTAGTAAATCTTTTGGAGTTGACCGCAGCCAAAGAGGTGACAAAGAGACCATAAACGATTCCACCCCTGGTCAGACCATATAGAAGTTTTACCTTTCCTTTATACAATCTTTCCAGCTCACGCATCTTATGTTCATGTGAATTATTTTGCTTCTCAACAAGTTCTTCATAGTGTCTTTTAAGGTCATTCTTCGTACTTGCAACCTTGGATTCAGCAAGGGCATCAATTTTAGCAGATTCATCAGCTATCAACTTTTGCGCCTCACGTTCACGGGCTTTGGCAGCATCAATGGAAGATTGAAGCTCAACCCGTATTTGCTGATATTTCTTTTTAACGGCTGTAACCATGGCTGATGCTTCGTTTCTTGCGTTTTGCTCTTTTTTCAGCAATTCTTTGTTGCTCATCTCTAATCGCTCGTTCTCTTTCAAGATTAAGTCTGCGCCGCTCAGCTTCCCTATCCTGTCGTTCAGCGATACAATAGTCTCGCTTTTCTTCTGAAGCTTTTTCATGAGATTCGAGTTTTCGGATGAAAGCTTCCGTATCTTCTCTATATCCGATGTTCTCCCTTGTTTCTTCAGAGATTCCAGTTCCGGCACAATCTGATCTAGCTGAGACTGCATATCCTTTATCATGCTGGCAAGATCTAGCAGGTCTTGGGATTGCTCCCGAATTTTCTCGGATTGCTTCTGAATTATCTCCAATTGCTCTTTCATTACCGAGTCTCGTAATTTCGGACTCAAGTTCGGAATAGTAGCGTTTGAGTTCTGCATAGGCTGCAGCTCTTTCTTTATCGGCTCTGAGTATGTCGAGCCTGAGTTCATTCTGTCTCGTAAATTCATTTAATAATGCCTCCTTGTTTACTTCCATACCTGTAAAGGTCTTTTCGATGTTAGTGTCACGGACTTTTTTTCCGTCTTCATTTTGGAATACGATATGCTTTCGTGAATCCTCCCATTGAACTGACCATCCTCTTTCTGCCATTCCGGAGATAAATTCTTCACGGCTTGTAGACTCGGGAACGGTTTCAAGGATTGCAATTGCGCATTCAGCAACAAAGCTCTTCTTTGAATCATTGATAAGAAGGTTGTACTTGTCTTTGCTCCATGCAGTGATCTCACCCTTTTCAATAGCGGATCCGTCAAAGTGTTGTCCCTTTTCAGCAATACTGAGACCTCTTTCAAGGCACAGGATATTGGTGAAGTCTTTTTGTTGTTGGAGATCCCGCTTAGTCTGATGAAGCTTCATCCCGTCAATATATGAAACGCTGTTAGTGACAATGTGGCAGTGCAGGTGATCCTTATCCTGATGGACACCGATGACGCACTGGTGGCCGGAGAAGAATTTATCTGAAAACTCCTTTCCGATAGCAAGGACATCGGCAGGAGTAACATCTTCATCTTTATGGAAACTGATGATGTTATGGACATACATTCTTACGGAATCCTTGTTCCAGAGCTTTTTTTCTGAAAGCCATGTTTTGTAAACATCGTCGTAATTGATGGTATCAGCAGCATAAGGCCCTGTGACTTCGACGTAGCCTTCTTTTATCTTTTCATCACGGAGAACGTATTCAATGACATTCCTCATTGCTCCGTGACTTTTTGTTGATTTATTGACGACCTTATTGATTGCCATATCATTTCACTCTCCTTTCTCATATCACTGAGCTGGTCGGATAATCTAGTCAGCGTGGATTCCCCGGACAGATAGCCTTTGCTGTTCGCAATGTGGGCCATTTGGTTCACGTTTGTGCCAAGGCCCCAGACCTGCTTTTCAAAATCTGCGAAGGTCTTGCTTATATCCTTAAGGACAGCGATTTCATCGGAAGGGGTTATGGTGGCACCACGAACGGCATTTATCACAAATGCCTGTTGTGAAAGACCGGACTCTTCAACTTTATTCTGGAAGTCAGCGTACTCAGTTTCATTCATCCGTACGGTGACTGCCCTATTTCTTTTACGCTTAACTTTAAGCATTTTGTTCACTCTCCTTTTCATTCTTGATATACACATAGGGCGACACCCTATGTGTGATAATCCGCATAACATCTGATGCACAGTATGTTATGTAGAGCAGGGTTCCAAGGGGATGCAATACCTTTGGCGGGATGCAAGGGTGGACCCTTAGACGGACTGAAGGAGGGCTTCGGTGTGCAGAGGTTGAATAAACCTTGCTGGGGGTTCCAAGGGGGCAAAGCCCACTGGCAAGTTTAGCGGAAGCGGAAAAGCCCAAAGGCTTTTCTGGTGCAGCGGTGCATTGTGGCTTGCCACAATGCGAAACTTGCCTAATCACCCTGAGGGGTGATTTGTGGTCTTGCGATTTACCCGGAAGGAGATGACTGATGACCGGAGTGAGAGCCGGGGCATTGCTTCCGATAAGGAAGGAATGTCCTGCTCGAACGGAGGTCAAACGGAGAAGGAGCAAAGAGTCCGGTGGACTGTTTGCTCCTTCGTAGTGGTCAGGCATCGACTGAACGGGAAGAAATCAAAGCGGTGCGAAAGCATCGGCTTGATTTCTGCTAAATCGCCTCGTCCGATTGGAGGGGCTTTTGAGTTTCCATATTCTTCGCATAGAAGAATATGTGAAACGAGGAAGTCCCGGAATGAGGACGAGAACGCCCGAGGATGGGGATCATATTTCAAGCTCGAATTTGATGCGTCCGGAATTATAATCCTCCATGAACCTACGTAAAGCACATCCGAGGGTGACGGAAGGAAATGGAACATTCCTGTTGAAGGATTTCCATTCTTCCGCAACGGCTTCTTCGATGATGAAAGATTTTCGGGTAGTGCCATCTTCGGATTTTTTCATGCGGATAACGGTTGGCTTCAGAATAGGAGAGGATCCTTCAGATGTTTTGTGCCATCCGTTTTCGTAACCTCTGTCACGGATAAGTCCGGTGAGGTAGGTGTAGGAAAAGTCACAGTTCATGTAATCCGAAAAATCTTTCCCTGTATGGCCCTGGGCCTGTTGGATCATCTGGAGAAGTTCGGCATCGGTTTTCTGCTGAGCTTCTTCCTTTGTTATCTTCAGATTATCAGGGAGTGTCACATCCGCTGAAACACTCTCTGTTGCTAAATTGGTAATGTTGTAAACATCCATTGATATTTCTCCTCTATAAAAGTGTTTTTTTCGATAGTTTCATGTGACCATATCAACTATCAGTTACAATTGAATCCGTGGTGACGTTGCTGTACAATAAGTGTACGAGCCCGTCTTTTTCATTAGCGTCCACGAACGCTCTAAAGGAGCCTGGGTCTTGCGGTACCTGCGTGATTTGTCGTGTTGCCTATCAAGCACCTAGAGGAGATTTGTCTACACCGTACCGCTTCATTTCGAAGCAATCGGCGATAACACTGCGTTTAATGCGCACCCCATTGTATGCTGCCACAGAAAATCTGCAGTACCAACGCAGTTCCATATCTTATTCAAGTCCTAGCGAAGAATCTCTTCGTCTTTTTGTGTTGTCACATCATCACGTAACCCCACTTTTATTTCTGACTTACAGACGCTTCACAGTCTAATTGGCTCCTTTACTAGATCTATTTGTTTATGGCAACTGTATATTTCACAGTCAAAACCGGTTTTAGTGATATGCATTTGGTTGCCTTTTTTTAGTTACACAGTAAATATGTGATGAATTCTTTAAAACGCACACAGGAATTTCTATTTATTTTGAGTACGTGTTTAGGAATTTTCTTTCGAACACGTTTTAGACGGGTTTTAGACATAATGAACGAGCAGATAATAGAGAATTAATGTACAATTTTTTCCACCTGCCATGATGTAGACTCAAATCATAGAAAAAGTAATTACACATTACTTTGCATCGTTTACACAATTTGCCAACTGGCAGGAAAGGATTCCTATGAAGAACGAAAGAGTATTAAGCATGGATGCTGACAGCAGGATATATCACAAGCCGAATTGTCACTACGTAAAAATGATGTCTCCAAAGAACCGAATGTCTTTAGCAAAAGGAATGCCCAGAAAAGAAGATACCGCATCTGCAAATGCTGTAACTCAATGACATACCATTACAGAACTGAACAGAATACCATCGAATACTACAGAAAGAATAAAAAGATGGATTTCAGGTTCATAGATAGTGTGTTGTATGTAAAAACCGAGATTGGTTGTTGGAAAATGGTCTATTCCAAAAAACATGAGGCTATTACCCTCTACCATAGAAACACTGTTTCAGAGCCTCTGGATTTTGTTCATCCTGAGAATGAACCTTATCATAGGCAGGTAGATGCGTTATCCAGTAACATGATAAGCGGATATCTCAACTACATCTATGAGCACGACAGATATAAAGCTGCCATGGAGCGAGGCGAGAAGAATTTCAGATTCTCAAGTAAGAAATATGCCCGTCATGAAGCAAAAGCACAGAGAAAGAGAGCACATAAGAGGGTTAATCAGCTCTTCATGCTCCTTGAAAAGGGAAATTTCAATCTCCTTAAATTATCAATCTGCTAACATACATGCAAGTATCATCTATACAAAAGAAACGTCAATCTATTGGTAGAAAGGACAATATTATGGATATATTCAGAACGATAGTCACAACAACCGTTTCGGTTGTCACATGGGAATTACATAAAAGAAGAGATGAGAAAGAAAATCAAGCAAGTCAGTACAGAAACATTTAAAATTAAAAAAGAGCTGATGGATGAATTCTCTGCCTCATGCGAAAAGGCAGGAGTTGACGAGGGTTTTCAGCTAAAGAAACTGATAACAGATTTCAATGACAAAGTTGCTAGTCAAGGGTGAGCGTCTCTGCGTAATATATTTACTGGTATTATATTTTGTATTATAATATCTGTAGATATATTTATTTTGCAATAGGTGACCTATATGAAATTCGTAGACAGAATTAATGAATTAGAAACCTTGGATAATGAATACCGCAAGGAAGAGGCGACTTTTGTTGTGCTGTACGGAAGAAGGCGTGTTGGAAAGACAGCTCTTATTAACCATTTCTGTGAAGATAAACGGGCTATATATTTTCTGGCAACTGAGGAGAATGAATCTGAAAACAGAAATGCCTTTAAAAATCTGGTGGCTGAGACCTTTGACAACGATTTGCTGGCTGAATCGAGCCTTAGCTCATGGGATCCTATATTTAAGGTTGTCGCGTCGGAGAGCAAGAATGAACGGATAATACTTGTTATCGATGAGTTTCAATATCTTGGAAAAGCCAATGCTTCGTTCCCGTCTATCATGCAGAAGATATGGGATACCATATTAAGTAAATCGAATATCATGCTAATCCTATGCGGTTCGCTCATTAACATGATGACATCCCAGGTACTCAATTATAATTCCCCATTGTACGGCAGACGAACAGCCCAGATAAAGCTTAAGCAAATAGATTTTGCCTACTATCACGAATTTAACGAGAAACTGAGTTTGGACGAACAGATAATGAGATATGCCGTCACCGGTGGAGTACCTAAGTACATTAATATCTTTCAGGATGAAAAGGATGTATATACGGCAATAAAGAAAAACATATTGTCAACGAATGCATTTCTGTACGCTGAACCCGAATTCCTGCTTCAGAAGGAAGTGTCGGAAATAGGAAGTTATTTTTCAATACTGAAGACTATTGCAGCTGGAAATCACAAGCTGGGTAAGATTGCAGCCGCATTAGAAGTCCATCAGACTAAACTTACATCCTATCTAAAGAATCTGATGGACCTTGATATCATCGAAAGAGAAGTGCCTATTACAGAGGAGCATCCTGAAAAAAGTAAGATGGGCTTATATAACATCAAGGATAACTTCATCGCATTCTGGTTTAAATATGTTTATCCGAATAAAAGCCTTCTTGAATCAGGAAGGTCAGAATTCGTAGAGGAGAAGATACGGAAAAATCTGATAGATAATCATGTTTCTTATGTTTACGAAGACATATGCAGACAACGGACCTGGGACTTGTTATCTGATTCACTTATGTTTAACAGAGTTGGCAGATGGTGGGGCGCAAAGGATGTAGAAATCGACATCGTGGCCTACGATTCAAACGGCAAGGATATCCTTTTCGGGGAATGCAAATATTCCAAAAATAAGAAGGGACTATCTGTTCTTGATGCTCTGAAGGATAAATCCAGGGAGGTGAAATGGAATATGGAGAACAGAAAAGAGCACTTTGTAATCTTTTCAAAGAACGGCTTTACTGACGAACTGTTGGAATATGCGGAGGACAATCATAATGTTTATTTAAGAACAGATACGTAAAGTATTGAGCTGTCAGAAATACGAATTATAAGACAAATTGTTGTGAATTCAAGAATTGGCCGGAAGGCATAAAAATATTGGCCGGATTTTATTTGAAGTACAAAAAAAGCACGTAATATCAAGGGTTTATTCACTTTAAACACGGTTTGATGAAAACATACTTCTACTCATATACGGGCAGGATGGTAAACCAGAATAAGCCGCATGATTTTGAGAAAAAAGCCTGATATTACGTGGGTTTTGAGACGATAAAGCGAAATAAAAGTACTTCAAAGGTAATTCTATTTACCTGAGAAGTACTTTTTTCTTATCAGGCCACGTCTCCTTAGTTACATCTCGAAAAAGAAGCTTTTTATGGTCTGCCATGACATGACTTTGCTGCCTGATCGTGTGGCGGACAATTATTTCGAATTTAAAATTATATGAGAAAGAACATCTGTCGATAAAACTTATGTATGTGTTAACGGGCTTTTTTTAGATGACAAAAAAGCTGGCGGATAAAGAATATATTTTTCAAAGGAGCAAAACATGAAAGCAGATAAGATCATCAGGAATGCGAAAATCTTTACATCGGACAAGGCCAATCCACAGGCTGCAGCTCTTGTGGTAAAGGACGGCAAATTTGTCTATGTTGGCGACGAGGCAGGACTTGCGAATTATGAGGGAGAAATTACAGACCTAGGTGGAAAGTTCATTATGCCCGGCATCATCGACAGCCATGTCCATATAACCATTCCTGTGGGGTTTGAGTACGCAGAAATCGATGAACGCCTTGAACCGAACGGCAAGCAGGAGGCATTGAACCTGATGGAAAGGTTTATCAAGGAGCATCCGGGGCAGAAGCGCTACAGATTCTTTTTGGAGAAGAAATACCTTAAGGGAGAGGATATCGTAAAAGAGGAGCTCGACGCTATATGTCCTGATGCCGAGCTTCAGATTCAGGAAGGCGAGGGTCACAGCATCTGGGTAAACTCAAAAATTCTTGAACGGCACGGTATCACAGACGATACTCCAGATCCAATACCAGGACTTGCATTTTATGTAAGAAAAGACGGACATGTTACCGGAAATATGTATGAAGGCGCAACGGAGGTTCCCATCATTCTCGACAGCGGAATGGAGCTTAGCGATGAACAGGTTGATGCGGCACTAAAACGCTGGATCGATTTTTCAGTCGAATACGGAGTTTCCGCAGTATTTGATGCGGGACTTCCCGGCGATATGAAATTCCATGAGAAGGTATATAAGCGCCTGTGCGAACTGGATAAGCAGGGAAAGCTGCCCGTTTATGTTGACGGATGCCTGGTTGTCAATGCCGAAAAGGATGCAGAGGAGGGCCTGGAGCAGCTGAAGCGTATACAGCGTGAGTATAACACTGAGCACCTGAAGGTTCATACAATGAAGATTTTCATGGACGGTACCCAGAAGATCCATACCGCTGCAATGGTAACACCTTATGTAGATATCCATACACTGGGATCTACCGCTTTCACTGCAGAGGGAATTGCGAAGCTTTTGAAGAATCTTAATGAAGCAAATCTGGATCTTCACCTTCACACAGTCGGAGAACGTGCATCACGAACAGTTCTGGATGGCGTAGAGATGGCAAAAAAAGAAATGGGCGATGACCTCCATGTGAGAGTCACCTGTGCACACCTTGAGGTGCAGTGTGATGAGGATCTTGACCGTTTTGCTAAGCTTGGAGTTTATGCAAACTACACACCGCACTGGCACGCAGGAGATACCAGCTTCAGTGCTACATGGCTCGGCGAGGAGCGTTCCAAAAAGCAGTTCCGCTGCAGAACTGTCTGGGATACCGGTGCCAAGGTAGCATGGTCAAGTGACAACATTGTCTTCGGAGACTTTATGACCTGGAATCCGTATCTTGGCATGGAAGTCGGAATGACACGTTTGATCACAGAAAAGACCAGACATTACGAATTTGCCAGATTCCCTGAGGTATTTCCTCCTGAAAAAGAGGTAATGACAATTGAGGAGATGCTGGTTGGATATACGATAAACGGAGCAGAACAGCTTGGCATCGAATCCAAAAAGGGTTCCATAACTGCCGGCAAGGATGCAGACTTCCTGGTATTCGACAAAGACCTGCTCACAGCCGAAAAAGAAGGATTCAGCTTCAACAAGCCGGAGGAAGTTTACTTTGGCGGAAAGAAAGTGAAATAAAAATATTTGTTAACGGTTCAGCCTGTTCCTCATGGTCCACAGGCTGAACCGTAAAATTAAAAGCAGAGAGGAGAAATAATGAGCAACAACCTTTCATCAGATACATTAGGTATTGCACCCGACTATTCCAGGAAAGAATGCTGGTGCAAGCTTCCGGAAATCACCAAGGATGTTGATACCTTCTATGTCTATGCGACGGAGTATATCATGGGAAGCTTTGCAGAAGGTGCCCCCGACTTTGCCAGCCTCGACAATGAAGAGATGCTGCAGGGTGCGGAACAAGAGTACCAGCTGCATGCGACTGCTTATGAGGATGCCACCAACCTTTTCATCCCGTACTACCGCCAGTCAGGCTTAAAGTATGCCGGAAAAATGTTTAAGAAAACCGGAACCGCAGATGCTGCTTTTGCAGGCATGCCCATGGACGATATAACTGCTGCCCTGGACTACTATTTTGAAAACTACAACGGTGGTCGTCCTTTTATCATCGCAGGTCATAGCCAGGGCTCAGCCATGGTTCTGTTATTGCTTCGTACTTACTTTAAGGATCACCCGGATTACTATGCACGCATGGTCGCAGCCTACACCATCGGCTACTCCGTCACAGACGAGTATCTTGCGGCCAACCCGCACCTTAAGTTCGCCACCGGCGAAACCGACACAGGCGTCATAATAGCATGGAATACAGAGGGGCCTAAGAACGTTGAGACTAATGCTCACAACGTCGTTGTACTGCCTAACACCAGAAGCATTAACCCCCTCAACTGGAAGCTTGATGAAACCTACGCTCCGGCCAGCATGAACCTGGGATCCCTCGTGGAGAACGAAGAAACCGGTGAGGCCACGATAGGCGATATGGGTGCGGATGCGCAGATCAATCTCGCCCGCGGTGTGGTCGTTACTCATGCAAAGGTTGAACCAATGCCCGAGGAAAATGCCAGAACCGCAGCCGAGTTCTTCGGCCCGGACGGTCGCCACGCCAGCGATTATACCTACTACTATAGCAACATAAAGGATAATGTAGGAAAACGTGTTGCGGCGTATAAGGACAGTCATTAATAAAATAAATTATAAAAATCGAAGTTAAACACTCGAATTCATAGTATTTCTGAGGAATGTGGTTATTATCACATTCCTCTTTTTATTGTCAGAAAAAATACATAAACCGTACAAATGCCAAGTTGTATTGTTTTTTGGAACAACGTCCTCTAAATGTTAAATTTATATAGAAATTGAACTATTTTTCACTCATAAAAACCACCCAAAATCAAGGGCTGTTGTGTATTTGACATATTTTCGTAGATTTTCGCGCCATTTATATGTGATTTTATGCATATTTTCAATACAACTTTGTGATATAAATACCTTGTATTGTATTGCAAATAGACAAAGCCACTGATAAACTACGTTCAACGAGTTGTGAAAAGCAACAAAAAAGTGATCAATCATTAAATGGAGGTTTAATAATGAGAAAAATTCTGAGAAAAGTTGCGGCCGTTGCAGCGTCCGTAGCTATGGTAACCGGACTTACAGCTTGTGGCAGTAACAGTGCACCCACAGCACCTGCAGCACCTGCAGCAGGAAGCGGACAGACAGCCGCTATCGACAACAAGGACATAAAGATCGGTGTATCTATCTGGTCTTCAACAGACGTCCTCGGATCACAGTGCAAGCAGATCCTTGATGAGGCCGCAAAGTCTCTGGGCGTTCAGGTTCAGTATGTTGATCAGGGCCATGTTTCCGAAAAGGTAACAGCTTCTGTTGAGCAACTCGCAGCAGCCGGCTGCCAGGGAATCGTAATCTGTAACTCATCTGATACAGAGATGACTTCAGCCATCAAGACATGTAACGACAACAAGGTTTATCTCGCACAGTTCTTCCGTGTAATCTCAAAGGACAACAGCGCAGACATCTATAAAGCTGCTACAGATTCACCTTACTATGTAGGTGCTGTTCATGAGAATGAGCCCGAGAACGGCGAGAAGCTTGTAAACATCCTTCTCGACAAGGGCGATCGCAACATCGGTCTCATCGGATGGGAGCAGGGTGATGCAACCTGGCTCGGAAGATGGGAAGGCTATAAGGCAGGTGTTGAAAAGTGGAATGCAGAGCATCCTGATGATCAGGCTAAGCTTTCCGAGCCCCAGTATGCAGGTACGACTTCAGAGGGCGGTTCAAAGGCTGCAGAAGCTCTGATGTCTGCAGATCCGTCTCTCGATGCACTTATCCCTGCCGGCGGCGGCGGAGATCCTCTTCAGGGAGCTATTGCAGCTGTTGAGCGTGCAGGAAAGACACAGGATATCGACATCGTATCAACAGACTTCCTTCCTGATCTCGGAGAGAGACTTGAAAACGGTTCAATGGCAGGTGAGTCCGGCGGACATTACTGCGATCCGCTTATCGCATTCATGATGGTTTACAACGCTATCAAGGGCAACTACACAGGATTTGAAGGACAGTTTAATGACGTTCCGTTCCCATATCTCTATGTATCATCAGCCGATGACTACAAGGCTTATGAGAAGTACTTCGTAGACCAGCTTCCATATACAGACGAAGAGCTCGTTTCAATGTCTGAGCTTTCATTTGATGGACTTAAGGAAGCAGCCGCTAAGATTTCTATCGAGGATGCAGCTGCGCGTGCAGGAAAATAAATACAAAAACTATTAATAAACATCATATGAGCCGGTATCGAGCTTAGGCACAGATATCGGCTCGAGTTTTAAAAACATCTGTCAGGTTTTCGAAGAAGACCTGACATGTAGCATCAGCCATTCGCTAAACGAATTTTCTCCGGGCTGATGTTTCCAAAATACAGCCCAGGCTTTTACCGTAGAGAATCATACAGCCGGGCTTCCCACAGATATATAAATGAGGTAACAAAATGAATTCTTCCGCTGTAACAATGGATCAAAGAAAGATTGAAGGAAGCCTTCGCGGTTATTTGATTTTACTCTTACTGGTTGTGCTTTCCTGGGGAATCTTTAAAATACTTACACCACACAATTTTGGATCATTCAACAATATGCTAAGCTATTTTCAGGCCAGCCTTATCGCAAGTGTAGGTGCCGTAGGTTTCTACTTTGTAATGGTCATGGGTATGTTTGACTTTTCAATCGGTGCAAACATCATGCTTTCAGCAATAGTAGGCTGTGTTTTCGCTACAAAGCTTGGCCTTGGATATGCAGGTCTCATTATAGGCGCTTTACTCTGCGGATGTCTGGTAGGACTTTTCAACGGAAGCTTTTATGTAAAGCTTCGTATCCCGTCAATGATAGTAACCACAGGTCTTGCACTTATTTATGAGTCGGTTGCAAACTACATTGCAGGCGGCGTTGAGCAGACATTACCGGCAGGTCTGAGAGTTTTCGGACAGATGCCCGGCGATATCATTCTTGCAATAGCCGCTTTTATCGTAGCTTATGTATTCCTTAACTATACAAAAATCGGTACTTATACCTATGCCATCGGCAGCAACGAATTTGTTGCAAAGAACATGGGTATCAATGTCAACAAATACAAAGTTCTGGCCTTCATTTTAAGCGGTGGCTTTTTAGGCATCATGGCAGTTCTGACCATAAGCTATGGATCCTCAATGGTCGCTGTAACCGGCATGGCTTCCATGAGCCGTAACTTTATCCCTACAATGGGCTGTTTCTTCGGAGTTGCCTTCAAAAAATACGGCATTCCTTTACAGGCCATCATCATCGGTGAGTTCATCATCAACATCATCTTTTTCGGCTTTATCGCATTGGGCGCTCCCACAGCGATTCAGGATGTTATCACAGGCTTTGCGCTTCTGATCATCATCACTGTAACCACAAAGATCAATAAAGGCGAAATTGTAAAGTGACACAGGAGGGTACAATGAGCGAGGTTCGATTAGAGGTAAAAAATCTTTGTAAGTCCTTCGGTATCACGAAGGCAGTTAAGAATGTTTCTTTTAACATCAACAAAGGAGAGGTTCACGCCCTGATAGGCGAGAACGGATCAGGAAAGTCAACATTAACAAATATGCTGACAGGCATTTACAGTATAGACAGCGGTATCTTTGTTCTGGACGGCGAAGAAATCCATCCGAAAAATCAGGTGGATGCCAACAACCACGGCGTTTCCATCATAGTCCAGGAGCTTGGAACACTTTCAGGTCTTACCGTAGCAGAAAATATATTCCTGGGGCATGAGGAAAGATTTGTGAAGTGCGGAATCAAGAACACAAAGCAAATGATAAAAGAGGCCAATGAGCTTCTCCACAGCTACGGATTTGACAGGATCAAAGCCCAGAGAATGATCGATGACTACAACTTCGAAGACAGGAAGCTGGTTGAGATCGTAAAGGCAACTTATTTTGACCCAAAGATCGTTGTTATCGATGAGACCACAACAGCTCTTTCCCAGGAGGGAAGAAATGAGCTTTACAAGGTTATGGACAAAATAAGAGAGAAGGGCAATACCATTATCTTTATATCCCATGACCTTCAGGAAATACTCGATCGTTCAGATACCATCACGATTCTTCGTGACGGAGTTTATATCGATACCGTAAAGAGCAAAGATGTTTCCGAAGAGGATCTGAAGCGTCTCATGGTAGGCCGCGAAGTGACAGGAGATTACTACCGTTCAGATTACGGCAGCAAGGTATCCGACGAGGTCGTTCTTTCAGTGAAAGATGTATCGGTACCGGGGCTCCTGAACAAGCTTGATTTCGAGCTTCACAAAGGAGAGATTTTAGGCTTCGGAGGTCTTTCGGAATCCGGAATGCACGAAGTAGGCAAGGCCATCTTCGGTGCTTCCTATGACAGAACCGGTTCCGTAAAGCTTTCAGACGGCACCGAGATCAATGATATCCCCACAGCTATTCAGCACAGCATCGCATATACTTCAAAGGACAGAGATAATGAATCCGTTGTACTTAATCAGAGCATCATGGACAATATCTGCCTTCCTTCTCTGGATGAGCTTGCAGACAAAAGACATATGTTAAGTGATAAAAAGCTCAGAGACTTTGCAGATAAATTCGCAAAAGACATGTCGGTAAAGATGGTAAATGTCGATCAGTTTGTATCAGATCTTTCCGGCGGAAACAAGCAGAAGGTAGTTCTCGCCAGATGGATAGGCAAAGATTCGGATATCGTCGTACTGGACAGCCCGACAAGAGGTATCGATATCAAGGTAAAGCAGGATATATATCAGCTCATGGACAGAATGAGAAAAGCAGGAAAATCAATCATCATGATTTCCGAAGAGCTGATGGAACTTATAGGAATGTGTGATCGTATCATCATCATGAAGGACGGAATGATCAACGGACAGATCGAAAGAAGCGAGTCACTGGATGAAAACAATCTGATCACAATGATGGTTTAAGGAGGAATTATGGTGGCAGTGAGTAAAACAGAGATGGCAGCAGCAAAAGAAACGAAAACAGGAAATCTCTCCATGATTTCCGCAGTCAAGACATATCTTCCCATCGTTGGTCTGATCATAGTATTTTTGGTATTTAATGTTCTGACTAATTTCAGAATGGTCAAAAATATGCCCCTTGTTCTTTCCCAGGTATATGTGACCATGATCGCCACAACCGGTGTATTTTTTATCATGACCATGGGAGGTCTTGATTTTTCACAGGGATCCATCCTGGGAATAGCATCCATAGTGGTATGTATGGTGTCCAAAATCAACATCCCCCTAAGCATAGTATGCGGCATCCTGACAGGAGCACTGATAGGTGCATTTAACGGATATTTCTATGTATACCGTAAGATCAAGTCCTTTATAGTTACTATCTGTACAATGTTTCTGTTCCGCGGATTCATCAAGTACCTGACCACCAATGCTCCGGTAGCGGGATCAGCTGCTCTGATAAATTTTGACAGAACAGAACTTAAAGTAGCTCTTACTCTGCTTGTTCTTGTTACAGGTTTTGTACTTTTCAGATTTACCAAATTCGGAACTTATCTGAAGGCTATAGGCGCAGGAGAGAAAGCAGCCATGTTCTCAGGTATCCGAACAGACAAGATGAAATTCTGGGTTTATGTATTGTCCGGCGCCATCACAGGTTTTGCGGCATTCATAAATGTTATCAAGGTCGGATCCGTTACATCTTCAGGCGGAAGTCAGTTGGAAACACAGATTCTCATCGCTCTTGTACTCGGAGGAATGCCTATTTCAGGCGGAGCCAAGGTTCGTTTTGAAAATATCATCGTAGGTTCGCTTCTGTATATCGTACTTAACAGCGGACTCACCATGATGGGATTTTCAACACAGATGATGCAGCTTATACAGGGAATAGTATTCCTGGTATTTGTGGCAGTTTTTGCAGACAGGAAATCATTACAGGTCATCAAATAACCAACTCAAAACCTGTGACCCCTTGTAAATATCTTTTTTACGAGCCAACAAAATCTGCATCTGTGTCAGATACCAAAGCCGGAAAACATCATTTACAGATGAGTAGTGAAGAGTAAACAGAATGAGCAAAGATAACCAAAAGCATATCAACGAAAGCTTAAAATATCAGAAACTGTATAAATGGGGCCGTACGCTCATCATGAGTGGCGTCATTAAAAACGGCGACAAGTTCATGTCCGAGCATGTACTGGAAAAAAAGTTTGGCTATTCCAGGCAGACTGTACGTATGGCCCTTGACAAAATGGAACAGGAAGGACTCATCCAAAGGGTCCGCGGCAGCGGAACCTACGTTTCCTACCATACTGATGCGGAACCCGAGGGGGATAAAAAACCGCATATAGGTTTGATTCTTAGCTATTTTGCAGATTATCTGTTTCCGGAGGTCTATGCCGGAATAGAATCGGTCATGAAGGAACAGGGGCTTCAGATCGATGTAGCCATTACAAAAAATCATCTCAATGAAGAAACCATGTTCCTTGAAAATTTCCTGAAGGCAGGTGTTCAAGGCCTGATCATAGAGGGCACACGTACGAGCTTCCCGAATCCCAATCAGAGATTGTATAAAGAAATCAAAAGGAAGAATATCCCTACTATCTTTATCCATAATCATTATTCAAACATAAATTTCGACAGTGTTGAAATGTCTGATGCAAAAAGCAGCTATGAACTGACTAAGCATTTGATTGAAAATGGTCACAGAAAGATCGGGGGAATGTTTAAGTCGGATGACATGCAGGGAATGGAACGCTATCGTGGTTATACAGAGTGCCTGTCCGAACTGGGTCTTCGCTTTGACGACGACTGGGTACGCTGGTACACCACAAAGGACATGGAGGATAAATTCAGCAAGAAAAGTCTGATGTCATTCTATCGCAGGACAAAGGAGTGCACAGCCCTTGTTCTCTACAATGACGAGATCGCATATCGATATATAGATTTTCTTAACGAACGAGGCGTGAAGGTGCCGGAGGATGTTTCCATTGTTTCCTTTGATGATGCAAAAATGCAGGAGGCCGGAGAGCTGACGATTTTATCGGCAGTACACCCGAAATTCGAAATGGGAAAACTCACAGCCCAAAATCTCCTCCGCATGATGAAGGATCAAAACTGGACTCATCATGACTACTCTTATCAATTCCCTGTTTCGTTTAATCAGGGTAATTCCGTAAGGGATATAAGAGATCATAAATAGAATGCCTTTACCTGCAGGATATTTGTCACGGATCATATAAAAAGGCAATAACATAGCTAAGTGGTTTTATTTATGGCAGGTTTTCTATAAAAACCGCCATTTACCATCAGCCTCTCGCAAAGCGAAATTTAAACGGCAGATGTAATCAGAAAGAAGGAAGAATTATGAAGAAATTATATTTTGTAGTCGGCAGTCAGGATCTCTACGGAGACGAATGTCTCCGTCAGGTTGCAGCAGATGCTGCCGATATGGCATCATTTTTAAACGAAAACCTTCAGGAGATCGTATCTGTAGAGCTCCTGCCTACAGTTGTTGATTCAGAGACCTGCATTGAGGATCTCCGTAAGGCATCCGTTGATGACGACTGTGTTGGTGTCATCACCTGGATGCACACCTTTTCACCGGCCAAGATGTGGATCAAGGGACTTCAGGAGCTTCGTAAGCCTCTTTTACACCTTCACACACAGCATAATGAGAAGCTTCCCTATGACAGCATTGACATGGACTTTATGAACCTTAACCAGTCAGCTCACGGCGACCGCGAGTACGGCTTCATCGTAGCACGTCTCGGAATCCCGCACGAAGTTGTGGCCGGTTACTACAAGAATGAAAGTGTCCTCAAAAAGATCCGTCAGTTTGCAGAGGTTGCGAAGGCCATTGACTACTCACATCATTTAAAGGTTGCATCCTTCGGAAACAACATGCGTGAAGTTGCTGTTACAGACGGCGATCGTGTAGAATCACAGATCCGTTACGGCTGGGAGTGCAATTATTTCGGCATCGGCGATCTGGTTAAGATCATGGCCGATGTCTCTGATAGTGAAGTAGATGCAAAAATGGCAGAGTACGAGGCAAACTACACCATGAAGACCGATAATGTGGCTTCTGTTCGTGAACAGGCAAAGATGGAGGTGGCTCTCGATAAGTTCCTTGAAAAGAATCACATCGGTGCCTTTGCAGATACCTTCCAGGATCTTCACAATCTTAAGCAGCTTCCGGGCATCGCAGCACAGAACCTTATGGCTAAGGGCGTTGGTTTCGGACCTGAGGGAGACTACAAAATCTCTGCATTATCCGCTGTTCTCATGAAGATGGCAGAATCAAGAAAAGGTGCTACCGGATTCATCGAGGATTACACCTATGACCTTACAGAAGGTCAGGAGGTGGAGCTTGCTTCTCACATGCTGGAGGTACCGCCTGCATTTGCAGCAACAAAGCCTGAGATCCAGGTTCATCCTCTGGGCATCGGCGGAAAGGAAGATCCGGCACGTCTTGTATTTGACGGAGTAACCGGCGACGCAATTCAGGTAACCATGGTGGATATGGGAGACCGTTTCCGTATCATCTGCGCAGATATCGAGCTTGTAAAGCAGGCAGCGCCCATGCCTAAGCTTCCGGTTGCCCGTATCATGTTCCGTCATAAGCCAAACTTTGAGATCGGTACCGAGGGCTGGTGCTACGCAGGCGGAGCTCATCACAGCGTCATATCAACAGCATTAACAAGAGCTGATATCGCCCTTTTCGCAAAGCTTACAGGCACAGAGCTTGTAACTATCGGCGAGGATACAACCGAGGCAGATCTCCTTCATCTGGGAGCTTGATAAATCTGTATCTCAGAAATAAACGTAAAAGTTCAGCCGGTGGACCATAGGGACGGAGTTAGTGGTTCACCCTCTGATCTTTTACAAATTAGTTTGGTTTGTAGAACCGATTAGATTGGTATCTATACGTCAAAAAACGTTAATAGATGAGAAGAGAGGGTATAAAAAATTATGGGTGCAAAAGAAAAAATACTGGAAGGAAAGACGGCTCTTGGCATAGAGTTTGGTTCAACCAGAATAAAGGCAGTACTTACGGATGATAAGGGGCACGTTCTCGCCATCGGATTCCACGACTGGGAAAACAGACTGGTAAATGACATCTGGACCTATACTATGGAAGATATCCATAGCGGACTTCGGAGATGCTACAGTTCTTTAGTGAAATCAGTAAAAGAGCAGTATGACGTAGTGCCTGAAACCTACGGTGCCCTGGGAATCAGTGCCATGATGCATGGAATCCTGGCCTTCGACAAGGGCGGAAAACTTCTCAGTCCTTTTGAGACCTGGCGAAACAGTAACACAGAGCAGGCAGCTGATGCACTTACGAAAAAATTTCAGTTCAACATCCCTCTTCGCTGGACCATCTCACACATCTACCAGATGGTTCTGGAGGGAAGAAGCTTCGTAAAAGATTTCTCCTTTGTAACAACACTTGATTCCTTTATTCACTGGGAACTCACAGGAGAGAAGGTTACCGGCATAGGCGATGCAGCGGGAATCTTCCCGATTGATTCAGAGAAGCTTGACTATGATGAGGAGATGGTGGCAAAGTTCGATGCTCTCATAAAAGACAAGGGGTATACATGGACTCTTCGGGATATTCTTCCCAAAGTTCTTGTGGCAGGTGAGCAGGCAGGAGCATTAACAGAAGAAGGTGCAAAGCTTCTGGATGAGACCGGCACCCTGAGGGCAGGCGTACCCATGTGTCCTCCCGAGGGAGACGCCGGAACCGGCATGGTGGCTACCAACTCCGTAGCTCCCGGCACGGGTAATGTTTCCGCCGGCACAAGTACCTTTGCCATGCTGGTACTTTCACAGGACAAGAAGCTGTCAAAGCTATATCGCGAGATCGATATGGTTACAACTCCCGACGGATATCCTGTTGCAATGTCTCATGCAAATAACGGAACCTCGGATCTCAATGCCTGGGTGAATCTCTTTAAAGAATTCTCAGAGCTTATGGGATATACCGTTGACTTGGGTGATCTGTACGGCAAGCTCTACACCAATTCTTTAAATGGTGACAAAGACTGCGGTGGACTTCTGCCTTACGGTTATTTCTCGGGAGAGGGCATCACTCACTTAAATGAAGGAAGACCTTTATTTGCCCGCACTCTGGACAGTAAGTTCAATCTTGCAAACTTCATGAGAGCCCATCTCTACACCTCTCTCGGAGCTGTAAAGCTCGGTCTGGACATCCTTTTGAAGGATGAGAAGGTGCCGGTCAAGAGCATTACCGGTCACGGCGGTCTCTTCAAGACAAAGGGCGTTGCCCAGAATTATCTTGCTGCGGCTGTCAATGCTCCGGTAACCGTTATGGATACCGCAAGCGAAGGCGGTCCATGGGGTGAAGCGCTACTGGCCCTTTACATGCTCCGCGGCAAGGATGCCGGAAGCCTGGGTGATTTCCTTGCAAAGGAAATATTCGCAGACCAGTCCGGAACCACAGTTTCACCGGATCCTGCCGATGTAGAAGGCTTTGAAACCTTCACACAGCATTACAAAGACGGAATCGCAGTAGAACGCGCTGCCGTCGATGCCATGAAATGGTAGTTTTCAGACCCACCGGGGACGGTTCTCGCCGGCGAGAACCGTCCCCGGTGGATAACTGAAATGGTAGATTTTCTCCTCATCTATAAATGCATGCTTTCCGCCATTTATATCTGACACACAGATGTCAATCTAATCGGCTATTATATATCTACAGAAAAGCGGTCGGTGCTTATCATGGGCACTGGCCGCTTAATTCTACCATTCTTGAAAAGTAAGTCAGGTCTGCGAAATCCGTTTCCGACAGTCTGCAGGAGCTGGTTATATTGCTGACAAATATGATATAGCCGCCCCTCTGTGTCAGAGTCATATGATACACCACAAGAACACGAAAGCAATTATCCACCATAAATGAGGCAAACCTGTGATAATTATCCCTTTGCAGATCAAACATGTTGACTACTTTGACAGGGTAGGTATCAAACATAGGATGAAAATCCTCAGGGACAGTTGAAGACAGATCCAGACTGTCAATTTCAAAACTGTTTCCGACGGCATCATCAGTGATTTTCTTTAAACCGAAGGAGGATGTAAGATCATCCTCTCCAAGGAAGAAGACCTCATCAAGGTTATAAGTGACCAAAATCTTCTCAAGTGCCGTATTTAACGAAAGGGTTCTTCTCATCATGAACTTATCCATCAGCTCCATGATCACATCACTCTTTTGATTATTGATGATCATATGCTGGGCGATGGTCATAACCTTACCGTCATACAGAATGTTTCCGTGGATATGGGGAGTGTAAATGATATAGCGATCCTTGCCCTTTGTCTTGGCAAGATAGAGCATCTTGTCCGAAAGCTGGAACATGCTGTCATAATCCTTTGCATTATCTGGGAAAAGAGCTCCGCCCATTGAAATCGTTACGGTCTTATTTGCTTTTTCATCCATGTATTTCTCACGGATATCATATCTGATTGCCCTCAGAATCTCACGAAGCTTCGGTTCTGTATTGACCTTTTCCAGAACAAGCATAAATTCGTCACCACCGATCCTTCCGACAGCGCCCTTGTCACCCACATATTTCTTTGCAGACTTTGCCACTTCTATGATCACATCATCTCCGGCCATGTGCCCTAAGGAATCGTTAACTGATTTAAAATTGTCGATATCCATCAGGCAAAAGTAAAAATGCCCGGGAGGAGACTTATGCATAAGGTTTTGGGCATACTCAATAATGGCACTCTTGGTGTATACACCGGTCATCTTGTCGTAGCATTCTTCCTCAACATCGTTTTTCATGGATTGAATGTCTGAAAGATACACCTTTATATTGTCATCGGGGTTTACAGGTTTTTCTATTGTTGCCGCAAACCATGACAGGACACCGTCAATATTCCGCACTCTGAAGCATGAAAGAGTCGACTGCCCCGGCTCCAGGGCATGTATTTCATCCCTAAGGCCGGTCAGATCCGTGGATGGAACGAGCATACTAAGATCATCCACGCTGCTTTGGCCGGTATAAGCAAGAAAACTCTCGCTGCAGTGCATGATATTTAAGTTTTTATCAATCTCAACAAAGGAACTCTTGAATTTTCCCATATCACAGTCTCTCAAATATATCAATAAGAAAATGATACCGATCACCCACATACGAAAACGGTACCGATCACCGGAATACAAAAATGATACCGATCACCGGCAGCTGATACTGCCGATAACTATGGTTTATTTTGTTGCCTTGAGTACACATATACAATTATACCATAGAAGAAAACATATTTTGAATGTGTCTGCAGCTCCTGTTTATTTTTTTTACACATTACTTCTGTTTTTTTATATAATAGTTTAGTGCCCATGAGCACTTTGTGCCGGGCGCTCCAATTCGGTAATTTATCACATCAGCAAAAAGGAGTAATCATGGTTAAACACGTTATTTTATGGACTCCTTCAGGGACTTTTTGTGAATAAACGAGATTGCCATTTATGACATACAATAATGCATATTTTTATATAATTTGATAAAAATACATTTTATGGGTATATTTATGCATAATTAATGCTATAATCATTCAGAAATGTTTATTTATACGGAGGAATATACATGCCACAGAGAACAGATATACACAAGATCCTTATCATAGGTTCAGGTCCCATCGTAATCGGACAGGCCTGTGAGTTCGACTATTCCGGAACCCAGGCCTGCAAAGCACTGAGAAGCCTTGGCTATGAGATCGTTCTTGTCAACTCAAATCCTGCCACTATCATGACAGACCCCGAGATGGCTGACATTACATATATCGAACCCTTAAATGTCAACAGAGTCGAGCAGATCATCGCAAAAGAGAGACCGGATGCATTGCTCCCTAACCTGGGCGGACAGTCAGGTCTCAACCTCTGCTCCGAACTTTATAAGGAAGGTATCCTTGACAAGTATGGTGTTAAGGTAATCGGAGTACAGGTGGATGCCATTGAGCGTGGCGAAGACCGTATCGAGTTTAAGGAAACCATGAACAAGCTCGGTGTGGACATGGCCAGAAGTGAGGTTGCCTACAGCGTTGAAGAAGCTCTTAAGATAGCTGATGAGCTCGGTTATCCTGTGGTTCTCCGTCCGGCCTATACCATGGGCGGCGCAGGCGGCGGTCTCGTTTACAACAGGGATGAGCTTAAGACAGTTTGTGCAAGAGGTCTTCAGGCCAGTCTCATCCATCAGGTTCTGGTAGAAGAATCCATTCTTGGATGGGAAGAACTGGAGCTTGAGGTTGTCCGCGATAAAGACAACAACATGATCACCATCTGCTTCATCGAAAATGTTGACCCCGTAGGCATTCACACCGGTGACTCCTTCTGTACAGCACCTTTCCTTACCATTTCAAAGGATCTGCAGGATGAGCTCCAGAGACAGGCCTACAAGATCGTAGAGCATATCGGAGTTATCGGCGGCACCAATGTTCAGTTCGCCCACGATCCGGTTTCAGACAGAATAGTAGTTATCGAGATCAATCCCAGAACCTCCAGATCATCAGCTCTTGCTTCAAAGGCTACAGGTTTCCCCATCGCCCTTGTGTCTGCAAAGCTGGCAACAGGTCTCACCTTAAGCGAGCTTCCCTGCGGAAAATACGGAACTCTCGACAAATACGTTCCCGACGGAGATTACGTGGTTGTCAAGTTTGCACGCTGGGCTTTTGAAAAGTTCAAGGGTGTTGAAGATAAGCTGGGCACACAGATGCGTGCCGTAGGCGAGGTCATGAGTATCGGAAAGAACTATAAGGAAGCTTTCCAGAAGGCCATCCGTTCTCTCGAGAAAGACCGCTTCGGCCTTGGTTTTGTAAAGAATTTCAATGAGCTTACAAAGGATGAGCTCCTTAAGCTCCTTATCACACCCTCAAGCGAAAGACATTTCATCATGTATGAAGCCCTTCGTAAGGGTGCAACCGTGGATGAGATCTTCGAGCTTACAAAGGTCAAGAAATACTTCATCGAACAGATGAAAGAGCTGGTGGAGGAAGAAGAGGAGCTTCTTAAAAACAAGGGTAATGTTCCTTCCGACGAGGCACTCACTCAGGCTAAAAAGGATGGCTTCTCAGATAAGTATCTTGCGAAGATCCTGGAGATTTCCGAAGACGATATCAGAAACCGCCGTGAAGCAATCGGCGTTACGGAAAACTGGGATTCCGTGCATGTAAGCGGAACAGAAGACAGCTCTTACTACTACAGCACCTACATCGGACAGGACAATGACAAGGTAAGCACTGACCGCCCGAAGGTAATGATCCTTGGCGGCGGACCCAACCGTATCGGACAGGGTATCGAGTTCGACTACTGCTGTGTACACGCTGCCCAGTCTCTGAAAAAGCTTGGCTTTGAGACCATCATAGTAAACTGCAATCCCGAGACCGTGTCTACAGACTATGACACCTCTGACAAGCTTTACTTCGAGCCCCTCACCCTTGAGGACGTTCTCAGCATTTACAGGAAGGAAAATCCTGTTGGTGTCATCGCCCAGTTCGGAGGACAGACACCGCTTAATCTTGCTGACAGCCTGAAGAAAAACGGCGTAAAAATCCTGGGAACAACTCCGGAAGTCATTGACCTTGCGGAGGACCGCGATCTTTTCCGCGCAATGATGGATAAGCTTGGCATTCCGATGCCTGAAGCCGGCATGGCTACCACTGTTGAGGAAGCATTAGACAATGCCCACAAAATCGGATATCCCGTCATGGTTCGTCCTTCCTTCGTACTTGGCGGCCGCGGCATGGAAGTGGTATACGACGACGAAAGTCTCCGCGACTATATGAGTGCTGCCATCGGAGTCACCCCGGACAGGCCTATCCTCATCGACCGTTTCCTTAACAACGCCATGGAGTGTGAGGCCGATGCCATCAGTGATGGTGTTAATGCTTATGTTCCGGCTGTTATGGAGCACATCGAGCTTGCAGGTATACATTCAGGTGACTCAGCCTGCATCGTGCCTTCAAAGCACATTCCGGAGGATAATCTGGAGACCATAAAGGAATACACAAGAAAGATTGCGGAAGAGATGCATGTTGTGGGACTTATGAACATGCAGTACGCTATTGAAAACGGAAAGGTATATGTTATCGAGGCAAACCCGAGAGCTTCAAGAACCGTACCTCTGGTTTCAAAGGTCTGCGGAATAAGCATGGTTCCTATCGCCGTGGATATCATCACCGGAGAGCTAACCGGAAGACCTTCACCGGTACCTGCATTAACCGACAAAACTATTCCATATTACGGTGTGAAGGAGGCTGTGTTCCCATTCAACATGTTCCCTGAAGTTGATCCTATCCTCGGACCTGAGATGCGTTCAACGGGAGAGGTGTTGGGACTTGCGAAGACTACAGGTGAAGCTTTCTTTAAGGCGGAGGAAGCTGCCAAATCAGAGCTTCCTACCAAGGGCACAGTTCTTATTTCCCTTAACACCAAGGATCATGCTTACGCAGCTGAGATAGCAGAGCTTTACTCAGCAGCAGGCTTCAATATCGTTGCAACAGAAAACACTCATAAGCTTATAACCGACGCAGGAATACCTGCAGAAAAGGTTAAGAAGCTTTACGAGGGCCGTCCGAATATCATGGATCTCATCACAAACGGAAACATCGACCTTGTCATCAATTCACCTATCGGCAAGGACAGCGTCCACGATGACAGCTATCTTCGCAAGACTGCCATCAAGGCAAAGGTTCCGTACATCACCACTGTTGCTGCGGCAAAGGCTGCAGCCGAAGGCATCAAGTTCGTACAAGACAATGGCGATGACGGCATCATGTCACTCCAGGAATGGCATAAGTCTATACAGTAAATAACAAGAGCCGGAGGGAAAACCTCCGGCTCTTACTGTATATCTGTTATGCTATTTTTTTGCTTCTTTTTTGTCATCTGAATTCATCCTTGACATCTTGGCCACCTCGCCAGAAAGGGCGATGAGGCCTATGATGTTGGGAATAACCATAACTCCGTTGAAAAGATCCTGCATGTTCCATACAAGGTCAACCTTCAAAAGGGAACCTGCAAAGATAAATACTACGTCGATGACAGCGAAAGGAATGATTGCCTTCTTTCCAAAAAGGAAAGTGATGTTCTGTCTTGCAAAGAAGAACCATCCGATGATGGTCGAAAAGGCGAAGAACAGAAGACATATAGCGACGAACATCGGGCCGAAGCCGCCAAAACCTGTTGTGAAGGCAAGCTGTGCCACAGGGGTTCCTGTGATATCACCGGCATAAAGTACTTCCGTTCCGAGAACACCTGATGAAAGGATAACAAGAGCTGTCATTGTAAGAACGATAAATGTATCGATGAATACGCCAACCATGGCAACTTCACCCTGCTCCTGAGGACGATTTACTATTGCAAGAGCATGTGCATGAGGTGTTGAACCCATACCTGCTTCGTTTGAGAAAAGTCCGCGGGCAACGCCGAGACGCATAACCTGACGAACAGCGATTCCGGCTCCGGCACCAACTACAGCCTGAGGCTGGAAAGCACCCCTGAAGATAGAAACGATGGCCGGGATAACATTCGCATGATTGATGATAAGCATTATCACTGAGGCTACTACATAGAGACCGGCCATGAAAGGGACAACCTTTTCGGTAAAGGAAGCGATACGGCTGATTCCGCCAACAAAGATAAATGCTGAAATAACGGCAACAAAGATACCAACTACCCACTTTGGCATTCCGAAGGCTGTAAAGAAAGCATCGCTTATGGAATTTGACTGGACCATATTTCCCATGATTCCCAGGGACAGGATAGTCATGACTGCGAAAAATACTGCAAGCACCTTTCCGACACTTCCCTTGAAGGCTTCCTGAATATAGTAAACCGGACCTCCGATTACTTCGCCGTTTTCATCTCTTGTTTTTGTTTTCTGGGCAAGAACCGCTTCTCCGTATATGGTAGCCATACCAAAGAAGGCAGCCAGCCACATCCAGAAGATTGCACCGGGGCCTCCGCCCACAATGGCAGTAGCGCAGCCTGCGATATTACCGGTTCCTACCTGGGCTGCAATAGCGGTTGCCAATGCCTGAAATGAACTCATTCCGTCATTTTCACTGGCATTACCCTTAAGCGAAAAGTTTCCGAATACTCGATGCCATGCACTTGGAAATCTTCGGATCTGAACAAAGCCTGTCTTTATTGAGAAAAACAATCCGTTTCCTATCAAAAGGAACAAAAGAACAAACCAGATTTTGTCATCCAAAAGAACGATAATGTTGTTTAAGTTATCCACTGTGATACTCCCCCCTTAGAGCTGTCAGAAGCTTTAGATAAGCGTAAGAGCAGCTGAATGCTTAAACCTGCATCGATGACAAATCATCGGTCAAACAGCAGCACCTGAAAAACGGCAATGCGGGATAATAAAACCAAAAACCTACGGAAATACAATTACAGAAACGTAACAGGAATAAACTCGTCGAACCCGAATCCGACCAAAAGATCATGCTGATAAGCACAAAGATTTTGAACATATTTGCAAACTCAGAAAACTGACTTTTCCAAACGAACGATTATACATCCCATGATCAAAGCTTGGATGCATCCGTCAGATATCCACGTTTACAAATATAAAAAATTAACCCTCTGTCCTTTTGCCTGAGAGATTGGGGCAGGATCAATGAATAATCCTGAGCCTTTGCACCTTCGGCACTCTAAAAGAGCTTCTCCAGAGTTCACTCCGTTATTAGTCTCCGTCCGTCACAGACTCCTGAGAGTTTTACTCCTTCGGCAGGTTATCATATCAAACAATTCAATGTCTATCTCCGGGATGCTGTTTAAGCAAAACAGGAAATTATAACAACCACTTTTCTAATAACTTCTACGTATATTTATTTGCCCGATTAGCGTATCATCCGACTGCATATGCGTCAAGAAGGACCCCGATGCTATAATCAATAGATATAGCAAAGGCATATAAGCAAACGCTTATATGCCTTTTAGTTATGCTCTTTCAGCTTTCATTTCTTTTTTCTTTTTATACATATTTTCGTCAGCCATATTGAAAAGCTGATCATAGGTCATGCCCTCAGGTGAAGTAACGGGATCGAAATCCGCTATGCCATAGGCAGCCGAAACCTTTACTTCTACGGGAATATCAGCTTTGGCTCTGAAATTCATTTCATTTTCAAGATATTCAAGTATATTATACCTTTCGTTATAGTCTCTTGATTCCGAAAGAAATACCACGAACTCATCCCCTCCTATACGGAACATTGGACTGTTGATAAACTTTCCCGAAAAACATCCGCAGCAGTTTATGATATATTTATCCCCCATGGCATGACCGTAGGCATCATTTATGATCTTCAGATTATTGATATCGATCACGATGATCGATAATGCCTTTTTTCTGTTTTTTATCGCATCTTTAACTGTTTTTATATACTCCTCATAAGCAGCCTTGCTTTTAACACCGGTCAGAGGATCAATGTAGGCGATTCCCTTTATCTGTTCAACATAGCTCTTCAAAACCATTACGTTTTTGGAAAAGCTGACGGTGAGATCCCCGATCTCATCATTGGACTCAGGACGCAGATCAACCTCCAGATCTCCTTCTGCGATCCTTGAGGCCGATATCCTCAGCTTTTGTATAGGTTTGATTATCCGGTAAACCATATTCATGGTCAGCACGAAAAACAGCATACTTATAAGCAGGGCAGCAGCCACGATACGTGTAGTAAGCCTGCTTCTTTCCTCAAGAATAGACTTAAGGGGAGTAGTGAGGACCAGCTTCATATTATTATTAAGGCTTCTCCAGTTAAGCTTTCTTACTTCACCTCTGTACCCATATGTGATAAGTTTTTCATTCTTATTCTCGGTTCTTATCTGCTGGGAGATCTTTGTAAAATCACTGTTGATAGACCCAAGATTCGTTCCCGCCTCCAAAAACTTATGATAAATGATGGTTCCTTTATTGCTTAAAAGGAAAGCCGCACTTCCTTCATAGGGCTGTATATTGTCTATATATTCAATGATGTCGGAAAAATCTATGTCCATTCCTATGGCGCCTATAAAGGTTCCGCCTTTAAACAGAGGCTCAATATATGAAATCTTGTTTATATCCAGCTCAGGATCATATTTTACATTTGTCCATACACCTGCTTTTTGTTCTTTGGCTAGATAATACCAGCTGACCCTGGGGTCTTCCATACTATAATCCGAAATATTAACAGGCTCCACAAATGTAAAGGTTCCGCCGGCAACCGATTTCCTGTAACAAAAAGCATTATCTTCACTACAGATTTCAGGATCCAGCTGAAAATAATAACTGTAGATCCATTTGTCATTATCCACCAGGAAATTCAAAACATGTCGCATTTCCAGAAGATAATTCTCTCTATAAAAAGCATCCTCAAGACTGCTTATATTAACAAGCTTTGTGGTGGCATATAAAGAACCTTCGTCTACACATTCTGCCATATTTCTCAATGCGTTATTGAGATAATTAGCGGCATCGCTGACGGTAAGTTCCATAATTCTGGCCGAATCCTTATCCAGTATCGATACAGCAGAACCCAGTCCGACACCTCCGATGATAAGCGCCGTAAATAAAGTGCAGGCAAGTATAAGCGCTGCAAATTTAGTCTGTAATGATATGTATGGTCCCTGACCTTTACTCATAACCTTTTCTATACTCCTCATTTATTAACGCTGTTTTTAGAGCCTTAATATCTGACATTCATATGTAAATCTGATTGGCTGTTAATGCATATTAATAAGCGGTTCCGCAGAGATCGATATGGATATAGCCCCGCCCGGTTCCGCTGTCTATGTACAAATTTTTGTCATCCCGGCGGTTTATGATATGTCCATAACAAATAGAACCTTTAAGGATTTCAATGGACTGCTAAAAACGGCATACTTCTCCCGCCTGCTCATTTTATATATCGGAGAAAATGCTTATCTTATTAGTCTTATGAAGGAGGCAATTTAAAATGTATTACGAAAATTACAGTGTTGTCGGAATAGTAAACGGACAGAAGATCAGATTCGCAACGGAAGAAGAGTACAACGAGTATATAAGCTCAATGGAAGAAGATGATTGAAAAACAGGCTGCCTTTAAAAGGCAGCCCGTTCATTACATATTTTTGATTATATCTTAGATACATGTATATCCGCCGTCAACCGGTATCATAACACCGTTAACATAGGTTGAGGCAGGTGATGCAAGGAAAAGAGTAGTGGTATCAAGCTCGCCTTCCTTACCGTAACGCTCCATAGGGATAGCTCCCTTTGCGTACTCCTTGAACCAGTCGGAATCAAGTGTCTCCTGTGTGAGCGGTGTCCAGAAGTAACCCGGGCAGATGGCATTAACCGTGATGCCGTACTTGCCCCACTCAGCAGCAAGTGCTCTGGTAAGGTTAACAACGCCACCCTTTGCAGCATGATATGGGCTTGCAGGTGCGATCTTATTTCCAACGAGACCGTACATTGAAGCTATATTGATGATACGTCCGTATCCGGCAGGAATCATAGCCTTCTTGGCAGCCGCACGTGCAACCTTGAAGGAACCAAAGAGGTCAATGTTTACTTCATTGGCAAACTGATCATCTGTGATATCTTCAGCAGGAGCAACAGCACCTGTTCCTGCGTTGTTGATAACGATATCGATCTTTCCGAATTTCTCAAGAACCTTGTCTATCATACCTTCAACCATTTCGGTATCAGTGATATCACATCTTACAGGAAATGCTTCAACACCGTATTCCTTTGTGAGTTCCTTTGCCACTTCCTCAATCAATTCTTGACGACGGGCTACAGGAACGATAGTAGCACCCTGGTTTGCCAGTGCCTTTGCCATCTGAACTCCCAGTCCGGTTGAACAGCCTGTAACAATTGCAACATTTCCCTTTAAATCAAAATAATTTTTCATGATCATACCTCTTTCCCGGTCAGCCAACGACCTATTATTCCTTACACTTTTTTCAATATAAATGTTTAAAGGTTTCCAACAATTATTTGTCTGTTCCGAAACCTCCAACTTTTATATAATACAATTTTTTTGATAATAGGTCAATTTTAATAAAAAAAAGGACAAAAAATCATTTCTTTTATATAATATGCCGCTTTGTGAAAGTCCATCACCACTTTTGTGCCGTCACAAGACGGAAGATAGGCTATGGCACTTATGTCATATTATGATTCAAAAAGAGTCTTAAATTCTTCGTTAGCGGACACTTTTTCCAGGGTATGGTTAATATTTCTGAAATGATGTTTCAGTTCATCCTCTAGTGCCTGTCTGTCATGACTTTCGATAGCATCTGCAATTCGTTCATGCTGGGAAACAATATTTATGCTGTCATCATATTTCTGATCGTCGCTTCTTTCCACTCCGAGAGCAAAGCGTCTGGCTCTTATATAATGAATATCATATCTTCCGGTATGTTCCTGAACAAACTCCTTGTGCTGCAAATGATAAAAGAAATCATGGAACAGTGTATCTGCTTCCGTAAGTTTCTCCATTTCATTGAAGGAGATCATGGTTTTCTGATCATTGATCATGCCCTTAAGAAGAGGTACCAGCGGATCCAGCAGTCCGGCATCAAAAGCATCCAGAACCACTCTGGTTTCAAGAACTTCCCTTAGATATCTTACTTTTCTGACCTTATCAAGATTGATCTTACTTACAAAACTGCCCCTTTGAGGCTGGGATTCAAGAGCGCCTTCTATATTAAGACGTCTGACAGCTTCTCTTACAGGAATACGGCTGCAGTTAAACTGTTCAGCAAGACCAAGCTCACTGAGTTTCACCCCGGGACGAAGCTCCAGCGTCGCAATCCGGTTCCATAAATAATAGTGTATTTCCTCAGGCAATTTGGGAGTCTCAACCATGTTATTTTCTGTATTCATAATATCCCCCTCAAACTTGTATACAATCACAAGATAAAAATAAATCAATTCCGGATTTAAATCAAGTCATAAAGCTAAATTCCGGTTGTAGTATACATTTGTAATCGTTATTTTACCAAATCTTCATGCACCTATGGCAGATTTATCGAAAATCCTGGTACCAGCTTTTCCATGTGCAGTATTTATGCTGGCTTTTCATAGTATTTTAATATAATACCGATTATTTGATTATGATTTTTTTATTGACATTTTTCCCGAAAAGGATTACTATTGCATCATCAAAAACTGGTATACACTTTGAGGACCTTTTATTCCTCAATTATCAAAGCATTATTCAAAAGGAGATTTTTATTATGGAAATGACATTTCGTTGGTATGGTTCAAAGTTCGATTCTATCAGCTTACAGCAGATCAGACAGATTCCCGGAGTAACCGGTGTTATCACAACACTTTATGATACGACTCCCGGTGAAGTATGGTCACAGGAGAGGATCCATGCTTTAAAGGAAGAGGTTGAGGCTTCCGGTCTTCACATCAGCGGAATCGAATCTGTTAACGTTTGTGATTCCATAAAGGTTGGTGACAAGGATCGCGACAAATATATCGCAAACTACATCGAGACTCTTGAGAACCTCGGCAAGGAAGACATTCACCTTGTATGCTACAATTTCATGCCTGTATTTGACTGGACAAGAACAGAGCTTGCACGTAAGAATCCGGACGGATCCACAGTTCTTGCCTACAGCCAGAAAGCAATCGATGCCATCAATCCGGATGACCTTGCTTCTTCCATGGAGAAGATGTCACAGGGCACAGTTCTTCCGGGATGGGAGCCTGAGCGTATGGCAAAGCTCAAAGATCTTTTCGATATGTACAAGGATGTTGACGGCGAGAAGCTTTTCGAGAATCTCGTATACTTCCTCAAGGCTATCATGCCGGTATGTAACAAGTATGATATCAAGATGGCTATCCACCCGGATGATCCTGCATGGTCAGTATTCGGCCTCACAAGAATCATCAACTCAGAGGAGAACATCCTTCGTCTTATGAAGGCTGTTGATGATGTTCACAACGGTGTAACCTTCTGTTCAGGTTCCTACGGCACAAACCTTGAGAATGATCTTCCTCACATGATTCGCGTACTTAAGGGCCGTATTCATTTCGCTCACGTAAGAAACCTGAGATTCAATGATACTTCCCGTGAGAACTATGATTTTCAGGAGGCATGCCACATTTCCAGCGACGGAAACTTCGATATGTATGAGATCGTTCGTGCCCTTTACGAGACAGGCTTCGACGGACCTATCAGACCTGACCACGGAAGAAACATCTGGGATGAGGTTGGTAAGCCAGGCGTAATGCCGGGATACGGACTCTATGACAGAGCCCTCGGCGCTACATACATTCAGGGACTTTGGGAAGCAATCGAGAAGAGCGAGAAGAGACTTGGAGGAAACTAAAATGCGTTTAACTCTTGAAGGATTAAAGGATAAAGAAGCATGGCAGAAGGCAGGCGTAAAGCTCCCTGCCTATGACATTGAAAAAGTTGCAGAGAATACAAAGAAGTCCCCTGTCTGGGTTCACTTCGGAATCGGAAACATTTTCCGTATTTTCATTGGCGGAATCGCTGATAAGCTTATCGGGGAAGGTGCACTTGATAAAGGAATCACCTGTGTTGAGACCTTTGACTTTGACGTAGTGGACAAGATTTATGATCCTTATGACAATCTTGTGCTGGGCGTAACATTAAAGGCTGACGGCTCAACAGAGAAGCAGGTCATCGGTTCCCTTACCGAAGCCATCAAGGCTCAGTCTCAGGTACCTGCTGACTGGAATCGCCTCAAGGAAATCTTCACAAACCCTGATTTCCAGCTGGCAAGCTTTACCATCACAGAAAAGGGCTATGCTCTTAAGAATGCTTCCGGCGAGTATTTCCCGTTTGTTCAGGCAGATATCGACAACGGTCCCGAGAAGCCGGGTGCAGCCATGGCCATCGTTACAGCACTTCTTTTCGAGCGTTTCAAAGCCGGAAAGTATCCTGTTGCCATCGTAAGCTGCGACAACTGCTCACACAACGGTGAGAAGCTCATGAGCTCCATCGTAACAATGGCAGAAGAGTGGGAGAAGAAGGGTTTTGTTCCTGCAGATTTCATCGCTTACCTTAAGGATGAGAAGTTCGTAGCCTTCCCTTGGTCCATGATCGACAAGATCACTCCGAGACCTGCAGAGTCTGTGGAAAAGGAGCTTGAGCAGCTTGGCATCGAGGATATGGCACCTGTTATCACAGGAAAGCGCACCTACATCGCACCTTTTGTTAATGCAGAAGGTCCCCAGTATCTCGTTATCGAGGACAAGTTCCCTAACGGCCGTCCCGCACTCGAGAAGGCCGGTGTTTATATGACAGACCGTGACACTGTTAATAAAGTGGAGAGAATGAAGGTAACAACCTGCCTTAACCCCCTTCACACAGCACTTGCAGTTTACGGCTGCGTTCTTGGTTATGACCTTATTGCAGATGAGATGAAGGACAAGGAGCTCAAAGAGCTTGTTCACAGGATCGGACCTGTTGAAGGTATGCCTGTTGTTACCGATCCCGGTATCCTTTCACCTGAAGCCTTTGTTAATGAAGTCATCAACGAACGTATCCCTAACCCCTTCATGCCCGATACCCCTCAGCGTATCGCAACCGACACTTCGCAGAAGGTTGGTATCCGTTACGGCGAGACCATAAAGAGCTATGTAGGAAAGTACGGCGATGCCAGAAAGCTCGAGGCTATCCCTCTTGCCATTGCCGGCTGGCTCAGATATCTTCTCGGTGTTAATGATAAGGGCGAAGCATTTGAACGTTCCTCAGATCCTATGCTTGATTCACTTACAGAGGCGCTCCGCGGCATCGAGCTCGGAAAGCCTGAGACTGTAGGCGACAAGTTAAAGCCGATTCTTTCCAATGTCAACATCTTTGGCTCAGACCTCTATTCAATCGGTCTCGGAGAGAGAATCGAAGAGTTTTTTAAAGAAGAAATCGCAGGTGCCGGCGCAGTCAGAGCCACCCTTGTAAAATATCTCGGCTGATTTGATACCCTAAAGTGCCGCAGATGAGGTTTCCCATGCATAAGACTCCTCATCTGCGATGTTATCAAGTACCACAGGGGACGGTTCTCGCCGGCGAGAACCGTCCCCTGTGGTGCTTTGCCATACCCGGGTAACAGTTCAGTCGGTGGGCCAGGGGGATAAATTATCCAAAATGATAAATAAAGCTTTCATCTTAGGCTGTGTCTTTGGTATGATTACTTACTGGAAGCGATTATGATTTTTGCTGCAGCGTTTTTACGACAACAGATTTCAGTATCCAAAAGCAGCAGTAAACTCAGAAAAAGAAAGTAGACATTATGCGTATTATTTTTGCCACCCATAACAAGAACAAAATGAAAGAGATCAGGCAGATCCTTGGCGATGTGACTGAAGATATCGTAGCAAAGAGTGAGCTCGGAATCGACTTTGAACCTGTTGAGACAGGAAAGACCTTTGCCGAAAATGCCGAGCTCAAGGCTTCCGGCATAAGAAGTTATATGCTTGCCCACGATATGCTGCAGGACGATGACATTATCATGTCGGACGACTCCGGATTATGCGTAAATTACATGCTGGGTATGCCGGGTATTTACAGCGCAAGATATCTCGGTGAAGACACCTCCTATGATGTCAAAAATGCAAGAATCATCCATGAACTCAGATTCGCAGAGGGAGATGAAAGAGCAGCACATTTTGCCTGCAGTATCTGTGCGGTATTTGCCGACGGAAGAGTCTTTCACACAGAAGGAAAATTCGAAGGCCTCATAGCAAAAGAGCCTAAAGGAACCAACGGTTTCGGTTACGATCCCATACTGTACCTTCCCGAATACGGAAAAACTTCCGCAGAACTTACGGCAGAGGAGAAAAACAGTATGTCCCACAGAGGAAAAGCCCTGAGAGCCATGCGGGAGCTTTTAAAGCGTGTTATCGGGGAAGACAAAGAAAAAGGCATTAACAGCGGTGCGTTTCCCGAAAGAAAGGAGGGCAGCGGACTTGTCCGCCCCTTTCAGACAGCCCTGATAGTCAGCGATTCTCATCGTAATGATGACAATCTTAAAGATGTTCTGAAAAGACTCGGAATGATTGATTATCTCATACATCTCGGGGATTCCGAGGGAACCGAGCATATGATAAAGCAATATGCCGGTGACGGTGTTGAATGCTACTTTGTTCAGGGCAATAATGACTTTTTCACCGAACTTCCGAGAGAGCAGGTGATCACTTTGGGTAAACACAAGTGCTTTCTTACCCATGGACACTACTACGGAGTCGGTATGGACCTTACCCAGCTTACAGAGGAAGCCAAAGCCCGGGGCTGCGATATCGCCATGTTCGGTCACACCCACCGGCCTTATCTCAAGGATATAAACGGCGTAACCTGCATAAATCCCGGTTCCATCAGTTACCCGAGACAGTCAGACAGACGTCCATCCTATATGGTTGTCGACGTAAGCGAAGAAGGAGAGCTCAGCTACCACCAGGTTTATCTGAAGCTTCACTGAGCAATTTATATATTTTTAAAATACATTTTCAGGGAAACGCCGCTATGGTGTTTCCCTTTTTATTTCACTCAGTACCGGCAGGGACGGTTCTCACCGGTAGGGACGGTTCTCACCGGAGAGAACCGTCCCCGCCGGTACATGTTTATTCTTTAAAATATAGCAAATTCCCTCTTGTAAGCCGGACGATAATCCTATATAATACAAAAATGTAAGCGGTTACAAATAAATGTATACCAAGGTGATGCCAATCCCCCGTGCATTACCGCATATGATAAGTTTTTATATTGAAAATAAAGGAGATATGTTATGACACAACAAGATTTTATGGCTAAGCTTGCTGAGATCAAGGTTTGTCCTGTAGTAGTTATCGATGATGTTGAGGATGCAGTTCCTCTTGCAAAAGCTCTTGAGGCCGGCAAGCTTCCTATGGCCGAGGTTACCTTCAGAACACCTGCAGCAGCAGAAGCCATCGCACGTATCGCTAAGGAGTGTCCGAATGTAGTAGTTGGTGCAGGAACAGTCATCGACCGTGAGCAGTGCACACGTGCCATCAATGCAGGCGCTCAGTTCATCGTTGCACCTTCATTCTCTGATGAAGTAGCACAGTGCGCTATCGGACACGGTGTAGCTTACTGCCCGGGAACATGTACTCCTACAGATATCACAAACGCATTAAGATACAACCTTCCTATGGTTAAGTTCTTCCCTGCAGGAAACTACGGCGGACTTAAGACCATCAAGTCACTTGCCAGCGTATTCCCTCAGCTCAAGTTCATGCCTACAGGCGGAGTAAATGTTGATAATGTTAACGAGTATCTCGGTTTCGACAAGATCATCAGCGTTGGCGGAACATGGGTATGCAAGAAGGATATGGTTGCAGCAAAGGATTGGGACGGAATCGCAAAGCTTTGCCGTGAAGCATACGATCTTACTCACTGATATGACGGTTTTACGAGGGCCTCAAGGCCCTCGTAAAATAAAAATAAAAAAATCAAATATTTGTGTTGACATTCAATCAGCTATTCGCTAGAATAACTGAGTCGCTTGAAACGAGTGACAAATGAGTCAGTAGCTCAGCTGGATAGAGCAACGGCCTTCTAAGCCGTGGGTCGGGGGTTCGAATCCCTTCTGGCTCATTTCTCTTTAATAAAAGAGGATAACATAGGTTCGCATGAGCGACCGTAATATGGTGGGTATAGCGTAGTTGGTTATCGCGCCAGATTGTGGTTCTGGAGATCCCGGATTCGAATTCCGGTACCCACCCTTAGCCAGCAGGCTAAAGTGGGGCTATCGCCAAGCGGTAAGGCACAGGCCTTTGACGCCTGCATTCGTTGGTTCGAATCCAACTGGCCCTGTTTATGAGGCTGTAGCTCAGTCGGTAGAGCACTTGACTTTTAATCAAGTTGTCGCGAGTTCGAATCCCGTCAGCCTCATCTCTTATGTATTTACCTTGATGATTGATTCATCAAGTTTTTTTATTTTAAAATTCTTTTAATCCCGATATCTTCTTGATATCCGGTCAAAAAACAAATCCCAAAAAATCAATAAGATTTAAAAGTAAGGAAAAAATATATGTTAAACAACTATGCTTATTTCAGCTTTGGAAACTTAGCTATAGATCCCTTTCTATATCATTTTTTTGAAAAAATACGAAATGCCGCATCATTAATAACCCGCGAAGAATATCTGCCTTACAAAGAGCATCAGCCTCTTACGGAAAAGTCCATAATTGCAAACTTTGACTATGCTTTGAAACATAGAGAATTCAGCATTTACCTGCAGCCCCAGATGGATCCCAATGGGGATCTGATAGGCGCAGAAGCTCTTGCTCGATGGCGAAAAGACAATAACACGATCATTCCGCCAAATGCATTCATCCCTATTCTTGAAAAATCCGATCTTATCGGTAAGCTTGACAGTTACATATGGGAGCTTGCAATCCGTAAACTCAGGGAGTGGAAGCATACTGAATTCAAAGACCTCCACATTTCCATCAATATATCCCCCAAAGATATGGAGCTTATGGATGTTTTCAAGGTGATAACAGATCTTGTACATAAATATGCCGTGGATCCGTCAAAGCTTCACCTCGAGATAACAGAATCTGTGATCATAAAAAACATCTCTGCCGTAAACAATCTCATAATGCGTCTTAAGGAGGCAGGATTTCTGATTGAGATCGATGACTTCGGAAGCGGTTATTCTTCACTGAATATGCTTAAAGACATCAATGCAGACGTGATAAAGATCGACACGGGATTTCTCAGCAAATCCTCAAACGAAAACAGGGGAGAGATAATTCTTGATTCCATCATCTTTATGGCTAAACGCCTGGGCATAGGAACCGTAACTGAGGGTGTTGAAACGCCAAATCAGTTTGAAATGTTAAATGCCATGGGCTGTGATGTATATCAGGGTTACCTTTTCTCAAAGCCCGTTTCTGTCAAAGACTTCGAAAATAAATACAGTAATCTCTGCAGGAAAGAGCTGATTCCTTCATAAATGTCCCGCCTTTTTTCCCGACAGCTTTATGCCGAAATAAAACAGAAAGGTTGAAGCCAAAAAACACTAGCGAATCCGCCCCTCATTTGCTAAGATAGAACGGTGATTGCATCATACACCAACGTGAGGTTGTGGCGGAATTGGCAGACGCGCAGGATTTAGGTTCCTGTGTCCCTGACGTGTGGGTTCAAGTCCCATCAACCTCATAAATCAAACAAAAGCGGCAGAAGCCCCATTCCCTCCGGAATTACGTGGTTTCTGCCGCTTTTGTTTTTTCCTGGTTTTTCCGCCATTTCAGAAAAACAACAAGCTTGTTATTCCGGTACTTAACACAGGCAATCTCAGTGATGTCTGCCCAAGATTCCCCGGATTCCCATGTGACTCCGGAGGGAGGCAGCAGAAAAAGCAATAAAAGAATTTTTCTTTTAATTCCGGACATGCAGAAAAAATATGTCAAATTTTCGATTCAACTATGCTATTATTATATATAAGATTTTGTTCGTGATAATCAGTCAAAACAGAAGGAGATGCATATAAACAGGACTCCTCCCACCTGCTAAAGCAAGTGGGTTTCTGTCCATGACAACGAAAGGATATTATTATGAAAAATCCAAATAAATCAAACATCATAAAATCAATGAAACTCAAAACCTCAACTTTTAACAGTCCGTTTGATACGAAGGACATTACTGCCAAAAGTGTAGTGAATAAAAAGACATCAACATCTAAACGTTTAATTAAACTGCAGGCGCTTTCGATGGCGTTTTTCATGCTCCTCGCATTTCCCGCGGAAACCCTCGCCTACACCGTCGTAGGACAAGGAACCATCGCAAATACTGGCATGAGCGAACCTACTTATCCCATGAATCCCAATGCGAGAGGCATAGATGGTTCGGAAATGACATTACAGCAGATCGAGGACGCAAAGGGTGCCTGGTTATGGGCCGACACCGCAGGAAACGGAATGGCAGAAAGATACTATTTCCTGAACTCCGACAGCTACCTCATCAATACCATCACCCCGGATGGACTCACAGTGGATCCTTTAGGCAGGTGGACTGTGAAGGGCTATGTCATGCACCGTATGAGCAGCGATCAGAATACTGTAGCCCAGGCCAAAATAAGAGCTGCCCAGCTCCACGGAAACAGCTACAACGGATTATATTCCGGACCCATTACTTTCAGTGGGACAAAGACCAAATACTATACCATAGACATTACAGAAAACTCCGACACCGAGCTCAATGTAATTCTGTCCGACGATGATGGCCTTGATACCATTACCTACACCTACGTCGGAAAAAATATTCCTCATCCCGGCATCACAATGTTTAAATCAAACAAAAAGGATCAGGAGTCGTATTTATTATTCTCTGATTACAATACGATCGTTTATTACAATTACGATGGCAGTATCGCAGGACAGCTTTCAAAAATAGGCTGATACAAAAGCCTGTGGGTTGATCTCAATATGTCAGAGATAAACGACGAAAAACATGCGTTTACAGGAGAGCTATATGAGAGCATTAACAGTTTTCATTGACGAGCAGTGGCTTGCCGCCGTTTCGGAAAAAGACATGAGTGTTCCTTCACACATCATTGCCAAGGACATGACAGAACAGCTTCCTCTGGAGGTACAGTACCTGGGAGTCACAAAATCCACCTTTATCTATGATGAAAATGTCCTTGACGAGGAGAAAGCCGTTTACTACCTGAGGCAGATTCTCCAGAACAGATTCGAGATGGATTACGATGTTCAGGAAGCCATCATTAACTACAGGATCAGTGCTGTCAGTGATGAGGATGAAGATGAGGATGAGGATGAATCCGGTCAGAGTGAGCCGGAATCCGGAAGCGCTCGTAAAAGAAGGTCTTCCGGTAAAGAGTCCCATACCGAGAAGCTTACCGGTTTCGAAGAAGGTGGCGGAAAAGAAGGCAGCCATGAACAGACAAAGGGTGCTCCAAGCCGCAAACGCATGAGAACAGCCCCCGATACCTCCCTGAAGGAGGATTCCGAGGGTTCTGATGAAACAGAGATAGTAACTGTGGGAGAAGAGGGGGCCGGCAACGTGGGCAAGCCTTCCAAAAAAGGAAAAGAGCAGGATAATGTCAAATCCAAAAAGTCCGAGAAAAAGCTCGGTCAGGATCCCATCTCCTTCGGAAACAAGAAAGAAGACGGAGACATCGCCCCGGCTTTCCAGAGGATAAAGAACCTTAAGGGAAGTGACAGTCTCATCTCACTTTGCGAACGCCTGAACCGCATCGCTCCGGCTCTTCAGACAGAGGAATTCATCGATGTCCTCGAGGACAGAGCCTATCTTTTCTCGGCAGAGCAGGATATAGGCATTAACGCCAGAGTCTCAATGTTTTTCGATTTCATGCGTGACGAGAATCTGCTTCCGTCAGAGTACGGAGGCTGTGAGATACAACTGGCCTGCGGAAGATCCATAGGTCTTCCCACCACCATGGCAAAGCAGTTTATAGTCCAGACCGAAGCCAGTATGTACTGCATAGACATAAGCGCCTGGGTTGGACAGATAGACGATCCTGAGTTCAGGGATTTCCTTCTGTTCCTGTACGGGCAGAAGGATATGTACAGATATATATTCAGGATACCTTATGTTGAGAAGAAGATTCTTAATCAGGTAGCGGATGTAATAGGGGATATCTTTACAGTTGAGGTGGTAACACTTCCGCCTCTAAACCAAAAGCTTCTTGAAGAAACGGCGGTTTCCCAGCTTGAGGATTACGGCTACAACATTTCCCCGGAAGCCCTCACCATATTCAGAAAGCGCATCGCGGAAGAGAAGTCCGACGGACGTTTCTATGGTATGAATACCATAGGGAAGATAGTCAAGGAAATGGTGCTGAAGAAGCTGGAGCAGAGCATCACGGAAGAGGAAGTTGAAGAACCTGATACCAAAGCTAAGAAGAGAAAATCTTCTGAATCTTCACAAGCAGAAAAGGAAACTGAAGAAAAGGAGCTTAAGGAGATCACCGAGAAAGACATTGGCGACCTCATAGTAAAGCACCACGATATCTCAACTCCGGAGCAGGAGCTTGTGGATATGATAGGTACCGAGGAGGTCCGTGAGCAGTTAAATATCCTGATAAAGGAAATGTCGGAAACGAAGCAGCCTCTCAATATAAGGTTTGTGGGTAATCCCGGAACAGGACGAACTGTTGTTGCGAGACTTCTCGGCGACATCCTCCGGGAGAAAGGCATTCTCAAAAAGGGTGAGATCATAGAGCACAGCATGAAGGATCTCATGGGAACGGTTCCGGGAGAAACAGTTCCGAAAACCCTCAGCATTTGCAGAGATGCTCTGGACTCAATTCTCTTCATAGATGAACCATATCCCGAGATAAAAGAAATGGTCAGCGAACTTGATGAAGACACTGAAGACTTTGATGATGGCGATGAGGAAAACAGCAAGCCTGAATATGACTTCCATAAGGAGGCTCTGGAAACCCTGATCTCGGAAATGGAAGCCAACCGTAATCTGGTTGTGATACTTGCCCTGACATACGAGGAGCTTGAAAAAGTACGTAAAGACGTTCCTGATATAGACAGTGTCATGTACAGCGAAATCGAATTCAAGGATTTCAGCAGAAAGGAGCTTGGAGATATATTCCTCAGGATGGTCCGCAGAAATAAGTTCAGTCTTGAGGAAGGCCTCCGTGAAGAAATCCTTAAGTATTTTGACAAGCTTCCCGAAAAGGTTACAAAATCCGGCAGGTTCACCAACGCCCGTTATGTAAGAAATCTTTTTGACATGACCTGGTCAAAAACCCTTCTCCGGGCTGAGATAGATCAGAATGACGGAAGGCTCATAACCAGACAGGATTTCCGCCTGGCGGCTTCGGAAAGTGCCGAAATACTTAACAAAAAGGAACCACGTAAATATCCTCTGGGCTTCAGGCTCGAAACTGATGATTAAGAACTATTCGGAAGCAATGCTTTCGACCTTGAAATCTCCGGACCGGATTTACGATCCATGTCTCCGGGAAAGGCAGATATATGACAGAAAATGACTTAAAAACACTTATAGAAAAAGCACTGGATATGCGTAATTTTTCCTATGCGCCTTACTCTCACTTCAGGGTAGGGGCCGCACTCCAAAGCTCCGACGGCCGGATCTTCGGAGGCTGCAACGTGGAGAATTCCAGCTACGGGGCAGCAAACTGTGCCGAAAGGACAGCATTTTTTAAAGCTGTAAGTGAAGGAGTAAAGGATTTCAAACGTATCGTAATCACAGGAGGACTTGAGGGCGAACCTTTACAGTACGCATCACCCTGCGGTATCTGCCGGCAGGTCATGAGGGAATTCTGCGATCCTGACACCTTCGAGATCATACTTGCCAGGAGCACCGAAGACTACAAAATCTATACACTGGCCCAGCTGCTCCCCGAGAGCTTCGGACCGGAAAACCTGCTTTAATGAACAGAAATCCACCGGGGACGGTTCTCGCCGGTGAGAACCGTCCCCGGTGGATAAAATCAATGTCAGTCAGGGCCCCTGACTGACACATAAATTCTAGGAGGAAATGAAAAATGCCAACACCGCACAACAAAGCAAATCTTGGAGACATCGCAAAAACAGTTCTTATGCCGGGAGATCCCCTTCGCGCAAAGTACATCGCAGAAACTTATCTTGAGAATCCCGTATGCTTCAATACAGTAAGAAATATGCTGGGCTTCACCGGAACCTACAAGGGCAAGAGAGTTTCCGTTATGGGCGGCGGAATGGGCATACCTTCCATCGGCATCTACAGCTACGAGCTTTACAACATGTATGACGTAGACAATATTATCCGTATCGGATCTGCCGGAGGATTACAGGACGACATTAATCTCAATGATGTCATCATCGCCATGGGTGCCTGCGCAGAGTCCAACTATGTATCACAGTTTGAGCTTCCGGGAACCTTTGCACCTATCGCAACCTACGGTCTTCTCGCAAAGGCAGTGGATGCCGCAGAGAACCTGAAGGTGGATGTGCATGTTGGAAATGTCTTAAGCTCAGATATATTCTACGACAAGAGAAAGGGAAAAAACGAAAAGTGGAGAGACATGGGCTGCCTTGCCATTGAAATGGAGGCTGCCGGTCTTTACATGAATGCTGCCGCAGCACACAAAAATGCCCTTGCCATACTTACCATTTCCGATCATCTTTTCAAGTCCGGTGAGCTTTCCGCCGATGAGCGTGAAAAATCCTTTAACAACATGATGCTCATAGCTTTAGAGCTTGCATAATGAGAAAAATACATCTCTTAACTATTTGTGCCGTCAGACAAAACGGGCGTAATGGAGATTAGTGTGAAAAATATATTCCATCACTATTTGTGCCACAGCTTAAGGGCGGAATGGAGATTAAAATGATTAATTACTCAGAAGACCAAACCATGTACCATATAGGTGTTGCCCCCGGGCAGATAGGACGATATGTACTACTTCCCGGTGACCCTAAGCGATGCGAAAAAATCGCGAAGTATTTTGATAACCCGAAATTCATAGCTGATAATCGCGAATACGTTACCTACACAGGAACTCTGGACGGTGTTAAGGTATCCGTCACTTCTACGGGTATCGGGGGACCTTCCGCATCCATAGCCCTTGAAGAGCTTTGCATGTGCGGGGCGGATACATTTTTACGCGTGGGAACTGCCGGAGGTATGGATCTCAATGTTGAGTCCGGAGATGTAGTCATTGCCAGCGGCGCGATACGTATGGAGGGAACTTCAAAAGAGTATGCTCCCATCGAGTGGCCCGCAGTTCCGGATTTTGAGGTGACCACTGCCCTTAAAAATGCCGCAGAGAATCTGGGCTTCAAACATCATATTGGCGTTGTTGAGTGCAAGGATGCCTTCTATGGTCAGCACAAGCCGGAGGATCTTCCCGTTAATTACGAGCTCCTGAACAAATGGTATTCCTGGCTTAAGCTTGGCTGCAAGGCTTCAGAAATGGAATCCGCTGCCATCTTTACCGTAGGAGCCTATTTAAGAGTCCGGGTGGGAGCAGTTCTTTTCGTCATGTCAAACCAGGAACGTGAGAAGGCCGGTCTTTCCAATGTCATAGAGCATGACACTGACAAAGCCATTCGCACTGCCATTGAGGCAATCCGTACCCTCATAAAACAGGATCAGGCAAAGGGTAAATAAGGATATTTTTTATGAATTTAAGCCATGAAGAAAAGTATATGAAGCTTGCCCTAAGGGAAGCCCGGAAAGCTGCCATGAGCGGGGATGTCCCCATAGGCTGCATCATAGTCTATGACGGTACGGATCCCAACACTAAGGCAGATAAGAATGCCGAAGCTCACGGCATCCTCCCGGGAACCATCATAGGCCGGGGCTACAACAAGCGTAATAAAATGCACAGTTCCCTTATGCATGCGGAGATAATAGCCATCAAAAAAGCCTGTAAGACATTTGATGACTGGAGACTTGAAGACTGCACCATGTACGTTACCCTGGAGCCCTGCCCCATGTGTGCCGGGGCTATAATCCAGGCCAGGATACCAAGGGTCGTTATCGGTGCAATGAGTCAAAAATCCGGCTGCTGCGGTTCAATCCTTGATATGCTGCACGAAGAAAGATTCAATCATCAATGTGAAGTAACAAAAGAACTCCTTCTTGATGACTGTACACATCTGATGACGGATTTTTTCCGGAATATGAGAAGCAGAGAGAAGTAAGCATTATCCTATAAACAACAATGGCGGAAACCCACAACATAAAGGTGATGGGTTTCCGCCTTAACAACGAAAGGCAGAATTTATGAAGCGATGCATAATTGTCGGTGCGGGAGACTATTTCGGAATCCCCATAGAACTCACGGAAGAGGACTTTATCATAGCCGCAGATGCAGGATATAAGAATTTAATAAAGTCAGGTATCCTACCGGATCTCCTTGTGGGGGATTTTGATTCAATGCACATTGACGGGGTAGCAGGCACCACCGGACCGGTTAAAGATCTTGACATATATGAAGACGCAGAAAAAGCCGAATATCTGCATCATCTTAAACAGATGGAGGTTGACGGCATCGAAACAAAGGTCATAGATCCCATAAAAAACGATCCCGATATGATGGCCTGTGTGAGACTTGGCCTCGAACAGGGCTTTTCGGAGTTTCATATTATAGGCGGAACCGGAAAACGTATCGACCATAGCATTGCCAATCTTCAGATACTTGGGTTTCTGGCTGCTCGTGGCTGCCGGGGATATATTTACAACGAATTCCAGATCATAACGGCGATACATAACGAAACCCAAAAATTTCCGGCTGAAATGCAGGGGTATTTTTCCGCACTTGCTCTGTCGGACCGGTGCCGTGGAGTAACCGAAAAGGGCTTCAAATACATCGTCAATGATGTGGAACTGCAAAACACCATCCCCACCGGAATAAGCAATGAATTCGTGGGAACAGAGGCGGAGATAAGCGTTAAGGACGGAACCCTTCTTCTTATCTATGACCAGATGAAGGTGCATAAATTCAGCTGCTGTAATTAACCGGAGCTCCCATGCGCGTTTGTATAAACACAACGTCCGCATGACTGCCTTATCCTGAAAAAAAGAAATTTTTTTATTTCTAAAATTTTCATGACAGTTTTACGTATATCTTGAACAGAAAAATGTGTTCTGTTATAATTCGTTTAAGAAGTAAATAACTAGAACGTGCGAGGCCGCACAAATTGAACCTACAAATACGACATACGGGATTCCGATATCTGAATACATAATATAATGCCTTCCATCTGGTAAAGGACTATAGTGGTATTCGTGGGGTCTCCCACCTAGCAAACAGGCTAGGAGTCAAGCGTGTGGTACGGCGTTTTGGTCTTACTCCAAAAAATCGTATGATTTTTAAACCGGTGAGCAGTTCACCGGTTTTTTTGTTTGTGCGATACGACCTTCAAGGGAATATTTATATTCATTTGAAGGCCAACGTGACATCGAGTATGGGTGCCTTCCCTCTACTCGATTACGTTGGGGAGAAAAAAATTCCATAGTTTAATGTAAAAAAGTGAATTTGGTTTATCATGTGTTATAATCAGTATTATAGTTATATAAGATAAAGTTCGATTCTTTCACCTTAAACTTATACAGGATCATCCCGGAGGACAGCAGTGAATAAAGAGAAGTGGGAAATACAGAAACGCTGGGGAATCACAGCATTCCTTGTGATAGTAGGAAGTGCCGTTGTCATATTGGCCTTACACAACTATAATTTGATAACCGACAGGTTCAACAATCTGATAGCTATCTTATCGCCCATCATAACCGGTGCTGTCATGGCTTATCTTGTGAACCCTGCCTACAAGCTTATTTATAAATACACAGGGATACTTTTGGATAAAGTCATGAAGTCTGCCTCGGATCAGACTACCGAAAAAGCTCTCCTTGGAAGGCAGAAGCTTCAGGCAAAGCTCAAAAGCCTTTCCGATAAGATTTCTGATAAGATTTCCGAAAATAAGTTTACCGACAAGCTGCGGGAAGAAGTCACCGGAAAACTTGCAAAAAACAATACCGAAGAAACTCCTGCTGAGGTTAAGAGACAGAACTTTATAGCAAGGATCAGCAGTATCTCTGCTACATTTTTCTCCGTGCTGCTTGTTTTGATAGCTGTTTTCGGACTCGTTTCAATGATCATTCCTGAGTTGATCAAGTCCCTGTCCAGCCTGTCCTACACCTTGAGATTTATCGATGACGACTATTTCTCAGAGCTGATTGAGAACTCCACTGATTCTCTGGGTATCATCACTCATATCTCCAATTTTATACAAGGCATTACAAATTCCCTGGGAATAGGCGATTCTTTGTCCGGTGAAATACAAAAAATCTTCACCTCTATGCAGCAGTTTATTCAGAATTCCCTGCTTCCTAACCTGAGAAATGTCATTACATCCCTGGGAATAGGTATATGGTCAGCGGTAACCTGGATAAAAAACTTCATCATCGGTCTCATCATCATGGCCTACCTTCTCAATACCAAGGAGTCCATGCTCATAAGCGCCCGCAGGATTCTCTTCGCCATACTTCCATCAAAGTATGCTCATATGGTAATTGCTGAGCTAAAAGAAATAGACAGGATGTTCGGAGGCTTTATAGTAGGAAAGATCATCGATTCTTTCATCATCGGTATAATATGCTTTGTGGTTCTGAGCATAATGGATATGCCTTACACCATGCTGGTTTCCGTTATAGTGGGAGTCACCAATATAATCCCATTCTTCGGACCCTTCATCGGAGCCATACCTTCAATCATACTTATACTGATACAAAGTCCTATCCATGCTCTGTATTTTGCCATCTTTATCCTGATCCTTCAGCAGCTGGACGGCAATATCATCGGTCCCTACATCCTTCGTGGCTCAACAGGTCTCAGCAGCTTCTGGGTACTGTTCTCCATCCTTTTGTTCGGCGGCCTCTTTGGATTTGTTGGCATGATCATCGGGGTTCCCATCTGGGCCATCATCCTTCAGGGGGTAAAACGCCTCACCCAATATCTTCTGGATAAAAGGAAGGTAACGCTGGATGACCAGGGAAACCTGATAGCAGATAATATTACAAATGCAGAAAAGTAGTGTAGAGCCGGAGGCATCCTCCGGCTCTTTTTCAGTCACTTTATAAACCGGTTTTCTAAATTACCTTGAAAGCGCTTTAAGTGTTGCAATTCCGCCATTTTTATGTATAATGATTTTGGGTTCGGAAGTCCTGTTTTTGGCAGAGCTCCGGACCCGTTTTTTATAACCAAAAGAGCATTATTTTTTTCAGGAGGCTATCAATGGATATAAGATACAGCGCAAATCAGAGAGATGTAAAAAGATACACAACAGAAGAACTCAGAAACGAATTTCTGATCACAGACCTTTACAAGCCGGACGAAGTAGTTGCAGTTTACTCCCATGTTGACCGTATGGTTACATTCGGATGTATGCCAGTACATGAAACAGTTTCTCTGGACAAAGGCATCGATTGCTGGCATAATTTTGGAACACACTATATACTTGAAAGACGTGAGATAGGTATCTTCAATATCGGAAGCGGATCCGGAAAGATCCTGGTTGACGGTACAGAATATAAGCTTGGCTACAAGGATTGCCTTTACATCACAAAGGGAGCAAAGGAAGTTCTTTTCTCCTCCGATGATGCTGAAAAGCCGGCTAAATTCTTCATGGTTTCCGCACCCGCCCATGTAAGCTATGAAACAAAGCTCATTACCATGGCAGAGGCAAATCACAGACCTTGCGGAGAGCCGGAGCTTGCAAACCAGCGTGTCATCAACCAGTTCATCCATCCCGATGTACTTAAGACAGCCCAGCTCAGCATGGGTATGACAGAACTTAAACCGGGTTCTGTATGGAACACCATGCCTGCTCATACACACGAGAGACGTATGGAGATCTATACATATTTTGAGGTGCCTGAGGATCAGGTTGTTATCCACTTCATGGGAGAGCCTCAGGAAACAAGACATCTGGTAATGCATAACTATGATGCTGTTATCTCACCTTCATGGTCCATTCATTGTGCTTCCGCAACCCATAATTATACATTTATCTGGGCTATGGGCGGAGAAAATCAGGAATTTGATGATATGGACAATATTTATACACCAGATTTGCGATAAATATAGTAGAATAGTGTGGTGGTCTGTCGTATAATGTCAGACCGAAACATTATCAAAAAAGGAAACCCTGTGACAGGGTGAGGAGATTTTTATGGCAACATTACTTGAAACCTGGAGAACCCAGGCTTACGGCAACGGACTTTCAAAGGCTGACCAGGAAAGACTCTGGCAGGAGTACTTCGCACTTGAGAAGGGATTCTATGAGGAAGTACTCAAGGATCCTTCACATGTATACGAAGGAACTGTCAAAGAGCTTGCAGACCACTTCGGCATCGATGTATTCCATTTCACAGGAGTACTTGACGGAATCGACGAGTCTTTAAAGGGATATCACAATCCTATCGAAACCATGGATGAGAACACTCAGGTTAAGATTGAGATCGACCCTGAGAAGCTTTACTACAACATGGTAGAGGCAAAGGCAAGCTGGCTTTACGGACTTCCTGCATGGGATTCTATCCTTACAGAAGAGAAGCGTCATGAGCTTTACCGTAAACAGAAGGCTTCAGGAACCATCCGCAGAGAAGGCAAGAAGATCTACCCTAACGATCAGTGCCCTTGCGGATCAGGCAAGAAGTACAAGAAGTGCCACATGCGCATAGACCAGGAAAATGAGCTCAAGGCTATGGCAGGAGCTGAACAGTAATGTCAGAAAAGATCAGGACAAACATAAGTGCCGGTGTGGAGGGTAATGCTTCCGCCGGCACTTATCAGGATAGAACCCCTGCAGATTCTTTTGAACCGCTCAAAGCCGCGAGGCTCACTCAATCAAATATCGAGGACAGTCATGATTATGTGGTAAGAGCAACTGCGGCTAATGGACTGATCAGAGCATTTGCATGTACAACCAGAGATCTGGTTGAGGAATGCAGAAAAATCCACAACACCTTCCCTATATGTACAGCAGCCATCGGAAGACTTATGAGCTCAGCGCTGATGATGGGTGTTGACTTAAAGGGCGACAGAAGCGTGCTCACACTTACCATAAAGGGCGACGGTCCCATAAAAGGCTTAACTGCCACAGCTGACAATCTGGGCAATGTAAAAGGCTTTGTTTCCAATCCCAATGTCCTTCTTCCTCCAAACAAAGCAGGACATTTGAACGTAGGAGAGGCTCTCGGAAAAGGAAAGCTCAGTGTTATTAAGGATATAGGTCTCAAGGAGCCCTACATCGGTTCTGTGGATCTCCGGACCGGAGAGATCGCAGAGGATCTTACATATTATTTTGCCGTATCCGAGCAGATACCTTCTTCAGTGGGACTCGGCGTTCTTATGAACACAAACAACACCGTAAAGCAGTCCGGCGGTTTCATCCTTCAGCTTATGCCGGATGCCACGGAAGATGTCATCTCAAAGCTGGAAAAAAAGCTTTCAAACATCAAGTCCGTAACAGCCATGCTTGACGAAGGCATGACACCGGAAGAGATGCTTCAGTTTATCCTCGGTGATATGGATATGGAGATCAACGATCATATTCCTGTACGTTTTCATTGTAACTGCAGCAGGGAAAAAGTATCAAAGGCTCTTATATCCCTGGGAAAGAAGGAGCTTGAAGCTCTGATCGCTGACAAAAAAACACAGGATGTTTTCTGTGATTACTGCGAGAAGCACTATAGTTTTTCTGTGGCCGAGCTTCAGGAGCTGTATGATTCAGCAAAATAAACCCTGTGGACATATGATCCCGGGGTTCATATTATTTTTATTTATGTTTCACCCTTCAAAAATGTATAACCGGTTTGTATACATTTGATTGACCTTGATTTTGGTTTATGCTAATATTTATTCCGTTGCAGAAATCATTCTGCATTACTTTATGGAGGTATACACAATGAAGGGTACAGTTAAGTGGTTCAACAATCAGAAGGGTTACGGTTTCATTTCTGATGAGTCAGGCAAGGATGTTTTCGTTCACTATTCAGGTCTTACAGGTGATGGCTTCAAGTCACTTGAAGAGGGACAGAATGTTGAGTTCGACGTTCAGGATGGCGCAAAGGGACCTCAGGCAGTAAACGTAGTTAAGCTTTAATTTTTAGATTTCCACGTACCTTAATTGTAATTAATATATTATTTGCAAGAAAAGTATCAGAGAACTAAACAGAAAAGCAAAGCGGTATCCGGATGGGTACCGCTTTTACTTTGCAATAACTTAAGCGCTGCTATACACAGTACTTATACTTGCGATTAAAATACCCTTCGCTTATAATTACCGTTATGAAAATATCATCAAGAAAAACAAGTTTATACGGGATGCTTCTGGCACTGGCTATGATTCTGAGCTATGTAGAAGCAATGATTCCCATCAATATAGGTGTCCCCGGAGTCAAACTGGGACTTCCGAATATAGTTACAGTCATAGGTCTTTACACATTGGGTGCTGTGCCAACATTAATCATAAGTTTCCTGAGAATCCTTCTGGTAAGCTTTATGTTTGGCAACACCATGACTCTGGCATACTCTCTGTCTGGCTTTGCAATCAGTTTCCTTACCATGACCGCACTTATAAAGATAGGCGGTTTCCAAAGAACAGTGGTAAGTATCACCGGTGGTGTAATGCATAATGTGGGCCAGCTTTTAGCCGCGATATTACTGCTTCACAGCGAGGCACTGTTGTTTTATCTCCCTGTACTTATGGTGGCGGGAGTTGTTGCCGGAGCCCTGATAGGTCTCGTCGCGGGACTTATAGCAGACCGCATACACATGTATTTGCATCAGGTTCAAAACATCTGAAATATGAAATAATCATAAACAAAAGCAAAACGTATATTCGTTATATTGATTTTCAATTTCAATCATGATACAATTGCTCGGCAAACATTTGTTTGTCGAGTTTTTTAAACATTTTACTTTTTTATCATATAAAGCGGAGTAGTAATGGGAAAGAATTACATCAAGATCAGGGGAGCCAGTGAACACAATCTCAAGCATGTGGATCTGGACATCCCTAGGGATGAGCTTGTTATCATGACAGGATTATCCGGCTCAGGTAAATCATCGCTGGCATTTGATACCATTTATGCCGAAGGGCAGAGAAGATATATGCAGTCCCTCTCGTCCTATGCAAGACAGTTCCTTGGACAGATGGAAAAGCCAAAGGTTGATATGATCGAGGGTCTGAGCCCAGCCATATCCATTGACCAGAAATCAACAAACAGGAACCCCCGTTCAACGGTCGGAACCGTTACCGAGATTTATGATTACATGCGTCTTTTGTACGCACGTGCCGGTATCCCTCACTGCCCGAATTGCGGAAGAGAAATCAGACGGCAGACCGTAGATGAGATTGTAGATCAGCTGCTTCTCATGAAGGACGGAACCCGTATCCAGCTGCTTGCTCCCATAGTAAGAGGAAAAAAGGGCATGCACGAAAAGGTTCTGGACAGCGCCCGTCGTTCCGGATATGTAAGAGTGCGTATCGACGGAAATCTCTACGAGCTTTCCGAAGAAATAAAGCTTGAGAAAAACATCAGACATAATATCGAAATAGTAGTTGACCGTCTCGTCATAAGAGAGGGCATAGAAAAACGTCTGGCAGATTCAACTGAACAGGTCATGCAGCTTAGCGGGGGTCAGATGACCGTGGATGTCATCGGCGGTGAGCCGGTGAATTTTTCCACCAGTTTCGCATGTCCTGACTGTGGCATATCCATCGAGGAAATCGAGCCCAGAAGCTTTTCCTTCAACAATCCATTCGGTGCCTGTCCCGAGTGTTTCGGAATCGGCTATAAAATGGAATTTGACATTGCACTCATGATCCCCGACGAGAGCCTGAGTATAAATGAAGGCGCCATCTCAGTTATGGGATGGATGAACTCAAAGGACGAGGGAAGCTATACCCATGCCATGCTGAAGGCTCTTTCCGAAAAATATGCTTTCAGTCTGGATACTCCTTTTAATGAACTGAGTGATAAGGCCAGAGACATCATCATAAACGGAACAGGAGACGAGAAGGTTACTGTTTACTACGAGTCCCAATTCGGAAACGGCAACGAGCACCACGTAGCCTTCGAGGGTCTTGTTTCCAATGTTAACCGCCGCTACAGGGAATGTTTCTCCGACAGGATGAAGGCAGAGTATGAACAGTTCATGCGCATAACTTCCTGTCCAAGCTGTCACGGTGCCAGACTGAAACCATCAAGCCTTGCAGTTACTGTTGGTGATCTCAATATTTACGAGGCCACAACATTATCCATTACCAAGTTCAATGAATGGGTACAGGGACTGGAGCTCACCCCCATGCAGCATAAGATTGCTGACGAAATCCTGAAGGAGATCAAAAACAGGATAACCTTCATGCTGGATGTGGGTCTTGATTACCTGAGTCTGTCACGTGCTGCCGGAACTCTTTCCGGAGGTGAAGCCCAGCGTATACGTCTGGCCACCCAGATAGGTTCCGGTCTTGTGGGAGTAGCATACATACTTGATGAACCGAGTATAGGACTTCATCAGCGTGACAATGACCGTCTCATCGGCACTTTGAAGCATCTCCGGGATCTGGGAAATTCAGTGCTTGTGGTAGAGCATGATGAAGATACCATGAGAGCTGCCGACTATATCATAGATATAGGACCTGGAGCCGGTTCTGAGGGCGGAGAAGTCATCGCCACCGGCAATATAGACGAGATCATGGCAAACCCGCGAAGCATAACCGGACAGTACCTGAGCGGTAAGCTGAAGATCGCGGTACCGAAGAAAAGGCGCAAACCCAACGGATGGATAAAGGTTGTTGGTGCACGGGAGAATAATTTAAAGAATATCGATGTGGAATTTCCTCTAGGTGTGTTCACCTGTGTGACAGGCGTATCGGGATCCGGCAAGTCATCTCTTGTAAACGAGATACTTTATAAATCACTGGCACGCCAGCTTAACAGAGCCCGTATCATAGCAGGAAAGCACACACGTATAGACGGCATCAAACAGCTGGATAAGATAATCGCCATAGACCAGTCACCCATAGGCCGTACTCCCAGATCAAATCCCGCAACCTATACCGGAGTATTTGATCTCATCAGAGATCTCTTTGCAGGAACTCAGGATGCAAAGGCCCATGGCTACAGCAAAGGAAGATTTTCCTTCAATGTTAAGGGCGGCCGATGTGAAGCCTGCCAGGGCGATGGTATCGTAAAGATAGAGATGAACTTCCTTCCGGATGTGTATGTTCCATGTGAGGTATGTAACGGCAAGAGATTCAACAGAGAGACTCTGGATGTTAAATACAAAGGAAAGAACATTTACGACGTTCTGGAAATGACCGTTGAGGAAGCTCTTGAGTTCTTTAAAAATGTTCCTACCATAACCAGAAAGATACAGACTCTCTATGATGTGGGTCTCGGTTATGTTAAGCTTGGACAGCCCAGTACAGAGCTCAGCGGCGGTGAAGCACAGCGTATAAAGCTCGCTACCGAGTTAAGCCGCAGACCTACCGGAAAAACCATCTACATCCTTGATGAGCCCACCACAGGACTTCATTTCGCGGATGTCCACAAGCTTGTGGTCATGCTTGATAAGCTTGCCCAAAGCGGTAATACGGTAATAGTAATAGAGCATAATCTTGATGTCATAAAATGTGCTGATTACATCATAGATATCGGCCCTGAGGGCGGAGAGAAGGGCGGCACCGTTATAGCCAAGGGCACCCCCGAAGAAGTAGCAAAGGTAAAAGAATCCTATACCGGACACTATATAAAGAAATATCTTAAAAAGTGACAGAAAAAAAGGGATATCGCCCGGATGATCATCATCCTGGCGATATCCCTTTTTAGTGGACCAGACGGGAGTCGAACCCGTGTCCGAAAACAAATTCCCTCTCCTTCTACTATCATAGTACACTTCTAAGATTCCCCATCATAACTAAGATGTGCACGTCTTGTTATGACCGGTATCCTCTGATACGCCCTTTAAGAGGAGGAACTCTTAAAGTCGTTTCTCACATAGATGAGGCCAGGTTCTCAAAGTGTGAGTGCAATGAGGCTGACCACGCAGCAATTAAGCTGCGTATGCGTAACTTGTATCGTTAGCGTTTATATTTAGGTTTGAAGTTTAACGCGACTGTCTTTCGGATAGCTTCTAAAGCTGCATCGTCCCCGTCGAAACCGGTACTAGCCCTTGTTACGTAATGATAATAGCGAATTTATAAAGACTTGTAAATAAACCTGTAGTTTAAAAATTTGTTTTTAATTTGTACATAGTAACAGATCCGTCGGTGGACCACCCCACCCGGATCACCGACTGAACTGTTACTGTACATAGGAAACCCCTGTTACAAAATGCAAACATCCTCAAACTAACCCTTCCCGGTATATTTAATTTCCATTTATCACCAAATCCGACATATAAATTTTCGCTAACTATATCAGATTAGGTAACTTCTCACCCAATCCGAGAATGTTTATATTTTCCAAATGCAATTAAAATCACGGCATAAGGAGAAAAGTTATGCCTACATACAGAAAACGTGCAAAAAACAAAAGAATCTACCCGGAGGATCCCATCTATAACAACAAGTCCTATCGCATCGATTGGAAGATTATAGGCAAAAACATTGCCAGACGTCGCGTTGAACTTAATTATACTCAGCAGAATCTCTCGGATATAACAGGAATTCCTTCAGTTACTATTTCTCAATTCGAGAGAAATAATTATGGAAAACATCCCAACCCTCACCAGCTTGTTATTTTGATGCACGCCCTCAAAATGGATGCCAATGCTCTTTACGATGGAATTTTGGAATCAGAGCCTCTCAGCAAAACAGAAAAAGCCCTTAATGAATTGATGAAGAACATTAATGCAGAAATTGCAAAATCAGAACTGTACCAAAGTGCCCTTGAAAACGACAGGAGACACACTCTAAAACCTCTCACGGTAAACAAATATAAAAACGATGGTCCAAACACGAAGGTTGCAGATACCAATAAGACAGGCTATAACCAAAGCAATACGGAAATATCCATAACAAACGAAAACAATACACCTTCATGAACATCTGATAAAATGGCAAGGAAAAGTTTTCTATAATCAAATCACATCTTCCGGACTAAGGGACACACTCATTGCAAACCGTTGATCATGTAAAAATAAGAGAGACTATTACGTGTTTCATCTACGTAATGGTCTCTCTTTAGTATTAACCATGATTTATAAAGTGCGCGGCAGCAGCATTATAAGCTGCAAACTAAATGTCTGCTCAGCTCGTGATCACATACCGTAGTCCGTCTTTTTCAGTTCAAACCGGTGTCTTGGTCTTACCGGTGCCTGCGCCATTCTCATAATCACATCCCGGAGCCATGGCTTTTTCAGCCTGCCAGATCGATCATATATGCATGATCACTGAGCTGATCGATGGGATTAACCTCACAGGCATTGATATCCCTGACCATCAGATTAAGCTCTTCAAAATTCATACTGCTCACCTCCACCGGCAACACTATAACCTCATGAATAGAAGAGGGCAGCATAAAGAGGGTGTCGTACCCGTGACTTCCGGCCCATTCCTTAACAGCTTTTTTATTGAAGATCTGCACAGCACCATTCAATCTTTTTTGATTTGAAACAACATACATGGGCACATCATACTCATTGGGGTCATCAAGCTTTCCGAGAATTTCCTCAAAAATACTTCTCATAGGTTTGATGCAAATGTTTTCCTCCGAAAATGTATTCTTCTCAGCTCTTTCCCAAACCTCGTTTTCACTAAGCCCTGCATTGTCCAAAAGCGCCCGGCTAAGCTTTACTTTCCAGCTGCTTCCATCCTTATTGTCACCGGAGATAAAGAGGAACTGCTCAATGCCTTCAAATTCGGTTGAACGCTTGATCAGCTCCTGATCCGAACTTCTCTGGACGCCTATGGCCACCCTTTTAAGAATATTCTCTTTTGAAATAAGCTCGCACGGATCTCCGATATCAGGATCCTGACTTCTTACCAGGCGACGTTCGATAAAGTCACAGGCAGCTTTGGCATTTTCAAGATTTCTTATTTTATCCGTGATATAAATGCAGGGAGAAATGATTTCATCTTTATTTTTTCTGATGGTTATTCCGGTCATCCGGACTGAATTTTTCACAACATCGGAAATAGTAACCTCCGCATAACCACGAGTTAATAATTCATCTTTGATTTCATATTCATTTGTCATTGTTTTTAATTCTCCTTATTTTTGAAACTTCAACCCGCAGAAAAAGGGGTCGTCAAGAAAGCTCAGGTTTTCACATAAAACCTGAAACCGATGATATTATTGTTGATTGAATTTTTGATTGACCTGAAAGGTCTGATCCGCCTGATACCCAAAAGTTAATGTCGGTTTAAGCGCATGACCGGAAGCTCCGATGGACGATCGATTCCCTGAAGCTCTTAACTCCGATACAGGCATTATAGAAATATACTGAGTCATCCGGGTTTAACAGATAATGAAAACCCGAGAAAAACTCATTTATTAAAAATCATGATTTTCTTGTTCACGATTTTCGGAATTTACTATATTTTAGTTTCCTTCCGATGTCAACAAGAAATTATATTTTTAAGACTTCCTCATCATTATGTGCTAGAATTATCAATGTTTTCAAAGGGCATATGCATCGTTCCGGTCTCAGGACCTGCGAAGCATATAAGAATCATCCCGCAAAAAAAGGAGGCTATTTTTTGTATGGAACAGTTTTTTAAACTAAAGGAACACGGTACAACTGTGAAGACCGAAGTCATTGCAGGTGTAACAACATTTTTGACCATGGCATACATCCTCGCCGTAAACCCTAACATACTGGGTTCCGTTATGGACAGAAGCGGCGTATTCGTTGCAACGGCAATTGCGTCAGCATTGGCAACCTTCATCATGGCATTTTATGCAAATTACCCCATCGCACTTTCAGCAGGTCTGGGTCTCAACGCATATTTCGCCTATACCGTATGTCTCGGCGAGCTTGCCGATGTTGAGAATCCTTTCACCATCGCTCTTACAGCGGTTCTCGTAGAGGGTCTTATATTTATCCTCCTCTCGGTATTCAAGGTGAGAGAGCAGATGATCAACGGAATACCTCAGAATCTCAAAAACGGTATCTCTGCAGGTATCGGTCTCTTCGTTGCCTACATCGGACTTCAGGGCGCAAACATTATCTTTTTTAATGTTAACGACGGAAGTGCTACCATAACTCTCGGAAGCTTTGCAGATCCAAGAGTTGCCCTTGCGCTCATCGGTTTCATTATCATCATCGTACTTGTTAACTATAAAGTTAAGGGTGCGGTTCTCATAGGAATCCTTGCTACATGGCTTCTCGGAATCCTTGCCGAGTTCTCGGGCTGGTACAAGGTTGACATCGATGCAGGAGTTTACAGTCTCATTCCGGATTTCTCACAGGGATTACAGCTTGGAGGCATCGCAAACACAGCATTCAAGTTTAACTTTGGTTGGGTAGCAAAGAATCTTATACAGTTTATCGCTATCGTATTCTCATTCCTTTACGTAGACCTTTTCGATACAGTCGGCACTGTAGTCGGCGTTGCCGATAAGGCAGGCTTACTTGATGAAGAAGGCAAGCTTCCGCGAGTTGGAAGAGTTCTTATGGCAGATGCCCTGGGAACAGTAGCAGGTGCCTGCCTCGGTACTTCAACCATCACATCCTTCGTTGAGTCTTCAGCAGGTGTTGCAGCCGGAGGAAAGACAGGTCTTACAGCATTTACAACCGGATGCATGTTCCTCGTATCCTTGCTGCTTTCACCTATTTTCCTTGCCATCCCGGGCTTTGCAACAGCTCCCGCACTTCTTTATGTAGGAATGCTCATGGTATCTTCAGCCAAGAAGATTTCCTTCGACGGAGATATCGCAGACACCGTTGGTGCTTATCTTGCAATGCTTATGATGCCGCTTTCATACTCAATCGCTACAGGTATAATGTTTGCAATTCTTGCATGGGTTATCATCAAGACCTGTGAAGGAAAGTCAAAGGATGTCAGCCCGACCATGTGGGTAGTATTCGTGCTTTTCTGCCTGAGAATAATTACACTTATAATGAACTTCCAGTAATTAGATTTAGATGCGGGCTCCCAAAGGGCACGTAACAGTTCAGTCGGTGGGTCAGGGGGACGGGGTTGGTGTTCCATTTTAGGAAAATGGAACACCAACCCCGTCCCCCTGACCCACCGACTGAACTGTTACAAGGGCACGCATTTTTTGCGAAAAATTATATTAATTGTATATTGATTTATCATCTGATTTTTTATACATTGATTTACAGTATCTCGTTGTCTAAAAGGTTTGGAGGAAAAATGGCAAAAGAACTTGTTGTGGTACTGGACTTTGGTGGTCAGTACAACCAGTTGATTGCAAGACGAGTACGTGACCTCGGAGTTTATGCCGAAGTTTACGCATCTTCAATCGGTCTTGATAAGATCAAAGAATTAAATCCAAAGGGTATCATTTTTACAGGCGGACCTCAGTCAGTATATAAAGAGGAATCTCAGCACATCGACCCTGCTATCTTTGATATTGGTATACCTATCCTTGGTATCTGCTATGGTGCTCAGCTTATCGCCTATGAACTTGGCGGCACAGTAAAGACTGCACCGGTATCAGAGTATGGTCGTACCGAGGTGCTCATTGATGAACAGAATTCTGTTCTTCGCGGTGTTTCAGACAGCACCATCATGTGGATGTCCCACACCGACTACATTGCAGAAACTCCTAAGGGCTTCAAAATCATTTCCCACACAGAGAACTGTCCTGTAGCAGGAATGGAAGATCCTGAGCGTAAGATTTATGCGGTTCAGTTCCACCCGGAGGTACAGCATTCCGTAGAAGGAAACAAGTTATTCCATAATTTCCTTTATGATGTATGCGGATGCACCGGCGACTGGAAGATGGAGACATTCGTCCAGGATAAGATAGAAGAGATCCGTAAGACTGTCGGAGACGGTAAGGTGCTTCTGGCACTCAGCGGCGGAGTTGATTCTTCAGTTGCTGCATCTCTTATGGCAAAAGCCATCGGAAAGCAGCTTACCTGCGTATTTGTTGATCACGGTCTTCTTCGTAAAAATGAGGGTGATGAGGTTGAGGCAATCTTTGGCGACAAGGGTCAGTACGATCTTAATTTCATCCGCGTTAACGCAGGACCTGAATATTTTGAAAAGCTTCAGGGTGTTGAAGAACCTGAAAAGAAGCGTAAGATCATCGGCGAGCAGTTCATCAGAGTTTTCGAGCGTGAAGCAAAGAAGATCGGTGCTGTAGACTTCCTCTGCCAGGGAACCATTTACCCTGACGTTGTGGAGTCAGGCCTCGGCAAGAGCGCAGTTATCAAGTCTCATCACAATGTAGGAGGCCTTCCTGAGAAGGTTGAGTTCAAGGCCATCATCGAGCCGCTGCGCCTTCTCTTTAAGGATGAGGTTCGCCGTGTAGGTTTACAGCTTGGTCTTCCTGAGTATTTGGTATACCGTCAGCCATTCCCGGGTCCAGGACTCGGTGTCAGAATCATCGGCGAAGTAACTCCCGAGAAGGTTCGCATCGTTCAGGATGCGGATGCCATCTACCGTGAGGAAATCGCAAATGCAGGTCTCGACAGAAAGATCAGCCAGTATTTTGCGGCACTTACCAATGTACGTTCCGTAGGTGTAATGGGCGACTTCAGAACCTATGACTATGCTGTGGTTCTTCGTGCAGTTGAGACAGATGACTTCATGACCGCGGAAGTAACCAACATTCCTTTCGAAGTACTTGAAAAGTGCATGAACAGGATCGTAAACGAGGTTAAGGGAGTAAACAGAGTATTCTATGACCTCACGAGTAAGCCGCCCGGGACGATAGAGCTGGAGTAATGTATTATCGCTGGAAACGGGCATAAATAGTAACAGTTCAGCCGACCCTGGATTATAAATTCCTTGGTCGGCACTTTTTTTGCCCACCCCATCAACGATTTCATTAGGCTTAATTCTTTGACCCCCACCCTCTGCAAAAAAAGATGCCGAAATTTCAGCTGACTTTTCATACGGCATCTGTGGATATCTGAATTCTCATTTTATGAATGCAGTCATAAAAATACAGTTGTGGATAATTCTCGCTATTTCACAGTACTTTTTTTCTTTTTATGCATCATAAACCGGTGTTTTTGTGGATGGTCTACTTTTTTCGGACGGATTTTAATCTCCTTATCCACCGTCATTTTGACGAATG
>NZ_AUJX01000007.1 GCF_000424445.1 Oribacterium sp. NK2B42
CGTCGTGGTAAGAAACGTGCCATCATCGCAATCGCCAGGATGATCCTTACAGCTGCCTATCATATGTTATCTACGGGCGAAGTATGGAACCCAACCGATCTTTATAAAATTGATATGCCTGGAACCCTCAAGGAAAAGCAGAAAGAGAAGGCTATCAAACAAGCAATGAAGCTTTTGATTGCTGAGGGAATAATCAAGGAATCTAATATAGCTTCATAACATTAATCTCAATAATCTATTTTTTTAATAAAAGCTATTCTTTGGATAGCTTGTTTAAGTATGCTTGTTTTTTGGCTATCCTTTACTTTCTTTCACATTACTCTAGCCGGCAGACTCCTGATCTGCCGGTAACCCTCTGAAAACCGATGATAAGGAAAACATGTACTATATCATCTTTATATAAACATAAGCGGTTAAAATTCGGTACAATTCGGATTTTAACCGCTTTTTTATTAACATAATGGCCGGGTTGATGGTGCCTTAGGCTCATCCCTTACGTAAGCCATTTACAGACGGAAGAAATATTAAGCTGGATGTAGTTGCTCACTATGCTAATATTTACTAAATTCTATCCGATATTAATACTATAGTTTGGTTTTTGTTGAAAATGACAAATTTTTAAACCGGACTGTGAAAGCCTATATGTAAGTCTCGTAATAATGTTTAATTATCCACTTAAAACGATAGATAGTGTGTTTTTTATAAAAAGGAAGGAGAACTATAATGACAAACCAAAAGCTCAAAGATGGGAATTATGACATGTCGTTGGCCGTCAAATGCAGCAACGGAACATTCGTCGGTCAGAAGACGGAGAATATCATCGCCTACAAAGGCATTCCTTTTGTAGCTGAGCAGCCTGTGGGCAACCTGCGTTGGAAAGCACCGGTGGAGTTTGCTCTGGACGACGGCGTATATGAAGCCTTGCATTTTGCAAAACTCGCTGTTCAGGATAAATCCATCAGCGATAACCAGGGCGAAGACTGTCTGTATCTGAACGTATGGAAGAGCGACGATGATCAAACAGAAAAAAAACCTGTAATGGTATGGGTTCACGGAGGTGCTTTTGCAGCCGGCGGAACAGGTATTGAGCTGTTTGATTGCTTCAATCTGGCAAAAGAGAATCCCGATGTCATCTTCGTTACCGTCGCCTACAGACTGGGTCCACTTGGTTTCCTGAATCTTTCACACCTTCCAGACGGCAAGGACTATCCTGACTCACAGAACCTGGGGCTGCTGGATCAGAAGATGGCGATAAAATGGGTTCATGAAAACATAGCCGCCTTTGGAGGCGATCCCGATAACGTGACCATCTGGGGCGAGTCGGCAGGTGCCGGAAGCGTAACCATGCAGCCACTCATCCCCGGTTCCCAGCAGTATTTCCAAAAGGTCATCGCACAAAGCGGTGCTCCATCGCAGACGAATTCCGTGGAGGAGAGCATTGCTGCCACAAATGATCTGATGAAAGCCCTCGGCTGCAATACCGTTGCCGATTTGCTGAAGGTAGATGCCCGGACGCTGGTGGATACGACAGCCGAGACGATTCCACTGCGTCTGTTCCCTGTCAGAGACGGACGCATCCTGCCTTTGGACCCCTGGGAGGCATATGCCAATGGCATCGCCAAAGACATTACCTTCCTTCAGGGCTGCAACAAGGATGAGATGAACTGCTTCGTGGCAGACTGGACTGTGGAAGGCTTTAAGGCATGGGCCTCTGACCGTAAGACAAGGAAGTATGCCCATATGCTGACGGATGAAGAAAGAGCAAAGCTGGAAAGCTTTTGTAAGGAAGGAACCACTGAGGACTGGGAGCCCGACAGCCGTCTGTTCGGACACAGCTGGTTTATCGAGGGTGCCATCAAAATGTCAGAGAGCCAGACTATGGGCGGCGGCAAATCCTACACATATTTCTATAGGGTAGAGTCTTCTGATCCGATACGAAAAAGTGCCCATTTCGAAGAGGTGCCAATCGTATTCGCACACCCTGAGCAGATCGAAGGAAGACAGTATGACGAGACTTTCTCAAAGACCATGCGTAAGATGTGGGTGCAGTTCGCCAGAACCGGAAATCCATCACTCAGTGCCGACATCTCACCCGATGGCAAAGCTAAGGATTGGCCGCTCTACGACCTGAAGGACAAGAAAGTGATGGTTCTTGACGAGTTCGATATCCATCCGGCAAAGGAGTCTGAGGTCAAGATCGTCGATTGGGACAGAACCATCTGCCTGAACAAATACTATATGCTTTAAACAAACTGAAAGGGCAATTATTTCTCACAGAAACCAAGGGCGCACCTTACACCTACCTATAGGCAGGTATGAGGTACGCCCATTTATTTGTAAAAGGGTATGTGGGATAGACCACAGTCAGACTTATCAACATATCAGATACTTTTATCCATTCGATTTCAGAAAGCTTTTTATATTATCCATTGACCTCTGTGATGAACAAGGCACAGCACGAGGAGCTTCTTTCAGGAATCAGGGATTCAATAAACACATCTCTCCAAGAGATGGTAGGTTCGGAAGAGTATCCGAATATCACAAAGATCGAAGCTAATGAGGATTTTACAAACTTTACTGTTACCACAAAGAACAAGGAGCTTGATTTTGCGGAAACATTAGGAATAGTGACTTTTTACATGTGTGGAGGCATGTACGCAGTATTTTCCGGAAAAGAAGTAGAAAACGTTCATGTAGATTATGTGAATGCGGATTCCGGGGAGATAATTGATTCGGGGACTCGAAGGATATGTACGAGAAAGTTTAGAACCGAGACATTGATACCGTGCATCATTTTATAATCATTACGTATTTAAGTCTTTCTTAATGATACACGGTACTTCTTTGCAGTTCCGGCGACCATGAGATGCTTCTTTGAAAGCACAGATTATGAAAGCTTCATGAGAAATGTCATTAGCCTTAATTGTGATACAGATACCTTCGGAGCTATTGCCGGAGGCGTTACCGAAGAGTTCTATCACGGGTTCGGAGATCTGGATGCAGAAAGGATACTGGAAGAGTGTTTGGATGATTATCTGAATATGATCTTAAACAAGTGATTTTGACAAAAAACTCACTAATACTCACTTAAGCCGTGGGTATTAGTGAGTTAAATTGTTAATCTACAGAATTAATCCACTCTTGTGAAAGATAAAGAGGCACGTTTACCATCCATTCTTGTTTTCTAAATCCTGACATCGAAAAACGGCATGGTTTGAGGCTTTGGTTTTCTTCAAACACTGTTCGAAGGCTCTTGGATTTAAGGTTTTCTTCTGCTTTTACTTCTATTGGATATATTTCATCCTTCTGTACTATAAAATCAATTTCAAGCGGTGAGTTTTCCTTTGAATAGTAATAAATCTTTAAATCAAGCGCTGTAAGTTCCTGTGCAACAAATTGTTCTGTAAAAGCTCCCTTGTATTCAGAAAAATAATTAATTCCAGTGAGTATCTCCTTGGATGTTACATCAGCCATTGCACCAAGCAAGCCAAGATCAGAGATAAAAAGCTTGAAAGCTCCAGTGTCTTCGTAAAATTTAAGTGGACGTTGTATCTTGTTCGTGCGGACTATCTTATGTAGAAGACCGGCATTTATTAACCATTGAATGGCATTCTCAAATTCTTTTGCTCTTGCACCATGTTTTAATGCACCATATATAAACTTTTTATTTTCTTTAGCTAATTGTGAAGGTATTGAATTCCAAACCATCACAACCTTTGGAAGTATATCTTCAGGAACATGTTTTGAAAAATCCCTTTCATAATCTGAAAGGATTCTATTTTGCAGCTTACGTACTTCCTTAAGATCTTGTTTAGTAAAATAGTTATTTACAATTTCAGGCATTCCGCCAACATAATAATACTGACGGAGTAGATCAGTTAGTTTCTGTGACATGGGGGCCAGTTCTTCCCAATTATGACTTTTTATCTGTTCCAGTAACCCATTATTTCCGGAAGCTTCCAGAAATTCAAGAAAGGTCATAGGATATAGTTTTAATTCCTCGACCTTGCCCACAGGATATCCAGTGCCGGAATGTAGCTTAATACCAAGCAGACTCCCCGCAACGATTATGTGATACTCAGGTGCATCTTCTGCGAAATATTTGAGTGAAGTTAAAGCAAGAGGAGACTCCTGTACTTCATCAAGTATTATGAGCGTAGTTTCAGGAAGTATTGTCTCTTTGGTAATGGATGAAAAAGAACGGATAAGACGTTGTATATCATAATCATAAAAGAGTGATTTCATTTCTATTGTTTTATCACAGTTTATATATGCAACATTTTTGTATTCGTTCGCACCAAATTCTTTAAGAATCCATGTCTTTCCAACTTGTCTTGCACCATCTAAAATCAAAGGCTTTCTATCATGAGAGTTTTTCCAATCTAATAGTTTTGAATATATATTTCGCTTCATCTATGACCTCATTAATACGTACATTAAAATTAACCATTATATAGATACTACATTTAAATGAACGAAAGGTCAATGTATTGTAACATTTTAATGAGCGAATAATGACAGATAATAACATAATAATGAACGAATAATAACGATAAATCAACAAAAACATGAACGAAAGATCGTTATAAATAAAGATCTTCCCGGCTTAAAGTACCGTGTAAGCCTAGGACACAACGAAAAGCCACTTCATATAGACCATAAATCCGACCATAATAAAGATATATATGAACATTATTGACACGTGGATTTTCCCATTAGGAATCGTGAATGTTTGTGGGAAAATCAGCATCTCTGTGCTATACTCAAGGCCAATAAGGAAGTGGTGATATAAGCCGTGGATAGTAGAGAAAAGATGAAAACGGATAATAACATAAAAAAATTTCTGAATAAAAAGTCATTCCTGAAGCATCGTTTGAATAAGGAGATCCTTGAAGAGGGGACTATCGTAACCAAAGGATCGGCGCAGGGAGAATTGCAAGCATAAAGGTGGAGTTTATAGAGGACGAAGAAAACAGCCTCTGTCTTTCGCAGCAGTAAAGAACTGTCATTTTTACGTAAATATAGTATAAATCCGGAAGGTATGTGTCAAAGGAAAAGAAGATGAGGATGATAAAGATCGATAATAAGACATTCTGTTTGCTTGTGTCCGCGCTCATGTTCCTTTTAACGTTTTTTGCCATTGCAGTATCGGTGAGAAATGACATTTTCAGAGACTCAATGTACATGGTAAGGATCGTCGATCTTATCAGTCTCGTTTTTTTGACATTTCTGTCAGGATATCTGTGCTTTAAGGATAGCCGCATCGGAGCAATGGGCTATTTTACCCTCTTTCTTTTTAATCTTTTTATTGCGGTCTTCTTTTCGGCACTTACAGGCAGTGTTTACGGGATGCCGGAGCATAGCCGTTTTATCGCAGTTCTTACGGGCATAGATTATTTTTTTTCCATGACCTTTTTTCTGACCTTATGGCTCTATCAGAAGAGATTTCTTGAGGAAACAGCCGTAACGCGCATGGTTACCGTGCTGATCTCTGTCGGGGTTATCATTTATTTCGCTGCCATCCTCGTCAACATATTCAGGCCGGTCCTTTTTCTTGTAACTGACGGGGGTATTTATTCCGATGACATTGAGGATTATATCAGCATCCTTCTGGATCTGTTTTGTCTGATATCATTGTCGGTTGCTACCCTGCTTTCCAAATTGAGCAGAACCCGGAAACTTTCTTTTATATGCTGTATCTTTTCTCCCGTACTATTTTCCATGCTGTCCCTGAATTTGGACATTTTAAACAAGTATGTATCGGTGTGGGGTCTGGCGACAGTTGTGTTTATGATGCCGGTCTGCCTTATGTTTTTTAACGTAAATGATGAACTTGAGAAGGATAATCTAAGATACGAAAAGGAACAGGTTCAACTTCAGGTCTCAGCCATGATTTCTCAGATTCAGCCCCATTTCCTTTATAATTCTTTGGCTGTCATCGAAGCCTTGTGTGAGGAAGATCCGGGGCTTGCCGCCAGAGCCATAAGTGAATTCTCGGAGTATCTGCGTGAGAATATTGATTTTGCCGATAAAAGCGAGCCTGTTTCTTTTTCGGAAGAATTGAATCACATTAAAACTTATGTATGGCTTGAAAAGCTTCGTTTTCCAAACAAACTGAACATTGAATTCGATATAAACTGCACTTCTTTCCTTGTTCCGGCGCTTTCGGTCCAGCCTATGGTTGAAAATGCAATAAAACATGGTGTCTGTAAGAAAAAAGATGGAGGGACTGTGAGGATCGGTTCGTTTGAAACGGGTGAGCACTATATTGTATCGATAGCTGACGACGGAACCGGATTTGATGCTGCAGTGCATGAGGATAACGGGAGAAAGCATCTGGGAATAGAAAATTCCCGATACCGGATCCGGGAAATGGTAGGTGGAAGTCTTACTATCGAGAGCACTCCGGGCAAAGGGACAAAGGTAACCATAAGGATTCCCAAATAAATGAAAGGCATGGAGAATGAGAATACTTGTTGTAGAAGATGAACCCATCCTGTTAAGGCAATTGACCAAACGTGTTCATGAGGCTCTGCCGGAAGCTGAGATAGTGGCTTTTGATAATGCCGATGATACGCTTGCTGCCTTACCTTTAGGGGTGATTGATATTGCATTTCTGGATATAGCGATAGGAACCATGACAGGCGTTGACCTGGCAAGGTGCATTAAAACAGCATATCCCGGGTGCGACATAGTTTTTACCACTGGATACAGCGAGTACGCTCACAAAGCCTTCGAATTGGGAGCCAGTGACTATCTTATAAAGCCTGTTACGGTAGAAAAGATAGAGCATGCATTATCGCAGCTTCGGCATAATGCCCTTAAAGGGAACATAGGGAAGGGATTGTTTATCCAGTGCTTTGGTGATTTTGAAGTGTTTTATAACAGAGAGCCTGTCGTATCCTTTACAAAACGTTCGAAAGAGCTTTTGGCCTATCTGATAAACAAGGCCGGTGTTCTCTGTCCGGTCACTGAAATCTGTAATGTCATATTCCGGGACAGTTCCGACTCTTATATACGTGTCGCAAAGAAGGACCTCTTAAAGACATTATCAGACATAGGTGAGGCAGATATTCTGATCCAGGGATGGGGAGTGCTGGGAATCGACAGAAAAAAGGTACGGTGTGACTATTTTGACTATCTTGACGGAAAGCCGGGTGCCGTGAATCTTTATTATGGTGCTTATATGTCCCAGTATGACTGGGCGCATGGAAACAATCTGTTAAAACCAGGCAAATAGATAACCTCTTTTTGGTTTTGGTGAGGGTGCATTAACAGTCTTAATAACTTAAGACTGTTAATGCACCCTCATCACTTTTATGTTTTAACGGATTTTTAACATTTATTTAAGTACAATGACTGTATATTTTTTGGCTTAATAAAAGGAGGCGCTATGAAGGCAGACATAATCATAAGAAACGCAAAAATCTTTACATCGAACACGAAAACCCTGCGGGCTACAGCCCTTGCGGTAAAGGATGGCAAATTTGTTTATGTCGGCGATGATGCCGGTCTTTCGGATTATGAGGGCGAGGTGACGGATCTTGACGGGAAATTCATAATGCCGGGAATCATCGACAGCCATGTGCATGTTACCATGCCCGTCGGATTTGAGTATAAGGATATGGGTGAGTATATCGTGTGTGACAGCAAAAAGGAAGCACTTGACTTTATATCCGATCATATTAAGAACTATCCGGGCAGGGAGAGCTACAATTTCCTTCTGGAGCGTGTTTTTCTGCACGGTGAAGAGATTACAAAGGAAGATCTTGATGCTGTCTGTGCCGACAGTGAGATTATGATCTTAGAGGGTGAGGCACACAGCATATGGGCAAATTCAAAGCTTCTTAAGCGTCATGGCATTACGGATGATATCATCGATCCCGTGCCGGGACTTAGTTACTATGTGCGTAAGGATGGACATATAACAGGAAATATATTTGAAGCGGCTGCGGAAACCCGCTTTCTGATCGATGGTGCGGAAAAACTGACAGATGAACAGATAGATGCCGCCTTAAAGCGTTGGTTCGATTTTTCTGTCAATGCAGGGGTCGTGGGTGTCTTTGATGCCGGTATTCCGGAATGCAATGATTTTCATGAGAGGGTTTACAGACGATTAAAAAAATTTGATGAGGAAGGAGAGCTTCCCGTTTATATAGACGGCTGCTATGTGATCACACAGCCCCGCCAGGTGCCGGAGGCGATAAAAAAGCTTAAGAGCTTTAACAGTGAATTTAATACGAAACACCTTAAGGTGCACACCTTAAAGATTTTCAATGACGGTACCTTAAAGATTGAAACGGCAGCACTTGTGACACCTTATGAAGATACCGGGGACAAGGGAACGGCTGCTTTCAATAAGGATCAGATCGCAGAGCTTCTTATTCAGCTTAATGAGGCAGGACTTGACCTTCATCTGCACACTGTAGGTGAGGGCGCATCCCGTAATGTACTTGACGGTGTGGAGATGGCTAAGAAGGAGCTCGGGGATAAGTACCATGTGAAAGTCACCTGTGCACATCTTGAGATTCAGGATGACGCGGATATTGACCGTTTCGCAAAGTTAGGTGTTAACGCCAATTATACGCCCTGGTGGCATGCGGGAAACATGGGCGGAGATCCTTATAAGACATGGTGTAAGCTGCTTGGTGAGGAGCGTGCGGGTAAGATGTACCGCTGCAAATCGGTCTGGAAGACCGGTGCCAATGTTACATGGTCCAGCGATGATATCCACTATGGTGATTTTAACAACTGGAGTCCGTACCTTGGCATGGAGGTCGGCATGACAAGGTGGATAAACGAGAAGACCAGAGCCGCCGAAACAGACTGGACCGTCAGAGCAAATCCTTCCGCCGATGAGCAAATGAGTATAGAAGAAATGATACTCGGATATACGATAAACGGAGCAAAGCAGCTTGGTATAGAAGACAGCAAGGGCTCTATTGAAAAGGGTAAGGATGCTGATTTCCTTATTTTTGATACTGACCTGCTTACTGCCAAGCATGATGGCTTCAGCTATAACAAACCGACGGATGTGTATTTTGTGGGAAAGAAAGTAAATTAACAATACGAGGAGATACAGATAATGAAGGCAAATAAGGTCATCTACGGTAATATCTACACAGTTGATAAGAAAAAGCCCAAGGCTGCGGCACTTGCGATTTCTGACGGAAAGTTCGTCTATGTGGGAGACGAAGAAGGCGTGAAGGAATATATTGACAAGTATACGGAGGAGATCCGGTATGATAAAGGTATCATTCTTCCGGGATTCGGAGAGGGACACGGTCATATCGCACCCGGAGGAACGGAAGCGCTTTTCTTTGTACATCTGAATCCCATGGGTACCTTACAGGAACATCTTGCTGCTATAAAGAAGTTCATCCGGGAGCATCCGGAGCTGGATGTTATTCAGGGCTCAGGCTTCATACCTACACCGGATATGGGGCCAAACGGTCCCACTGCGGATCTGCTTAACGGTTTGACAGATAAACCGATCGTTCTTGCGGATATAGGTCATCATTCTTATTGGGTAAATCATGCCGCAATGGAACGACTGGGGATCGACAGGAACACGCCGGATATAAGTGATGGAATAATCACCCGTGATGATAAGGGAAATCCCACCGGTTATTTCCGTGAAGGTGCCATGGATCTGCTAAAGGAGCTTACCGTGTTCTCGGTAGAGCAGTATAAGGAGGGATTCCTGCACTATCAGGAGGAATATCTGGCTCATGGAGAGACCCTGATCCTTGAACCCATCATCAACTGGGATACTACAGACAATGCCGCACTTGCCTGCCATGAGCTTGATATGGAAGGAAAGCTTAAAATGCATGTCTATGCCGCTTATCAGGTATTTCAGGCGGAAGGTCATGATACGATGGCAGAGATAGAACATGCGGCAGAGCTTAGAAAGAAGACCAGGGGGCGCATGTTCGAGGTTAGCAATATCAAGATACAGATAGACGGTACGATGCCGGGGACACCTTCAACAGCATATATGAAGCAGCCTTACACAGATCCGTGGTCTGTCGAGCATCAGCATCATGGGCAGCTTCGCTTTGACATGGAAACCCTTATTAAAATATACAAAAAATCTCACGAGCTGGGATTTACGGTACACGCTCATGCCATAGGAGACGGGGCACTCTGCATGGCTCTGGATGCCATAGAGAAAGCATTGGAGCAGACAGGACCTCACGATTACAGGGATGCCATAACCCATCTTCAGGTGGTAGACAGGGCGGATATACCCCGTATGGCTAAACTAAACGTTATAGCTTCTACAGATCCCCACTGGTTTGATTTCGAACCGGAATATTTTGAAATGATGGTAGCTGTTCTTGGTGAAGAACGTGCTGAAAACCAGCTTCCGATGAAGGCCTTCTTTGATGCCGGAGTTACGGTAACCTCTGCCAGTGATTATCCTGTCACCAATCCGGCCTATCCGCTTACAGGCATACAGAAGGGTGTGATACGTCAGCTTCCCGGCCGTCCGGATACACTGCATAATGCGGGTGAGCGCGTTACTATAGAACAGATGATTGAAGCGACTACCATTAATGAGGCTTATCAGATGCTTTGTGATGACAGGCTGGGCAGTATTACTGTCGGGAAGGAAGCAGATTTGGTGGTACTTGGTGATGATATTACCAAGTGCGATTCGGAGCATATCCAGGATTCGCCCGTGCTTGGAACCATGGTGGGCGGAGAGTGGGTCTACACTCACGCTTAAAAAGAATGAACGACAATACCGCATTACAGACAATAGCTGATTATGCGGTATTGTCGATTTACGGGTAATATCGGTAAATCTGCTGCTAATACTTAATACGCAGAATAGCAGATGTTAAAGGATTATTGGACTATATGGTGAAATGACGGAGGATTTAAGGAAAAAGTATGAAAGCAGACAGGATCATCAAAAATGCAAAAATCTTCACATCAAATAAAGATATGCCGCAGGCAGCAGCTCTTGCAGTGAAGGACGGAAAATTCGTCTATGTGGGAGATGAGGCAGGTCTTGCCGATTATGAGGGTGAGGTTACGGATCTTAACGGAAAACTTATCATTCCGGGTATCATTGACAGTCACGTCCATGTGAGTCTGGGTGTTGGATTTGAGTATACGGATTTTGGAGTATATGTCGAATGTACAAACAAGAAGGAAGCCATGGACTTCATGGCTGAATATGTGAAAAAGAATCCCGGACTTGACCGGTACAGATTCGAGTTGGAACGTGATCTCTTAAACGGTGAGACTATTGTAAAGGAAGAACTCGATGCAATATGCCCGGACAATGAGCTGCTTATAATGGAATCGGAAGCGCACAGCGTCTGGGTGAACTCAAGGATCTTAGAGAAGCATCATATAACGGACGAAACGCCGGATATAGTTCCGGGGCTCAGCTATTATGTGCGTAAAGACGGTCATGTTACCGGAAATGTATATGAAGCCGCAGGCTGGCGGTTACTTTTTGATCATTTGAAGAATCTTACTGATGAGCAGATAGAAGCGGCCCTCACCCGCTGGATAAAGGACTCCGTAAAATTTGGAGTAAGCTGTGTCTTTGATGCGGGATTTCCGGAGCATAACGAGCTTCACGAACGTGTTTATGCGTACTTAAGAGACCTTGATAAAAAAGGAAAGCTCCCGGTATATGTGGACGGATGCTATGTTCTCACAAGGCCTGAAAAGATGAAGGAGGCAGTGGAAGAGACAAAGCGTTTTCGCCGTGAGTTTAATACGGAGCACTTAAAGGTTCATACATTAAAAATCTTTATGGATGGTACTTTAAAGATACAAACTGCCGCACTTGTAACACCATATGAGGATACCGGCGCAGTGGGAGCTACAACCTTTGATAAAGAGGGAATTGCAGAACTGTTAAAACTCCTTAACGAGGCAGGGCTGGATCTTCACGTACATGCCGTAGGTGAGCGTGCGTCGCGTACGATACTGGACGGTGTGGAAATTGCCAGACGGAATCTGGGAGATGACTATCATGTGAAGGTCACCTGTGCCCATCTGGAGATTCAGGATGATGCGGATATTAACCGCTTTGCAAAGCTTGGGGTCTTCGCCGATTACACACCGTGGTGGCATGCAGGAAATATGGGCGGAGAGCCTTTTAGGGCATGGTGTGAGCTGCTTGGGGAGAAGAGGGCACTTTCCATGTACCGCTGTAAGAGCCTTTGGGACAGCGGAGCTACCGTTACTTTCTCAAGCGATGAGGTATTCTTCGGCGATAACTGGAGCCCTTATCTTGGTATGGAAGTAGGAATGACCCGCCACATCACCGATAAGACAAAAGCTCTGGAACACAGCAGGACTAAGGAGGCATATCCGCCTGCAGCCGAGCAGATGAGCATAGAAGAAATGATACTCGGATATACCATAAACGGAGCAAAACAGCTTGGTATCGAGGATAGCAAGGGATCCATCGAGGCCGGCAAAGATGCGGAATTCCTTGTGTTTGATAATGATCTTTTTACAGCAGAGCATGAGGGCTTAAGCCATAACAAGCCATCAGAGGTGTTCATCTGCGGAGAGAAAGTGAACTGAAGTGAAAAGAGGGAAACAAAAAAATGAATGAGGTTAAGGATCTGATGACACCGGCTCTGACAGAAGAGAAACAAAAAGCTCTTGATGATGCAAAAAAGAAGGTAAGAGCCGGGTATGGTGAGAACAGAAAGATAACTGACGGTAATTATGACAAGTCACTTGCCGTGAAGTGCATAAACGGCACATTTGTAGGCAGAAAATCCGAAAATATCATTGCATATAAGGGTATCCCTTTTACAGGCAGGCCGCCTGTCGGAGAGCTTCGCTGGAAAGCTCCCATGGAATATTTACCGGATGATGGCATATATGAGGCATACTACAATGCAAAAAGTCCACGCCAGGGGGAAGATATAAGCGAGGGCGGTTCGCTTTATTACCAGAGTGAAGATTGCCTTTACCTGAATATATGGAAGGCAGAGGATGAAATTGCCTTGAAAAAACCGGTTATGGTATGGATACATGGCGGCGGTTATGCAATGGGCGGAACAGCCGATCCGCTGTATGACATGCACAATCTTGTTAAGGAAAACCCGGATGTGATCTTTGTTTCCATTGCTTACAGGGTAGGTGTTTTCGGCTACATTCACCTGTCCCATCTGCCTGATGGCAGTGACTATCCGGATGCACAGAATTTAGGCCCCATGGATCAGATGATGGCGCTTAAGTGGATCCATGAGAACATCGAAGGCTTTGGCGGCGATCCCGATAATGTAACGATCTTCGGTGAATCTGCCGGTGCGGGAAGCGTTACTATGCTTCCTCTTGTCGAGGGTTCCCACAAATATATCAGGCGGGTCATCGCCCAGAGCGGTGGTCCTTCAATAACAGTATCTACGGAAGAAGCCATCGGCTGTACAAATGAAGTGATGGAGATACTCGGCTGTAAAACCGTAGCTGATCTGAATAAGGTTGATGCGGAAAAGCTCTTGACGGTGTCGGCGGTGACAGGACTGCGGATAGGTCCGGAAAGAGACGGGAATTATCTGCCGCTTGACCCGTATGAGGCGTATGCGAATGGCGCTGTAAAGGATATCGAAATACTTCATGGCTGCAACAAGGATGAAATGAATTATTTTGTCCATCTTATGGGTCCTGAGCTGTTCGAAATGTGGTTTGCTGACCGTAAGACGAGAAGGATTGACGGGCTCCCTGCCGAAGATAAAGAACGGATCGAAAGCTTCTGTGATAGCGTGGAGGGAGAAAACTACGAAAAAGGCAGTCGTCTGTTCAGCCAGTTGTGGTTTAATGCAACGCATATCAGATTGTCTGAGGAGCAGACAAAGGCAGGCGGTAAGTCATATACCTATTATTTCACACCGGAATCCTCTTTACCGTATATGAAGTGCGGACATGCAACCGAGCTTGCATCCGTACTTAAGCATCCGGAGGAAACTGTCTTTACAGGCAGGGCATATGACGAGACCTTTTCAAAGACGATGAGGAAGATGTGGGTTCAGTTTGCAAAGACAGGAAATCCGTCACTTTCTGCGGACATATCTCCGGACGGGAAGGCGTATGAATGGCCGCTCTATGATAGGGAGAACAGGAAAGTAATGGTATTTGATGAATTCAACATCCATCCGGAAAAGGAATCCGTGATCAAAATCATAGATTGGGACAACATATATCCGCTCACCAAATACTTTTATCTTTGACGGAGATCGTTCCTTTACTATAAACATGATGTCAGGGTCAAAAGGTACTTTTGAACCCAACATAATAAATTTAAAAAGAGAGGTAGCAAAAAATGTCTCAGACTGCAGACAGGGTTTACAGAAACGCAAAAGTATATTCCATTGCATTGGATGGAACGGAAACACATGCACAGGCGGTTGCCATCAAGGACGGGAAATTTGTGTATGTTGGTGACGAGGCGGGAGTAAAGGAGTGGATCGGAGAAAGCACTGAAGTTATTGACTGTAACGGAAAGAGCGTCATCCCCGGTCTTGGAGATGCACATATGCATCTTGCTCATGCCGCAAAAAAATTCGCAACATGCAGTTTCAGTTCTATTGTACCGGATCCCAAAAAGGACACTCCCGAGGGTGTGATAAAGAGGCTTCAGGACATATTGAGAGCTTATGTCGAGGAACAAAAGGATGCCAAGGTGATCAGGGGACTTGGATGGGACAGAACATGGTTTTCAGGAGGGCTCCAGGGTATCGTGAGACCGTTCACCAGACATGATATTGACGTGGTCGTACCGGATAAACCGGCTGTTCTGATGTCGTACTGTGGACACAGGGTCCTCTTAAATACAAAGGCACTTGAAGCCGCCGGTGTCAATAAGGATACTGATGATCATAACGGGCTGATCGTAAAGGAAGCAGACGGAAGCCCCAGCGGATATATAAAGGAGCCTGTTACCTTTCTTCCCATAATTGACAGTATTCCAAATTATGATTTTTCACCGGAGGAACACAGGGCTTCTCTGAAGCAGTGCTTTGACATGTTTAACTCAACCGGGTTTACACTGATGTGTGACTGTCAGCAGGGTGCATCTTATCCGGTTCTGACGGAAATGGCAAAAAACGGAGAATTTACCACCAGAGTTTCTGGTGTTCATAATGTCAACGATGCGACAAGGCAGGAAGACATGGAAAGGGCTCTTGCAAACCGCACGAAGTTTGATGTTGGAGACCTGTTTACCGTAAATACGGTAAAATACTTTGTGGATGGTCAGTTTTCAATGATCGAGCTTTATGCGGACACTTCGGTAAACCATAAGCCGGGCACAAGAGAACCGCTTTTATGGGATGAAGAGCATCTGAAGGAGTCCATGGCGTTAGCCAACAAAGAAGGCTTCAACATACATTCTCATGCCATGGGAAGCTATGCTATCCACAAAGTGATCGACTGCTATGAGAACGCGCAGAAGCTGTATCCGGACCCCAATATCAGAAATATAATAGCGCATTGCACGTTTATTGATCCGCCGGACAGGGTTCGTATGGGCAGGAGCCATATCATCGCCAGCAATCAGCCGGCATGGTTCAATGATAATCCTACCGAAGAACCAATCATGGTCGCTGACTGGGGCGAAGATGTCGTCAGAAATACATATCCCAGTAAGTCACTGATCGACAATGGTGTAGTATGTGCTTACGGATCGGATTTCTTTGTCAGTCCCTCCTATGGTATTACGGGTATCCAGGTGGCTATGACGAGAAGACATGTCAGGAGAGATCCGACTTATGAGCTGTTCAAGGATGTTCCGGCTGCCTTGCCGGAGGAATGTGTCAGCCTTAAGGAAGCTCTTCAGGCTCATACGATCAATCCTGCATATCAGGCGCATCTTGAAAATATCACAGGCTCTATCGAGGTTGGAAAATCTGCGGAGCTGGTCGTTTTGGACAGTGACATCGAATCCGTTCCTGTGGAAAATATTCAGGATATCAAGGTGCTTGAAACTGTGTTTATGGGTAAAACGGTATACAAAAAAGACTGAACAAAACATAACGATTGTTGGAGCATGATACCGTTAGCGCCTGTGTTTCAGCCGCTGACGGTATTCCGCAGCCTGCTTATGAGGCTTTTGATAATGTGATAATGATGAGTCCTGGTGTGGAATTTATCGAAAAAAAGGCAGTAATAGTAAATATTATTTTAATTGTGCTTGAGTTTATAGCATTCATCTATGACCTATATAGCTTTAAATTCGGATTATTCAAGTGGTATACAGTGGACAGTAATGTTTTGCAGTTGATCGTATCAGCCCTGGTTGTCATATACTGTTATAATGGCAGGATGATACCTGAGTTAGTTACGATCTTACATTTTGTCTCAGCTGTTGGGCTTACAGTGACTTTTCTTATTGCGGCATTTGTGCTCGCTCCGGAAGGTGGCGTAGACTACTATTTTTTCCAGAATGTGGCACCCATCAATCATCTGATTGCACCGATACTGTCTGTGGTTTCCCTTTTGTTCTTGGAAAAGACAGAGAGGCTCTCGCTAAGGATAATACTGTACCCTGTTTGTGCCACTCTTTTTTATGGTATCGTATGCCTGATGTTAAATGTTTTGAGGATCATTGACGGACCATATTTTTTTCTTAAAGTATATGAGCAGACAGCCGTTACGATAGCATTGTGGTTTTTCATAATAGCTGTTTTATGTCTGGTGTTAGCGTTTATATATTACAGGATAAAATGGAAAAACGGTAAACAGGGATAAAGATGCAAGATAACGCCGTTTTCTTCCACGGATAGGATGGTAAAACATGTGAGGGAACTGACGATATATGTTATGATGTCCTTGCCGCTAAGGCGAAAAAATTATATTAAGGAGAGTGCTGTTTGAAAAAGTACAACACACTGGAGATTGTGGGCTAACCGGGAGGTTTGCTGACAATCGAACAAGCCTCCCGCTGAAAAGCAACTTTTGGTCACAAGTTTTCAGGAGGTAAAAAACATTGAATAAAAATGACTACACAATTCGTTTGGAAGAAAAGAACGATTACAGAGCAGTTGAAAACCTTGTCAGGGAGTCATTCTGGAACGTATACAAGCCGGGATGCAGCGAGCATTATGTGATCCATGTGCTTAGAGATGATCCGGCATTTATTCAGGAACTTGATTTCGTCATGGAGCAGGATGGCAGTCTGATCGGACAGAATATGTTCATGAAGACGATTATCGAGGCCGATGATGGAAGGGTAATAGATGTTCTGACGATGGGACCGATTGGCATTACACCAGAGCTGAAGCGTCAAGGGTATGGAAAGACGTTGTTGGACTATTCCTTGGAAAAAGCCACAGAAATGAGATTTGGTGCGGTTCTGTTTGAAGGAAACATCGGCTTCTATGGCAAAAGCGGTTTTGACTATGCCAGTAAGTTTGGCATTCGGTATCATGATTTGCCAGCGGATGCAGATGCGTCATTCTTTCTCTGTAAGGAACTGATTCCCGGATATCTTGATGGGATTACCGGGGTGTATCAGACTCCGCAGGGATACTATGTGAATGATGAGGACGTGGAAAAGTTCGATAAGGATTTTCCACCTAAGGAAAAACTGAAACTGCCGGGTCAGATCTTCGGATAAACGTGAATGTTCAGGGCGGAGGGAGTTGCCTCCGCTCTGATTATGTTGAAAAGTATGAGACTCCGAGGCAACAGCAAGTTGCTTTTATGTAATGATCGATATAGTGACAGTATTGATCTATGCAAAAAATATGAACTGTTCCCGACACTTGATGATTGGAGAGGAAGGATCCTTCTTTTGGAAAGCAGTGAAGAGAAACCGTCACCTGAAATGTATGAAAAAATGCTTCTTGCTCTGAAGAAATATGGTGTTTTTGATGTTGTATCTGGTGTGCTTGTTGGAAAGCCTATGGATGAAACATACGCAGATGAATACAAGAATCTACTGGTCAAGACAATTGCTTCTCCAGAGTTACCTGTTCTGTTCATTATAAATATTGGACATGCCGCTCCGAGATGTATCATTCCCTTTGGGACATATGCAACAGTGGATGCTGATAAACAGCTTATTATATTCGATTAGGCACATTTCCCGCACCCTGAAATAAAGGAGCTTTTTGAAAATGGAGTTATTTAACGGACGACCGTATAGTGTAGATAGCAGACTGCCGAGAGAGATAAGAACATACGATTTTCTCGACAGTCTTGGATATGTTGAAATATCTGGACATAGAACCAGGTGCTGTTAGTGTTATGGGGCTTATTATCTTTTATATGCAGATAACGAACCATCCGCTGAAGTCTATGGCGCTGCCGCTGACCGGCAGCAGGCCAGCATTGTTTTTGATGTGGCAAAGCAGATGCATCTTCTGACGATCGGAACCATCAATGATATGTACACGGAAATGCAGAGCGATGAGAACCAGGGAGCGTACAGCACCTTGGCATCTCAGGATGATATGGATCGCTTCTGAAAAATTCTGAAAAATAATTTGTTGTAACTATTGACATTACATCAAAAGCGCGTTATATTACCATCATCAGATGAAATCGCAACGGTTACATCAAAACCAAATTAAAGATTTACAGGAGGATCTGATCATGACAAACAAAGAAAAGGCACTGGCACTTATCAATACTTTTACAACCGGAGATACAGAGAAAGCGAAGGAGCTTCTGGCACCCGGTTATATCCAGCATAATCTGGCATTCGGTACAGGCGCTGATGCATTCGTAGCTGCTGTTGCAGGCCTCGCTCAGGCACCGGTAAAAACAACAGTCAATAATATCCGAGCTTTCGAGGACGGAGACAAGGTGTTCCTTCAGACGGTTTACAATTTCGCAGGAGCAGGAGAGCAGGTTGGATTTGATGTGTTCCGCTTCGATACAGATGGCAAGATTGCAGAGCATTGGGACAACCTGGCAGCAAAGGTAGAGCCGAATCCGTCCGGACATACCCAGATCGATGGAACACTAGAAAAGAAAGATGCTGATAAAGAAGAGACTCGTAAGGTAGTTGCAGGATTTGTAGGAGATGTGCTTCGCGGAGAGAATCCTGATAAGCTTACTTCTTACTATGATGGAGATAAGTATATCCAGCACAACACAGCGATAGCAGATGGTCTTTCAGGACTTGGGGCTGCACTTGCCGCTATGGCAGAGCAGGGCATTACAATGGTCTATAATAAGACACATATGGTTCTTGCTGATGGTGATTATGGCCTTGCCTGCAGTGAAGGAACGTTTGGTGGAGTACCGACAACTTACTATGATCTTTTCCGTGTAGAAAACGGTTTTATTGCTGAGCACTGGGATGTTATGGAGACACTTGCGGACAAGGATACCTGGCAGAATCAGAACGGCAAGTTTTAATGTAACTATTGAAATTACAACAAGTTCGCGGTAGAATGATGGCAGGAATATTGGAGGTGGAAGAATGCAGATTTCAAGCAGATTTACAGTAGCATTGCATATTTTCACCTGTGTGGATACATTCAAGGATGATTACAAGGTGACCAGTGACTTTCTGGCATCGAGCATAAATACCAATCCTGTCATCATTCGCAAGATACTCACACAGCTGAAAAGTGCCGGACTGATCAATGTGGCAAGGGGAACCGGCGGAATCGAACTTACAAGAGATTTATCAGAGATTACCTTCTTTGATGTATATGAAGCGATCGAACCTGTGGAAGACGGCGACCTGTTCCGATTTCATGAAGCGCCAAATCCGGACTGTCCGGTTGGAAGGAACATTCATGCGCTTTTGGATGATAAGCTGAAGGCAATCCAGAATGCGATGGAAGCGGAAATGAAGAAGTACACGCTTCTGGATCTACGGACAGGGATGAAGGAACTTCTGGCTAAAGAAGCTTAAGAGAAGGGACTCCGGTAAACAGCCGGGGTCCCTTTTAAGAAGGAGAAGAGGATGGAGACAAAGGACTATCTGAACTATGTTGTTCGTGAAATACACAGGACTATCGTGGCGACAGTAGATGATGAAGGACATCCGGTCACTGCAGCCATCGATATGATGGACTGCGATGATAACAGCCTTTATTTTCTTACTGCGAAGGGAAAAAGTTTTTATGACAGGCTGGTTAAAAGGCGGTTTCTGGCTTTCACGGCGATGAAGGGTGAAGATACGATGTCCACAGTTGCCGTATCCATCAGAGGAAAGGTGCGCGAACTTGGCTATGACAGTATCCCACAGTTGTTTGAGAAGAATCCTTATATGCATCAGATCTATCCGACAGAGGAATCCATGAAGGCGCTCACAGTATTTCAGATCTATGAAGGAAGCGGGGAATGGTTCGATCTTTCCAAGAAACCGATAGAAAGGGCTTCTTTCACATTTGGCGGAGCTGAGAAGAAGACGGAAGGATATTTCATCACGGACAACTGTATCGGATGCGGAAGCTGTGTGGCAGTATGTCCACAGGGCTGCATCAGACAGGACAGTATTTCGTTCCAAATTGAGCAGGAACACTGCCTGCACTGCGGAAATTGCATGACGGCCTGTCCTGTGGGAGCGGTGGTTAGGAGATGATCGACATGAAGCATGTAACGCAGGAAGAACGCCTGGATTATCTGGTTGAAGCATTTAAAGCGGATTCAGGCAAGTATAAGGATATTGAAACACCAAAGGATATAGAAAGTAAACAGAGGATACTCAGATCACTTATGAACATCCGGATGCCGCGAGATATTTCGTCCGATGTGCTTCGGGTTCAGGATGAATATCTGAAAGGACGAAGTGAAGAAAAAGGAATCATTACATTATCAGATATACCGGAAATCAGGAACGGACTTTCCATCTGGCAGGGCGATATCACAAGGCTTGCCGTGGACGCAATCGTAAATGCGGCGAACTCGCAGATGCTTGGATGCTTTGTGCCGTTGCATACCTGTATTGATAATTGCATTCATACCTACGCCGGCGTACAGCTCAGGGCGGAGTGCAACAGGCAGATGAATCAGCTGCAGATCAGATATGGCAGGGACTATGAGCAGCCGACTGCGGTTCCTATGCTGACAGACGGGTACAACCTTCCGGCGAAGAAAGTCGTTCACATCGTCGGTCCGATCGTCCAATATAAACTGACACCGGCGCTTGAAAAGGATCTGGCAGACTGTTATCGAAACACACTGGACATATGCAAAGAGTATGGTCTGAAAAGCGTGGCCTTCTGCTGCATATCCACAGGAGTATTCCACTTCCCCAACAGGAGGGCAGCAGAAATCGCCGTGGAGACGGTGACATCCTGGATGAGTGAACATCCCGGAGAGATGGAAAGGGTGATATTCAATGTTTTTAAAGAAGAAGACAGAGCCATTTATGAAGACCTCTTATCGTGAACAGCCAAACGGCTATCTTGAAACCATACAGAAGGGGATGAGTGAGGTGCGATACTTTAACCGGAAAATGTCATATGGGAAAGGTACACGGGAAGAACAGATCCTCAGGCTTCAAAAGGAGATCAAAGACGCGGATGCTATTGTGATCGGTGCCGGAGCAGGACTTTCCACATCCGCCGGATTTACATACAGCGGAGAGCGTTTCCGGAAATATTTTTTTGATTTTGAAGATAAGTATGGATTTCATGACATGTATTCGGGCGGCTTCTATGTGATGCAGTTAGATCCTGAAACGTCATGGGCGTATTGGGCGAGGAATATTTATATCAACCGCTATATGAAAGCACCGAAGCCGGTGTATGAAATGCTTCTGGAACTTGTCAAAGAAAAAGATTATTTTGTAATCACAACGAATGTCGATCATCAGTTCCAGAAGGCTGGATTTGATAAGAAGAGGCTGTTTTATACACAGGGAGATTACGGCCTGTTCCAAAGCGTCAATCCCGCGATCAGAAAAACCTATGATAATGAAGAGTGGGTTATGAAGGCGATGGAAGCCCAAGGTTTTATTCGGGATGAAGATGGGGTGTTTCAGCTGCCGGAGGATGGAAAGATCAATATGAGGATACCATCTGAAATGGTTCCGAAGTGCCCGGATGATGGCAGTGATGTCGCCATGAATCTGAGGGCGGATGATTCCTTTGTGGAAGATGATGGGTGGCACAGGGCATCAGCGGCATATTCGGATTTTTTGAGAAGGCATGAAGGGCTTCATGTGCTGTATCTGGAACTGGGAGTCGGAGCCAATACTCCGGTTATTATCAAATATCCGTTCTGGCAGATGACTATGGCAAATGATAAGAGTGTTTATGCATGCTTGAACTATGGGGAGGCATTCTACCCAGGAGAAATCGAAGATAGGAGTATCTGCATAGACGGAGATATTGGAACACTGCTGACAGAAATAAACAACAAGTAAATTGAGGGACAAATAATGAGTAAGGACAAGGAATTATTAGAACGCGTTAACCCCGTCTTTAACACAGCGAAGATGACTGTATTTCAGTTTGCAGAAACCGGTGATAAGGATGCGATGGCTATAGCGGAGAGACTGGGACTTACTTCCGAGGAGACACAGAATAGCAATTCTACCCAAATATCGGAAGTGCAGACCATGGTCAGTAATATCATGATGGAAATTCGTTTTCTCACGACAGAAGCAATGGCAATCGAAACCGGATGCCGGACCGTTGTTGACCTTCCCTGCGGTTATATGCCTCGTGCCATCCGCTTTTCGCGCAAAGGCAGACGCTATGTGGGATTGGATCTTCCTGCAACCATCATGGAGATTGAACCGGTGGTTCGCTCTATAATAGATCCGAAACAGGGCGGGAGCATTAGGTATCAGGCCGTTGATGCCACGAATTATGATTCCATGGAAAAGGCTCTTGAGGATACCGATGGAGATATCTGCATTACAACAGAAGGACTGCTTATGTATTTTGGAAACAGTGAGGCCGGTGAATTATGCGACAATATAAGACGGCTCCTTGTAAAACATGGCGGCTGTTGGATCACCGCAGATCCTGAGTCAGGACTGCAGTATGTGATGATCACTAAGGCTATTTACGGGGATCGGCTTTTGCATGATATGATGAATGCCAAAAAAAGAGTCCAGGAAAAGTCGGATGTGAAAATTGCTGCTTCGGATCTTATTGTAAAGGTGCAGGATGGATTTGAAGCAGGCTTAAAAAAAGCTCTGGCGTTTCTTAAAGACCATGGACTCAAAGCGGAGAGAGTACTTGTTGGGGATTACATGCCTGAATTAGCCTGTATTAAAGACAAACCTGAGCTTCAAAGGGCTGTCAGGGAAGCTATGAAACAATGTGCTTATTGGAGAATCACTCCCATCGGTGAGGATGTATCGGTTCCGGAAAAGAAGGCCGGAAAAGAATTCGGAATTAAAGCACAGCGGGATGGAGGGCAGATTTCCATGTGCATTTCAGGGCGAGCAGATACTCTGACGGCTCCGGAGATTCTGTCTTGTTTTGAGGAAATCGAGAAGGAAGGGACTATCGAAGGAGTATCTGTTGACTGCAGGAATCTGGAATACATATCCTCTGCAGGCTTGCGTGTTTTGCTGATCATGCATAAAAAGAGTACAAAAGGTCTTTCATTGACCGGGGTTAACGAAAGCGTTAATGAGATCCTGAAGACTACAGGATTTGGAGATATCTTTGAGATGTAGATAAATGGAAATAGGCAATTTGGAGTTGACAAATGCATCATGTGCGGATCAAATCGTTGATGCATTTGTCAATACCGCCTGCTGTGTCTGTTGGAACTAATTGCCACCGGGGTCAGTCATATAATGTTAAAGGGACTAGATTTCGGATCCTCATCCCATGATATAGGTTACGGTAACATTTGCTTCAATATCCGATTCTCCGGGCATTATGACTGCATCTGCAGCTGCTTCCAGGGAATTCTTCATGATGGACCCGGATCTGTACTGCAGAGAAGTATTCTCATATCCTTCTGCGATATTCTTTATCTCAACGATCTTCTTTCCGGAAGCCTCAGCCAAAGCCTGGGCTTTCACATCAGCACCGGCAACAGCTTCCTTTAATGCTTCATTATAAGCATCATCGTAATCGGAGCAGAAGTAGGAGATGTTATTCATACTGTTAATGCCGGCATCCACGCACCGGGATATGACATTACCCGCATCCGTTATCTTAATATCACTTACGGTCAGAGTGGTATCTACCGTATAGCCTGAAATCCGATTTCCTGCTTCGGCATCATAGTCATACTGAGGGTAGATGTTATAGTTGGAGGTTTTTATACTTTTTTCGTCCACTCCAAGCTCCTTCAGCTTATCTATGACCTTATCGGCATCCTGACTGTTTTTGTTTTGGGCAGATTTTACGTCCTTATCTTCAGTAGTTATGGAAAATGTTATTTCAGCCATATCGGGAACCGCTGTGACTTTGCCGGATGCTGATACTGTTATGGTGTTATCTGCCTGAGCAGAAGAGGATGTCAACTGTGTCTCAATGGGTATCGAGGGGATTTCATTGCCCTGACAGCCAATAAGTAATGCAGATGACATGACAAGTGTTGTAAGTGCTACGCAAAGAGTTTTTGTTCTATAATTCTTCATTGATGTTCTCCTTTTTTTGATTTTTTTACTGTTCTATCCTTATACACAGATTCAATTGTGATCAGGTCACAAATTTTTTAAAACTTATTAAAAATGTGGCAGTCCAGCCGACCTCTTGTGCCCATTGGTGCCTGTCACTGTGAACAGTAAACTAACCGGCAAGAATTCAAATTCTTGCCGGTTCTCTTTTTAACGGGACAAGAATATAGTAAAATTTAGTAATAAATAGAGTACGTTTTGGTGGGCAAAAAAAATTGGAAATAAACTGATGGAGGGAAAAAACATATGCATAATTTTTCAGGTAATCTGGTTAGAACATTGATCCTGACAACTGCGATATCTGCGCTTTCCGGATGTTCGCCTAAGAAGTCAGGGAGTCCTCAGGCTGATTCAGAACCAAAGGCAACAGAGATCAAGCAGACCGAACCAGAAATAACAAAATCGAAGCAGGAGGAAGTGAAAGATAAGGACAGTCAGGAAAAGGAAACGGAAACGGAGAAATCCTCTGATACAGAAGTAAAAAGTGAAGGCGATACTCACAAAGCATTTTTAGACTTCGCAAAAAGTGAACTGGCCCCGGCCCAAAGCCTGACAGGAGAATATACAAGAGAGCCCGGAAAGGAGTGGCGATTTGACAGTAAATATCCTTCGGAGGTGTTCGGAATCTTTGAGTGCAGCATACAGGATTTTGACGGTGATAAAGATGACGAAATGCTTGCAGTCGCACTTGCAGGCGGAGACGGAAATGAGAGCCTGAACCTTTCAATATATGAGGCAGGTAAGGATGTAGCCATGACGGATCTGTTTGTAGGTACGGATGGAATCCTGTCATCTGACATGGGCGATACATATGTATTCACATATGAGAATGAGGGCAAAACCATGATCGGCATGATGACTTATAATGCTGTGTATCCGGGTGCAGACGGAGCATATCTTAGCTTCTATGCTCTTACCTATGATGGCACAGCGTTTGATGTGGTGAATCATGCAGAGTATGCAGGCTCCAGTTTTGAAGACGATGATTTCGCGAAGCAGGTGCGAAAGAGCGGCATTAACGTCGAGTGGGATGACATCCTTTCCGAGCACTCCCAAAAGAGCATCCTCGATGCCTGCCACGGTACGCTCATTGCAGAAGTTATAACATCGTCTGATGATACGGGCTTTGATGAAAACTATGATCCTGCACCGATTAAGGGTGAGATAGAGCTTAAGGCATTTTCAGGAAATGAATTGGTGAAGGATGGAAACACATCCGGTAAGAAGAACAAAGAAAGTGTCACATGCTTTGATATAGAAGAAGGCAGTGTCGCCAAAACGGAGATCGATCTTGATGGTGACGGCACCAAAGAAACCCTCGAGTTCGAGATGGTCGCAAATGAGAGCGAAGGAATCGAAAAGGTTAATGTTACTGCCGGAAAAGACAGCATTACCATAAAGGACGGTCTTGACGGATATGCCGGTGACGGACTTAAGTGCGCATGGTTTTCAGCCGACCGCGGACAGTACCTGTATATGCAGTGGGATCTTGATAACGGCTATTCCGGAACAAGCGTCTACAGCTACAAAGACGGAGATTTTACATTTGTTGATGAGTGCGGATGCATATTCTTTACCATGTCTGATCTTAACTATGCGGGCGGGGAAGATATGGATGTAAAGCCTTCTGATCCCAATGAATTCTTTGTTGGAGGCTATGAGCAGAAGCTCGGCACACAGTGGACAAGTGCGAGATGCCGTATAGGTTCTGACGGAATGCCGGAGCATTTGGACAAATTCAGATACTATAATTACAATCCCAATTCACCGATAAAGGCAAAATATGACATACCGGCTATGGCGGTAAACGATGACGGTGATGAAGTACAGCAGACAGAGATAGAAAAAGGAGACAGGATAATCCTGTTCAGAACCGACAGCGAAAACTTTATAGATGTTTTCGTTGACGGTAAGGAAGATGTAGCCTTCGGCATATTCCGCATCACCATCGGAGAAGATGAGAACGGCAGATACTGTATTCCGGGAAATTACGGTTTTGAGAGCAATCTGCTCGTTGATCTCTTTGACGGTCTCAGCTTTCCGGGTTAACCGGATTGGTTTGACACATTAGTTTGATGGATACTGAGATGAGACGGCATCTGAAGCCGGTCATCATCCCGGACAACCTGATTCCGAATATTGAAAAGGAAACCATTCATATGAAGAAACCCTTAACTAAAAATCATATACCGGAACTGACAGCGATAGCGATCTTATCCCTTGTGCTTGCATCCTCCGTTCTCTGTGCGTGCACCTCATCTGAGACGCCGGAGACCTCCGGGGCAGCCCATGAACCCGTTGAGGGCGGTACCATAACCGACAAAGCGGATCCGAATGCTCCAAAGGAGATCAGGTCGGATAGTATCGTAAGGTTTTATACGAACATATCTCTTCCCAACAGATGGAAGGGTGACCGTGATGAAAGAGGAGCGCATGACTTTAAATTTGAGGTAAAGCAGGATGATGGAAACGTACTGACAGCATATGAGCATGTTTCGGGAGTAAGTCATCCCGCCGATGATGAGCTTATGAAGTCTCTTCAAAAAGTTATAAAAGATCATGACCTGGTATCAAGAAACGGACGGTACCGGATAACTGCAGGCATAGATCCGGAGTACGGAAGCCCATGCGAGTTTACCGCCATATACGATACCGGTGAGAAGCTTACCTTTACGATTGACAACGAGCCGTATTCGGAATGGGAGTGCGATATATATGATGTATTTGCAAAGTGGTTTTCCGATAACGGAATCGATTCGCTGTATCCCGATAAATATACTGCAACGGCAACACGCTTCCGGATCACTGTGATTGAAGACGGAGAAGAAGTGTGTGATTTTTCCACTGCACTAAAGGATCAGGACGGTGAATACGTTTATACGCTTCCGGATGATTATTATGCTGGTCTGACAGCCATTCTTTCGAAATACGATCTTACACTAAAGTACGATTACAGTAGATTCAACTACAGCTCCGGAGTATATGACAATCACGAAAACGGATATTTCGGATTCGGAGAGGCAAAACCTGATTACTCAGAATCCGACTCAGAAAATGATTATGTGGATATATATGTTGAATATGATGATGGTGACCGCTTCAGCATTGAAACAAAAAAGAAGAGTGAGATAGCAGCGATGCAGCCGATGCTGGATGAGCTGATCGGCTACCACAGCGGGATACATCGGACAGACGGAAAAAGCTAAATGTGATTGACATTAGAGCCCATGTTCATAATCGAAGAAAATGAAAAACAATATTAAACTGAAAGCAGGACAAACCATGTCTGAAATCAAATTAAGGCTTGCCGAAGCCATGAAAGCCTGTATGAAAACTGAAGATCCCGAAAACATTACCGTGACCCAGATAGTTGAGAAATGCGGTGTTTCCAGACAGAGCTTTTACAGGAATTTTATAGATAAATACGACCTTATAAACTGGTACTTTGATCGCATATTAAAGCAATCCTTCCAGGAAATGGGGAAAGGAGAGACCGTTCGTGACGGTCTCATAAAGAAGTTTCAGTACATCAGGGAAGAACGATTATTTTTTACTGCCGGTTTCAAAGGAGATGAGCAGAATAATCTGAAGGAACATGATTTTATCATGATCTATGAATTTTACTGCTCTCTCATCAGAGAAAAAACCGGAACACCTCCCGACAAGCGCACCCGGAAACTTTTGGAAATGTACTGTCAGGCCTCTATATATATGACTGTTCAGTGGCTTTTGAAGGGTATGCATGAAACAGAAGAGGAACTTGCGGATCTTATGATAGATGCCATGCCGTCAGCATTGGCCGAGCAATTCTCAAAAATAAATATTCTCTAAGATGTTACAAAAGTGAAAATCTGTAACTTATATTACGCATTCTAAAGATGTAGAATACTTCCATAAGAACATGTTAAATTTTTAACACATAGATATTCACAATTAAAGGAGATTGCGTATTATGGCAAACAGAATTTCACTTAATCAGACATCTTATCATGGAGCAGGAGCCATCAAGGAGATAGTTAATGAGATAAACAACAACGGTTTCAAGAAGGCTTTTGTTGCATCAGATCCTGACCTCATCAAGTTCGGAGTTACAGGAAAGGTTACAGCCCTTCTTGATGAAGCAAAGATTCCATATGAGATCTATTCAGATATCAAGCCAAATCCTACCATCGAGAATGTAAAGAATGGTGTTGAGGCATTCAAAAAGTCAGGTGCAGACTGCATCGTTGCAATAGGCGGCGGATCTTCCATGGATACTTCAAAGGCAATCGGAATCATCATTACAAACCCTGAGTTTGCAGATGTTCGTTCTCTTGAGGGTGTTGCACCTACAAAGAATCCCTGCGTTCCTATCATCGCTGTTCCGACAACTGCAGGTACAGCTGCAGAGGTTACCATCAACTACGTTATCACTGATGTTGAAAAAGAGCGTAAGTTTGTATGTGTAGATACTCACGACATGCCAATCGTTGCTGTTGTAGATCCTGAGATGATGTCTTCAATGCCAAAGGGCCTTACAGCATCAACCGGTATGGATGCTCTTACTCATGCCATCGAAGGTTACACCACAAGAGCAGCTTGGGAAATGACAGATATGTTCCATCTTGAAGCTATCCGTCTTATTTCTTCAAATCTTCGTGATGCAGTTGATAACAAGAAAGAAGGCAGAGAGGGAATGGCTCTCGGACAGTACATCGCAGGTATGGGCTTCTCCAATGTTGGTCTCGGTATCGATCATGCTATGGCTCATACACTTTCAGCTCACTATGACACTCCTCATGGAGTAGCATGTGCAATGTTCCTTCCTATCTCCATGGAATTCAACCGTGAGTACACAGGTGAGAGACTCAGAGAGGTTGCAAGAGCTATGGGTGTTAAGGGTGTAGATGACATGACTCAGGATCAGTATCGTGATGCAGCTATTGAAGCTGTAAAGAAACTTTCAGAGGATGTAGGCATTCCTAAGACTCTTGACAAGATCAAGGAAGAGGACCTCGAAACACTTGCTACAGATGCACTTAACGATGCATGCTATCCGGGCAATCCACGTGAAGCAACAAAGGAACAGGTAATCGAGATGTTCCGTATGCTCATGGTGAAGTAATAAGTAAATATAGTTAAACGTCAAACCCGGCGGGGACAGCTCTCCTAAATGAGAACTGTCCCCGTTTTATTTCAGTTTAGTACCCGATACAGCATTCCCGAATATCCTGAGGTGTATCGGATATTTTTTGTTAATTTTTTATAAAATATCGACTAATTGCCGATATTCGTAGTGTAGTTTTATGTAGAATTATATGAGATAAATAATAATGAAAGGAACTATCCTATGTCGAAAAAAACCATTCTTCTTATGTTAACAGGTTTGATTTCTGTTTTAGCGGTATCTGTCGCTTTGGGCGCAACAGCCGAAACAAAGGGGTCAAAAAAATCAAAAGAAAGACCGGGATTTTCAATTCACAAAATCTCCGATGATCTTTTTGACCGGATGAAGAGCGGTAATACCTATAAAAAGTACTGCATCGTTCCCCGGGAAGACCTTCGATATCTTTTGGTTCTTCACAAAGATCTGGATGGAAATATCCACCAGGGTGAAATGGTTGTTCATAAGCTTATTGCGGATGATGTTCTGGAGATTTTCGAGAAGCTTTATGATGCTGACTACCCCATAGAACGTATGGTGCTGCCGGATAATTATATGGCAGATGATGAGATCATGATGAGGGATAACAACTCCTCAGGATTTAATTTCAGGTTTATATCACACACCGACAAAATCTCAAAGCATGGGCTTGGAATGGCTGTTGATATCAACACCCTGTACAACCCTTACCATAAGATCGTGAAAAACGAGGACGGCACCGAACAGGAAGTGATAGAGCCGGCTACAGGAAAACCTTACCTGGACAGATCAAAGGACTTTGATTACAAGATAGAAAAAGGTGATCTCTGTTACAGACTCTTTACGGAAAAGGGCTTTGAGTGGGGCGGAGACTGGACAGACCGGAAGGATTACCAGCATTTCGAACTGCCCACGGAGATCACGGACAAGTATTCCGAAAAATATTCTAAAAAAACAAAATAATAAAGCAGAACATATCTAAAAACAGAATTTAAAAGGAGGGTATCAATGGTTAAATTAAACACCGGAAGAATTGATCAGATGCTTCACGAGGAAACAGGGAAGAAGGAGGAGCTGTCAACAATTCTCCGTAGCATCTACACAAGATACATGCATCTCTATGAGGACTACTTTTCAGATATAGATGCGCTGAACGACGAAAAAATCGCCGAGTTCAGAAAATACAATGAAGAAACCCAGAGTCTTATCAAATATTATTACCTGGACATCCCACTTGATGTCTGCGATGGCATCGTAGAATTCGAGAAGGAGTACGGCGAAAATCTTCTTGGTCCAGGCTGGCATAAATATGTTTTTGATGCCTATAAGGAGTTTTCGGAATATCACGATTGCAAGAATAAAGATGAAATCATGAAGGCATTTAAGGAGCATGCTATCGAGAACTTCTATGATTCAATGGACAGTATTTTCAGAGAGAGCTTCGGAACCGAAAGCAAGAACACGGAAAGTGCATTAAATCTCATCAAAGGATTGTTTTTTGATGATGAAAAATAAAGCAGGCTGAAATCTCTGCTATAAGGATAACGCAGATCATTAACATAATTCTGCGCTTATAAAATCAGGAGCAAATTAGTTCTGCATCTGTATGTCAGAGATTAAAGCTCCCAAAAGCAACATTAATAGATGAGGAGACAGAAGAAGATGGATAACAAAATGTATCAGGTTTCAACGCTGCAGGCACTTGCTCTGGGATACAGCCGGGCCGTAATAACTGTTGAGGATCTTCTGAAGGAAGGGGACACAGGACTCGGAACCTTTGAAGATGTTAATGGGGAAATGATCCTCATGGACGGATGCTGTTACCGGGCCGATAAGGCCGGAAATGTATCGGTAGTTCCTCCCGAAACAGGCGTTCCCTTTGCGGCTGCCGCAAAGCTTTACGGTGCGCAGCAGTTTCCACTGAAAAACATGCCGGATTTCAACTCCATAAAAACAGCATTGAATCTGAAAATTGAAGAGAAATTCGGTCTTAACAGCATGCATATCGTAAAGATAGATGGAGAGTTTGATAAGGTGGATGCAAGATCGGAAGCCCCCTACAGATCACATCATGTCACCCTGAAAGAAGTTCTCAGCATGAATCAGGAAGCGTTCATTTTTGAGAATATCCGCGGATCCCTTGTAGGTGTATATTTTCCGGATTATATGGACGGGATCAATATGCCGGGATGGCATCTTCATTTCCTTTCCGAGGACAGATCAAAAGGCGGACACGTCTTTGATATCAGCATAAAAGAGGGACTTGCTAAAATAGACAAGATCACCAATATCTATATAAATCTTCCTAAAGACCCGGCTTTTGACACCTATACTCTCAAGCAGGATCTTCAGAAAGAGATCAAATCCATAGAGTGATATACAGCATCTCTTGGTCTTATCATCAGCGTACTTGGCTTCGATGAGAACGGAACCGCACTGATGCTTACGATCTTCGCACTTCAGGATTCCTTCGGAACCGCCTGCAATGTAACCGGCGACGGTGCCCTTTCACTTATCCTTACAGGTTATATGCTGAGAAGCACGGTATAGCGGAAGAGTCTGATGAGATGAAGAAGGCTTCAGGTTCGAAAATAGCTTAATATTAAAAAAGAGCTTGAATCCATACGGATTCTTATGGGCTTTAGCCCCGGGACTTTGACTCCCGGGGCTTTTTTGAGCCACCGACTGAACTGTCACCATCCCCGATGGTATTTCTTAGATAAATACATTATTTCACTGGAAAACCACATCCCGTTGTGATACTATAGTGAAACACTAGGAAATAAAAACTGATGCCGGTATTATAAACCCGGCAGTCAGAGTCTATTATGGTTAACTCAGTCCCTCTCATAAGCATTATCCCAATGGACTGAAGTCACCAAACTTGGAGGTTATAGTATGCTTGAATTACAAAATGTCTCCTTCCAGGTAGATACGGAAGGGCAGGACAAGGAAATCATCAGAGACATCTCTTTAACGATCCCTGATGATAAGCTGGTTGTCATAACAGGACCAAACGGAGGAGGAAAGTCCACACTTGCGAGACTTATAGCAGGTATAGAAAAACCCACCTCCGGAAAGATCCTTTTCAACGGTGAGGACATAACTGACATGTCCATCACAGACAGAGCAAAAAAGGGAATTGGCTTCGCCTTCCAGCAGCCCGTAAAATTCAAAGGCATACAGGTTTTTGATCTGATCAGGCTTGCTACCGGAAAGAATATCTCCATTGCAAACGCCTGCAATTACCTTTCAGAGGTTGGTCTTTGTGCAAGAGATTACATCAACCGCGAGGTTAACAGCAGCCTCTCCGGCGGAGAATTAAAGCGTATCGAAATCGCAACGGTTCTTGCCAAAGCATCAAAGCTCTCTGTTTTCGATGAGCCTGAGGCCGGCATCGACCTCTGGAGCTTCCAGAATCTCATAGAGGTATTCCAGCGCATGAGAAAGAACATCCGGGAAAGCTCCATCCTCATCATTTCTCACCAGGAGAGAATCCTCAATATCGCAGATGAGATCATAGTTATAAGAGACGGTAATGTTGTTAAGCGCGGCACTAAGGATGAGGTGCTTCCTGAGCTTATGGGTACAACCTCAGCCGTTCCTGCCTGCAAGACTATCGAAAAGGTAATGGGAGGTGAGAAGGATGCTTAAGCTTGACGAAATTCAGAAGAGACTCCTTAAGGAGGTTGCCGATCTCCACAAGGTGCCGGAAGGTGCCTACAACATCCGTTCAAACGGAACTTCCGCAGGACGTGTTTCCACCGAAAATATCGAGATCACACCAAGGGAAGACGGACAGGGTCTGACCATACACATTAAGCCAGACACAAAGAACGAGAGCGTTCATATCCCTGTTGTCATGACCCAGACAGGACTCAAAGAAATAGTTTATAACGACTTCTACATCGGAGAGAATGCCGATGTAACCATCGTTGCAGGCTGCGGAATCGATAACTGCGGTTCCCAGGATTCAGAGCATGATGGTATCCATCGTTTTTATGTTGGCAAGAATGCTCACATCCGCTATGTGGAGAAGCATTATGGTTCAGGTACCGGAAGCGGTAAGAGGATCCTTAACCCGGGCACAGAGGTTTACCAGGAAGAGGGCAGTTCCGTCGAGATGGAGATGGTTCAGATCAAGGGTGTGGATGATACAAACCGTACCACAACCGCTGAGCTTGCCGCAGGCGCAAAGCTTGTGGTTAGAGAGCGTCTCATGACCCATGGCGACCAGAAGGCACTCAGCTCCTATGTGGTCAACCTAAACGGCGAAGGTGCCAGCGCCGATGTTGTATCCAGATCCGTAGCAAGAGATGATTCCTACCAGAAATTTGATGCGAAGCTTGTGGGTAATGCTGCCTGTTCCGGTCACACAGAATGTGATTCCATCATCATGGACAGAGGTAAGATCCTTGCTGTTCCTGCTCTTGAGGCCAATGATCTCGACGCAGCACTTGTGCATGAAGCCGCCATCGGAAAGATCGCGGGAGATCAGATCATCAAGCTGATGACTCTCGGTCTCACAGAAGCCGAAGCGGAAGAGCAGATCATCAACGGATTCCTGAAGTAAAACTGATCAATAAAGTTGAATCAAACTGAGCCATCTGGGACGGTTCTCGCCGGCGAGAACCGTCCCCGCCCCATCTTGCTACACGTCCCTCGGTTCCGATACCGTTTTTCAATTCATCATCCACCATATGCAGCACTGTATTTCCGTACAGATGACCGTAGGTGTCATTAAAAGACTTGAAATTGTCTATATCCATAAGAAAACCTCAAAATAATAAGTCCGAAAACAGGTGTTTTCGAAATCACCTCTTGTTTTAAACTGATAAAAACCAGAAACCTGTCGATAAATACCCTATAAATCTTTTATTCACAAAACCTTCTGCAGCTTTTTAAGTGATATAAAAGCTGTTTTATTGATACAGGAATAACCAAAAGGAGACTATGAGTGAAACAGTTTCAAGTTACATTTCAAAAACCGGAAGACTCCGTGGAAGCCTTACATAAATTAAGAGAACAAACCGGTCCGGGGCAGGAAGATCATTTACTTTTTCAGCTTTTCAGCAGATCTCTGGAAAGATATGCCATCGAGTATGTTTGTAAGAAGCTGGAAAATGAATTCCCCGGTGCCGCCTATGTCGGTTGTTCAACGGCAGGGAGCATCATTGAGGGGGATCTGAGTACAGATACTTATGCTCTGGTTTGCACCTTGTTTGAATCACCTACAGCAAAAGTGGATGTAAAACAGTATCGTCTGGATATGGAAAGTGTTGACGGTGTTATGCCAAAGGTTGTCAGCTTTGCCAATGAGAACAGCTGGGTTAAAGCCATACTTTTTTATACTACGGTATGGAAAACTTCCATGACAAAGCTATGCACCGGTCTTGATGAAGTAAGATCTGACGTCCACATCATTGGCGGCGGAGCTTTCAATGCTGCCCTGGATTCCTTCTCCTCCTATGTACTTTCGAATGGAGGAAATGCTGCTGATCACAGTATAGTATTTGTTTTTATAGGCGGAGATGATCTGGTTGTGAACAGCAGATATATCAGCGGCTGGAAACCCCTTGGCAAATATATGGATATTACGAAAGCAATGGGTAATGTCCTTCAGGAGATCGATGGTGTCAGTGCATTCAACATTTACCACCGCTACCTGAAAATCGAAAATGACGATACCTTTTTGTACAATACCCTTGAATTCCCGTACATCATCAAGAGAAACGGAATCGACATCCTCCGTCACCCTCAGCAATGTCTGAAGGACGGTTCTCTTGTCATGGCTTCTGATGTGGAGAATACTTCAAAGATAAGACTTGCTTATGGAGATCCTGTAACCATCATGGAATCCATATATCAGAATATCCGGGAAATACGAAAAGAAGACCCTGATGTCATCATGATCTTTTCCTGTGCAGGAAGAAAAGCCTTTTGGGGAGATAATGAGATCGGAAATGAAACCAAAGCCTTTGAGACTATAGCTCCTTCATCGGGTTTCTATACCATAAGTGAATTCCTGAGAACGGATGACAACGTAAACCAGCACAATCTTACTCTGGTCCTGGCTACCCTGAAGGAAATGATCCCTGGAAGAAAGCCCCGGAAAAAGACCTCCTGTGAGGAGCTTCATGGCAATAAGAGACTTTCAACCGTTGAACGTCTTGCAAACTTTATAGAACAGGCTACAAGTGAACTTGAAACCGCCAACGAACAGCTCTCAGACATGAATCAAAAGCTCAGTAATATGGCTATCACCGACGGACTGACACAGCTGCTTAATCGTGGCGAGATACAGAGGAGGATAACAGAAGCTGCTGAGTCGGATTCCCGTGAGACTGTTTCCCTTGTCATGATGGATATCGATGATTTCAAAAAAATTAATGATACCTTCGGACATAATGAAGGCGATAATGTAATCCGTACCCTGGCAGAGGTAATGAAGAAACAAACCTCTGAAATAGCAGATGCTTCGGCAGGACGATGGGGTGGTGAAGAATTCATGATTCTGCTTCCCGGAATGAGCAAGGAGAAAGCTTTTGAAATTGCAGAAGCAATCCGAAAGGCCTTTTCTGACATCACCTTTCCTCTGGCCGGAAACTGCACCATAAGTCTGGGTGTGGCAGAAAAACAGAACCCGGAATCCGGAGACAGCCTTACTTCCCATGCAGATCAGGTGCTTTATGAAGCAAAAAATACAGGCAAAAACAAAACTGTGATTTATTAATGATTGTAAAACTATTTTTCCCTGTATCGGACAGGTCGGTTCACCGCCTGTCCGATATTATTTCGTCTTAAAAATAGTGACACATTTGTGAGAAAAATGTGCTATTATAGTATCAGAAATAATTTTTGTAAGTAACCTGTGCGGAAAAAGTTTTTTTGTTACCTGCGCAATGAAGATAACTAAGCTCAACGATAAATTTTACACAGAATATCACGGAGCTGAAAAATATGGATGGTTCTGCAAATTTAACTGATATAAGTAATATAAGTAAACAATTTCATTCTCTTAATATCCCTGCGGAGCTTCAATTTGATCCGTTGACAGGGCTTCTTAGCCGTGGCTCATTTCTCAAAAAAGCCCAAAGCGATATCCCAAAGATCATAGAAAGATACGGTCAGGCCGTAGTTCTCACCCTTGACTTAAAAGACATGAAGGGTTTCAATACAAGCTTCGGTCAGGAGGCGGGAGACCGTCTGCTCTGCAGCATATCGGATATCCTGAAGCAGCATTTCGGAAGCACATACTGTTCAAGATTCGGAGAAGACCGTTTCTACGTCTTTACAAGAGCAGCGGGAATCGATATCGAGCTTAACGGAATCATTAAACAGATACAGAATATAAATCATGGGCAATCCCTGCCTGTACGTATGGGCATCTACGGTATAGATGATGAAAAAATATCCGTAGATGTTGCCTGCAACAGGGCTCGTATGGCCTGCGATACCCTGAGAAATAATTATAATTCCGGCTTCGTGTGGTTTGACGAAAAGCTGGCAGACGAAAGCGCCAGGAAGGACTATATCGTCAGAAATCTTGGTAATGCTATCGAGCGTGGCTGGATCCGGATATGCCTGCAGCCTGTGATGCGTACACTTACGGGTGAACTCTGCGGATTTGAGGCTCTTTCCCGCTGGGATGACCCAACCTATGGCTTACTGTATCCTGATGACTTTATACAGCTTTTGGAATTGAACAGGATTTCCTATAATCTTGACTTTTATGTGGTAAAGCAGGTAGCAAAACTCCTTCGGGAAAGGCAGGAAAAGGGGCTCCCGGTGGTACCTGTTTCTGTTAACCTTTCAAGAACTGACTTTGTATTTAACGACCCCGTAACTGATATTTCCACACTTACAGAGTCCTTAGGCATACGCAGAAGTCTCATAAACATTGAGATAACCGAAACCTCCCTGGTGTCAGGCAACGGAATCATCTCAGGAGCTATAGAACGATTCCATAAGGCAGGCTTCCAGGTTTGGATGGATGATTTCGGAAGCGGCTATTCCTCCCTTAACGTCCTTAAGGATTTTCTTTTTGACGAAATAAAGATAGATATGGGTTTTTTCAATAATTTCAATGACAAGGCGAAGACCATAGTGTCCATGATCGTTGAGATGTCCAAAAAGCTTGGTATGCATACATTGGCAGAAGGAGTTGAGACAGAAGATCAGCTCAGCTTCCTTAAAAGCATCGGCTGTGAAAAGATCCAGGGTAATATCTTTTCAAAAGCACTTCCCTATGAAAGTCTCATGAAGCAGTTAGAAGCTGACGGAGTCCGGTGGGAAACCAGAAATGTTTCTGCCATGTATGATAAAGCAGGACTCACCAATGTTATCGTGGACAATCCTGTTTCGCTGTTCCTTACAGACGGTAAAACCTTCAAGGGAATTTACAGTAACGAGGACTTCAATGAGATCCTCCTTACAGCAGGCTATAAGGATCTCAAAGCTCTGGAGGCGGACATGAACCATCCCGAAAGCCCTAAGGGAAGAAAATGCCGGGATCTGGCTTTCAAAGCGGAGGCAAATAATGCGGAAGAGTACATGACCTTCCTCGCAAACGGTAATTTTTATAAGCTTTCCTTCCGGATACTTTCCTCCTGCGATGATCTTTCTGTTATATTTGCCACCATGGACAGTCTGGTTTATGAGCAGGAGAAACAGTTCACTTCAGAGCTTGATGCCCTGGCCAGAAAGCTGATGTTCAATTTCGACAGTATTCATTACGTCGATACAGATGAACATAAAGGAACCATTATCTCCACCAGTATTCCTTCCGAAACCGTGGGGAGTACCATCGAGAATACTGAAAGCTACTATTCGGAAAATGTATCAAACTATATCCATCCCGATGAGCAGGAAAGATGGAGAAGCTTTGTCTCCCCGGAGAACATAAAGACCAAATTGAAGGAGAACAAAAACGGAACCTTTTCTGCACTGTTCCGTATGCGCAAGATTGACGGCAGCTACGAATGGACTGAGGTTACTGTTACTTCCTTCAGAGGTGCCAATGCCCACAGGCTGCTCGTAAGCTCAAAGCCAGCCATCATTAACGACCCGGAGACTATGTGGATCATCGAAGGGCTTTTGAAAAAAGGCACCATTTCTTCAGACCGTCACATCGAAGCAGAAAATGCCTGGGAATTCCTTATGAACAAAAGCAGTATCCCGATATTCTGGAAGGACACACGGCTCAGGTACCTGGGAGCAAGCAAGGCTTTTTATGAATATTATGACCTGTCACCGGAAAAACTGATAGGTAAAACAGACGCGGAGCTGGGACTTCGTATCGACGGCATCTCCACTGCAAACATGGATAAGGAGATCATCAACAAGGGCGAAGTAGTCATTAAAGCATTGGGCAAAAATGTGGTGGACGGTGTAGTTCATCATATAGCTGTCAGCAAGTATCCGATGTATAACATGGGTAAGATTTGCGGACTTATCGGGTTCTTTGTAGATACGGAAGAGATACATACAACTGACGAAGCCCGAAGGCTTGATCTGGAGGATCCTGTTACCGGACTTATGAACATGAAGGGGCTTATGGTCGCAATGCTGGATCTCGATGATAACTATAAGAAAAACAGGGAGAACTATGCTCATATTTCCTGTGAAATAAAAGAATATTCCGGCATCATAGAGGATTATGGCGATGCTGCCGGACAGGAGCTTTTGAAAAAAACCGCGGATATACTAAGAGCTGTTTTCGGTACCGGTTTCATTCTCTCAAGAACCAATGGCGGTGTGTTTTCCATAGCCAGAAAAACCACAAGCTTTAACGGCATGATGGGTCTCGTACAAAAGGCGGAAGCTGAAGTACGTAAAATTGATATGCTGAACGGATTTAAGTGTACCATACATGCTGATTTCGGCATGGCCAGGGCTTCTGAAGTCAGCTCTGTGCAGCAGCTGGTAAATCTTTCCTACACCAGAATGAGAAGGAAAAGAGAACCGGATTATGAAACCTGAGCCTTGCCGTGCACGTAACTATATTAAGGAGGTTTTATGAAGAAACATTTACTGACTGCTGTGCTGATGGCAGCCTCAATTTCCCTTGCCGGATGTAACGGAAATAATCCGAAGCCTCAGCCCTCGGGAGAAGCGGAATCCTCAGCTCAGGAGACCGAAGCTGAATCCGCCGATGGATCGGAAAACTCAGGAGAAGCATCGGAATCAACAGAAGGAAAAGAAGAAAAGGCAGCTAATACGGAAAAGAAATCCGAGCCGATAAAGCTTCCAGATTTCGATTTCACTAAAGAAAATTTTCCAAGGCTTGATGGTTCCACCTCAACTGTACCTCTCGGTAAAACTCTGACCTCAGCGCTTCTTGGCATAAGTGAAAAAGAAGCCGAAGATTTCTGCGTATTCAACCGAACCACCCAGTCCTTCCGGAATCTTCTTGCGGGAGAGGCCGACATGCTCATCGTAGGAGAGCCCAATGCCAAGGTCTTTCAGGAAATGGCAGATGCAGGCTTCAAGTACCGTATAGAGGATTTTGCAACCGATGCACTTATCTTTGTGGTCAATAAGGATAACCCGGTTGATAACCTGACCACCGATCAGATCAGAGACATCTATTCCGGAAAGATCACCAACTGGAAGGAAGTAGGAGGTAATGATGCCGAGATCAAGGCCTTCCAGCGTAATGAAGGCGCCGGCTCACAGGCACTTATCCTGAAGCACATCATGAAGGATACTCCTATGGTTACTCCGCCTTCAAGTCTTGTAGCTTCGGAAATGGGCGAGTTGATGACAGCGGTTAAATCCTACGACAATTCCGCCAATGCCATCGGCTATTCCGTATACTACTACGCCAATGATATGGAAAAGGCAAAGGGTTTAAAGATCATTTCCGTTGACGGAGTAAAGCCTGAGCCTGCAACCATCCGTGATAAGAAGTATCCTCATCGTAATGCATACTATGCCGTTATTCCCGAGGAGACAGACCCCGCGGACAACAGAGCTAAAGCCGCAAGAGTTATCTACGACTGGATCATGTCTGCAGACGGTCAGCGCCTTGTCGCTTCAAAGGGTTACGTTTCCGTCATGGATGTATCCATGTACGATGACAAGGGTGTCGAAGCAAAGCCTGCACCTGAGGCAAACTACACCCGCCTTAATGACGCACCCGAAGGCACACTTACCTCAGTGGAGCCCGGCGGTGATTACGGCTTACTGCTTCCTTATTGCGGCAGTCCTCTCGTTGTGGATGTCCAGTACGGCGAGGATGAGAGTTACTCTTATATCGGCGGATACATGTGCGGCTTCTTTGATACAAAGGGACGCCTCATTACAGATCCTGTTTACAACAGCATTGAGGTTCTTTCCTACTATGATCCTGCAGATTACAATGAGTTTTATCTGCCGTATTATGAAGTATGTAAGTACGACCCTGTTGAAGGTGCAAAGAACAACAGCTCAGATGAGTTAGATGTTCCGGATGAAAACATTCACCGCCAGCTCATCTCTCCGGACGGAAGCTTTGTTTCACCTGAATACGGCTACATCAGCGGCATGAAGGATCATGTATTATGTAAAGCCAACTCTGAAACCAATGATTTCGTAATCTACGATAACAAAGGAAATATCGTTCTCGATTACAAAACCTTGGATGAAGCCAATGACGGAAAACTTACGGAGCTTCTCAATGATACCGATTCTCTGTATGACGTTTCCTATGGAGACGGCTACTATGTATTCTACCTGTATGACAGTTACTACTACATTGATGAAAACGACCACAAGATAGCTATGGGTCCTTTCCAGTATGCACAGCCTTTCACCGACGGAACTGCATTTGCACGAAAGGATGACTGTGCAGTCATCATCAATAAGCTGGGCGACAACATCCTTGGCAACAACTATGTTTACGCAGACAAGCTTAAGAACGGCAATATGCTTGGTGTTGCAGAAGACCATGTGGACGTCATTGATCCAAAGGGTTATCTCATCAAGACCATCGACGGTTTCGACAGCTCCGGAGTATATCAGTGGGGCTTCTATGCAAGTAAATATACCGAGGATTCACGCTGGAGAAGAGCAGTATTTGACAACGACGGCAACGAACTCTTCAGAGATGATGATGACTCATGGCAGTACTGTGACAAGATCCCCGTAGCCTATGCAACCGGAACAGAGGACGGTCCAAACAACTCCTATGAGATCAAGAATACAGGCGTATGGCTCATGAATGTTCAGACTGGCAAACGTATCTTTATTAAGGGTGCCGATTATGCCAATGCCTTCTACACCTTAAACGGTGTGGCAGATGTACCGTATATCGCCGTAAGCTCTTATGATGACACAACCGGTAAAAACCATCAGTGGATGTATGACGAGAATCTGAATGAGCTTATGGATTATGACGGTTATGTCAATGTTGTCAGCGACAATCTGACCAATGAATGGCTGTTCTTGGGCTCAGAGGATTACAATGACAGCTGCAGGATCTATAACAAAGACCTGAAGGTTATATTGGAAACCAAGGCTTATCCATATCTGTACGATGGTTATGCTTCATTCTTCGACGGAGATTCCTATGCTTGTGTTGACAAGAAGGGAAATGAAATTTTCCGCTATGTGATGACATCACTTGGAGAAGATTGAAAATGATCCGAAATATGGATGGCGCAACCGGGCATTTATGAATAAAATCACATTAAACATTATTCAATAACAGGGGGACAGAATCATGAAGGAAGGAATAAAAGTCAATCGAAAGATTGGCATCGTGGGCGTTCTGCTCGTTGTATGTCTGGCAGCAGTACTGGTAATAGCTAAAGGAAAGCTTGGAGGCAGTGTAGGAGACGATGCCGCTATCCGAAGCAAACCAAAAGCGGCACCCGCAGGTTCGGTAGATCCAAATGTAATCACAAGGGGAACAAGCCTGTGGCAGGGTCAGAGTTTTATGACCAACGCCAAAAACGCTCTTAATATGGTCAACCAGCAAAGAGCCGGAAGCGGACTTGCCGCTCTCGAGTGGGATGACAGCCTTGCCGCCTGCGCGATGATAAGAGCAACGGAGCTTCCATCACTCTTTTCACATTCAAGACCGGATGGCACCGACTGGTACACCGTAGCACCAAACATTATGTATGGTGAAAATCTCGCACAGGGCTATAATTCTCCGGACGCTGCGGTGAACGCGTGGATGAACTCCCCTGCGCACCGCGATAACATAATGAACGCAAGCTTCAAGTCCTGCGGAATAGGCATCTATGAAAGCGGCGGAAAGTGGTACTGGGGACAGGAATTCGGATACTACTAAATATCATTTACCACTAGGCTGGCCGGCAGGAGCCGGAGAGCATCATTTAAAGCCGAAACACTTCATCAGAAAAAACTAAAATCGGATCCCTTAGAATCAAGTGGTTCTAAGGGGTCCGTTTTTGATTTTTCAAGACTCAGCTTAACGGCTCTAAATGGATGCCCTCCGGCTCCGGTCTACATATACACTGGCTGGACTGTTACTCCCATTAGTAGAATTATCGTTGATATTACTTAAATGAAATTGAACATATGACCTATAGTGTGTTAAGATTTCATGAGTTACATTTATGCCATTTCTGTTTGGTATAATCATTAAGAATTAAGATTAATCGGAGCGATCATGAAAAAAATAAACATTGGAATGCTTGGTATCGGAAATATCGGAAAGGGTACATATCAGACTCTCGAAATGAGTCGTACGAAGATTGAACAGTCAACCGGAATGTCCCTTGAGATCGTGAAGATCCTGAATCGTCACCCTGAGATTGACAGAGGCATAGCTATACCTAAGGAAAAGTATGTAACAGATGCATACGATATCATAAATGATCCGGAAATCGACATAGTCATCGAGCTTATCGGCGGCATCGAACCTGCCACAACCTTCATGGCAGATGCATTGAAAGCGGGAAAACACGTGGTCACCGCCAACAAAGCTGCCATCGCTGCCAACGGTCAGATGCTTCAGGAGCTTGCTTACAAGAACCAGCTCATGCTCCGTTTTGAAGCCAGTGTTGCGGGAGGTATCCCTATCCTGAATGCCATCTCCAGTGCCCTCATCTCCAACGAATTCAGCCAGGTTCAGGGAATCCTTAACGGAACCACCAACTATATACTGACAAAGATGACAGAAAACGGAACTCCCTACGAGGAGGTGCTTAAGGATGCCCAGGCTAAGGGCTTTGCAGAGGCAGATCCCACTGCGGACGTTGAGGGAATCGATGCAGCCAATAAGCTGTCTATACTTATTTCCCTTCTTTTCGGTATCGGCATCAAGCCCGGTGACATTCCCACAAAGGGGATCACAAAGGTGGCCAGCGAGGATATCGCCTTTGCCAAGGAATTCGGCTATAAGATAAAGCTTCTGGCAACCGCCCACAATGAGGACGGAAAGGTCACCTGCAATGTTGAGCCATCTCTGGTTTCTGAGAATCACCCTCTTGCCAATGTCAACAATGAGTTTAATGCAGTTTACATTACCGGCAACGCGGTAGACAATCTTATGTTCTATGGCCGCGGAGCCGGTCCTCTTCCTACAGGAAGCGCTGTTATAGGGGACGTTGTCAGTGTGGCGCGGAAGATAGAAAAGGGCGCTGCCTATGATCTTCTCCCTCATCTAAGGTACGATGCGGATCTCCAATTTGCAGGAGAGGGCGTACATCAGTACTATATCCGGGTTCAGGCCGTAGATCATCCCGGTGTACTCGGTCAGATCGCCTCTACACTCGGCGTTTACGGCATCGGCATCAAGACCATGATGCAGCGTGCCGGCGACAACACAGGCGGAACGGTACCCATGATCTTCATAGTGTATGAGGTGGATAATAGCATTCTCACAACCGCCCTTAAGGTACTTTTGAACAATGGCTCGGTTTCCTCCGTAGACAATGTACTGAGGGTACTGAGATCGTGAATGAGCCGAGGTACTCAAGCAGTGTCGAGCGGTCAGGCATCCGATTGAATGCCTGACCGCTCGACTTTTATGTGCTCCGGCAGAACTACTGTCCCTCCGCTCTTACCTGCTTATGACCAGGCTTAATGATTGACTTTTATTCAATGGTGCTAATGGATGCGAGTATTTCTTCCTTCAATTGCCTGTTCACTGAAAGGGCTTTTTCCCTTGAGTCCTGAACAGAATAGATGTAGAACTTGATCTTGGGTTCTGTGCCGCTGGGTCTCATGGCAAACCAGGAGCCGTTGTCCAGGAAAAATTTCATGGCATTCTGAGGGGGGATATCTTCATAACCATCTTTATAATCTATAACCTTCACCACCTTGGAGCCGGCAAGCTCTGCGGGGTGGTTCTCCCGGATATAGGTCATCATGCGTTCTATGCGCCTTGCGCCGGCAATACCTTCCAGTACAAGGTTTGGTTCATCCTCGGCAAAGTATCCGTATTTCTCATATATCTCGCAAAGCACATCATAGAGTGTCTTGCCCTGCTTTTTGTAATAAGCAGCGGCCTCAGCCACCAGCATTCCGGCAGAGATTCCATCCTTGTCGCGGATTTCTTCGCAGGCTGCATATCCAACGGACTCTTCATATCCGAAGAGATAGGTGTAGCCGTTCTCATGAAGGTATGGGATCTTACCGCAGATGTTCTTAAAGCCTGTCAGAGTTTCGAACATTTCCACACCATAGGCTTTCGCAATGATATCCGAGAGGGTGGAAGTGACTATGGACTTTATCATTGCCCCCTTCTCAGGAAGAGTGCCTGCAGTTTTACGGCCTTCCAGAATATAGTTTACAAGGAGATAACCGGTCTGGTTTCCGTTAAGCGGGATGTAGTTCCCCTCGTCATCTTTTATCTCAATAGCGAATCTGTCCGCGTCAGGATCTGTTGCCATAAGAAGCTCCGCACCGAATTCCCTTCCATAAGCTTCGCTGAGCTTAAATGCCTTCGGATCCTCCGGATTCGGATAACCTACGGTTGTGAAATCCGGATCAGGCATTTCCTGTTCGGGAACGATCTTCCAGTTCTTAAAGCCGCGCTCCTTGAGCATTTCACGGAAGGGGATGGATCCGCAGCCGTTAAGGGGTGTGTAAACGAAGGGGATATCAAGGTCAAGCTCATCACCGTCATGGATCTTCAGGCTTAAAACCTTATCCAGGTACTCCCTGTCGTATCCCTCGCCGAGGACTGTGATTGCACCGGAGCGGATACCCTCACCGTAATCTGATTTTTTTACTCCGGTCCAGATATCAACTGCATTGATCCTCTCAAGCATTCCGTCCGCAACCTCGCTTGATACCTGACAGCCATCCTCCCAGTAAGCCTTGTAGCCGTTATACTCCTTCGGATTATGTGAAGCGGTGATATTTATGCCGACCTTTGTTCCCAGGCGGTTCACCATGTAGGCAAGCTCCGGGGTAGGGCGAAGAGAGGGGAATGTATAAACCTTTATGCCGTTTGCCGCAAATATCTCTGCCGCAAGCTCTGCAAATTCCTTTGAAAAATGTCTCGGATCGTGAGCTATGACAACACCCTTCTTCATGGCTTCTTCGCCGTGGGCTATGATGTAATCCGCAATTCCCTGAGTAGCCTTACCTACTGTGTAGAAGTTCATGCGGTTTGTGCCGGCTCCGACTTTTCCCCTGAGTCCGGCTGTTCCGAAGGAAAGATCCTTATAGAAGCGTTCCTCCTTTTCGGTTTCATTGTCTTTTATGGAGATGAGCTCCTGCTTTAACGGGTCTGTGTCCGGAAGTCTGTCCAGCCACTCTTCGTATTTCGTCTGAAAGTTCATGTTTGCCTCCTGTATCAGTTTTCCTTAAGCTTTATCATTACCGTTAATTATAACTGATATAAGAAAGGATTTCGAGTCAGAGCGTATAATAAAAGCCACCTCATCCGGGTTTTATCCCGAAATCGGAGGCTTAAATACACTATTTTTATGCCGCGTTTGCTGTTCCTATGAGTCTTGCCTGATACAGAGTATGTCTCAATGCGGGCGCAAGGATCAGGACTAAAACGATCTTTATGATAGTTGTGGGGATGAAGGGAATCACGCAGGCGGAGAGAGCAGCGCCTAAAGTATTGTGGGTCATGATCATGAACCAGAGTACTCCCACCGCGTAATTAAACAGGGTGCCTGCCAGGATTCCGGCAATGTTCAGTCCGTAATATATGACTGCTTTTCTGTTTCCGTCTCTTTCTCCTGAAATCATCACTGCAAGTTCATAAAACATTCCTGCAAGGAGTGCCATAACCGGGAAGGAAATGATGAATCCGCCGGTTGGTCCCATGATGCTGCCCAGACCCCCGGTAAGTCCATGGAACACCGGTACGCCTATGGCTCCCAGGATTACATATGAAAGAGTTGCCATGAAACCGCGCCTGCTGCCTATAACTATGCCTGCCACCGGAACGATGAAGGTCTGCAGTGTCATGGGAACACCGCCGGGCAGTGGGATGTTAAACTGACTCACGATAGAGATGATCGCTGTGAATAATGCTATCAGGCAAAGGTCCAGTGTTTTTGTATTTCGCATGTTGTGTCTCCTTTAAGTTTGGTATATTCCGTCCGGAAAATGCAAGGGATGTGCGCCGGCCCAACTGTTGCTATGGTTAACTATTTTTTGCCAACAGGTTAACTATAGATATCGAAACGGTATTTGTCAACCCATTTCGTTTTGACGGTTAACACGGACAATCTGTGTTGAATGTCTTATATTGTTATAGGATATGACGATATTTAGGGTAATGAAATAGTTGTAGTGTGCGTTTTTCCATCGAAGGAACGATGGGGAATGGAGAATGCTATGAGTATAGATATGTCTTTTTTTACGCGTTACGGGACTGTTGGGAACTATTCCAGGACGCAGAAAATGAAGCAGAAGGTAGAGCGACGTAAAAACGAAAGCGATTTTACTTCGAAAGAAACAAAAACTGTAAAATATGACACCCGGACTACTTCCGAGAAGGTGCGGACTATGATCCAGTCCGAAGCACAGAAGATAGAAGATGCCTATAGGATGTCAGCTCAGAAGGAGGATTCCGACGATAAGCTCAACAAGATAAGAACAAAATATATGTACGGCGGAAACCTGTCTCCGGACGAGCTTGATTACATCCGGCGGAAGGATGCAAAGCTCTATTCCGAGATCAAGGCTGAAAAAGACGAGATCAAAAATTACGAGAAAAAGTTAAGAACTGCCAAGACCAAGGAAGAGACTCAGCGGGTAATGGCTGATGAAGCGAATGCTGCATTATCCAAGGTTAATGCCGTCTCCAACAATCCTCACATCAGTGAGGCTGACAAAATGGCGGTGTGCGCCGCTGAATACAGGAAGCTCAAAAAGAAGCAGGAGATCTTCGATAAGTTTATGGAAAAGGGCGAATATGCTAAGCTTCCAACAGATGCCGAAAAGCGTGAAGCTGAGCGTGAGATCATGGAGGCAAGAGAAGAGGAGCTCCGGAATGCCGGAAGAACAGAGGAGGAAACTGAGAAGAACGGAAACAACTTGAACTCCGACGAAAGACCGGATACTGCCATCAGTGATGACCGAAGTCCCGGTAAAAGGTCTGATACTGCTTTAAGGGATAGCAGAAGCCCCGGTAAAAAAAAGGTCTCATCAGACAGCACCAAAAAGGTTTATAAGAGCACCGCTGATGCCGAGTCCACCCCGGAAGCCCTCAAAGTTAAGCGTGCCAAAAACAACTCTGGTCGAGGCAAACTATACAACTCAGATAACGAGACCGGAGATGTAAGCAGCCATATGTGGGAGGCCTAGCCTATACCTGGACAAAAAGCATAAATATAACTTTTAGCTTATATGAATTTTTGCTCTGATAGCAAAAATCCATTTTCATTGACATAGTCCTGAAGCAAACATAAAATTTACTTAATTTAATAAACCACAAACCGTTGAGGCGGAGATAAAACGGAATATGCTCTCACAGAGAGCCGGAGATATGTTGGTATCTCGCAAAGCGCACATAGTATGTGAAGCAGGGTGGCACCGCGAAGATTTTTCGTCCCTGGCAGGATTTTTACCGATCCTGCCGGGGATTTTTCGATTTACATACCGGCGCAGCGGGATCTTTGAAAGGAGATTTCACAAAATGTCTATGCGCTATCGGTTTGCAAAAGCACCCTGCATAAGGAACAAAAACTTATCAAAAAATCATTCATATATTACGTACGATTATTTACGTTTTTTATAAAAATAACATTTTTATTATCTTTTTTTGAGTAACTGCCGATGTTTAGCATATGGAAGAAAACACAAACATACTTATCAAACTGAATAGTGTAGGAAAGATATACAGAACCGGACAGATAGTATACGAGGCTCTCCATGACGTTAATGTGGAGATCATGGAGGGAGAGCTTGTGGTCATATTGGGTCCCAGCGGCTCCGGAAAGAGTACTCTGCTCAATATGGTAGGCGGGCTTGACGCAGCCACATCCGGTCATATCTATTTTGGGGGAGAGGAAATAACTGCCTTCGATGACCGGAGGCTTGGCCAGTTCAGGGCAAAGGATGTAGGCATCATATTCCAGTTCTACAATCTGGTTCCATCCCTTACTGCCTATGAAAATGTGGATCTCATGAGGGATCTGGGAATGGATATCATGGATCCTTTGGATGCTCTTGATCTCGTGGGTCTTAAATCAAAAAAGGATAATTTCCCTTCTCAAATGTCCGGAGGACAGCAACAGAGAATAGCCATAGCCCGTGCCATAGCCAAAAGGCCCAGGCTTCTTTTATGTGATGAGCCCACAGGTGCCCTCGATACCAATACCGGAAGGGAAGTCCTGAAGCTTTTGCAGGACCAGAGCAGGGTAGAAGGAAGAACGGTGGTCATGGTAACACATAATTCTTTGTTTGCGGAAATTGCGGACAAAGTCATCCTGGTAAAAAACGGTACTGTAGAAGAAGTAGTTGTTAACGACACTCCAAAGGACGCTTTGGAATTGAATTGGTAATAGAGCATGAGTAAAAATCTGGGAATAAAGCTTATCAGGGATTTAAAAGAAAATGCCGTTCAATTCCTTGCCATCTTTTTGATGTGTTTTTTTGCCATGTTTATCATGGAAGCCCTTGACTGTGTCGTAACAGGTCTCGGTAATTCTGTAGATGAATACTATACCCTGACAAATTTTATGGACATGAGTGTTTCGGCAGCAAGGTTTTCCAGAGAAGATCTGTCCCTGATCCAGAATCTGCCTTCCGTTAAGAAAGCAGAGCTTCGATATACCACAAACGGTAAGATCAAAATAAACGGCGAAGAATTAAAGCTGGAATTCAATTTTATCGAAGCTAATGAGATATCAAAAATGCATATTCATAAAGGCGTTCCGTATGAAAAGGATCGGCACGGTATATGGATAGACAGATATTTTGCAGAAAAACACGGCATAGATGTGGGAGCCAATGTCTCCCTTATCTGTGACACTATAGCCTTTGATGAAACCGTCATGGGGATAATGGAAAATCCCGACCATGTCTACTTCACTATAGACGAAACATATATAGAACCGGAGATAGGAGAGTACGGATATGCATTTCTGGATTCGGGAGATTATCCGGGACAGGATCTTCATTTTGACAGCATTTACATAGATTTAAAAAATGTAAGCAATCAATTTGAACTTACGGATACAGACAAAAAGGAAATCGAACAGGCAAAAGCGGATATACAGGATTTATTTACAGATGCAAACATAACCTGCGTGTCAAAAAAGGATGAGGGCGGACATAATGCAGTACACAGTGATATTGATTCCAATGAAACTCTGGAAATAGTTTTTCCCTTCCTTTTTATATCCATAGCCCTCCTCGGCATAGTATCTACCATGACCCGAATGGTTCTTAAACAACGAACCATCATAGGCACCTTCAAGGCGCTGGGTTTTTCCAAGGAAACGGTATTTATACACTATATCACCTACTCGGTTTTTGTATGTCTGATGGGATGTGTATTGGGTGCCATTGCGGGATGGTACAGCTTGGGACAATATGTATTTGATGTTTATAAAGGGTATTACTGCCATCCCTTTGGCAGAATGGAGCTTTCTCCGAGAATAGGGATCATTACAACTGCTGTTACAGTGATGTCGGGGCTTACAAATTACATGTCCTGTAGAAATATCCTTTCCCTTAGAGCCTCTGAGATATTGCGGCCTGCGCCTCCTGTCGTTTCAGGTGCAGGATTTATAGAGCATACACCCATATGGAAGCTTCTGAGCTTTGCCAGCAGATGGAACATAAGAGACATTAACAGAAACAAAGTAAGGACTCTGGCAGGAATAATCGGAGTTACGTTATGTACGGCTCTGATGCTTACAGCCTTTGGAATGGACGAACTCAATAAGGGATCTGAGCATTGGAAATATTATCGGCTTACACCTGCAGATTTTGAGGTTGGATTTGCTCCCGGGACAGCTTACGACACTGTCTATGATTACTCAAGGCGTTTCCGGGGACAGATGGTCCAAAAGGTTCAGACAGATGTGACAAAGGACGATGAAATAGGATTGTATTATGTCACTGTAATGGATGAAGGGAATCTGTATCACTTTCAGGATGAATCGGGAAAGTATATGGAGCTGCCGGATGCGGGAGTGGCTGTAAGCGCAAAGGTTATGGAGACCATGGAGCTGAAGCTTGGAGACGTGATCAGCTTCAGGATTCCCGGTCTCAGGGATAAATTCAAGGCTAAGATTTACTCTGTATTTAAAGCCCCTGATGAACAGGGGATAGCCATGAAGCGAAGTTTTTTCGAACGTATAAACGGAGAGTTTAAGCCCAATACTTTATTTACTAATATGACAGTCCCTAAAAGGTATGTTACGGAAAGAGAAGAAATCCTCAGCGTTTTCTCAAAAAAAGAGTATATCAAAGCATTAAATCTCAAAAGAGCCAGCACGGATCAGGAGGTTTACTATATCATGACCATCGCAGTCCTGCTGGGAATAGTCGTTATGTACAATCTCGGCATCCTGTCATTTGTGGAAAAGGTCAGGGAGGTTGCAACCCTCAAGGTTCTTGGATTTTCAACGGGAAGCATCCGATGGATCCTGAATCAGCAGAATATAATCATAGACGGACTCGGTACCATCATAGGGCTCGTTCTGGGAAAGAAGATACTTATATTCACCATGTCTAACATGGACTATAGTGTGGATTATATCTACAATATAAGCTTCAAGCCCTATTTATTTTCTGTACTTGTTTCTTTTGTCCTTTCTATCACAGTTAATGCACTTATCTCTTCGCGGGTTAAGACTATTAATATGGTAGATGCATTAAAGGGAGTAGAGTAATGACCAAAAATATCAAATGTATAATCATAGCACTTATTATCATCGCCTGTGTGGGCGCAGGTGTATGGTACTTTCTTCAGCCGGATGAGATGATAGTTGTAGTAGCGGAGAAAAATACCATAAGTCCTGAGGTTAACGGAACGGGAAGGATTTCCGGCGGAAGAAAGATAACAGTTTATTCGGATGTGACAGGTTTGGTGGATTCCAGGGCAGTCCAGATAGGTGACAGAGTAAAATCCGGCGACAAGCTGGTGAACTATGTTGTGGACAATTCCCAGCTCCAGGTGGATCTTGCAAGAACCGATGCGGAATACAGCCAAAAAATACTGGATGCGGATAAGGATAAAAAAGCCAAATATGAAAAGATGATGAATGATTCCACCGCCCAGATAAACAACTGTGCCCAGACATACACGAGACTTGAAGAAGAGCTGAGAACCATAGCCAACAAAACCTATGGCGAGGATCGTTTTATAGCTGATGTAAAGAAGCAATATGATACGGATATCCTGAAGCTTCAGGCACAGGTAGCCCAGAAGCAGCAGGATGTAGCCCGAACAGAGGTGGAAATCAAGAAAATAGAATTGCTTACAGATGACGAAGAGGAAGCCAGCAAGGAAAAGGTTGACAAAAAAACAGATAAAGCCAAAGATTACATTGATAGTATCGCAGATCTAAACAGAAAGATAGCAGATATCGAGATCGACAGAATGACCCTTCCGGAGGAAGGCATGGATGCTGCTACACATGAGAAGTATCTGGAGATACAGGCCAATATGGAGACCGTTTTGAAGCTTTGGAGCGAAGCAAGATACCAAAAGGAATTTGCCCAGAATATGCTTGTAAGCAATGGGGACATATACTCCAGGGAGCAGCAGGTTGCTTTAAACAACCGGAATCTTCTGGATGCGGAAAAGAATCTTTCCAGAGCACAAGCCGGAACCAAAGCAACAGCTGACGGCATAGTGACAGCATGCTTTATAGATAAGGGTGCTTCTGTTGAAAAGGGTGCCGCAATCATGGAGATAGAATCTGATGATGAATATCTGATAAAGATGAAGGTCTCCAAGTTTGATATCACCTCCATAAGAACCGGTCAGAAGGCTGAGGTAAGGATCGGCGACAAGGTATACGATGGCGAAGTAGAAAGGATCAATCAGTCAGCCGAAAATGATTCAAGTGGTAAGGCAAAGGCTGTTGTGGAGATAAAGATTCAAACAAAGGATGATCTGATAGTCGGTCTGGACGCGGATGTGACGCTGAAGCTGGATGAAAAAGCTGATACTCTGGGAGTTCCCAATGAATGCATATTTGACGATGACGAAGGCTCATATCTTTACATGATAAAGGACGGTGTGGTCACAAAGGTATATGTAACCACCGGCGTGAAGGATAATGCAGTAACAGAGGTGGAAGGCATACAGGAAGGCGATCATGTGGTCATGGATCCCTCTGTAATAGAATACGTCGGAGAAGAGGTGAAGGAGGTCCTTTATACCGAGTAAAAAAAACGATTTAACAAGTGCTTATCAGGAAAGGACTTAACTATAAATGAAGATCTGGATAGCAAGGCACGGGCAGACCCGTTTAAATAAAATGAGGCTTATGCAGGGACGGACGGATGAACCATTGAACGAAACCGGCATAGCCCAGGCAAAGGCCGCAAGAAAGAAGATAGGGTATATACGGTTTGATGCGGTATACGCAAGCCCACTGGACAGAGCCATAGTAACGGGATCTATCATTGGCAATGTAGACACCTCAGACATCATCATTGACAACAGGCTGATAGAAGCCGATTTCGGGAAATATGAGCAAAAAAAATATTATCTTATGAATCCTGCCATGATGCTTTACTGGACCATGCCGGAGCTTTTTCCGGCACCGGCAACCGTAGAAAAGCTTTCAGATCTTATTGAGCGCAGTCACTCCTTCTTAAAGGAACTGGAGCAAAAAGACTATGAAAATGTATTGGTTTCCTGCCACGGCGGCATCATGCGCCCACTTTCAGGATATCTCATGGACAGGCCAAACGGAATTTACTGGCGGCCGAAGCCGAAGAACTGCGAGATACGGGTGTTTGAATCAAAGGGCGGGAAGCATAGTATGATAGATGACATTTTGATATAAGTGTCACAAGTACCTCTCCTTAATGTGCCCGCACAAAAGCCGGAGAGATGCTTCATGACACTTATAACACATGATCCGGAAAAATGTCCGAGCCGGAGCATATGCATAATTTCTGCTTTATGCAGTGATTTATGCATATTTTTTTGTATAATGAGTTTTAAAAATACATTTTCATGAATAAAAATACTTGATTTCCTATATAAAAAGTCTATAATTTTTTCAATGGTATAAGTGGTGAGGTTATGAAAATACTTTCACTCATACCTTCAACAAGGTTTTTTTGGATCATCCATGGTCACTGGCTGCGGGTGATGCCGGTACATATTATTCTGTCCGGCTTTCCAAAAAACAGAGGAGGAAAATATGAAGAAAAATCTTTCAGTAATTATGGCAGCGATACTTGCCGCTGCATCACTTGCAGGATGCGGATCAAGTAAGCCTGCCGAGACAACAGCTGCTGCCACAACTGCCGCAGCAACAGAGGCTGCATCCACAGAAGCCGCTACAGAGGCTGCCGCTGAGACTACAGCAGCCGCAGAAGAATCAAAGACAGACGTCGCAGCACAGGGTTCAGGTGAAATTGCAGAAATCCCTACAGATTTCACAACCATCACACCGGGAAAGCTCACCATCGGTACATCACCTGATTTTGCACCATACGAATTCTATCACGTCAACGACGGAACCCCTGAGCTTGCAGGCTTTGACATTGCCCTGGCTCAGAGGATCGCCGATGACTTGGGTCTTGAGCTCCAGGTTGTCCCTATGGATTTTGACGGTATCCTCATGGAGCTTCAGAACGGCAACATAGATCTCGGCATCTCAGGTTTTACACCTACCCCTGAGCGTGCGCAGACCTTTGACTTCTCTGATCTCTACTACACAGGGGGACAGGCCTTTGTGATCCGCGGCGCTGATTCAGACAAGTATAAGGATTATGCAGACTTTGACGGACTTCCTGTTGGTGCACAAAACGGCTCTATCCAGATGGATCTCGCTCAAAAGAACACTCCAAATGCAAACATTATCGGCCTTGCCAAGGTTACCGATATCATTCCAGAGCTTGTTTCCGGCAAGCTTGAGGGCGCTTTCATCGAAACACCCGTTGCAGAGCAGTATATCAAGAACTATCCTGAGTTAAAGATTGCTTGGGATGTTGAATACGATACAGAGGGTTATGCCATTGCTCTCAAGAAGGGCAGCGATCTGCTTCCTGCAGTTAATGCTGTTGTGAACAACGTACTTTCAGACGGTTCAATGGATGAGTACATCACTACTGCACAGGAGCTTGCATCTGATGATGGCAATGTTTTTGAAGGCCAGCTTGATGAGAACGGTAAGGCAGCCGCTAACTGATAAAGAAAGCTAAAGTAAGCATTTATCCCTGATTTTTTCTCCGGGTTCAGAGCCCGGAGATTTTTGAGTTTTATTTGAAAGGCAGGAATATTTTTTATGACCATTAGTTGGGCCAATATGAGTAAGATCTTTAATTATGGCAACATGTTCCAGCAGGGTCTCATCGTAACTGTGCTGCTGGCATTATGTACTGTATTTTTCGGTTTCATTTTAGCCTTCGGACTTGCACTTATGCTTTTGTCTGATGTAAGACCCTTCAGAAGTCTCGAAAAGATCAAAACAGATGATATCAATAAGAAAAAATGTTATGATTTCATCGCAAGGTTCAATCCCGTACAGCTCATCGCCAACATCTACGTACAGTTTGTAAGATGTACACCTATGCTGGTTCAGATATTCCTTGTCTATTACATCGTATTTGGATTTGTTTCCTTACCAAAGTTCACATTCTTCGGTTTTATCCAGTTTGAAAGATTTTTCCCTGCAGCCGTTGCTCTTGCCCTTAACTCCGGCGGATACATGAGTGCCGTTATCAGGGGAGGTATCGAGGGTGTTGACGCGGGACAGACTGAAGCAGCAAGATCTCTCGGTATGACCAAGACCCAGACCATGTATCACATCATCCTTCCGCAGGCTGTCAAAAATATCCTGCCGGCAGTTGCCAACGAGTTCGTAACTATCATCAAGGAGTCATCAGTCTGCTATACCATCGGTGTTCAGGACATCATGTTCAATGTAAAGAGCGTTCAGTCAGCCACTTTCATCATCGCTGAGCCACTTGTTATGGCAACATTCCTTTACTTCTGCCTGTGCTTCCCGACATCAAAGATCATAGAATATGTTGAGAGGAGGATGCGTCAAAGTGACAACAGATAATAAAGCCCTCATTCAGGTCAGAGATCTGAAAAAGCATTATAATTACGGAAAATTAAAAGCCCTTGACGGTGTCAGTATCGATATCAACAAAGGCGATGTTATGGTTGTCATCGGGCCGTCCGGTTCCGGTAAGTCCACCTTTCTCAGAAGCCTGAATCTTCTTGAGGAGCCTACAGACGGAAGCATTGTTTTCGATGGTCAGGATATAGTCAATTCAAAGATCAATCTGGATACCTTCCGTCAGCGTATGGGAATGGTGTTCCAGCATTTCAATCTGTTCCCCCACAAAACGATTCTCGAGAATCTCACCCTTGCACCTCAGATCGTAAAGAATGTAAGCAAAGAAGAAGCCGAGAAAAAAGCTCTTGAGCTTCTTGAAAGAGTAGGACTCAAGGACAGGGCCAATGCTTATCCCGTACAGCTTTCGGGTGGTCAGAAGCAGCGTGTTGCCATAGTTCGTGCCCTTTGTATGAACCCTGAGGTTATGCTTTTTGATGAGCCTACATCAGCACTTGATCCCGAAATGGTCGGTGAAGTTCTGGAGGTTATGAAGGAGCTTGCCAAGGCAGGCATGACCATGGTTTGTGTGACTCATGAGATGGGTTTCGCAAAAGAAGTGGGTAACCGCGTTGTGTTCATGGCTGATGGAAATATCGTTGAGGAGGGTACTCCTGAGGACATTTTTGATCATCCCAAGAGTCCGCGTCTCAAGGATTTCCTGGGAAAGGTTCTGGAAGCCTGAAAAATCCAATAGCTAAAAGGATGCATCTTTGACGGTGCATCTTTTTTTGATGACAGAAACAGAAGCTTTACGATACAATCTAAAAAAAGATGAGGATAATATATGTTTGAAGGATTTTTACCGATTAACAAAAAGGATATGCTGGACAGAGGCTGGGATCAGCCCGATTTTGTCTATGTGTGCGGGGATGCTTACGTAGACCACTCAAGCTTCGGCGCTGCCATCATTTCAAGAATACTTGAGGCCCACGGCTACAAGGTTGCCATGCTTCCGCAGCCGGACTGGAATGATCCTTCCTCTGTTACTGAGTTTGGTGAGCCCAGACTGGGTTTCCTGGTTTCTGCCGGGAACATGGATTCCATGGTGAATCATTATACCGTTGCGAAACGTCATCGAAAAACCGATGCTTACACCCCCGGCGGAGTAATGGGAAAGCGCCCGGACAGAGCTGCCACGGTTTACTGTAACCTCATCAGAAAAACCTATAAACATACCCCCATCATTATCGGAGGTATCGAGGCCAGTCTCAGAAGGCTTGCCCACTACGATTACTGGTCCGACAGCATTCGCCGCTCCATCCTTCTGGACAGTGGAGCCGATCTCATTTCCTACGGAATGGGAGAGCACAGCATCGTTGAGATAGCGGATGCTCTTAACTCAGGACTTCAGGTCAAGGACATTACCTGGATTCCGGGCACGGTTTATAAGACGCGTCATGAGGATGAAATCTATAATGCCGTTAGGCTTCCGGATTTTGAAGAGATAAAGCGCAGCAAGCGGAAATATGCCGAGAGCTTTGCCACCCAGTACAGAAATACAGATCCTATAAGCGCAAAACGAATATATGAATGCTATGACGGCGCCATGTTTATAGTTCAGAATCCTCCTGCCGCACCTCTTACGGAAATGGAAATGGATGATGTTTATGCCCTGCCTTTCATGAGAGCATGGCATCCGGTTTACGATAAGGATGGCGGAATCCCTGCTTTTGGAGAGATCAAGGAAAGCATCACCCAGGCCAGAGGCTGCTTCGGTGAATGCAATTTCTGCGCTCTCACCATGCACCAGGGGCGAATCGTCCAGGTTCGTTCCCATGAAAGCGTGCTGGAGGAAGCTAAGCAGATAACTAAGGATCCTGAGTTTAAGGGGTATATCTTTGATGTGGGAGGTCCCACTGCGGAGTTCCGCGGTCCTGCCTGTGACAAGCAGCTTAAGCACGGTGCCTGTGTCAATAAAAAATGCTTATGGCCGGAACCCTGCAAAAATCTCAAGGTCGACCACTCTGACTATGTGAAGATGCTTAGAGAGGTAAGGTCGCTTCCGGGAGTCAAAAAGGTATTTGTCCGCTCAGGTTTCAGATTTGACTATCTCATGGCGGATTCCAACAAGGAGTTCCTGAAGGAGATCTGTAAATACCATGTTTCAGGGCAGATGAGGGTGGCTCCCGAGCATGTTTCCGATAATGTTCTGAAGGAGATGGGGAAGCCTGGTGTTAATGTCTACAATTCCTTTGTAAGGGAGTTTGAGAAGATAAACCGGGAGCTGGGGCTTAATCAGTATATCGTTCCATATCTTATGTCGAGTCATCCGGGGTCGAGGCTTAAGGATGCCATTACTCTTGCGGAGTACATCCGTGATATGGGTTATATTCCGGAGCAGGTGCAGGATTTTTATCCTACGCCGGGGACTGTTTCGACAACCATGTACTATACGGGGCTCAATCCTCTCACCATGGAGGAGGTTTATGTTCCGAAGAATCCGCATGAGAAGGCCATGCAGCGTGCACTTATACAGTATAAGAAGCCGGAGAACTATGAGCTTGTGAAGGAGGCTTTGCTCCGGGAGCACCGGGAGGACCTCATCGGGTTCGGGCCCGAATGTCTCATACGGCCGAGGAAGCAGAAGTCTCAGAAGCCCGACGGCCGGCCATATAAAAAGGGCAATGGCCGTTAGTCCGTAGGCCGGGGCCGGTGGGCATCCATTTGAATGCGAGTCGCCTCGTCAGAAAAATCTAAAATCAGACCCCTAAGAACCACTAGGCCCTTAACAAAGAAAGAATCCTTACGGATTCTTTTTTTGCGCTCAAAGCCGCGCGGCTCCCAAGATTAAAAAAACAAATCTTGGGCAGCAATGTCAGAGTTCTTTTTATAACAACTCTGACTTGGCGAGGGGGCTAAGGAAAAAGGAACCAAGTGGTTCTAAGGGGTCTGATTTTGATTTTTCATGACTCGGCTCAACGCATTCAAATGGATGCCCACCGGCCCCGGCCTACTCATCTACCATCTGAACTGTTCCAAAATCAAAGGAAATCTGAAAAGTTTTGGTAAGGTTTTAGAGCCTCTCCTCATGGTACTATATACGTACTAAAAGGGGAGGTTTGCTTTATCCGACCGGCAATAGGGTAACATTTTCACAGTACACCTTTTATTACGAGGAGTCGGATGTCAGCATGATGAATAATATGAAGAATTACAAGAAATATTTACATAAAATCACTGCCGGTATGATGGTGGCGGTTATGTCAACATTATCCATATCATCTACAGTTCTTGCGGACAATAAGGTTTCCGTGGTCATTTCAGAATACGGGCCTTTGAGTGCACAGATGGGTGAAACTGAGGCTGCCGTGGCAAATGAGGGGCTGGAGGTTTCGGTTTCAGGAACCGGTTCTTCAGCAGCTTCACAGACCTCAGAAGGTGCTCAGGCGACAGCTGCCACTGCTCCAGACGCAAACCAGGCTGCTCAGATTTCGGAAACATCGGCTGCAGCAGGCCAGGCTGTTCAGACTTCAGAAACAAGCGGCACTCAGGTTGCGGAAACAGCTTCAGGAACTGAAAACTCTCTGTATTCGGCACCTACCGCAGAATCAGTTCAGGTTTCAGGGTCTACAGCAGCACCTGACCGGGCTGCCGTTACTGTTCAGTCCGCAGATTCTGCAGCAGCTGAATCCGGTCAGACTTCCGGAGCAGTTCAGTCAGCAGATTCTTCAGCATCAGCAGTCGCTGAAGCCGCAGCTTCAGAAGCTCAGACCGGCAACTACTTCCAGTCTGCAGCTACAGGTTCAAAATTTGTAAAGACTGCCCTTACAGCAACACCTGATGTAAATGCAAACTTCATGATTCTTGTGGATGCGGATTCAAACCTTATTGTGGCAGAGAAGAATGGGGAATCAAAGATGTACCCTGCATCCATGACCAAGGTCATGACCCTTCTTGTTGCATGTGAGAACATTACCGATCTTGATCAGGAAGTGGAGATAACAAGCGATATCATTGATTATGTCAATGATAATGACGCTTCAAACTGTGGCTTCAAAGCAGGGGAGATCGTAACCGTTAAGGATCTTTTATATGGTCTTATTCTTCCTTCCGGAGCTGATGCGGCTCTTGCTCTTGTGAGACTTATCGCCGGCTCCGAAAAGCAATTCGTAAATCTCATGAATCAGAAGGCTCAGGAGCTTGGTATATCAGCAACAACTCACTATACCAACAGTACCGGTCTTTACAATGATAACCATTACACTACAGCAAAGGATATGGCATTGGTCATGAAATATGCTATGACAAATCCTTACGCAAGTGCAATTCTCTCAACAAGAAACTACACAACCAAAGCCAGCAACAAGCATAGTTCCGGAATCAGTTTCTCAAACAAATTCCTGACCCGCATAGATACCCAGTCCACCGGCGGAAAGGCGCTTATGGCGAAAACCGGTTATGTTTCAAAAGCCGGCAACTGTGCGGTATCCTCCTTCACCGGTCCAAGCGGATCACATTATATCTGCGTTACAGGAAAAACCTCCGGAGCATGGAATGTGGTCTATGCCCACGCTGAGCTTTACAAGCAATACGGAAAATAATGCCGTATCCCTCAGCAGACTGTCATGTATACCCGGCAGTCATACGTTTGCACGAGCATGCACAGTTCAGACATAACTCATATTCATTATCCGCCGCCTCTTTGTCGGCGGATTTCTTTTTATATAAACTCTTATTAAGACGATATTAAATAGGTATAGCATTAAATCCTGTGCTATAATTTTAGCTAGATTGTGTTGTGTCAGGTTTTCCATGAAAGCCTGATATGTAACACCGGTTCAAATCGAAGTGAAGTTTCATCGGACCGGCGTTCATAAAATGGAGGTATATATGTCCGGACTTTTGGAAGATCTCGTCGACCCCGCGAAAATCGTCGTGATAAAAATTGGAAGTGTTCCCAAGCAGTTCAGAGTAGAAAAAGAGCTTGCCATCGGAAAGCAGAGTTTGTTCCATTTTAAAAATGATGACAAAATCTCTTTGGAATATCCCCTTCTTGATAAAAAGCAGGGGAAGCTGAGCCATACCTTCGGAAACTGGCATTATGCCAATCTCACAGACAGCAATGTCACAACCATCAATGACGTAGAAGTGGAATTTGGTTCATATACCATCCTGAAAAACGGTGATGTTATCCGAATCAAGAATGACGAGGATATGCTCATCTTTGTTTTCCTGAAGAAATTTGCGGGAAATCTGGAGTGGAAGCGAGTGCCTCTTAATCCTGAGCAAAAGGTATATCATATCTACAGTCATGTCAGTGATTATCTGAAAAACCGAAAGGGAGAACCGGCTGCTTCTACAGATGAAACAAGGACAGAATCTGAGCATCATGCGGTGGTACGCTATACCGACGGAAGCTGGTACGTTGAAGACATTGACACCACAAGAGGTGTCCTTGTGAACCAGAACAAGATTGAAGGTTCAAGGAAGCTGGAGCTTTATGATGTTATAAACATTGGCGATACCCATTTTGTTTTTGTGGGGGACTATCTTGCTTATAATCATGAAACCTTCAAAAACCATGACCTTGAGATCCATATCCAGGAGCGTTCAGTGCGGAACATGTTTAAAAAGCAGATTCTCCTGAAAGACATTAACCTGAAGATAGAACCGGGAAATATGGTTCTGATCCTGGGAGGTTCCGGCGCAGGTAAGACCACCTTTATCAATGCTGTCACAGGCTATGAGAAAGCGAAGGCAGACATCACCCAGGGTGACCTTAATGTTTATAATGACTATTCAAAAATGAAATACAAGATCGGCATGGTTCCACAGCAGGATCTTCTTCGTGGAGACGATACCGTTATCATGACTCTTACCAATGCTGCGGAAATGCGCATGCCAAGTGATACAAGCTTTGAAGCCAGGAGATCCCGTGTCCAGGATACTCTTGATCTCTTTGGTCTTGATGCGGTTAAAAATGAACTGGTTGATAAGCTTTCAGGCGGTCAGAGAAAGCGTCTTTCCATAGCTGTTGAATTCGTAGCAGATCCAAGCCTTTTCATTCTTGATGAACCGGATTCCGGTCTTGACGGAGTTATGGCCAGGGATCTTATGAAACAGCTCAGAAATATCGCAGATCAGTATAAGATAGTCATGGTCATAACACACACACCGGATCGAGTTATCGACCTTTTTGACAAGGTTATCGTTCTGGCAAAGAACAGCAGTCATACCGGCCAGCTGGCATTCTATGGAAGCATTAGCGAAGCCAGGGAATTCTTTAATAAAGAAACCATGGAAGACATAGTCCTTGCCATTAACAGCGAGGGAGAGGGCGGTGAAGGTCAGGCTGATGTTTTCATAGAAAAATTCGCAAAGCTTCAGGCTGAAAAAGCGGCAGCTGCTGCTGAAAATGCAGAACCGGAGCCGGATGATGCGGAGGTAAAAACCGAAACCGGAGAGAAGGTTGCGTCTGAGAATATTACCGCCGACGACAAGCCAAAAGCCGGTCCGATCCCTTCCGGAGACAACTCCACTCCCCCGAACCCGGAGGTGGAAGTATCACTCACATGAAGGGCACCTCGGATATATCATCCGAGAAAATATTTTGTAAAAGAAATGAGGAAGCAGCAAATGGATGATGCTATTCACACCGGAAGGTTAGGACAGATTAATATTTATCTCGGAAAGCTCTTCCGCATCTTTGTTAATGAACGTGACTGGAAAGGACTTCCTCTGTCTGCAGCCATCGCTCTGATGGTAGCTTTTGTAATGGGAAAGAGCCTCTTCACTAATATGGAAAGACTTAAGGCAGGATCCTTTGCCATTGTCTGCGTCTGCATATGGAACGGTTTCTTTAATTCCATTCAGATGGTATGCCGGGAGAGAGCGATCGTAAAAAGAGAGCACAGGGCGGGGCTTCATATAACTGCCTATATAGGCGCCCACATGATATATCAGGCCATAATGTGCCTTTTGCAGGTCATCATCTCCATCGTGGTATATAAACTATACGGTATCAAATTCCCGGAGGAAAGTATCGTCACCGGATCCTTTACTTTGGATTTTGCCATCACTCTGTGGATCATCACCTTCTCCGCAGATATGATCGCACTGATGATATCCTGTATTGTAAGGACAACCACCGCCGCCATGACGGTGATGCCTTTCCTTCTCATAATACAGCTGGTATTTGCGGGAGTTATCTTTTCCTTCAGCTCAGGACCTGCAGTCATAGTTGAAAAAATGACCATAAGCCACTGGGGCACAGTTGCCATATGTGCTGTTGCGGATTACAATTCACTTACTTCACATGCATTGTTCTCAGCCATATACCAGTTCAGGTCAGTGCCTGAGGTTCAGTCACTGGTGGACTACATCCAGAGGACCGAAATCCGTTACAAGATGGACCTTCTTTCAGCCCAGTCCATGCAGAACCCCCTTTATGCAGGAACCATCGACAATATCCTCCATTGCTGGGGTGTCATTGCGCTGATCGGCATTGTATGTATAACAATCGGAATCATTTCACTGGAAATGATAGACAGAGATAAACGATAAAACCAAACCCGATAAAAGGGAGCCCACCGGGGACGGTTCTCGCCGGCGAGAACCGTCCCCGGTGGGCTTACACTTCAAAATCAGCTTAAATGATGGCATGAAAAGAGGGCTATCGCTTAGATGATAATCATCTAAAGCGACAGCCCCTTTTTGATTTACATGGTGGATTCCAGCCAGTTCACAGAACACTTCAGTGTCTGATGAGGCTTTTCTGAGTTTTTTTCCTCAATCTGATCTATGAGAATTTCGGCTGCCTTCTGGCCTTCCTCATAAGCCGGCTGGACTATGGTTGTAAGCTTAGGGTCAGAGTATATGGCCCATTCAACATTATCAAAACCTATGATCCCGAGCTCTTTTGGGATCTTTTCTTTTAAGGGCTGGAGTGCATGATAAACCTCAGGAAGTGCCCAGCAGTTAGGAACATACACAAGGGCAGGGTGGTTGGCTTTCATATGGGACTTCACAAAATCCAGAACCTTTTCACCATCTATTTCCCCATCCTTAATCTCAAGACTCTCGTAACTGTACCCATTCTCAAGTATGCAGTCTGTAAATCCGGAGGATCTTTCTATACGGGTACTTAGTCTGGAAGGATCCGCCCCGATCATAAGGAAAGTTTTATAGCCCTTTTCCATAAGCTTTTCAATGGTTCGGTAAGTAGCAGTATAATTGTCCGTCTTAACCCAGTAGGCATCATCCTCATAAACCTTACTGTCATAATATACGAAGGGTTTTCCTTCCCTCTTCAGTATCTTTGAGGTTTCATGAAATCCCGGTGTAGGCTGAATGATAAAGCCGTCTGCCCCGAGAGTCAGCATCCTGTTTACATAACTTGCTTCCATCTCGGCATCATAGGAAGAATTGCCGATCAGGGTCTGAAAGCCGTGCTTTCTTGCGGTATCCTCGATTCCCTTAACAATCCTGTTGGAAAAGCTATTGGTAATGTCTCCGATGATCACTCCCATAAGATTGGTCTTTTTCTGATTCAGAGTACGGGCGGCGATATTCGGACGATAATTCGTCTTCTCGATCATCTCCCGGATCCTTGCCCCGGTTTCCGGTGACATCTTATCGGTTTTTCCGTTCAGAAAAAAAGAAACCGTAGTTTTGGATACTCCGGCCATTTCCGCTATATCTTTTATAGTTATCTTTCCGTCTCTTCCCATTCCATTACTCCGATCTGACATCCATGTCAACCTGGCTATATCTCAACCGCGTATCAGTGGGGACGGTTCTCGCCGGCGAGAACCGTCCCCCTTGGCACCCTTTGGCATAAAACCGGTAAACTCGTTGAATTTACTTGATATTTTAATTCTAATTATACGAACAATCATTGTCAACATAACAGAATCCCCTAAAAGAATATTCCTTTTTACCACAGTAACAGTTCAGTCAGTGGACCGGGGGGCGGGGTTGGTGTTCCATTTTAAGAAAATAGAACACCAACCCCGTCCCCCCGGTCCACCGACTGAACTGTTACTTGTCATATGATTTTTGATATGGCATTACCGGAAGGATTAATGTATAATGAAGTCATTTCATAAATGTAAAGGCTTACATTTATCATGAAAGGATAAATTTTATGAGTATCGATCGTTTTATTTTGGCCTCCGGATCCCCCCGCCGAAAAGAGCTTCTGGGGCAGATAGGTATAAATCCGGAGATCATTCCCAGTGATATAGATGAAAAGGTCACCACCTCTGTTCCCGGGGAGCTTGTGATCAGCCTCTCAAAAAGCAAGGCTATGGATATAGCTTCAAAGCTGAAGATGTCGGAGAGAACCGAGGATATTTCTCTTACTACCGGTACACCTGAGTGTTCCGAAAACATGTCCCCTGCAGCATCTCCTCAGGATAAGATAACCCTTATTCTCGGCGCGGACACTGTAGTCTCTGTGGACGGTCATATCCTTGGAAAGCCGCGTTCCCATGAAGAGGCAGCAGAGATGATCCGATCCATCCGGGGACGGAGCCATCAGGTTTACACCGGCGTCACCATCATAGCAGGAAACAGCACAGGCCAGACTTCCATTGACTCCTTCGCAGTAAAAACCGATGTTAATGTTTACCCCATGACAGAAGAAGAAATCATAACCTATGCCGGGTCCGATGAACCTATGGATAAAGCCGGGGCCTACGGCATTCAGGGGACTTTCGCCAGATACATTAAAGGCATAGAGGGCGACTACAACAACGTTGTGGGTCTCCCGGTTGCAGAAGTGTATCAGAGAATCAAGAAATATATGATATAACAATTCAGTTTTTCCACCGAAGCGTCCTGTCCTGAATTGGTGTTCCCGTCCGGATTCACCATTTACCGCCGACAGCCCTGCCTCTTAGGAATCTGTTTTTTATAAAGGAGCACTTACTTGTATCACTATCTTTTTCGTTTAGACAGACTTTATGACAAAAGCAAAATAGCCTGGGATGACCTTGAGTTTTCAGATATTGATCTACGTAAACTCCTTATCCCCCTGATGATAGAGAATCTCCTGACCTCCTTTATGGGCATGGCAGATTCCATGATGGTGACTCGTATCGGCAGCGCCGCCATCTCCGCAGTTTCCCTCACCGACGCCATCAACACCCTGGTACTTCAGATGTTCTCGGCCATAGCCACCGGCGGCACCATCATTTGTTCCCAGTATATCGGGGCAAGGGATACAAAAAAGGCTAATGAAGCCGCCCGGCAGATAGTTCTTTCCGTAATGTTCATCGCCTTTCTGGTAATGCTTATTGCAGAGATCTTTAATGCCGGCATCCTGAAGCTCGTTTTCGGCTCAGTGGATGATGCAGTCATGAATGCCTCCAGAATCTACTTCCGATTTACTGCTGCATCCTTCCCCTTCATAGGGCTTTATCAGGTCTTCGCGGCATTTTACAGAGCCGGCGGAAACAGTAAATATCCCATGAATATATCCGTGCTTTCCAATATCCTTAACATAATAGGAAATTTCACATTTATATTCATCTTTAAATGGGGAGTGATGGGAGCAGCATTATCAACACTTTTATCGAGAATTTTTTCCGCTGTAGTGCTGACTGTTTCCCTTAGATTTCCAAGACAGCCCATCGTGATACGACATTATCTCGTAAAGCCGGATCCCGGGATGATAAAGCGGATCCTTTACATCGGAATCCCTTCAGGCATTGAAAACGGAATGTTTCAGTTCGGAAAGCTGGCGATCCAGTCCTCGGTTTCAACCCTGGGTACTACCGCCATCGCAGCTCAGGCCATGACCATTATCTTTGAGAGCATCAATGGAATTGCCGCCATCGCTGTCGGTATGGGGCTAATGACTGTCGTCGGTCAGACTCTGGGAGCAGGCCGTAGGGAAGAGGCCAAATACTACATCGTTAAGCATATGAGGATAGGCGATTACATCATTATCCTTTCCTGCCTTCTCACCTTCGTTTTTTGTAAGCCGGTAATGTCTCTGGCGGGCATGGAGCCGGAGAGTGCACGTATCTGTTTTAACATGATGATTTATATCACCATAGTAAAGTGTCTCATCTGGGTGCCAAGCTTCATCACTCCCTACGGACTGAGAGCTGCAGGAGATGTAAAATACTCTATGATAGTCTCATCTCTTTCCATGTGGCTTACACGAGTTGCCCTGTCAACCATCCTTATCAGGTTTTTCGGATTTGGGCCCATTGCCGTCTGGTACGGCATGTCTCTGGACTGGCTTGTAAGAGGACTTTTTTTCCTCCACCGGTTCATGGGCAAAAAATGGCTCAGCCATAGCTTTCTGTAATACGGCCGGTCAGCGTCGGAAGTTCGATTTTAAATGTGTTGATGCCGTCTTTTGATTCTGCCCAGATCCTGCCTTTATGCTCTGTCACTATATTCTGGGCTATAGAGAGGCCGAGGCCGTAGGAGTGGTTCATGGCACGGGCTTCGTCGATGCGGTAAAAACGTTTGAAGATGTTTTTGAGATCCTCCTCGGATATCTGTTCTCCGGGATCCGCAACACTTATGAGGCACTTGTGTGAACCGGATTTTTCAAGGGATACAGTGACTGTGCCCTTTGGATCTGAATACTTTTGGGCGTTATCCAAAAGTATTTCTATAGCCTGCTTGATATGCTGTCTTGAGCCTTTGATGCTTATTCCTTCCTGAACATTTTCTGTAAGCATTAACCCCTTCTCAAAGAAGAGGACTTCAAAGGTCAGGATTTCATCGGAAATCATCTTTGAAAGATCGATTATCTCGTGAGCCTGCTTTTGGATGGCACCGTTATCAACTCTGGCAAGCTGCAGGAGACTGTCCACAAGCCCCCGCATCTGATGGGACATGGTGTAGATATTTTCGGCGAACTGCTTCTTCTGTGCCTCATCCAGATTCCGGGATTTAAGCATTTCCGCATCCGTCAGTATGACAGTGAGGGGAGTTTTAAGCTCATGGGAAGCATCGGAAACAAACTGTCTTTGCTGTACCCAGGCATCCTCCACAGGCTTAACTGCCCATCTGGCGAAGAAGATTGCTATAACAAGGAATACCAGGAAGCTTAGAAGTGCTATAAGCATACAGTTTCTTATGAGGTTTCGCATGGTTGCAACTTCGGAAGATATGTCAGCAAAAACGATAATCCGGTTTCTCTTTCCGTCCCAGTTTTCTTTCCCTATCGCTCCGGGATCATAATCTTCCTTATTGGTTATTTCAGGATTGGGAACTTCATTCCCCGTAATATTCTGACCGGAGCCTTCGGGTGGCTGCCCGGGACCCTCCATGCCGGAATCCTTCTGAGGCTGACCCACGGACATTGAGTTATCATCACCCTGAGGTATGTTATCTCTGTTTCCATTTACTTCCGGGGGTGTCGGTTCTGAACTTCCCGCCTCCAATGCTTTACCATCTTTATCTACCTGAGGACTCTCGCCCGGAGCCGGCTGAGCTCCCGGATCCATCATTTTTATATTTGATACCATTGAACGAAAGTATCTTAGGTTATAGTCACTTAAATCTCCGATCCTCTCTGAACGTGCCAGCACATCATTTACCAGTGTCTGTAGGCTGTCTTCATCCGTAAGATCGTAAAAATCTCCGTCTGTGGCAATGATTTCCCCGTTACTGTCCACCTCAACCCTGAAAAACGGAAGCTGCACACTGGTTTCCTTATTCCGTTCCCGTCTTTCCGGACGGCGGTTCTGATTCATACCGAGAGGCGCTCCTGACAATTGACTGAGCATTTTCACACTGTCCGAATAAATACGTCTGTGAGTGAGACTCAGTACCAGTCCGAAAATGACCAAAAGCATGACGGTCACGATAGTCATGGTAATGACCACAAAACGGAATCTCAGTTTCTTTATCATTTTCATAAGCATTTACCCCTCGAGCTCGAGATGGTAACCGAGACGTCTTGCTGCAACGATGCTGACATTGGAACCTATGGACTTAAGCTTCTTACGAAGAAAACCTACATAAACCTCCACATGGTTTTCAACGGCATCGGAATCATAACCCCAGGCTTTACTAAGGATTGTTTCCTTAGAAAGATTTTTTTCCTTTGACTGCATCAGCATCCTCATGACATCAAACTCCTTGGCGCTGAGTCGAAGCTCGTTGCCCTCGCACATAAGAGCTCCGGTTTCCAGATCAAGAGAAGTATTGCCGAAGCAAAGCTCGTCTACTTCATTACCCTGACGGCGCAGAAGAGCAGAGACGCAGGCAAGAAGCTCCCTGCTGTCAAAGGGCTTTGTGAGATAGTAATCAGCTCCGGAGTTAAGCCCCTCCACACGATCCATAAGCTCAGACTTTGCGGTAAGCATCAATATAGGAGTGCTGAGATGTATCTGGCGAAGCTTTTTTGCCACCTGATAGCCGTTCATCTTCGGCATCATAACGTCCAGTATTATAAGGTCGTAAACTCCGGTCTCTGCGTAATCCACCCCGGATTCTCCGTCATAAACCGCATCCGCGTCATAGCCCTTTTCTTCCAGAAGAGTCTTTACGGAATCAGCCAGTAGTTTCTCGTCTTCTACAATCAAAATCTTCATTATCTTATCCTTTATCCTTCAACATTTTTAAATATGCTAATGCTAAGCACCTGAAAACACTCACTTCTTTATTATATCCCAGTACTGTGAAAATCATAACTTTTAAGTCTTAAAAGAAACTGAAAATCCTGAAGAGAACTTCGATGTTACTCTGAACGAGCAGCCGGTTTCCAGGGCACTCTTCGCAAAAATGCTGGTCATGGCATCAACCTACCATACAACAGTTGCTGCGGAGTCCAATGTTTCAGTATTTTCAGACGTGCTTGCAACCTCAGAGTACGCTTCCTATATAAGAATAGCAGCAGAGCAGGGCTGGCTCAGTGCCTACCTTGGCGGTCTCTTCAAGCCTGATCAGGGCATCAAGATGGCAGAGGCCGAGAAGGCCTGCCTTACTCTCCTTGGGTACACCAACGAGGATTTCAGCGGCAGCATGGTGTCAAACAGAAATGCCAAAGCAACAGCCATAGGTCTCGTGGAAAACATTTCGAAGGGTGTGAACGAATACCTGACCTACGAGGATTGCGTCAACATTTTCTATAATCTTATGAAGACCAATACCGCTGCCAATGAAACTGCCACCAGATCCAACATTACCATCTACGGCAAGTTATTTGGCTACACCCTTTCAGATAACGATGAGATCAATCTTCTGGATACCCTTGAGTCCAATCTTAAAGGTCCTTACCTTCTTAAGGTGGACAAGAGCCTTACCTCCATCATCCCCTTCAGCAGAAGTGATGCAAGCTGTACTCTCAACGGCGAGTCTTCCTCTGCGGATGAGATCGAGGACGAAGCATCCAGCGGCGATCCTGTTGTGGTTTACTATAATTCTTCAACAAAGTCGGTTTATGCTTACTCATCAACCGGAAACGATATGGGTACCATCACAGGTGAGATAACCAATATTTACTACAGCTCAAGCAACCTCATGACACCTACCTCTGTAGAGATCGACGGAACAGAATATGATGTGGGCAATGACGATGTGGCTTATGCATTCTCGGTATACGGAACACGTGAGAAGGGCAGCAAGGTAACCGTTGACAGGTGTTTCTGAGGACTATCTGGATATCATGGCTTATGACCTTGAGAAAGGCCGTTTCATACAGTACGCAGACATTGCCGCAAGACAGAAGGTTGCGGTCATCGGACTTTATGTGGCGAAGACCTATTACGAGAGCGCCGAAAAGGCTCTCGGACAACGCATAAGCATTAACGGAACAAAGTATGAGATAGTGGGCGTTGTTGAACGGCAGACCTCTGAAAGCGACGAGATGAGCGAGGGCGGAAGTGATGATTTCGTTTACATCCCCTACACTGCAGCCGTAAAGCTGTCCCGAAACGGAACCATCAACAGCTACACCTTCACTCTTCATGATGAGTACGTTGAGGAATCCTCAACAGTCACCACTCTCATCGAAGATTTCCTTTACACCATATTTAAAAATGATGACCTGTATAAGGTCACAGCCATGAGCGAGCTCCTGGATTCCATGAATGAGATGATCGCATCCATGTCTCTGATGCTGGGCGGTATTGCAGGAATTTCACTTCTTGTTGCCGGTGTGGGTGTCATGAACATCATGCTGGTATCCGTAACGGAGAGAACCAGGGAGATCGGTATCAGAAAGGCTCTCGGTGCAAAACGTTCCACCATACTTACGCAGTTTGTCATCGAGGCAGCTGTCACCAGTTCCATGGGCGGACTCATCGGCATTGTAGTCGGCTTCATCGGTACTACTCTGGCCGGTAAGATGATGAACATTGACGCACAACCCTCCTTGGGCTGGGTCATCGCCTCCTTCAGTATTTCCATCGCCATCGGTCTCATTTTCGGTTACATGCCCGCAAGAAGCGCGGCAACCCTGAACCCGATTGACGCACTGAGGTCGGATTAAAAACAAATATGTATATTTACAGCACATAAGTCATCAAAAGACTTTTGTGCTTTTTTATTGTCGGTTTTTCCGTATTTTTAACAGGCTTCTTTAATTTTTTAAGTACGCACTAAAAAATAAGCACAAATCGCATTAATAAAATTGTAATATTTTGACGAAAAACGTTAAGACGCTTGATTATACTTTGTTAAAAGCGCATAATCAAAGAAGTTTTTTGGTAGCAATCTGGCGGATAAGGTTAGGACTTTGATTATTACATTACGTAAAGATTGAGGGCCTAAGCATATTCGTCGGAAAGGATTGAGATTTGAAGGCAGCTTTTGTGACATGTTTTATGATCCGTTTTTATGAGGGTTAGGAGTGATGGGATATAAAAACCAGAAGCTTAAATCAAATCTCCAAACACTTCTTTATGGAGGAAAATTATGAAATTAACAAAACAATTGATGTGTCTTGCCATGGCAGGAGTCATGACCTTGTCACAGGTTCCGGTTGTTTCTTACTCTGCAGGATCAACCAAAACTGTGTTGGGAACTACAGGAACAGATACAAGTACTCCATCTAATACTGCATCAGAATCTGAAACCAACAAGAATCAGGAATCCGGTCAAGACAAATCAACTGACGAGGGAAACAAATCAACCGATACCAGCTCATCAGACGAGAGTACTGAAAAGGCTGAGTGGAAGAGGTCTTCACCGAAAAAGAATGACAGCATGCTCAGTTTTAATAGGGATTCTGTAACTCTTTATACCTTAGATGAGCGTGTTGATATCTCTGGATACCTTGAATACTCCGAGGACATAGAACTCACAAGTATTTCTTATGAATCAAGTGATACGGGTGTAGTTAAGGTTGACGAAGACGGATTATTGCATGCAGTTGCTGATGGAAAAGCAAAAGTTACTGTTACAGCAGATGAAGAGTATGATGAGACTGCAACACCTTCAACTATAAAGGTTTATACCGCTTCTCTTGAGGTAAATGTCGAATTAAGAAACGGCATTTGGACTAGTGACAAAGGAATAATGTACTATTATGTAAATGGTGTCGCAGGCGACGGAACATATGGTCGCGGAATTGAAATTATAGATGGTAAAAAATATTGTGTGCGTAAGCATGATGGACGAATTCTTACAGATGCGCTTATATTTAACGAGCAAGAAGATGGATCCTACGATTTCTATTACTTCGGCAAAGATGGTGTAATGGTTACAAGCGCTTTTGTAGAACTAGCAGCATGGCAGTTCTGTGATGAAGTTTATGATGAAGAAGCAGATGATTGGGTAGAAGTACTCGTATCTCTTGATGATGATGAAAAGAGCGAATATGAAAATAACGAGGATGCGACTGTTAAACGTTACTTCGGCGAAGATGGTCGTATGGTAAAAGATGCAACTGTAGAAGTTGACGGTGTGATGTATAAGCTTAATAAAAATGGCCGAATAGTTTCACAGTGGACAGTAACCTCTGATTCTTCAAGTTCAGGAAGATCAGGTGGTGGCGGCAGCAGTAGCAGTAGTACCAGTGACAGTAGTAGCACCAGTGGTAGCATTAACAACTCCTCAACCAGTGACAGTGGAGCAACTGTAAGTAAGTCTGAAACTACAGCTGAAGACGGTTCAAAGATCACTTTTGCAACAATAAGCCTTGGCGGAGTAGAGATGGCAGTTTCAAGTCAGGTATGGACTCTTGCCGATGGTTCAACACAGAAAATTGTTTACGTATCAGGAAATCCTGCCGGTCTTACTTTCGCAAATGTCGGAACAGTTTCTGCTGACGGATTAACTCTTGTAGGATTGGACGGTCAGGTATACCAGATTACCTATAATCCAATGTTTATTGTCACAGCGGCAGATGGAACAACACTCGGATACTTCTTTGATCCTGTAACAAATCAGCCTATGACCTTCCTGACAGACACTGTTATCATGCAGCTTGGTATCGATGGACAGATGCACGCACACTTTGTACATGCAAATGGTTACTTCTACACAGGCACAATGCTCATCAACGGAATGACAGTCACATTTAACGAAGAGGGTGTGATGGTTTCTGCAACAACAGCTTAACCCTGGTAGGAAAAGCCCAAAATAAAAAATATGTATTTTAACCCTCGAAAAACCTCCCGGTCCGCCGGGAGGTTTTATTATTGTTTTCCGAATATCCTGAAGCCTGCTTTATCTTGAGAATCGTATACACTTCATCATATAATATGAAGGATTGTAAATTCTTTTTAGGAGAACCTGATTCACATGAATGATTTGATAACAGGAACAGTAGCAAAAAAAGCCGACATGATCGCCATGAGAGAAATGGGTTTCGAGTCCCTTGCTCTCATGGAAACCGCTAGTTCAAAAATAGCAATCTATATTAACAGACATTTTACATACGAAAGGGAAGCCCGCATACTTGTCCTCGCAGGTGTCGGCAATAACGGAGCCGATGCAGTGGCTGCTGCCCGCATGCTTAAAGAAACAGGCTACGACCCGGTGGTATGGGTTGTGGGAAAACCAGAAAAGGCAAGCTGGGAATTTCTTTATCAGATGTTTCACTTTCAGAAGCTTGTCGGAAGAGTAAATCTTTACCGTGCCGGTGACGAACTTCCGGACTGTGACATTTGCATCGACGGAATCTTCGGCATAGGACTTCACCGCCCTGTAGAAGGTGTTTACAGGAGCTTCATTGAGGAGGCCAATGCTCACACCCGCGGCTTTACCCTTGCCATCGACGCGCCCTCCGGCATCAATACCGACACCGGCGAGCTTCTGGGATGCGGCATAAAAGCAGATGTGACCATCACCTTTGGAAAGAACAAGACCGGACTTATGACCGGAGCCGGAAAAAAGTACAGCGGAATGATCTTTGTTGAGGATATAGGCATCCCGGAGGAGGCTTATACAAAGGCAGAAGCGGAGCTTAACAGGGCTTAAGCACATATAATTGCATTAAAAAAGCAGCACGCTATACAAAAATAATTACAAAAAGGCTTAAATTCTTTATTTTTCTGTTTACTTTTCATTTGGATAAGTCTAATATAAAACTTATAAAATGTCTTAAAGTAAGGGGAAATTATGAGTGAAAACAAAATAGACATACAGATGCTCGGTGGTTTTTCCATTTCTGTTAACGGACAGTACATGGGACTCGGGCAGAATAACAAAGCAAATTTCTTAAAGCTTATCCAGATCATTCTTTTAAATTATAAGAAGGGCATCTCCAAGAGAGAGCTGATCGACGGAGTTTTCGGCTACAAGGATCTTCTTGACGAAAACAACAGCTTAAACAACCTGCTTCATCAGGCAAGAACGCAGCTTAAAAAGAGCGGCGTTCCCGGAAAGCGGTATATCGAAGGAAAGAAAGGTATTTACTACATTGAGAAGCCCGAAGGCTACGAGGTGACCCTTGATGTAAAGACCTACACAGACGATTGCCGCAAGGCTGCCGAAGCCGAAGATGAGGAGACAAAAGCAAAGCTTTACGAGCAGGCTTTAGAGCTTTATAAAGGTGAACTTCTTCCCGAATTTTCCACAGATAACTGGGTTATCGTTGAATCTGTCAAGCTGAAGCATCTCTTCGACGAGCTTGTATTATTCCTCGGTGATTATTACAGAAAAAAAGAAGATTACACCAGTCTCTACAAGCTTTACAGCAAAGCCAGCCAGATTTATCCTGACGGCGGATGGCAGATCAATGTCATCGATGCATTGATTCTTCGCAAAGAATATAAAGAAGCTTATGAGCTTTACAATAAAACAGCCAGGTATTATCTTGACGATCTGGAAGTACCTCTTCCTGATGATCTTATTAAGTGCTACGAGCGTATCTATGATGACATCAAGGTTGTTTCCGATGATATCGAAGAAATCCAGGCAGGTATCCTTGAGCGTGATGCAGCTCTTAAAAACAGTAAGGGCGACAGTCGCAGCCTTGGTTCATACTACTGCGCATTCTCAAGCTTCATCGACGTTTACAATGTTCTCCGTCGTAACCTGGTACGAAGAGGCAACTCCATCTTTATGATGCTTTGTACTCTGGTTGACTACGAAGGAAAACCTATACAGAATCAGGAGAAGCTTTCAGCAAGAGCCGAAGCCTTGAAAAACGCCCTCTATGCAGAACTCAGACAGGGTGATGTTTATACCAAATACAGCTCAAGCCAGTACCTCCTTCTTCTGATAGGTACCAAAAAAGAAGATTGCGGCATAATCTATCACAGAATTTCCAAGAAGCTTAAGGAACTTGCCGGTTCACGTGCCGAGCTCAAGTACCGCATTGTTTCTCTTGCCGAGATTCCATCGGTTTTGGAGAATGCAAAGAACGCAGACCTTTTATAAGGTCCCGGTATGAAGGATAAACTTCTTATCATTAACCGTGTAAGCCGCCGGTCATTTTTGACCGACACCTTTTTATCCGGCGACTCTGTATAAATAATTCAGGGCTTGCAGTATGCTGCAAGCCCTTTTTTTGAGGAGGTTTTATGAACGATAAACGTGAAAGCTTTAAATCAAGACTGGGCTTTCTTCTGGTAAGTGCCGGCTGCGCCATAGGAATAGGAAACGTATGGAAATTCCCATATCTGGCGGGTCAGAACGGAGGAGGAATATTTGTCATATTCTACCTTATCTTCCTTGTAATTATGGGTGTTCCGGTTCTCACCATGGAGCTTGCGGTAGGACGCGCCTCCCATAAAAGTGCAGTACTGGCATATAAAAATCTGGAACCTCATGGCAGCAAATGGCATATTCACGGATGGTTTGCCATTGCCGGTGCTTATATCCTTATGATGTATTACACAACTGTTTCCGGCTGGATGGTTTCATACTTTATGAAATTTGCCGTCGGTAAATTCAACAATATATCCATAAATGAAGTGGATTCTGTTTTTGTCGGCCTTCTTTCAGACCCGGAAGAAATGATGATCTGTATGATACTGACAGTTCTGTTAGGTTTCCTTGTATGCTCCTACGGAATCCAGAAAGGTCTGGAAAAAGTAACAACAGCCATGATGACTGCTCTTCTTGCCTTAATCGTTATCCTCGCTATTCACAGCATTGCTCTGCCGGGAGCTGCAAAGGGAATCAATTTTTATCTTGTTCCAAACCTTGAGAGAGTAGCAGCGGCAGGAAACGGAAGTATCCTGAAAGGTCTTGGTTCGGTTGTTTCCGCTGCCATGAACCAGGCATTCTTCACCCTGAGTCTCGGCGTTGCATGTATGGAGATTTTTGGTTCCTACATGTCTGACCGCTTTACGCTTGTCAGCGAATCCGTAAGGATCTGCGCTCTGGACACTTTTGTTGCCATAGTCTCCGGTCTCATCATTTTTCCTGCCTGCTTCAGTTTCAATGTCGATCCCGATGCAGGTCCGAGTCTTATTTTCATGACTCTCCCCAAGGTATTTATGAGCATGACCGGCGGACAACTCTGGGGTTCACTTTTCTTCCTGTTCATGTCCTTTGCAAGCTTCAGTACCGTAATAACCGTATTTGAAAACCTTCTGTCCACCTCCATTGATAATTTCAAATGGACAAGAAAGAAAGCGGTTCTTATAAACTGCATTTTCATACTTATCACAAGCATACCTTGTGTACTCGGTTACAATATCTGGTCCAATGTTCATCTGATAGGAGCAAGGGACATTCTGGATTCAGAGGATTTCATCGTATCAAATCTTCTGCTTCCCGGCGGTTCCCTTATATACCTTCTTTTCTGCGTAAGCAAGTGGGGCTGGGGCTTTGATAATTATATGAACGAATGCAACAAGGGAGAGGGCATGAAACTCCATCCGGGTGTAAAGCGATACTTCCAGTTTGTACTTCCGGTACTTATTCTTATCATCCTCATCCGTGGCCTTATGTAAGAAACAGATTTTCACAATTTTTGAAAAACTATTGATTTTACGTTATTCCTATGTTATCTTTGTACAGTATTTATTGACTAGTTGAAAGGAGCAGGCGTTGAGCCCGCTCCTTTTACTTAAGTTTAGAGGATTTTTATATGCAGGCAAACGGTGATTACACAGTAAGGGTAAAAAAATATCTCGATGAGATGTGCCCTAAAGAAGGGTATCAGGTAGACAGCGTTACTTTTACACTTGAAAACGGAGAATGGTACCTTAGATCTTTCATTTACCGCACAGACGGAGTCGACATGACTGTAGATGATTGTGCCAGAGTTTCAAGAAAACTTTCAAAGTGGCTCGACAAAGAGGACTTCATTCCTGAGCAGTATATGATGGAAGTATGTTCACTCGGTTTCAAAGACCAGCCTGGAAACGACGATATCATACCGGATACTGCGGCTGATGATAACGCAGAGGAAACCTCAGATGATGGATCAAATGACAATATTACCGGGAGGGGTAAAAACTAATGAATAAAGAACTTAGCGAAGCACTCGATCTACTTGAGAAGGAAAAAGGAATTTCAAAGCAGTCTCTTATAGAAGCAATCGAGCTTTCACTTCAGACAGCTTGCAAGAACCACTTCGGTTCTTCTGACAACATCCGTGTCAGTGTAGATCCCGACACTTGTGATTATTCCGTAATTGCCGACAAAACCGTAGTAGAAGAAGTACTTGATAAAAACACCGAGATTACCCTTGCTGATGCAAGAATGATAGATCCCGGATATACACTTGGTTCCATAGTCCCGGTAAAAGTTGATTCAAAGACCTTCGGACGTATCGCGACACAGAATGCAAAGGGCGTTATAGTACAGCGCATCCGCGAAGAAGAGCGTAAGGTTCTTTACAATGAGTACTACTCCATGGAGAAGGAAGTTGTTACAGGAACAGTTGACAGAGATACCGGAAGATCCATTATCATCAATTTAGGAAAGGTTGACGGATATCTTTCAGAAAATGAGCAGATCAAGGGCGAAAAGCTTGAGACCAATGACAGAGTCAAGGTATACGTAGTTGAAGTCAAGGATTCTCCTCGCGGACCGCGCGTTATGGTATCCAGAACCCATCCCGAACTTGTTAAGCGTCTTTTCGAAGAAGAGGTTTCCGAAGTAAGAGACGGTATTGTAGAGATCAAGGCTATCTCCCGCGAGGCCGGTTCCAGAACCAAGATGGCTGTTTTATCAAACGATCCTGATGTTGATCCGGTTGGAGCATGTGTAGGTCTCAACGGTTCAAGAGTTAATACAGTAGTTGAAGAACTTCGCGGAGAGAAGATCGATATCATTAACTATGACGAGAACCCTGCATACCTTATAGAAAATGCTCTTTCACCTGCAAAGGTTATCGCCGTTATCGCGGATCAGGATAATAAAGAAGCCATGGTCATCGTACCTGACGCTATGCTCAGTCTTGCCATCGGTAAGGAAGGACAGAATGCCCGCCTTGCCGCCAAGCTCACAAACTACAAGATCGATATCAAATCAGAGTCCCAGGCTCAGGAGCAGGGTATCTTTGATGAGATGGGTATCGATTATCAGGGCGAAGACTATGAAGATGATGGTGCAGCCGAAGATGATTACGAGTCAGATTCAGAAATGATTTCTGATGAGAGCGAGGAAGTATGACCGGTATGAAGAAACTGCCGGAAAGAACCTGTGTAGGCTGTGGTCAGAAAAAAGAAAAACCTGACCTTATACGTATCGTTCATTCACAGGACGATACCTTCAGCATTGATCCGACCGGCCGGAAAAACGGCCGCGGTGCATATATCTGCAATGACCTTGCATGCTTTGAAAAAGCAATCAAACGCAAGGCACTGGATCGTGCTTTCAAGGTAAGTATTTCTGAAGCTACAGCGCAGGCACTCAGAGAGGAACTGATAAAGCTTGATAGATGATAGAATATACGGTCTGCTGGGCTTATGCCAGAGAGCAGGCAAATTGAAAAGTGGCGAATTCGCAGTGGAAAAATCCCTTAAGGGCGGTAAATCCCAGCTAGTGATAGTTCCCGAGGATGCGTCAGATAACACAAAGAAAAAATTCAAAAATATGACAACCTACAGAAATGTGCCGTATTTTGAATTGGGAACTAAAGACAGGCTGGGGGCACAGCTCGGAAAATCCGAACGGTCATCTCTCAGCGTAGAAGATGAAGGTTTCGCAAAAGCGATGATCAAATATATTGACGGAGGTAATGTGAATGTCAGATGAGAACCAGAAAGAAAATGGATTAAACAGCAAGGAAGCTAAGAAGGAAGAGGCACCAAAGAAGAAAAAGCTTGCTGTGGTTTTCCATTCCCAGAACTCCGCTAATCATAAAAACCATCCACTTGGCGGAAAGCTTTCTTCAGCTAAGGAGCAGGGCGCACGTAAAACCAGATCTGCTGCAGAGTCAAAGGAAAAGGAGCAGCCTAAGAAGACAAGCCCCAACGGAAGACCGCTTCCTCCCGGAACAGCAAGAGTCACACCTCTTCGTGAGCTGAATGAAATTCAGCGGCGTCAGGCCGAAGAAGAAGCCAAGGCCGAGGCAGCACGTAAGGCTGCTGAGGAAGAAGCAAGAAAGAAGGCCGAAATAGAGGCTAAGGCAAGAGCGGAAGAAGAAGCAAAGGCTGAAGCAGCACGTAAGGCAGCAGCGGAAGAAACAGCCAGAAAGGCTGAAGCACGCTCTTCAGCTTCCATCGAAGGAAGATCTGGCGATCAGAAGCCTCGTATGGACAGAAATACAGGCGACCGTCAGCCGAGAACCGGTTTCGCACCGAGAACCGACCGTGGAGACAGACCTCAGGGAGGTTTCCATAAGGACGGCGCAAGACCGGCCGGCACAGGAAGACCGGCAGACCGAAGCGGTCAGCAGAGACCGGGACAGAGACCTGCAGGTGCAGGCTTCGGCGGTCAGAGACGTACGGACAGTTCAGCTGCAGCCGTAGATATTTCTTCAAAGCCAACAGCCAACAGAAATGCGCACAAGCCATCAGACAAGAATTTCGGAAATAAGAATTTCGATAACGAGAGAGCTGAGGCAGCCAAGAGAAATCGTACCAATCGTAAGCAGAATAAGTATACTGCAGAGCAGTCTTACGAGAGAGACGATGAGATGGCAGCACGCAAGAAGAAGACCGGAAAGGGTGCATTTATCAAACCTGAGGTTGTTAAGCCTGTTGAGGAAGAGATCAAGTCCATCACAATCCCCGAGGTTATCACCATCAAGGATCTTGCGGACAAGATGAAGCAAAAGCCGGCCGATATCATCAAGAAGCTCTTCATGCAGGGCCAGATGGTAACTCTCAATACCGAGCTTTCCTATGAAGAAGCCGAGAATATCGCTGTTGATTACGATATCCTTTGCGAGATGGAAGAGAAGGTAGATGTTATCGCCGAGCTTGTTAAGGATGATATCGAAGACCAGGAAGAGGATATGGTACAGAGACCTCCTGTAGTCTGCGTAATGGGTCACGTTGACCACGGTAAAACATCTATCCTTGATGCTATCCGTAATACAAATGTTACAGCAAAGGAGGCCGGCGGTATCACTCAGTCCATCGGTGCTTACCAGGTATCCGTTAATGTTAACGGCGAGGATCGTCTCATCACCTTCCTTGATACACCGGGACACGAGGCATTCACAGCCATGCGTATGCGTGGTGCGCAGTCAACAGATATCGCTGTACTTGTAGTTGCAGCGGATGACGGTGTTATGCCTCAGACAGTGGAAGCTATCAACCATGCAAAGGCTGCAAACACTCCTATCATCGTTGCCATCAACAAGATTGATAAGGAAGGCGCAAACCCTGACCGTGTTAAGCAGGAGCTCATGAAATATGACCTTGTTCCTGAGGATTACGGCGGAGATACTATCTGTGTACCTGTTTCCGCAAAGAAGGGTATCGGTATCGAAGATCTCCTTGAGAACGTAGTTCTTGAGGCAGACGTTATGGAGCTTAAGGCTAACCAGAATCGTTCAGCTTACGGTGTTGTTATCGAGGCAGAGCTTGATAAGGGACGTGGTTCCGTTGCCAGACTCCTGGTTCAGAAGGGAACTCTTCACCAGGGTGATGTAGTTGCAGTAGGTTCCGCTTACGGCAAGGTTCGTGCCATGACAGACGATAAGGGCAGACGTATCAAGAAAGCCGGTCCTTCACAGCCATGTGAGATACTTGGTCTCAATACTGTTCCCAATGCCGGTGAGATTTTCCAGGTTAAGGACAGCGAGAAGGAAGCCAAGGCTTATGCTGCTGCCTTCGTAACAGAGAACAAGCAGAAGATGGTTGAGGAATCCAAGAAGAAGGTATCTCTTGATGCACTCTTTGACCAGATCAAGGCCGGCGAGATCAAGGAACTTCCTATCGTTGTCAAGGCTGACGTTCAGGGTTCAGTTGAGGCCGTTAAGGATTCTCTTGAGAAAATCAAGAACGATGAGGTTGCCGTTAAGGTTATCCATTCAGGTGTTGGTGCCATCAACGAATCCGATGTGGTTCTTGCAAGTGCTTCCAATGCTATCGTCATCGGTTTCGATGTAAAGCCTGATGCAACCGCAAAGGAAATCGCAGAGCGTGAGCATGTTGATGTAAGACTTTACAACATTATCTATAAGGCTATCGAAGATATCGAGGATGCCATGAAGGGTATGCTTGCTCCTGTTTATGAGGAGAAGGTTATCGGTCATGCAGAGATCCGTCAGATCTTTAAGGCCTCCGGCGTTGGTAACATCGCAGGATGTATGGTTAAGGACGGTCTCGTTCAGAGAGGTGCCAAGGCCCGTATCATGCGCGGACCAAAGCAGGATCTGGTATTCGAGGGCGAGATTGCTTCCGTAAAGCGTTTCAAGGACGATGTAAAGGAAGTAAAGGCAGGCTACGAGTGTGGTCTTGTATTTGAAGCCTTTAACGAGATCGAGATCGATGATTATGTTGAAGTCTATGTAATGGAAGAGGTTAAGCGTTGAGAAAAAATTCCGTTAAAAATACAAGAATAAATGCCGAGGTCATGAGAGAGCTTTCCGTAGCGATCCGTGACCTCAAGGATCCCCGCATTTCACCCATGGTGTCTGTTACCGGTGCCGATGTAACTCCCGATCTTCAGTATTGCAGAGTTTACATTTCGGTACTCGGAAGCGAAGAATCCCTAAAAAAAACCATGGAAGGCTTAAAGGCCGCCAGTGGTTTCCTGCGTCGTGAACTTGCGCAGACCGTAAATCTCCGTCACACCCCGGAGCTTCAGTTCATTGAGGATCACTCCATAGAGTATGGTGCCCATATGGAAGAGCTTATCAGCAGGGTTGCGAAAGAAGATGCGGAAAAGCATGTTGATCAGGAAGAAGCGTCTGTTCAGGAGCCTGACACAACAGAAGAAGTATGATCATTTACAGGCAGAGGTGCATCCATGCATTTTCTGCCTCAATTACTATAAAGGAAAAATCAATGAACGAATTTGAAAAGCTGATAGAAGCAGCAGAAAGCATTTGCATCCTCGGTCACACAAATCCGGATGGCGATTGTCTGGGTTCAACCCTTGGCACAAAGCTTTATATACAGGAGCGTTACCCTGATAAAAAGGTCAATGTTTACCTCCAGCCCGCTAATGAAAAATTCAGGTTCATGCCCGGTTTCGACGACATTATACATGTTCCTTCAGACCGTAAATACCGTTTATGCATCATTTGCGATTGTAACGGCTATGACAGAGTGGGTGACTTCAAGGTGCTTGCCGAGCACGCCGATAATATCTATGTTGTGGATCACCACATTCCCGGAAACCAGAAATTCGAGAAGTGCACTATCATCCCTGAGGCTTCAAGCACCTGCGAGGTTATTTACGACCTCATGGATGACAGCTACGTTACTAAGGAAGCCGCTTCCTGTCTCTACCTTGGCATGGTACATGACACCGGAGTTTTCAAGTATAACTGCACCTCCAGACACACCATGGAGCTGGCAGGACAGCTTATGTCAAAGGGAATAGATTTCGGCTCCATAATTGATGATACCTACTACACAAAGACCTATGCACAGCAGCAGGTTTTGGGTCGCGTCCTTACGGAAAGCCTTATGATCATGGACAAGCGGTGCATAGCCGGATGGCTTACCTGCAAAGATATGCGATTTTATAATGTCACCTCAAAGGACATTGACGGCATTGTAAGTACCATGCGCGAAACCAGAGGTGTAGACTGTGCCGTCTTCATTTACGAGATGACCAACCAGAACTATAAGGTGAGCTTAAGAAGCAACAACAATATGCTGGATGTAGCAAAGGTGGCTTCCCATTTCGGCGGCGGCGGTCATAAGATGGCAGCGGGATGCTCACTTCAGGGATCACATTTTGATGTGATAAACAACATTACAAAGGAGCTTTCTAAGCAGCTGGATGCGCCCGGATTTATTTCAAACAGCGCCCAGTGATAAGATAACCAATGGATGGAATAATAGTTGTAAACAAAGAAAAAAACTGGACCAGCTTTGATATCACTAAAAAGCTACGTTCAATCCTTCATGAAAAGAAGATAGGTCATACAGGAACTCTTGATCCTCTGGCGGAAGGAGTTCTGGTAGTATGCGCCGGTACGGCCACAAAGCTTGTGGATACCATCTCCGGCACAGAAAAGGTCTATGAAGCCGAAATGCAGCTTGGTATAAATACAGATACAGAGGATATTACAGGGAGTGTCCTGGAAGAGAAGCCTGTGGAGGTCACCGAAACGGAGGTCAGGACTGTCATATCCTCCTTCATAGGAACCTATGATCAGATACCGCCCATGTACAGTGCCAAAAAGGTCAATGGCAAAAAACTATATGATCTTGCCCGTCAGGGAAAAACCGTTGAACGTAAGGCCAACAGAATCACCATACATGACATTAAGATACTTGAGCTCCGACTCCCTTACATAAAAATGGAAGTCACCTGCTCCAAGGGCACCTACATAAGAACCTTATGCAAGGATATCGGCGAGAAGCTGGGAACCGGTGCAGCCATGACAGCATTGCTCCGGACCAGAGTCGGAAAATACGCTTTGGCGGATAGTCATAAAATATCCGAGCTTTCTGATCTGGAGCAAAAGGGTGAACTCTATTCCGTAGTAAAGCCGCCAATTTTTGTTCCAGAGCCCGCAGTTGTTGCATTCGGAAAATTTGACGGAAGCCATAAGGGGCACCAGCTCATTTTTGAAAATATGTTTTCCATTGCTAAAAGCAAGCATTATAAAACAGCCGTACTTACATTTTCACAGAATCCGGACAATCTTTTTTCCGGAACCAGCAAAACCTCCATCTCATCAAGCGAGGAGCATATCACAAGACTCAGAAATCTCGGTTTCGATTATGTATTTTCATATCCCGTGAACCGGGACACCATGAAGGTTCCGGCGGAGTTCTTTTTAAGAGATGTACTTATCGAGGGCATGAACGCAAAGGACATCGTCGCAGGAACCGACTGCCGATTTGGTCACAAGGCTCAGGGCGATGCAGAAATGCTTATGGCTCTTCAGGAGAAATACGGTTACACCGCACACATCATCAAGAAACGTCAGGTTCTTGATGAGAACGGTAACTCAAGGGAGATATCCAGTACCTTTATCCGTGAAGAGATCCAGAAGGGTAATGTTAAGCTGGCAGCAGATCTTCTCGGAAGGCACGTAGCTTTAAGCGGTACAGTCATCCACGGAAAACATATAGGCTCAACGGTACTTGGTTTTCCTACCGCGAACATCCTCCCAACCTCAGGAAAGACCCTTCCGAAGGCCGGAGTTTATATCTCAAGAGTTCTGGTGGGACAGGTACTTTACCGTGGAGTTACCAATATAGGTACAAATCCCACAGTAGCGGACGACAATCCCGTAAGTGTGGAAACCCATATCATTAATTTTAATAAAGATATCTATGGTCAGAAGATCCGGGTGGAATTTATGGACAGGATACGAGACCAGGAAAAATTTGCATCCCTTGAAGTCTTGAAGCATCAGTTGGAGAAGGATGTGGAGGCAGCCATGCATTATCCCATGGATTTATAGAAAATGCGTCATAATAATTCAGCCTCATCTGCATTTTTTGACAATATTTCTGATATCAATTGACAAGACTCATAGCTTCTGTTAAAGTACATGAGTATGCGCGTTGGCATGGTTCTTCGGAACTCCTTTCGGGAACTCTGTTAACGTAAGTTTGATCACGAGATATCGTGAAAGTTATTTTAGGAGGAATAAAAATGATTTCTAAGGAAAAGAAAGCTGAGCTTATTGCACAGTACGGACGTAAACCCGGTGACACAGGTTCACCTGAAGTTCAGGTTGCTATCCTTACAACAAGGATCAATGAGCTTACCGAGCACCTTAAGAAGAACCCTAAGGATCACCACTCAAGAAGAGGACTTCTTATGATGGTTGGTCATAGAAGAGGACTTCTTCAGTACCTTGCTAAGACAGACCTTGAGGGTTACAGATCACTCATCGAGAAGCTCGGTATCAGAAAGTAATTTTGATGAAGGAGAGCGGAGAAATGATTCTCTGCTCTTTTCTTTTTTTCAGAGTCATAACTCAAAAACCGGTCGACCGTTACTAAAGAATCTGATAAAATCTGTATGATGATCCGCAGATGTACCATATAAGGATTCAGATTTTTTTATGAGCGGGTCAGATCAACAATCAAACATTGACAGGAGAGCTATCCGAGATCACTGACAAGGTTCCGGTTCAAAGGACAAACATCAGCATGAAGCCGGATGCAGCACATAAGCCTGCTTCCTTCAGGTTTCATTTCCTATCGGGAGGTGTACCAATTTTTTTATAGCAGAACTGATAGATCCTGCTTCCTTCGAAAATCCTTTCGAAGCCGGAGGTGTAATGAATATCTTTAAAACAGAACGTGTATCCTGTTTCCTTCGAGGGTCCGTTCGGTTCCGAATGTATACCGGACGTCTTTAAAGCAGAGCCTTATCAGTGTTTTTGGACCTCCCTGTCAAAATAATGGAGGTAAAAATGTACAAGAGTTATTCCATGGAACTCGCCGGCAGAACACTCACCGTTGATATCGGTCGTGTTTGTGCCCAGGCAAACGGTGCAGCACTTATGCACTATGGCGATACAACCGTTCTTTCAACATGTACCGCTTCAGCCGCTCCCCGTGAGGGTATTGACTTCTTCCCGCTTCAGATCGAGTATGAGGAGAAGATGTATGCGGTTGGTAAATTCCCCGGTGGATTTAAGAAGAGAGAAGGCCGTGCAGGTGATAATGCTATCCTTACATCACGTGTTATCGACCGTCCTATGAGACCTCTTTTCCCTAAGGATTTCAGAAATGACTGTCTCGTTGACAACCTGGTAATGTCAGTAGACCAGGATTGCTCACCTGAGCTTCTTGCAATGCTTGGTTCATCCCTTGCAACAGCTATTTCAGATGTACCTTGGGACGGTCCATGTGCATCAACACAGGTTGGTATGATCAACGGTGAATTCATCATCAATCCTACCAATGCAGAAAAGGCTGTTTCAGACCTTGCTCTTACAGTTGCTTCAACCCGCGACAAGGTTATCATGATCGAAGCAGGTGCAAACTGCATTTCCGATGACAAGATGATCGAGGCTATCTATAAGGCTGACGAGGTCAACAAGCAGATCATCGGATTCTTCGATTCCATCATCGCAGAGTGCGGAAAGAAGAAGATGGAATACGTTAGTGCCGCAGTACCTGAAGAGGTATTTGAGAAGATCAAGTCCATCGTTCCTCCAGAGGAGATGGAAACAGCTGTATTTACAGATGACAAACAGCAGAGAGATCTCAACATGGCAGAGGTTACAAAGAAGCTTGAAGAAGCCCTCGCAGAAGATGAGGAAGCTCTTGCCATCCTTCCTGATGCCATCTATCAGTATGAGAAGAAGACAGTTCGTAAGATGATCTTAAAGGATCACAAGAGACCTGACGGACGTAGAATTGACGAGATCAGACCTCTTGAGGCTGAGGTAGACCTTATTCCAAGAGTACACGGTTCCGCCATGTTCAAGCGTGGACAGACTCAGATCCTTGATGTCGTAACCCTTGCTCCTCTTTCAGAGGTTCAGAAGGTTGAGGAGCTTAATGAGTACATCACAGAGAAGCGTTACATTCACCAGTACAACTTCCCCGGATACTCAGTAGGTGAGGCTAAAGCAAGCCGCGGTCCGGGACGTCGTGAGATCGGTCACGGAGCTCTTGCTGAGAGAGCACTCCTCCCTGTTCTTCCTTCAGTGGAAGATTTCCCGTATGCTATCCGTGCGGTTTCAGAGACTATGGAATCCAACGGTTCAACCTCTATGGGTTCAACCTGCGCATCCTGCCTCTCACTTATGGCAGCCGGCGTTCCTATCAAGGAGCCTGTAGCAGGTATCAGCTGCGGTCTTGTAACCGGTGATACAGATGATGATTATCTGGTTCTTACAGATATCCAGGGTCTCGAGGATTTCTTCGGCGACATGGACTTCAAGGTAACAGGTACTCATGAAGGTATCACAGCTATCCAGATGGATATCAAGATCCACGGTCTTACAAGGGATATCGTTACAGAAGCTATAAAGAGAGCACATGAGGCGCGTCTTTTCATCATGGACGGCGTTATGAAGGATGCCATCGCAGAGCCTCGTAAGGAACTTTCACCGTATGCACCTAAGATAATCACTCTCCAGATCGATCCCGAGAAGATAGGTGATGTTATCGGTAAGCAGGGCAAGACCATCAATGGGATTATTGACGAGACAGGTGCCAAGATCGACATCGACGATAACGGTATGGTTTCCATCTCCGGCATCGACCTTGCAGCTCTTGAAAAGGCCAAGAAGATCGTTGAGTCCATCGTTAATGACATCGAGCCGGGTCAGATCCTTGAAGGTAAGGTTGTGCGTATCATGAACTTCGGTGCATTCGTACAGTTAAGCCCTAACAAGGACGGTATGGTTCACATCTCAAAGCTTGCTGATGGAAGAGTTGATAAGGTTGAGGATGTTGTAAACATCGGCGATGAGGTTACCGTAAAGGTACAGGAAATCGACAAGATGGGCAGAATCAACCTCACCATGAGACCACAGGATCTTAAAGATTGATACAATCACAGGAAATCAACATCGGGAATTTCGTGTCAATATCATTCCCGATGCATCAGCACATAGAGAATAGTCTTTTAAGGCTTAAGTCTCTGTGAATATCAAATTTCAAATCTAAGAGCGGGGACTGGCAACAGTCCCTTCTTTACATTTAGGAGAACAAAATGAAGATCAGAACACGATACGCTCCGTCACCAACCGGAAGAATGCATGTTGGTAATTTAAGAACTGCACTGTATGCTTACCTCATTTCAAAGCACGAGGACGGCGATTTCCTTCTCAGAATAGAAGATACAGACCAGGAGCGTCTTGTTGAAGGTGCGGTAGACCTCATTAACAGAACCCTTGCCGACACAGGACTCATTCCTGATGAGTCACCTGATAAGCCTGGTAATTGCGGACCTTATGTTCAGTCAGACCGTGTTAAGTCCGGCATCTACATGGATTACGCAAAGCAGCTCGTAAACGAGGGCAAGGCTTACTACTGCTTCTGTACAAAGGAGCGTCTTGAGACTCTGAAGACAACCGTTAACGGCGAAGAGATCATGCACTATGATAAGCATTGTCTCAGCCTTTCAAAGGAAGAGATTGAAGAGAACCTCAAGGCAGGAAAGCCTTATGTTATCCGTCAGAATAACCCAACAGAGGGAACAACCTCTTTCCATGACGAGCTTTACGGAGATGTCACAGTAGACAACTCTGAGCTTGATGACATGGTACTTATCAAGTCCGACGGATTCCCTACTTACAATTTTGCCAATGTTATCGACGATCATCTCATGGGTATCACTCATGTTGTCCGCGGCAATGAGTATCTGAGCTCAAGCCCTAAGTACAACCGTCTTTATGATGCATACGGATGGAAGATTCCCAAGTATGTTCACTGTCCGCTCATTACAGATGAAAACCACAAGAAGCTTTCAAAGCGTTCAGGACATTCTTCTTTTGAGGACCTCATCGACCAGGGCTTTGTTGCAGAGGCAGTTGTTAACTTTGTAGCTCTTCTCGGCTGGTCACCGGATGACAATGAGGAGATCATGTCTCTTCAGGATCTCATCCGTAAGTTTGATTACACCCGTATCTCCAAGAGTCCGGCTGTTTTCGACATGGGCAAGCTTCGCTGGATGAACGGCGAGTATATCAAGGCTATGGATTTCGATAAGTACTATGAGAGAGCGCTTCCTTTCATTCAGGAAACCATTAAGAAGCCTCTTGACTTCAGGCATATCGCTACCATGGTTAAGACCCGTATCGAGATCTTCCCGGATATCCCTGAAATGATATCTTTCTTTGAGGAAGTTCCTGAGTACGAAAATGATCTTTATGTAAATAAGAAGTCTAAGACAAATCTTGAGAACTCACTTCAGCTTCTTAAGGATGTGCTTCCTCTTCTTAAAGCTCAGGAGGATTACTCCAATGACGCGCTTTTCGCACTTCTTTCGGAGTACGGCAAGGAGAAGGAGCTTAAAACTGGTTTTGTTATGTGGCCTATCCGTATCGCTCTTTCAGGTAAGCAGATGACTCCTGCGGGTGCTACCGAAATCATGGAGGTTCTCGGAAAGGACGAGTCTATCAGGAGACTCGAAGCCGGAATCGCTAAGCTTGAGGGGTAATGCTTTTTACCGATAGTTTTTGAAATGGGTCAAGAAAATGCAAGGGACGTGTGACGGCCCACGAAGTTGAAAGAACATCTCGAGTAGTTTGTCCGCCTGGTTCGCACTTACGTGCGCCCCATTCGGACAAACTACTCGAGATGTTCTTTCAGTTCGCAAGCCTAGCCACCCATCCCTTGCATTTTCTTTCACTTTTTCTCTTAATTTACAAAAAAATATATTCTATTTTCGCCACAGCTTAACTGTTTTAAATAGTGTTAATCGTCAAATGAGTTGTGGAATTTGACACGCAAAAGAACGATAGAAAGCAATCTGCGTGTCTAAACAGATCTGTTCCTGACTGTACCGCTTCTCACGAATTTCTTTTTTCGTATATAATCGTTAATATTTTATCTTTATCTTATATGCTATTATAGTCTCGTATAATTTTTCGTCCTTCCAAAATTCAAAGGACAGATTGGAGTATGTATGGGATTCTTTTTATTATTTCCTTTTTTAGTTATTCTTTTTCTTATTTTGAGTAGCTGCATCAAGGTTGTGCCGCAGGGGTATGCTGTTAATGTTGAGCGTCTCGGAAAATATCATGATACCTGGCATGCGGGGCTTCATTTTAAGATGCCTATCATTGACAGGGTTTTCCGTAAGATTTCTCTGAAGGAGCAGGTTTGCGATTTTGATCCGCAACCGGTTATCACAAAGGATAATGTTACCATTTCTATTGATTCTGTTGTTTACATGACAGTTTTTGATCCGAAGGCTTATCAGTATGGTATCGAAAATGCCATGAGTGGTCTTGCTAATCTTACCGCCACAAACCTTCGTTCCATCGTTGGTGAGATGGAGCTTGATATGACTCTTTCAGGCAGAGACATCATCAACAGCAAGATGCAGATGGCTCTTGATACAGCTACCGATCCATGGGGTATCAAGGTTACCAGAGTAGAGGTTAAGAACATTCAGCCACCTCGTGAGATTGAGGAGGTTATGACCAAGCAGATGAGAGCTGAGCGTGAGAGACGTGAGACTGTCCTTCAGGCAGAGGCTCATCAGGAGTCTATCGTTAAGAGAGCAGAGGGTGACAAGAGGGCTAAGGTTCTTGCGGCTGAAGCTGAAAGAGATGCCCAGATCGCCATCGCTCAGGGTAAGGCTGAGTCTGTAAAGCTTGTCTACAAGGCTGAGGCAGAGGGTCTTGAGATGCTTAAGTCTGCCAATGTAAATGACACAGTTCTGAAGCTTCGCGGTCTTGAAGCACTTAAGACTGTGGCTGACGGTCGCGCAACAAAGATTTTCCTTCCGACCGATATTTCTGCAACAGTTTCTTCTCTTGGTGCTCTTACAGAGGCTGTTGGAATCGGTGATTACACAAAGATCGACAGAACCCCAAAGGAGGCAGCGCAGCGTCCGGTTGACCCATGCCTGAATGAAAACAGCACTCCGATCACTTTGGAGGCTGCCGGAAAGTCCAACCAGATCGCAGACGACATTGAACACAGAGGATAACCTGTACAGTCAAGGATGAGAAGCCAGAGCCTGAGGGCACCCGTTTCTAAACGGATGCCCTCAGGCTCTGGCTGGACGGTTCCGGGTTTTATAAAATATGAGGAGAGTAGTAAATGAAAAATTTCAATAACAGCGGTCCGGGAAATGGTCCCGGTATGCCGCATATCGATATGCCGGATCCAAAGAAGACAAAGGAAACGGCAGGAAAGATCTTTAAGGTTCTGGCTCTGATTATCGTAGTTTTTCTGGCCATAAGCTTTGTTTCCTCGGGTCTTTACAGGGTTTCCGAGCAGGAACAGGCAGTTGTTACAAGATTCGGTAAGGTTCAGGACGTTAAGACCGCAGGAATGTATTTCAAAATTCCATTCATCGATACGGTTCATCTGGTTCGCACAACCACCTACGGAATTCCGATTGGTTACAGGGTGTACGACGAAAACACCGGAGAAGACGGAAGAGCCGAATCACTTACCGAGCAGTCTCTCATGATCACCTCGGATTTCAACTTTGTAAACACCGATTTCTATATCGAGTATCGTGTGTCGGATCCGGTGAGTTACCTTTATAACTCAAGCAATCCAAAAGCAATTCTTGAGAACCTTGCCCAGGCAGCCATCCGTACCATTGTTTCCAACTATAACGTTGATGATGTCATGACTACCAGCAAGAACAAAGTACAGTCTGATGTCCGGGATTCTCTGGTAAGCGCCCTTTCAAAATCAAACATCGGTCTAGAGGTTGTTAATGTCTCCATCCAGGACGTGGAACCGCCAAACCAGCAGGTTATGTCTGCCTTCAAGGCCGTTGAAAACGCAAAGCAGGGATCAGAGACTTCCATTAACAATGCAAATAAGTATAAGTCAGAACAGCTTCCCGCAGCTGAGGCCAATGCCGACAAGATCGAAAAACAGGCAGAGGCAAAGAAGGAAGCCAGAATAGCAGAGGCTCAGGGACAGGTTGCCAGATTTAATGCCATGTACGATCAGTACAAGCTTAATCCCCTCATCACCAAGCAGCGTTTATTCTATGAGACAATGGAGGATGTTCTTCCGGGTCTTAAGGTCATCATCGATGACGGCGGCACCCAGACCATGCTTCCTCTCGAAAGCTTCACATCAGAAAACCGTACTAATGTCGTAAACAATTCTGAAAGCACAACTGCAGCTGCGGATACAGATACAAATGCAGCTTCAGCAGAAGAAAACCTGACCGGAGAGGAGAGCAACTCATGAAGAAAACCTTTAACATAATAAGAGCTGTCCTTGTGGTCATACTGCTTTGCTTTTTATTCCTGTCCGGCACAGCCTTTTATACTGTAAATCCCAATGAATACGGTGTTGTAACTCATCTCGGAAAGATCACAAAGGTAAGCACCGAAGCCGGTCTTTACACCAAGCTTCCTTTCCTGGAGAGCGTCCGTTACATCCCGAAGGACCTTCAGATTTACGATATCCAGCCTTCAGATGTCATCACAAAGGACAAAAAGTCCATGATTGCGGATGACTTCATCTTATGGAAGGTCACAGATCCCGTAAAGTTCACCCAGACTCTCAATGCCTCCACCAGAGCAGCAGAGGATCGTGTCGGTGTAGCAGTTTACAATGCCACAAAGAACACAATTTCCTCAATGTCTCAGGACGAAGTCATTGCTGCAAGAGGCGAGCAGCTTACGAAGCTAATAACAGAGGATTCCAATTCCGACATCGGCGGCTACGGCATTACCATCACCGAGGCTAAGATAAAGGCACTCGACCTCCCCGATGACAACAAGGAAGCCGTTTACGAGCGAATGATCTCCGAGCGCCAGAATATCGCTGCCTCCTACAAAGCACAGGGTGACAGCCAGGCCCAGAAGATCCGAAACGACACCAACCGTCAGGTAACCATCATGGAAGCAGAGGCAAAGAAGCAGGCTGCCATCATCGAAGCAGAGGGTGAAGCAGAGTACATGAAAACCCTCGCCGAAGCCTACAACACCACTGAGAAGGCGGAATTCTACAACTACATCCGCTCCCTCGACGCCCTCAAGACTTCCCTCAAAGGTCGCGGCGATAAAACCATAATCCTCGATAAAGATTCTGAACTCGCAAAAATCCTATACGGTACAGACCTTCGATAAACCGGGGCTAACCCGTATGGTCGAAATTCAGACCATAGGAGATTTCCGAAGCTCATGGTACACTATGTGCCATGAGCTTTTCTAATGAACAAATTCAGGCAATCAATCACATAAACGGGCCCGCCATGGTGCTTGCGGGTCCCGGCTCCGGAAAAACCACAGTCATCACCCAAAGACTCCTGAACCTCTTATCCTTAGACATTCCCTCAGAAGACATTCTGGTGATCACCTTCACAAAGGATGCCGCTCAAGAAATGGAAACGAGATTCAATAAACTGGCAAAAGAGAAGGGCCGCGAAGGACACCGGATTACCTTCGGAACCTTCCATTCGGTATTTTTCTTTATTCTGCGGCTCAGGTACAACCTGTCCTTCAAAAACATAATAAGCGACAGAACAAAGGTAATGATCCTTCGTGAACTCACCATGCAGGAGCACATTGACAGCTCCTATGACATGGATTTTTTCAGACTGCTTCTGTCCGAAATCTCCAAATTCAAATCCCTGGGGAAGAATACCTCAGGCTTCACCTCAAAACTCATTGATACGGACAAATTCCTCCGCATCATAGAGCAGTACCGACAGGAGCTCCGGACACAGCGGCTGGTAGATTTTGATGATATGCTGCTTTTATGCCACGAACTGTTTCTGAGGGAACCCGGGGAACTCAGAAAATGGCAGAAAAAATACCGCTTCATTCTCGTTGACGAGTTTCAGGACATCAGCCCCGTACAATATGAGATAGTTAAAATGCTGGCAGCTCCCGAAAACAACCTTTTCATAGTGGGGGACGACGACCAGTCCATCTACCGCTTCAGAGGCGCCGAGCCCTCCATCATGCTGGGCTTCGGTAAGGATTATCCCGACGCAAAACAGATCTTTCTCTCAAACAATTACCGTTCAAGACAGGAGATCGTAAATTTTGCGAAGAAAGTCATCATCCACAATAAACAACGCTTTTCAAAAGATATCCGGGCGGTGAACGGATCCGGAGGAGTAACATTATGCTACAGGACAAAGGACCCTCTTAACGAATACCTGCAGGTACTTGAAAATATTAAAAAGGAGCTTGGAACCGGAGTTCCGCCTGAAGAAATTGCAGTTCTCTTCAGAACAGAGCTTCTGGTGCATCCGCTATTGACCGAGCTTTCCAAGCTTCAGATTCCCTATACATTAAAAAACAAGGTTAAAAATATCTACGACAGCAGCACCGCCCTGGACATTATCTCCTATATAAAACTGTCCCTGAATATGGGCTCCCGGGCAGATTTTCTCAGGATAATGAATAAGCCGCTCCGCTATATCTCGAGAAAGGCCCTTGACCACCGGGACATGAGCTTTGACAAGCTGAAGCGGTATTACTCTTCATCCTCCGAAATGCTCTATAAGATTGACCTGCTCATGAGAGATCTTACGGCTATAAGGAGACTCCCTACGGTAGCGGCCATTATCTATATCCGGAAAAAAATCGATTATGACCGGTTTATAGAGGATAATGCAAGAGAGAATCATATTAACCCCGAAAACGTAAGTGCTATAATGGATGAGATAGAAACTTCCTCCCGGCACATTTCCGACAAAAAAGAATGGCTTGATTTCGTTGAGAATTATGGGGAAGAGCTTGCGAAAAAGCAGGACGGATCCGACAAGGGCATCCATCTCATGACCTTCCACGGCAGCAAAGGACTGGAGTTTGACGTCGTTCATCTGGTGGATATAAATGAGACCATTGTCCCCTACCGAAAGGCAGTTTCAAAAGAAGATATCGAGGAGGAGCGCCGCGGTTTTTATGTAGCCATCACCAGAGCGAGAAAAGAGCTTCACATTTATTTCACAGATCAAAGATATAGTAAAAACTGCAGTCCAAGCAGATTTCTGCTGGAAGCAATGAAATAAACTTAAGTACGTTACAACATTATGTGTTCTGTACCTTAAATCAGGTTTCTGACATTTTTTAATCACAAAACCTGATAAACCTGATTTTAGGTCTAACACATCAGATGGACATCAGCATGATAGATATAAAGGAAAAACTGATTTTTGGGAGGATTAGCTATGGATCGTTTAAAAATACTTGTTGTAGATGATGAAGACAGAATGAGAAAGCTGCTTTCGGACTTTCTCAAAATAAAGGATTTTGAAGTAATCGAAGCCGCTGATGGGGAGGAAGCCATCGATAAATTTTTCTCCATAAAGGATATAGCACTTATCATTCTTGACGTTATGATGCCGAAAATGAACGGCTGGGATGTACTTAAAACAGTGAGAGAACACAGCAAGGTTCCTGTGATAATGCTTACGGCCCGTTCTGAAGAGTCGGATGAGCTTAAAGGCTTTGAATACGGTGCGGATGAATACATCTCGAAACCCTTCTCGCCAAAGATACTTGTGGCCAGAGTCGAAGCAATACTGCGAAGATCCGGCATGAATCAGGACGATGTGATAGATATAGGCGGCATAATCATTGACAAATCCGCCCACTCCGTAAAGATAGACGGCAAGGAGATTGAGCTTAGCTTCAAAGAATATGAACTCCTGGTTTATTTCATAGAAAACAAGGGCATAGCTCTTTCCAGAGAAAAAATCCTCAATAACGTATGGAACTACGACTATTTCGGAGATGCCAGAACCATCGATACTCATGTAAAGAAGCTCCGTGCCAAGATGGGAGATAAGGGCGACTACATTAAAACCGTGTGGGGCATGGGCTACAAGTTTGAGGCGTAATGAGTAAAATCAGTTCTCTCAAACAGACTATCACATCCGGAGCATCGATAATCCGTTATGAAATATCCGGAAAATGCTTTATGACAAGACTTAGGTTCTGAGAAAAACCCGGAATGGAGATTTAGATGAACAAAAACTCTATCCTGAAAAAAAGCATAAAATGGCGGTACACCTGCATTTTTATCTGCATTATCGCCGCTATACTGGCTGCCATTCTTTTGACCAACACCTTCCTTCTGGAAAGGCTTTATACCAAAGAGAAGATCACCACCCTTGAGACAGCCTATGAAAATCTGAACAATATGCTGAGCAGCAATAACGATGACAACATTGCCTCAAAGCTTTTCCCCTCAGACTACGACAGTTCAGATCCCGAAACCGAAACAACCGCCACTAAATATCTCAAAGAGCTTTCTGAGACTAACAATGTCAATGTTATCATCATGGACACAAAAACCGACCGGATATTCTCCACCTTCGGAGACCTTAATTTTCAGCTTCGGAAGCTTAATCAGTACATTCTCGGAAACAGATCCGGCATTACGGCTGAAGTGGTCAGAAAATTCGACAACTATTCAATCGAAAGAAATGTTGATAACCTGTCAAAGAACACTTACCTTGAAAGCTGGGGGTATTTTTCCGATAATACCACCTGCTTCATCATGTCCATGCCGGTTTCAAGTTTAAAGGAATCCGTGGGATTTTTTAACCGCTTCCTGCTTTTTATCGGTATGATAGCCATGATCTTTGGCTCTGTCATAGTTTATTTCATGAGCCGCGAGATCACCAAACCCATAAATCAGCTGGCCCGGCTCAGTGAAAAGATTTCCGCTCAGGATTACAGCGCAAGGTATGAAGGTACGTCTCAGGATGAGATAGGCGTTCTGGGAAACTCTATGAACACCCTTTCCGAAAGTCTTCAGAAAACCATCGCGGAGCTGAAAACCGCCAATAATGAACTCCAGTCCGACGTAGAAAACAAGATAAAGTATGCCGAGCGTCAGCAAGAATTTGTTGCCAATGTCTCCCACGAGCTTAAAACCCCTATAGCTCTTATCCAGGGCTATGCGGAGGGGCTGAATGAAGGGCTGGCGGATGATCCCGAAACCAGAAGCTACTATTGCGGAGTCATAGTGGATGAAGCAAAAAGGATGAATACTTTGGTTCATGAGCTTATGAGTCTCAGCTCGATCGAACAGGGTAAGGATCTTCCCGACTTTGCACTTTTTGATATCTCAAAGGTTGTAAACGGTGTCATTACCAAGTCAGAGATTCTTATAAAGCAGGCTTCGGCCCATGTAGAGGTAGACATTCCCGACGGCACCATGGTGTGGGCAGACGAATTCAAGGTGGAGCAGATCATAACGAACTACCTGAACAATGCACTCCATCATCTGAAGGAGCCCAATAACATAAGCATCTTCTCCGAAAAAGAACGGGACGGAACTCTGTCCATTCATGTATCAAATACAGGAAATCCCATTCCTGAAGAAGATCTGGCAAAAATCTGGGAGAAGTTTTTCAAGGTGGATAAAGCACATACCAGAAGCTACGGCGGAAGCGGACTGGGGCTAAGCATTGTAAAGGCCATAGTTGATGCCCACCACCAGAAGTGCGGAGCAAAGAACACCAGAACCGGAGTGGATTTCTGGTTTACACTGGAAAGAGAAGATAAGAGCAAACGCTGACAAGTTGTGGCAAATTTATATTTTTGAAATTTTGGAGGTAACACAAATGATAAATCCCGCAGAAATGATGAAGATTGCAGGCATAATGAAGAAATTCCAGAGCAATCACCCAAAGGTAGTGGCATTTATGCAGCACACCTTCTCAAACAGCATTCCCGTAGGTTCGGTTATAGAATTAACCATCACAAAACCGGGACAGGACCCTGTGACTACCAACTTCAAGGTTCTGGAGGATGACGTGGAAATGGTTGAAACCTTAAAGAAGATGCACAAGTGATACCATGAACCTTTCCAATTTGTTAAAAGACCCTGTAGATATTCCTTTTCTCCTCGTATATGTTACGGGAGTTCTGGTCATGGTATACAGCGCCATGCAGTTTGTCCATGGCGCTATCTACAAAGAAAAAAAGGCTCTGATCCACGGAATAAAAACCTTCCTTCTGGCTGTGCTGCTGCTGGCTCCCAGGCTTATTTACCAGAGAGTCAGAGTTGACGGATCCGATTATCTGAAGATTATAAAGACTTCAGTTAATGCCACCGGCCTCATTAATGATTCTTCCGCCTCTTATGATGAGCAGCTCGAAGAACGGCAATTGGAGGCATTGGCAGAAAGGTTATCGGCAGCCGGATATCGCACCGATATCTTAAACGGAAGCTTAAGCAGTAATTCCGAAACCGGGGTTCAAATGCTCAGTGCTGTAAAAGCCGCATCATCGGATTCTGATGATGCAGACATCATTCTGATTTCCGCATATCTCGATTCTTCCGATGCCGATGCCGTCTTTTTAGACACATCAAAAATAGCAATCCTTGAGTCGGCAGCAAAAAGGCTGTCTGCCATGGACACATCAGCAGAGATCCGTTTTCTCATATCCCGTGACCTATATAAGGGGCAGAATGCGGCAGAAGAGTATTTATCGAACCTTTCTTCCGACGAAAAGAACCGTATACTTTTTGAATTAAGCATTGACCTTAGGAAATCCGACGAATACCCGGGGTTCGAAGCAGCCACCGCTAACGGTAAAGCAACGCCCCTTTCCGAAGCTTTGATAAGCTCCATCAGAAAAATGACAGGGCAGAAGACCGAACTCAAAAGATCCACAGAAACAGAGTATATTGTTTACCATGTAAATGATATTCCATCGGTTTTACTGATCCGTAATTTACCGGAAGACAGCAGTACAAAGAACGCTCCTCAAGTACCGGATGCTGAACAGCTTTCCGACACAGCCGCCATAATAGGAAATATACTTTCAGATGCCTGTTCAAAAAACAGCACAGCCTTTACAACTTCCATCAGATCTATAGATAAGAACAACATCGGTTCCGGCTCTTTCGTAAAGAAATCATACCCGAAATCCGTATCCGTGATGAAGATATCGGAGGAGCTGGGAGTAAAGCTGACAGAAACCGGAATGAAAGCTCAGGATGGTACAGATATCTACAGCGGAAACCTTTACCTTCTTACTTTTGATTCACCTTCAGAGGTTTTCCTTCATATTAATGATGAAGGCCTCAGAAGGATCACCGTAAACACAAAGGATCTTTCCCGATCAAAAGAGGAACTGACACAGATTTTAAAAAATCTTTTCGGCGAACCCGAAGAAAATGATGACGTCCTGATCTGGACAGACGAAGAGTACGGCTCAAAATATCATTTGTCTGAAACCGACTCATCAGACGCATTTGAAAACAGTGTATCTGAAGGATACACATTATATATAACCAAAATCCACGATTAAAATAGCGGGCAGCCACAGAAAGGATCCCTACGGATTCTCCTGAACCGCTTAAAACCGCATGGCTCACGCAATCAAAATCGCGGATAATACCGAAAGCTCCGGAAACCACTTGCTATAGTGATCCCCGGAGCTTCTTTAAAATTTCACTTTTTCATGTCTGTTAAAAGTCCCGTCGGTGAAGATGACAGGATAACGCAAAAGCCTTCTTCAGTAGCTGCTATAGCCTGAGCACTCAGACTTAGATTTTCCAAAGTGGTATCTATAATTCCGATTTTTTCTGTTGAAGCAGATGCCGTTTTCTGTTCACTCGCAGCCGCTTTTTTTGCATTTGACGCTTCAATCGTGTCAGCCGCATTGATAACCGGTATTGTAACCTTTCCGGACTCAGATGTTGAAACTGTCGATATGCTTTGTGCTGTGACAGTATTCGCGGTCTGAACATTAACAGCCGCAGAAATGATCGGTGTTGCAGCCTTATTTAAGTTAACTTCATCCCCGGGCTCAACAGCGGTGGTTACAGAAGATTTATTCTGATTGTTTGATGTTGTATATTGAGATGCAGAAGAGGGCAATGATGAAACCGTCACCACATTGTCAGCCAACGCCGGTGTTGCCGGGCTCAATGTCATAACCCCGCACATCATCGCTGATGCCAGAACCCTGTTCCATATTTTATTCATAACTCTAACCCCTTACTTTCGGGATACAGGCCATTATCAAAGCTCAAATGACCGGGCACTAAGTTTATGGTAAGCCAGATTCGTGCACCAATCCCTGAATTCATTATAATCCAAAAGCTCCTTGCAAAATGTTACATTTATTCTACGTTTTTCAATCAAAACAGGTATGGGGATAATCCTGCCTTACATAAATCCACCGGGGACGGTTTTCTTCGATGAGAACAGTCCCCGGAGAAATTTCCATGAAAACAAAGAACCCATATCAATGACCTCTATACAATCATTGATATGGGCTCTATTTTTAAATCAGTTTTGTATTCAGATTAGTGAGTTGCCTCGTAAGCTGCATTAGCAAGAGCTGCTGCATCAGCTGAAGAAAGAACAGGTGCTAAAACTACCTGACTACCTGCTAACGTTTCCTTTGCAAGCTCAATAGTAGCGTTAGCCTGAGCTGCTGCTGCCTTGGAATTTGCAATTCTTGATGTATGTGTGTTAGGAGCAAGCTTGATTCCGTCTGCTGCTGTAAGAGCTGCATAAACTGCATCCTTTCCACCATTTGCCTCTACAAAAGCATTCCATAAAGCTTCACGCTTTGTGTTAGCATCATTAGCAGCAAGAGCTGATCCTGAATAAGGATTAAGGTTGCGCACGTGTGATGATGATGCAAGTGCAGGTACAGCCATAGAAGCTGCGATAACGCCTGCCATAACAACAGTCAACATTTTCTTAGAAGTTTTCATCTCAATATACCTCTTTTAATCTTTGTTATCATTTTTAGTGATACATAATTTCTTTGCCTATTATACAGCAAAAAATTAAGATTTCCATAATTTTTTCAATATTTTTACAAAAAGCGTACAAAGTCAGTACTAACAGTACCAACTCGGTAATAGTGCGGCTTAACTGTTACCGAAATTATGATTCGATACCCTTAGACGGTGATCTACTTTGACCCGTTAAGATATCGCCGGAGGAAGGGGAGATGCTACGGGATATGTTATAATGATGGAAGATTATGCTAATATATGCGTAGAAGCAAACGAGCTGCCGGTTTAAGTAAATAAACTGGTGATTAAAAACGTATAACTGTGTGAAGCATATGAGGCTGCTTATCACTAAAGCTTTAAACCGGGAAATTTGTTTTTTATACTAAAACCCGGAATATAGAAGATATATGGGAGGTTCAAGATGCCGAAGGTGATTTCCATCGGAGCACAGTATTTCTCTGATTTAAGAGAAAAGGACTGTTTTTATGTAGATAAAACATATTTTATCAAGGAATGGTGGGAGAAGAAGGACATAGTTACTCTCATAACCCGTCCGCGCCGTTTTGGAAAGACACTCAACATGAGTATGACGGAATGCTTCTTTTCTGTCAAGTACAGGGACAGAGGAGATCTTTTTGAAGGTCTGTCCATATGGGAGGATGAAAGGTACAGAGCACTTCAGGGAACGTATCCGGTTATATTTCTGTCCTTTGCGGGAGTGAAGGCGGTAAATTATGAGACAACCAGAGAGTCTATCAATAAACTTATAGTAAATTTGTATGATGATTATAAGTATATTCTTGAAGATGACAGATTTGACGAGAAAGATAGGAGAATTTTTGATGAAATCTCTATGGATATGTCTGACAGTACTGTATATACGTCAGTAAACCAACTGTGCAAATACCTCGAACTGTACTACGGCAGGAAATGCATAGTGATCATAGATGAGTATGATACTCCTATGCAGGAGGCATGGATAAACGGGTATTGGGACGAGCTCACGGCATATATGCGAGGGCTTTTCAACAACACCTTCAAGACGAATCCATACCTTGAGAGGGGACTCATGACAGGCATCACGAGAGTGAGCAAGGAGTCTATATTCTCTGATCTTAACAACCTGAATGTCATCACCACCACATCAGATGAGTATGCGGATTGCTTTGGATTTACCGAAAAAGAAGTGTTCGAGGCAATGAATACACAGGGCATCGATCCGTCAGAAAAGGAAAAGGTTAAGACATGGTATGACGGCTTTACATTTGGAAGCATTACTGATATTTATAATCCATGGTCAGTAACCTCCTATCTCGATAAGAGAAAATTTGATACATATTGGGCAAACACAAGTGGAAACGGTCTGGTTGGCAGGCTTCTCAAAGAATCTGACAGAGGAATCAAGATAGAGTTTGAGAAACTTTTAGAGGGAAAGAGTATTGAAGCAAGGATAGATGAGCAGATAGTATTTGATCAGCTGTCAGGAAGTAAAAATGCTGTCTGGAGTTTGCTTTTGGCCTCCGGATATCTAAAGGTTACAAGAGCCGTATTTAGCAGTGCAGGGAAACCAGATTATCAGCTGGCTCTGACTAACTATGAAGTAAAGTGTATGTTTGAATCCATGATTGAAGGCTGGTTTTCACAGACTGACGACTTTGGGGATTTCATTTCCGCCATGCTGCGAGGTGACGAGTACGAGATGGAAAGATACATGAATCAGGTAGCATTAAACACCTTTAGTTCCTTTGATACCGGAACATCTCCTTCCGGCGAAAAGCATCCTGAAAGGTTTTACCACGGCTTTGTCCTTGGCCTTATGGTGGATAAATCAAGAGACTACATCATTAAGTCAAACCGGGAAAGCGGCTACGGAAGATATGATGTAGTGATGGAACCAAAGAACACTTCAAATGTTGCGGTGATCATGGAATTCAAGGTCCGGGATGAAAGACGCGGAGAGAAAACCCTTTCTGACACTGCTGAGAATGCACTCTCACAGATAGAAGACAGAAAATATGATGCAGACCTGATTTCGAGAGGCATCCCTGCGGAACGCATATACAAGTACGGCTTTGCCTTTGAAGGTGAGACCTGCCTCATCAAAAAGGGATAATGTTACATTATTATCCCACTGTAATTTTATTTTTCCGGCTTTATAATTACCTGTTGACAGCCATGCCTTCAGATGATAGTCTTTAGGTGAAATTGAAATAAGTTCTTCGGGGCAGGGTGTGATTCCCTACCGGCGGTATAGTCCGCGAGCCTTTGTGCATGAACCGGTGTGATTCCGGTACCGACAGTATAGTCTGGATGAGAGAAGAAAACGTGAAGTTAGCGATGATTTATCTCAGTGCCCGAATCAAAGGTACTGAGATTTTTTCGTTATCGGGAGTATCCCGATTCGATCATATATCGAAATTTCAACCATCTCAAAGAGCTTGTTTCCTCAAATATTTATTATAATTTTGGAGGACAACACTATGACAAACAGATCAAACATTCAGAAACTCGTTTACACAGGACTTCTTGCAGCCCTTGCGGGAGTGCTCATGTCACTTGAATTCAGCATTCCCTTCTTCCCGCCCTTCTATAAGATAGACTTCAGTGATATGCCAAGCGTTATCGCGCTTTTTACTCTGGGACCATTTTCCGCATTCTTTGTTGAAGTTTCAAAGCTTCTGATCAAGCTTTTCACCGTCGGAACAAACAGCATGTATGTAGGTGAAGTTTCAAACCTTCTCGGAGCATTTATTTTCATTGTTCCTATGTGGTTAATGTACAAGAGATCCGATAAGTCCATCAAGAGCATTGCCATCTTACTTATAGTCAATGTTTTCATCCGAACAGCCTGGATGTGCTTCTGCAATGCTTTCATCACCCTTCCCATGTATGCCTCAGCTATGGGCGTAAGCATCGACGATGTTGTGGTTATGGTATCTTCAGTAAATCCTTTTATAAAGAACCTTCCCACCTTCATTATACTGGCAACAATTCCGTTTAACCTTATCAAGCTCACTTTGGTTTACACACTTTCATATGTAATCTTCAGCAGAGTGAGGGCTGCTGTTCCCGGGTTTCGCTCCATGAACAGCACAGCCCGGGTATGATCTTTAGTACTATGGAGACATTGACAGATCAGCTTTCCATATAAATTTGCTCATCAGTAGGCGAATGTTTCCGGTTCGGAGGCATTCGCCCTTTCTTTATATATATGAAGACCGGGTACCATAGTTTCCGCAAATCCCGGAACCTTAATCAGTAACTTTTTTTCCTTTTAAACAGAAGCTAATTAGATCTGCATCTGTGTGTCAGATATTAAGGCTCCCAAAACAGCGTTAATAGATGAGAGGAGCCGGTTAGATTGACATCTGTGTGTCAGAAATAAACGACGGAAAACCTGAATTTACAGAGGAGACTATAATGATTCAGAATTACAGAGATTTAACAAGAAAAGAAATGGAAGCTATCGACAAGGACAACACCATAGTCCTTATACCTCTCGGCGCCCTGGAGCAGCACGGTTCCCAGGCACCTCTCGGAACTGATTCCATGATAGCGGAAGCCATGCCAAAGTATGTAAAGGAAGAACTTGAGAAGCTCGATCCGGATTTCCCCATGCTGATATTTCCCGTGATCCCGGTGGGTCTTTCCATAGAGCATCTGAATTTTGCAGGCTCAGTTTCCTTTAAGCCGGATACCTACTACCACATGCTTTATGACATTGCAGAATCCATACAGCATCATGGTTTTAAAAAGCTTGTTTTCCTTATCTGTCACGGAGGAAACCGGCCGGTGGCTGATGTTCTTTCGAGACAGCTCCGTCATGATTTCGGGATCTTCACCTTTGTCCTTGCATCCGGCGCTTTCCTGGATCCTCAGGTTCAGGCCACCATCAGCCCGGATAATCATTGGGATTTCCACGGTGGAGAGATGGAAACTTCCATGATCATGGCGATTCACCCTGAAACCGTCAAGCTTGAGCTTTCGGAAACCGGCCACAAGGACGGAGGCTATAAAGGAATGAAAATCCTGAATTTCTCCGGTGATGCTGCCATCAACTGGATGGGAGAGGACTTAAGGACTTCCGAAGGAAAACCTATCGGTATCGGTGGAGACCCCCGTGGTGCCACAGCCGAAAAGGGCGAGATCATTTTCAGGCGTTCCGCAGAAAAACTCGCAAAAGCACTCCTCGAAGTCCGGGACTGGGACATTAACGCATAAATTTAAACCATTTTAGACCCAGATCCTTTTCGGATTCTTTCCGTTCTGCTTTGAAGTTGTATTGAAGTACTTATTGAAGTAAAATTGAAATAATTATTGAAGCTCTTCAATCAGCAGCATTCATTTTATTAAGAATATAGTATGGATGCCGGAATTTGAAATCCATATGACAAAATAAAGGGCATTGTATTTTACAGAGTAACTAAACATATTATCAAACCAACGGGAGGAGATCATGGGATTATTTGACAAGGATAATGAACCGAAGTCAAGAGAGGAGCTTGAAGCGCAGCTGGCTAAGGCAAAGGCATTTGCAGCCCTCACACCGGAGGAGATGGCAAAAAAGATGGAAGAGGCACAAAAGGCTGCTCAGGAGGCTTTTGACAAGCTGACGCCGGAAGAGCAGGCACGTGCAAAGGCTGAGGCAGAGAGACTGATGCGTGAATCAGAGCAGGAACGTAAAGCTCTTCTTGAGGAAGCTCAAAAACTATCAGGCATAAAAACTCCCAGGTTCTGTCCATACTGCGGAACCGAAAACACAGGCGGCAATTTCTGCCCGAACTGCGGAGCTCCTTATAAAACCAACTGAGATATACAAGTTTAAAAAAACAGTGGCAGACTGCATTGCGGATTGCCGCTGTTCTTAAGTTTATAGAAAATTTATAATTATTGTTAGCACTCGCCGTTGACAAGTGCTAACAATAGGACTATAACATAGTTGTAAACAAAAAGAGGGGTTCAAAAAGATATGAAACTGATCAGAATCTTCCGGGATCGCAACCGATCCGAGGTTGATCCAAAATCGAAACAAGTCTTCAAGAACCTGAATATAAAGGAGGAATTTGATATGTTGTACATGCCCAGTATTTTTGGTGAGAACTTTATGGATGACTTTTTCGGTGACTTCGACCGTGACTGGCACTCAAAGCCTGCACATAACAAACAGCCTGCCAATCTGATGAGAACTGACATCAAGGAAAATGACAAGGCTTATGAAATGGCTGTCGAGCTTCCGGGTTACAAGAAAGAGGACGTTAAATTGGAGCTTAATGACGGCTACCTGAAGATAAGCGCCGTACATAATGACAACAAAGAAGAGAAGGACAACGAGGGCAGAGTTATCCGCCGCGAACGCTACACCGGTTCAATGCAGAGAAGCTTCTATGTAGGCGATGACTTTACTCCACAGGACATCGAAGCCAAGTTTGAGGACGGAATCCTCAAGATCGACCTTCCCAAGAAGGAAGTAAAGCAGATTGAGACTCCGAAATACATCGAGATCAAGTAATAATCCAAGAAGCATGGCGTTGACGACGCCATGCTTTTAAATTTCCTCAAAATTAATTTATATTCCCCCCAAAATTAATTGTTGACAACAGCTCTCTATTCTTGTAGAATACACTAGTCGCTTGAAAAGAGCGGTCATTTAGCTCGGGGTGTGGCTCAGTTTGGCTAGAGCACCTGGTTTGGGACCAGGGGGTCGCAGGTTCGAATCCTGTCACCCCGACTTTTTAATTAAATATCTATATCGGGGTGTAGCTCAGTTTGGTTAGAGCGCTTGGTTAGGGACCAAGAGGTCGCAAGTTCGAATCCTGTCACTCCGACGATCACATCACGGAGGTTCGTTTATCGAACCTCCGTTTTTTCGTCTTCCGATCCATGATATACTATGAAGTAATACGGAGGCACAACATGACTTTTTTTCATTTATCAGACCTACATCTGGGTCTCAAACTCATAAATCACGATCTGCTTGAAGATCAAAAATACATTCTCGAAAAAATCATCAACTACGCAAAGGAATATAAGCCGGATGCCATCCTGATAGCGGGAGACATCTACGATAAAGCCATCCCGCCCATAGAGGCTGTGGAGCTGTTTGACGATTTCATCAGGAAGCTTACGGTCACCGCTCCTGATGCAGAAATAATGCTCATAAGCGGAAACCACGACAGCGCGCCAAGAGTGAATGTCTTCAGAAGCATCCTGAGTCATCAGAAGATTCACATGATAGGAAACCCGCCTGTCAGTCCTGAGGATCATATCGAAAAGGTCACTCTCGAAGATGCCTTTGGTCCCGTCAACTTTTACCTTCTTCCCTTTGTGAAGCCTTCCATGATAAAGGCCATTGTCGGCACTGACAAAAACGGGCTGAATCTGTCATATGACGAATCCCTGCACAAACTCCTGGAACGGGAGCAGATTAATGCCGAAGAACGGAACATCTTCGTAAGCCATCAGTTCTACCTTCCCAAGGGGAAATCCCCGGAAGAGATCGAGCGAATGGATTCCGAGATACATACCGTCGGAAACATTGATCAGGTTAATGCTGACCTTCTGGAATCCTTTGACTACGCAGCACTTGGTCATATCCATAAACCCATGAAGGTTGGCAGTGAATTTTACCGCTACTGCGGGACGCCTCTTGCCTGCTCAGTTTCAGAAGCCGGACAGGAGAAGGGGATCATCAGGGTCACCCTTGGGCAGAAAGGAGACATTGGCACAGAGGTTCTGCCTCTGGAACCTTTAAGACAGGTTCGCGTCATAAGAGGCGCTCTGTCCGAGGTTCTGACCCGAAGCTCTGACGATTATGTAACTGTAATCCTTGAGGACAAAGTCGATCTGGATGTTTTTGATATTCAGGACAGGCTTCGTAATGCTTTTCCGAATCTTCTGGAAATACGCCGGGAGACCCTGAGAAAAGCAGACTACAAAAACCGTTTTGAGCCGGAACGGACCCTGGATCCCTTTGAGCTTTGCAATTCATTTCTGAAAGATCTGGACGAAGAAGAACAGGCACTTTTGAAAGATGTGATCAATTCTATACAGGAGAGAGCATTTTGAAACCGATAAATTTAACCCTTCAGGCCTTCGGGTCCTATGGAAAGAAAACCAATATAGATTTTACAAACACAAGGCAGAACCTTTTTCTGGTGACCGGAGATACAGGTGCCGGAAAAACAACTATTTTCGATGCCATGGTTTTTGCGCTTTACGGCGAAGCCAGCTCCGGAAACAACAAGAAGGACGGAATAGAGCTTCAAAGCCAGTACGTGGATTACGATGTGGAGCCCTTCGTGGAGCTTGAATTTTCCGAACTTGAAGGCGGAGAGGAACAAACCTACACCGTGCGCCGCGTCCCCAGGCACCTTCGCCCCGCAAAACGTAAGGGTGCAAAGGATCAGATCATAAGTGAATCCCTGTCCCTTATCATGCCGGATGGCTCGGAATATCCGCAGAAAGAAGCTGACGAAAAGCTCCGGGAGATTGTCGGTCTCACCAAAAGCCAGTTTATGCAGGTAGCCATGATCGCCCAGGGCGAGTTCATGGAGCTTTTGAGAGCAAAGTCAGATGATAAAAAAACCATTTTCAGAAAGCTTTTCGGAACGGCACTATACCAGAAACTTGTGGATGAGCTTTTAAGCCGCAGAAAAGATAAACTGGAAACTATATCGAGGATCAGAACCGCCTGCCAGACAGAAGCAGGTCATGTAAAGATTCCGGAATATTTTGATAATGCAAAAGAACTGTCAGACTTGCAGCAAAGCATCCTTAGATCCGATCGAATGAATATTGCCAACATGGAGCAGTTTCTTCATATCCTTTCGGAGCTTTTGACAGTGATATCAGATAAGCAGAAATCCGAGCAGCAAATCTATGACCTTCTCACCTCTGACCGGGATAAAAAAATGAAGGCTCTTACAGAAGGGCAGACCATCGCCATATCCTTTAAGCAGCTCGAGGAAGCGGAACATTCTCTAAGAGAATGTGAAGCAGCAAAAGAGCAGATCGAAAGCTCTCAAAAGCTTATTTCCGATATCAAAAAGGCCTATGAAATAAAGGGCAGCTTCCTTAGATATAGTGATGAACAGAGTCTTGTGTCTGAGACCGAAAAGAAGCTTAAAGAGCAGGAGGACAAACTGCCTTCCCTTTCCAAAGCCGAAGCTGATGCCGCCCAAAAAGAAGCAGAAATGCAGAAGGTGGCTGCCGCAGAAACAGAAAGCTACGCGAAGATACATGACAGAGTAAACAAGTCTCTTGAACTGTTTGGCAGGATAAAAACAGTCGAAGCAGAAGTCAGAAAATCAGAAGAAAACCTCACAGAATTTGAAAAAGAAGCCCTAAAAGCCGAGGAAGCTTTTCAGTCCTGCGAGAAAAATGAAACAGAGTGCAGAAAACAGGAGGAAGAACTTTCCGATACCCCGGAGAGGCTCGCCCACTGGCAGGCAAAAAGCAGCGAACTATCAGCCCTGGACACAGAATACGAGGCTGCAAAAAAATCCTGTAATGCTGTAAAAGAGCAGTCTAAGCTCCTTGCAAAAGCTCAGGAGGACTACATTAGCATAAAAGAAAAGTTTAACCTCCATAATGCTGACTACATAGCAAAGCAGAACAGCTTTCTGGATGCCCAGGCGGGCTTTCTTGCAAAGGAAAAGCTGAAGCCCGGACTGCCATGCCCCGTTTGCGGCTCCCTTGATCACCCATCCCCATGCCTTCTTTCGGATGAACATAAGGAGCTGACCCGGGAACTTATCGATGAACTGTCTAAGGAAAATGACACTTTAAGAAACGCCTCTGAAAAGGCTGCATCCCTGGCAAAAACCGCAAATGAACTTCTTTCCGAAAAGAAGGCCCGCTCAGAGGAGGATCTCCAAAAGCTTCTGACAAAAATCAAAGCACTTCTTCCGGAGCTGCCTGAAGATACGAATATAAAAGCTGCCATGGCAAGACTTAATGAGTGGAGAAAATCCTTCATCGGGGAAGGCGAAGTTCTGAAGAAAAAGGACCTTGCACTCAAAAAAATCAAGGCTCTGATTTCGGAAATCGAAGAAAAGAAACCCGGACTAAAAAAGCAGGCGGATCTTGCTATGAATCAGCTTTCAGAACAAAGGATCACTCTTGCGGAACGAAGACAAGCCTTAGAGAGTCTCCTTGCCCAAAAGGATTTTGAATCCGAAAATGCCGCAAAGGATGCACTTGATCAGGCAAAACAGAAAAAAGCTGCTGCCGATAAAGCTTTAAGTAATGCCCGAAGTGAGTCTCAAACAGCAAAAGCCGCAAAGGAAGGTTCCTCAGCCCTCATCACAAGATATACTGCCGAACTTCCTTCGCTCAAGAAGGAGCTTTTGGAACGAAGGAAAAACTATGAAGCCATGCTAAAGGACAATTTCATGTCCGAAGAAGAGTGGCAAAGCATTACCGAAAATCATCCTCAGGCAGAAGCCGCAAAGCTTCAGCAGTCCATAGATGACTACACCCATAAAAAAACCGCAGCGGAGGCAGCCATACATACGGCAAAGACAGCCATTGGTGATAAGCAGAAACCAGCGCTGGAGACATTGGCACAGGAAGTAAAGGAGGCTGAAGAAAAGTGGAAACGCGAACAGGATATACTGAACGCCCTGAAGGATGATCTGAATGTCAACAAGCGGGCCTTCGATTCCCTGAACCCAAGGATGTCCGAGCGTGCAGAGGTTGTCACCGATTTTAACCGGATCGACGGACTTTACAACCGGCTTGCCGGAAAGGTGACCGGTGCCCGAATGGACATTGAAACCTTCGTACAGAGATATTATCTGGAGAGGATACTATATGCCGCAAACTTAAGATTCAGCGATATGTCGGCAGGACAGTTTGAACTCCGTATGGTGGAGGATGACCAGGCAGGAGAGGGCAAGAACCGGGGACTTGATCTCATGGTTTATTCCACCGTCACCGGCAAAGTCCGTGAGGTCCGAACTCTGTCAGGCGGTGAATCCTTTATGGCAGCCTTGTCCCTTGCTCTCGGAATGGCTGACCAGATACAGGAAAACTCTGCTGCCATAAATCTGGATGTAATGTTTATCGACGAAGGTTTCGGCTCCCTTGATGACCACTCAAGGGATCAGGCCATAAGGGTACTCCAGCGAATGGCCAGCGGTTCCAAGCTGATCGGTATCATTTCTCATGTGACGGAATTAAAACAGGAAATAGAAGACCAGCTTATAGTCACAAAGGACGAAGAGGGCAGCCATGTAAGGTGGCAGATAAGCTGATGCTGACAGGCTGAACTGTTACGCATATAACGTCTGCATCACGAACAGAAAAAAGGCTCTGTGACACACCACAGAGCCCTTCGCTGTATCCCGGTTATCAAACACATAAAACTGATAGATAAGAGATTTATCACTGTTGCTGGCATTAAGGGCGATATCAAGTCCCCTGACACCCTCAAAAAGATATGTATCATCAGTAACCTCAAATCCGGCTTCTTTTGCAGCCATGATAAACTGCTGCTTATCTATAACTCTCTTTTTTATCTCAAAATCGCTGAATATAAACGCCAGCGATGCAAAAATCATGACAAAAACGCCGAGACACACAAAACGCCCTCTGAACCTCAACACCCTTTTTCCCTCACTGAATCATTTCTTTTCTTCCTTGAACCGTGTACCCGGATGCTGAAAATTCTATCACTCAAGCCGTCACAGAAGTGTCACAAAAAAGTAATAATTTAAGATGATTTTCACACCTGATCATACTGTATAGCACTCTTTATCTTTTTAGACTCCTCAGGGCTATTATAAAGCTCTATGAGTCGCAGTCCGAGATCCAGAGCATATCCAAGTCCTCGGGCTGTTGTGATATTACCATCAGTTACGACACCATCGTGAACACAGTTTGCTCCCAAAAGCTGGTCTTCGAAGCCGGGATAGCAGGTGGCATTCCTACCTTTGAGAAGTCCCAGTTTCCCGAGAACTGAAGGGGCGGCACAAATGGCGGCTAAGGGTTTGTTCTTTTCGGCGTGGGTGAGCAGCATTTCACTAAGAATCTTTGAAGCTTTAAAATTTTCAGTCCCTACTCCGCCTCCCGGGAGGAAGAGAATGTCGGCATCTACAACATTAACCTTATCTATAGTAGTGTCTGTGATAATGTCTATGTCATGACTGGTGTGAACCCGGTTTTCTTTATTGATTGAGACAAGGCTTACATCGAATTTCGCTCTCCTTAGAAGGTCTACAACCGTAAGGCACTCGACCTCTTCAGAGCCGTCTGCGATAAATGCAAAAACTTTCATTTTAAAAAGTTCCTTTCTATATATTGCGCGTCATGAAGTTCATCCCACACTGATGTATCGGGGAAAGCTTTTGATGACGCTTGTTGAAAACAGTAAAACCCGCCGGATAGGCGGGCTTGAATTATGTTTTCAGGTGATCATTTACTGCTGGTAGGCAGGTACGGAATAATCTCTGAAGCAACCTGAGGTATAGGCATGGTCTGTAGCCATATCTTTCCGGGACCTGTAACAATGGTGTTAAAGAGACCCTCACCGCCGAAAAGTACGTTCTTAACACCCTTTATCTGCTGGATGTCCATGGTGACGGTTCCTTCCATGGCTGCAAGATAGCCTGTGTCGATGATCATCTGCTGGCCGGGTGCAAGGTTATATTCTTTGACGTGTCCGTCAAGCTCGAGGAAAACTATGCCGTTTCCTGCAAGTTTCTGCATGATGAAGCCTTCACCGCCAAAGAATCCCGCTCCCAGTTTTTTCTGGAAGGTAATTGAGAGTTCAACGCCTGTGGTTGAAGCCAGGAATGCATTCTTCTGGGCAATGAGTTCCCTGCCGGGACCGATCTCAACCGGTCTGATGGCTCCGGTGAAGCTTGAAGCAAAGGCAATGGTTCCGGGACCGCCCTCACACCTGTAATGTGTAAGGAATAATGACTCGCCGGTGAACATACGTCCGAACATTTTGCCGATACCGCCGCCCTCCTGGGACATCTGCATGTTTGGTGTCATCCAGGCCATTCCTCCGGACTCGGTTATCATTTCTTCTCCGGGCTCAAGTTCACAGATAACAACGGGCATCGGCTCGCCTTCGATAGAATATCTCATAAGCATTCTCCTTTCGGTACAAATCAACTGATTAAAATGATTATACTAAAAAAATTTCTTTATGAATACAAATTTCGGAAATCTTAACCTTTTGATATAATGGTTGTCATATTGAAAATAATAAAAGTTTTATGAAATGCGTATTTATGATAACAGACTTATATATTTTCCTTGAATATGCCGATATAAAAGGTGTGCAAACATAAAGGGAGAGTGTTATGAAATTTATTGATCATAAAAAAGATATTCCTATTGTGTCCTCTAAGGATAAAAGTCATAAGCATCCGGTGCCTGTTAAACAGTGCCAATTTCGCACACCGGTTGTTTTTGTGATTCTTATCATATCACTTTTATTTCTGAACGCCTGCGATACAGGGGTTCCGGAAGCGGCCACTGAGGCATGGGAAACCGAAGAAACAGCTGCTGAAGCAAAACCCACAGAAGAGGAATCGGAAGAAACAGTAAAGGAAGCCGAAGAGGAAACTGAAGCTCCTGTCGGAGAATCCGTGGAAATCAGCGAACCGATAAAACCGGAACCCAAAGAAATCGTAAAGGATATGGAAAAGTTAAAGGATGAGGTGATAAATTCTATTTTTGACAAGCAGAAGGAAACTGAAGCGAGAAAGACCTGGAAAACCTATGACAGTCTGGAGGAGGCTCAGGAAGCATCAGGACTTATAGTTTCAGATAAGGTAAGAAGGGGATTAAAGCAGTACAATCATATAGAATACAGAGCCCTTGAGGGGACTATGATCGAGCTTGTTTATACTGACAAGAACGGCAAGGAAGGTTACAGATTCCGTCAGGGCTACGGAACGGATGATGTCAGCGGTGTAGACAAAAAGTTCAACGAAGAAAACGATTACAAAATGGGAAACATTATTGTACACACAAGGGGAAACAACGGGCACATAACCGTAGCCTCCTACACGGACGGCAAGCTTTCCTATGCTTTCGTTGGAAAAGAATATCAGCCTCCGCTTCTTGAGCTGGTAGGTATATACGCATTGATTGCGTAACAAATACAAAACACACCATTTTATGGACCTAAGGATGGGTCTGAATCTATTTAGGGAAACATATCAAATAAAGAATTTGTGAACAGTCTCTATAATAAGTGAGGGAAGGAGCCCGAGGAAGAATAAGATTTGACACATGACGACATAAAGAACAGGTAGGATATAGGAAGGAGAGAACCGATGGCAAGATTTTGCAGAAACTGCGGCAATCCTCTGGGTGAAAACGCGCGATTTTGCACCAAGTGTGGAACTCAGGTCGTGTCGACACAAAATAGTCAGCCTGTTCAGGCACAGATACAGCAGCCTAAAATGCAATGCAGACAATGCGGAAACCCTTTAAATGAGGGGGCTAAGTTCTGCAGAAAATGTGGTGCAAAGATAATAAACCAGGAATCTATTCAGCCAGCAAGTAAAGAGGCACCATATATACAGGGTACGAATGTACAACATAATCAACAACAGTCAGTTCAACCTTCGTCATCTCAGAAAGAACAAATCCCATATGAACAAACTGCTGAAGTTAATTATACACAGCCGCAACAGAATAACATTCAAACTGAAGTAGCTCAGTATGTCCGGCAGGCACAGCAGCAATTCACCCGAACTGGTCAGGGCATGATCCAGCCTACATTTTCAGAAGCGTCAGATAGAGCAGGAGAGACAGCATTGCAGCTGCCTCAGGTTCAGAGCGCCCTCAGCTTTGCGGAAGAAGCTAAGGCTGTACTTAACCCTTTCACTGAGTTTTTTACAGGTGTTTCCGGATTTTTCAAAGGCATTATCAATATAATTAAATATCCTAAAGCTCTCACCTTTTCAGTAGTTCTCACATGGATCTGGATATTGCTTATAGCCTTGAAGCAGTTCCGCATCGGTGGGATTTTTACTGATGCTTTGTCCTGGATCACTTTCGCACAGGGAGGTCTGGGAAATGGCCTAAGAGGTATCGTAGGCGGTCTCTTTGGTAAAGTGGTTGTGGCTTCCGGTCTATATGCACTTTTAGACGGGGGCAAAGATATAGGTAAAGGCATAAAGCAGTGGTTTAACTGCTTCAACGCTTCCTCCAACACCGGAGCTATTCTTACCGGTGCGGGTCTGAGTCTCATTCTTTACAATTTCTTTGTTGCCAATGCTAACCTTGGAAACACTATGGTCGCAATAACCGGTATAATACTTTCTCTCCAGGCTCTCGGTTCACAAAACGGCTTCATCTTTAGAATGGCACGGTCACTTATGTCAAAAAAACTTGGAAATAATCGGGTATCCAACGATGTAAGGGCTAATGCATTTATATCAGGTATAGGCATGGGTTCGGTACTTGCCATACCTCTTTCCGTGCTGCCCTTTGGGTTTATTCCATATATAATCGGAGTCTTTCTTTTCATAATCGGCATCATCATTAGTTTTGCAATTCGTGGGAAGGAGGTACCGACTGTATGAGATTCAGCATTAAGAAAAAACTTATTTCGAGAGTGATGTGCTCATTTTTCGCATGTTTCATGCTTGTTTCGGTTCATGCCTTTAGTGCTTTTGCATATCCTGAGGGATTTTTTAACTATGACAAATATGCAAAAAACACTGCCAAATATGAGATAAAAGAAACTCTTGAAAACAGGTATGTAAACTTTAATTGGGATGACAACAATAAGACAACAACAGAATTTGATTCCAGCGTCAATTATGTTGTTTCTGATATCTCAACAGGTAATCATTATGATCCCAAGGTGTTAAAACAGCGAGTATATATACATTTTGAGCTTCCCGATGTTTATACCGGTTTTTATAAGAAAAATCGTCAGCATAGGCTATACAGCTATGAGAGATGGACTGATAACGAACCGCCAAAAGTTAAGGACGAAATACTCGATGAAAACTTTAATGAAGGCTTCGGCTATTACTTTTACTATCGTGACACAAGACCTAATGTTGGTACAGAGGCCACAGTGATCGGTGATGAAAGCTGTAGTCCCTTTTTTATAACAATATTTTCTGAAAATGATGATCAAACCCCTTCTTTCGAAGAAGCTGTAGCAGAAAAACTTAATGAGCTTGAAGCGGAAAAAGCAAGATACGAAGAAAGCGATAAGAAATCCAAGAATTATAAATGTAAAAATGACGTTATAGAGGAAAACTACGGGGACAGAGTTGTTCTGACTTTCTTTAGACGTGTTGAGACACCTGAATATGGCACAAAAACTCCGAAGGGAAAGCATAATGCTCCCCATGAGATGATAGAACACTGGCACTACCGGGAAGAGAGGGAAATCTATGAAATAAAACGCATCAAAGAGTTTCCGGATTTATATCTTATAAATGAGATAAGAGAAAGACTACAGGAAAACTATGAAATCGGAGAAAATCAGCCTATAGAAGAAGCTGTTGAACTTCATAACCTCCTTAATGAAAGGTATAGCTATACAAAAAACGTTGTTTTACCGGCTTTAACGAATGTTCAGTATGAAATTGTGCCCGATGAAATCGAATACTTTGATAAAAACGAAGAGCCTGTAAACATTGTTATCAATTCAGATGCGGATGACGGAAAAGGTAACACCGAAGAATCCGAAAGTAATAAAGACGGCAAAAAAGAAAATGTCGGCGGTGGTTTTAATGAGACATCTACAGAAATTCCGGCAGCCATATTCATAAGTGTAACCGGAGGTGCTGTGGCTGCAGGTGCTGCAGGTGCCACGGAGGACAAAAAGAAACAAAAAGAAAAACCTAAATCAACTTTCAGACTTGCAATAAATAAAAACTTTGGCAATACCATACGTATGCAGGGAGCACCGGTCTACGTTTATGCCCGCATCATCGAGGTGACTCCTGAAGGACATGAGAAGACCAGAGCAGATCTTTCTGCCAATATCCAGATATACGCTGGCAGCGCCGGAATAAATGTTGAAGATGCCGGAATGGCAGATGGATACCGGGCGGCAAAAGCATTTGCACCAAGGTCAGAAGAAAGCGAATGTATAATCGCTTTCAGGTTCAACTATGAAGGAAACAGCTATACCAACAATGTACGTTTCTTTTTGGAAGAACCAGGCGTTATTTTCTATCAGGAAAATCTGGCATGGCCGGCTAAAAGTGACAAGCGGGCAGAAGTTCCGTTTACCATATTCGGTTTCGATCCCACTATCTGTAATGTGAACATACGCATGTCTGAAGGCTCGCCTTATGATGCACAGCTTGTGCCCAGTGAAAATGATCCGGAAACCTTCTGGGCAGTACTTACAGATATCTGCGATAAAGATCAGGAAGCCGGTACTGTTGCTGAGTCTTTCCTGATAGTTACTGTTTCTGACAATGAAGTCACTATAGAGGAACAATTCCCTGTAAGCCGTGTGGGATTAGGTCTTACCTTTGCCATGCCCGCTCTTAATTGCTATCGTGTACCGAAAAAGTCTGCAGAAGGTAAAAAGCTCGAAGACCTTACGGTTAATGACTTTGAGGCTGCAACTACCATAGCGAGAACCATGCTGATACTCTTCGACGAAGAACAGCAACGTATAGTTCAGCTTCCCGCAAATCCTAAATTCGAACTTGTTCCTATACTTAATGATGACATTTCTCAGGAACGTATTGATGCCCTGGGTCTTAAAACCAAGCTCATGAAGGTAGAAGAAGGTTACTCAGAGGTTGTATTCTATTGCGAAAAGGGTTGGCTTGAACCACCTGTCCGCTTCAGAATGAATGTAAAGGCAACCTGGGATTTCGGAGAGGCAGAAAACCGAAAGACCTATACCTGTGAGAAACAGGTACTCATGCGCTCGCAACCTCTTAAGAAATACAAGAACGAGGATGCACGAACAAAGGAATACAAGAACAGCGACCTTATCACAGAAAAGCTTTATAGAATGACCGCTTTGATAGTTCGCAATAACTGGTTCGATGAGTTGGGTGAGTTATATACATTAGCCTGGCTGATGATGAAATACTTCAACGATAATTATGGTTATGATGAAATACAAGTGGCTCAGGTGCTTGGAACTTTTAATAAGTTTCTGGGCTACCGTCAGGAAAAACTCGAATATATTGCCGAGAAGGAAAACTACAAGGCTGATATAAAAAATGATGACTTAATGCACAGCCTTGCCTACCGTGCAAAGATATTTGACAGCTTCCCGATGATATGTGCTCGTATTGCGCTGGGAATAGCAACTGCGGGTGCAACCGAAATAATCCTTACACCTCTCGATATCGTGAAGTCCGGAGTTGAATATAAAGATGAACATCTTCCTCGAGAGCAAACTACCTGGGGCAAGCTATGGGCAGGTGTTAAACCACCGGTTCTCGGCCTAGCCATAGGTCTTGGCTTAAAAGGTATAGGAATAGGAGTCAAGTATACCTATCAGGGAGCCAAAAGGGTTGTGCCAAAAATCGCAGGGTATACAGCAAAACAGGTTGCAAAATCCTCCTTATTGCCAAAATCCCTGAAAAATGGTATCGAAAAGGCCGGTAAGTATTTTGACGAAATGGCTGAAAAGGTGGATGACTGTGATCCAAGGAATCTGAAGGGTAATGCTTCTGCAGCAGAGCAGGCTATGGAGCAGGCCATTAAAAATGGAGAAAATTCTGCCGACGATATCCTGAAGAGTTTATCCGGAGATCTCTCACAGCTTGAAAAACTTGAGGAACTGGCTATCAAGGCCGGCAATAAAGAAGGCTCAGATCTTTTAAAGGCTCTAAAAATAGCTATAGACAACTATCGTCTTTCAGGAAATTCTAAACTTGCTGAAGGAGCTCTGCGTGAAAACATTATAAAAATGTGCAGAAACAAGTATGCCATAGAGCAGATGATAAAAGAAAATCCCGGACAGGCGGATGTCTACAGAAGGTTGTTCACAAAGTTCCGTGCAGAGTTCTTCTACGAACCGGTCAAGAAGGAGTCCAGACAGTATATCGCAGATATGCTGGGATGCAGCGTTGACGACATTCAGATAAAGAGTGTTTCCGGAAATAGCAATAAGGCCCTTGAGAAAGGACTTACCATCGGGCATGACCTGGATGTTACGTACATATACAAGAGTAAGAGTGGTAAACTCATCGAACTCCCACAGGTTATCGCTGAGGACGCACTGTATAAGACAGGATGCAAAAATGCAGGACTAAGCTTCAAGAATTTTACCGAAGCAAAAGAACTGGCAGAATCTCTTCAGCTTCATGCCTGCCAGCCAACGGATGCAGAGAGACTGCCTGAGGTGGAGAAGATACTGGACAAGTATTTCCGGACAACCCAGCTTAGTCCGGAATCTGTTCCGAAATTCAAGAATGCCGAGATAGCCAAAACGGTTCCCCTGTTCCAAAAGGGTGCCGCCAAAATCCAACAGGCCGTTCCTACTAATGCAGAGGTCTCAAAGCTTACGGCTAAACTTGAGGGTATCATCAAGGGAAAGATTTCCGCAGGAGCTGCAGAACGAGCTGTAATTGATGGTGCCGCTGACATGAAAGATGCATTCCGTGCGGCATCCAAGGGTGGTGGACTTGTAACCGGCAAAGGCATCGGTGCCATGACTGTAAGCGGTCAATCCGGACTTAATGCAAACTTCCACACCATAATGAGCATATGCGAGAAAGTCAAGTCAGGAAAGATCAGTCCTGTCATGGGCAAAAAGGCGTTCGCCAAAATGGGTTACAACATGGAAACCGCACTCAATGAAGCATTCTCTCAGGTTGAAAATGTAAACAAGAATCTTGGAGTTTCAAATATAAATTACGGAATCGGAGCTTCAGCTGCAGGTTCAGCCATGGGCGGAAGAAGCGATACGGAATAATATTTAATTAGCAGAATGCGTTTAATGCACAGATGGCAGCATTGGCAACATCAACGGATGATATCCTGTAGAGAAATATGAAATTATTATAAATTTTCGCAATATATCAGGTATCATCAGTCTATTTAATGTTATAATCAGTTAAAGTATACGAAAAGGAGGTGGTTCCCGTGGATATTCCAGGAATCTCAAGTGCTTCTATGAGCCTCTTAACGAGGAATGTAGGTTCCGATATCGGAACTGCTCTTTTAAAAAAGGCTTTGGACAATGAAGAAGAAACCAACAACAATATGATGAAGCTTCTTGAACAGGCAGCTAACCCCGATCTGGGAGCACATGTTAATACAGTAGCTTGAGATACAGGTATTGACGTTTCCTATGATGATTAAAGGACAGGTTTTCACGGTGATGTGATGACCTGTCCTTTCTTATTTCTGTAAAAATTCCATTAAACCTGTATTTTTCCAATCCTTTTTTTCTTAAAAAGGTATTATTTTTTCAGAAAGTGTCGATAAAAAGAGGGACAGCAATTTGAGACCAATAATTTTCACTAAAATATAACGATATTACCCAGGAAACAGGAGGTACTTATGCAAAGTAAAGTAGGCTACAGTATGAATCGCGATGTCAGAGCAGCTGTAGAAGAAGCTACCGGCGGGATAACAGATCCTATCGGTCTCATCATCATGACAGATCACGATAGACTTCAGGATATTTCAGCATTATTAAAGAAGAAATACCCCCATGCTCAGTCCATCGGAGTTAGCGGCACCAACTATTACAATGCCCAGTCCTCAGATCATAACCTCATCGTTACTGCTATTACCGGTGATGCTGTTGTCCATGCCGGCGTTGTGAGAAATCTCTCTACCTGCCCTGCAGTGGACGTAGTAAACATTAAGGAGAGTATGAGCATCGTCAACGGTAACCGTGACAATACGGTTCTCATCGAGTACTGCACCAATGACGAAGAACGTCTCACCACCACAATCAATATGGCCCTTGGAGACAGCGGCATTCACGTAGTGGGCGGAACAGAGCTTGGTTATGCGGCAACCGCAACCGCTGCTGTTACTGTGAACGGCCAGCTTTATCCGGATGCCTGCGCATATATGCTGATTAAGAATACCAACGGCAGAATCAAGGTATATTCCGAGAATATCTATGGTCCTATGGAAGGCCATCCTACTCATATCGTTACCAAGGTAGATCTTCAGAAAAAAGCTGTCTATGAGATTGATCACAAGCCTATAGCTGAGGTTTACAGTCAGGAAATGGGTGTTCCTGTTGATAAGGTTATTGACAACACTCTCGAGCATCCTTTCGGCCGACTGGTAGAAGATAAGGTATTCATCGCTTCCCAGAAGGATCCTCTTCCGAAGGGCGGACTCACCTTCTATAAGAGACTCAATGTTAACGACTCCGTCAGCATCCTGAAGCTCAACGATTTTGATGCCATCAATAAGGCAACCCGCGAAAGGATATTGAGCGAAATTCCTAATCCTGCGCTGCTGTTATCTGTAAACTGTATTTACAGATACCTGCTGTTTACCGGCAACGGATATTACAACACGCTGCTTTCGAATATGGCAACCCTTGGACCATCTGTCGGAAACATTGGCGGTGGCGAACAGTTTGACAATCAACACGTAAACCAGACCATGGTCGTTGCTGTATTTGAATGATAAGGAGAGTGTACGATGTTTTTATTCGGAAAGAACCAGGAAGATAATATGACATCCAACGCAAATGCTTCGGATGCTTCTCTGAGGCATGAGCTTGAAGGCTTAAGAGCCATAGGTGAATATGCTTTAAAGCAAAAGAATCTTTTGCAGCAGGAAGAAATCAGAACCTCCGACGAGCTTAAGGGCATCCAGTACTCCTTTGATGCAGTTCGTCAGAAATCCGAGGATATCACAAATTCTGTTACAGATTTCCAGGCTCAGTTCTCAAGAGTTCAGGAAATAGTTGACCGTTTTGAATCCATTATATCCAAGATGGAATCCACTGTTCTGGAATCTCACAACAGCATGAATATGGTACGGGAGAAGTCCAATGACGTTTACGAAACCATTTCCGCTGTAGAGCAGGTATTTGAAGAGTTCCAGAAGAGCTTTGCCGACATTTCCAAGAATGTCAGCGCCATCAACAGGATTGCCAGCCAGACAAACCTTCTTGCCATCAACGCTTCCATCGAAGCAGCCCGTGCAGGTCAGGCAGGTAAGGGCTTTGCGGTTGTTGCCACAGAAGTTAATAAGCTGTCCAAGAACATCCAGGATATCGTAGGCTCCATTGACAGCAGCATGCATAGCCTTAACTCCAACAACCTGAAGCTTAAGGATGCCATCATAAATACAAGAACCGCAATCACAGATTCACAGAATCAGGTTAACGAGACAGATGCTGTAGTGGAGAGCATTAGCGCTGTTTCCGAAGATATTGAAAACGGCAACAAGGAAATGCTCCAGGTATTTGATGACTGCAACAATAACATGAATATGGTTTCCTCAACTGTCGCAGATTCCGCAGTTTACTATGACAAGGTTGAAAGCGATATCCAGCATATGATGACCAACATCACAAAGAAAGGTTTCGTATTTGAGGATCTGAACAATGCTCTCGAGCAGATCGATCCGATGATCCGAAAGATCAGACACTGATAAAGCGGACATTCCCTAATGTCCTTTCCTTTATACCCCTTCTTTTGTAAGCCCGCCTCCCCAGGCGGGCTTTTTGATGATCTCCCAGGATTCACAGACTGAACTGTCGCAAGAAAATACTCAAGAGAAAAAGTCTTCCTTTATTTTTGTTCCCCTCATCTTTGCTGGATGATATAGTAGATGTGATGGCAATGCTCATCGAGAGGAAAAGAAACAGAACGGAGGTAATTATGAAAAGAAACATCAGGAAATTGTCAGCTCTTGTCATTTCGGGAGCGCTTTTGATGTCAGGCTGCGGCGGAACCACATCAGGTCGCAGCTCTTCGGACGCATCTGCAACGACTCAGGAAACTTCCGCTTCATCCGAGGCAAAAGAGTCTGAGTCTTCAGACACATCTTCAACCGGAGAAAAAGCGCCGGGAACCTCGGACGCTGCTTCTGCCGGAGGAAAAGCGCCGGGAACCTCGGACGATACTTCAACCAAAACAAAAGCTCCGAAAAACCCGGCGGGCAAAGCTTCTCAGAACGGCACAAATGAACCTGCCAAAGATGAAAATTCTCAAAACGACTCTAAGGATACTGCCGAAAAATCAACCGGCGATATACAGTCCATCAGTGCCGAAATTGAGACCAGCTATGATGATGCCTATTCGGAAGCGGATTCCAGATACCTGGTTGAAGGGTACTATCCCAGCATCAGTCTCGGCTCTTACGAAAATGGTGAATTCGTACAAAAAGACTCCGGGTACCCGGAGCTTGCAAAGGCTATAAAGACTTACAACAAGAATAAAAAGGATAGTTTTCAGTCTGAAATGGAGCTTGCAACATCACTTGCCGAGGAAGATCCCCGTTTTAAGGAAGAGGATAACTACGGATACTACTATTCTGTAGACATGGAGGCTTCCCTTGAGCGCTCGGACACAACCATTTTCAGTGTTCTCGAAACAAGCTATTCCTTTATGGGAGGTCCTCATCCTAACACTGTCTTCACCGGATTTACAGTAGACCCGAAAACCGGAGAGGTTCTCAGGATTTCAGATGTAGTTACCGATAAGGCTGCCTTCATCGATGCTTTGGATAAACAGCTCCGGAAGGACTACCCTGACATCGAGGACGGTCTGGTTGCAGAAGATCTCAAAACCGCCATCAGCGACATGTATGACGGAAAGGATGACATCAACCTCCAATTCTACATGACCCACGATGCATTGGTTGCAGTATTTTCAGCTTATGACATCACGGCCTATGCCTACGGACCCGAGTTCGTATCCCTTTATTACACTGACTCCGCAGGCTTCCTTGACGGTAAGTATCTTAAAACGACAACAGATTATGCTGCCGAGATCCCTTTGAACATTCCATTCTCTATAGAAACAGGAGACGGTAAAAAGAAGACACTTACAGTTAATTCTCTTGAGCAATCGGGAGACAGTGAGTATTCTTCAGAATATAACCTCCTCATGAGCCTTGACGGTAAGGAATATTCAGAAAACCTGGACAGCATTTACGGCATGAACGCATACCTTTTCAAGAAGTCCGGTAATGCTTACCTTTATCTTGACCTCAGCTCTGACAATGACTGGCATGTAACTCAGGCTTATGACATTAACGGATCCGAGATCAAAAAGCTTGATGATTTTACGGAGGCAGCCTTCTACCACAGAAAGCCATTGGATCCTTCTTCTTTCATCATGTCATCAAGAGGCGACCTCTTAAGCACCTATGAGATATTCCGCTACTACGAAATGGGGGATGACGGAAAACCTGTCCCTCTCACTGATGCCTGGTGGATCGGCCATGACTTTGAAATCACCCTGAACCAGTCCCTTAAGCTAAGCGTAATGGACAAGCTGACAGAGGACTTGAAGGATAAGGGCACCGAAACAGAGCTTCCCAAGGGGACAAAGCTAAAGCTTGTACGTACAGATGACCGCAGCTTTGTTGATGCTCTTACACCTGACGGAAAATATGCAAGGATCTATGTTGATAATTCGGACTGGCCTCACACAGTAGACGGCATCGATATCGAGGAAGCTTTCTCTGGGATAGTGTTTGCAGGATAACAAAAAAAAACGCCCCAGCTCTCCAACTGAACGGTTATTTTTTATAAATATACCATAGGGCTAACCGTCTATCGGCAGCACTTCTTTTCAATTAATGTATTAACATCATTGCTTGTCTCAGTCAACACTGCATCACATTACAGGAGCTACACTAACATGAAAACAGCTATCGTTACCGGTGCTTCCCGGGGAGTGGGGAGAGCCACGGCGGAAATATTGGCACAAAAGGGCTACAGGCTCATCATAAACTGCCGCTCCAGTTTCGATCTTCTGGAGGAAGTGGCTGAAAAGCTTCGGAATTTCACCGAAGTCATAACTGTTCACGGCGCCATCACAGATGAAGTTTTGAAGCCGTCGCTGAAGATAGATCTTGAATCCGCAATACCGGTACTGACTGAAGAGGATATGCTTAACAGTCTCGGAGATACCTCGGGAAACGATTCAGCATCTTCCGATAGTTCCAACGAAATCCTTCTTATCAATAATGCCGGTATTTCCACCTTCAATCTCTGCCAGGATGTGACCGACGAAGAGCTCAGTACCATGCTGAGTGCCAATGTCTCCGATATGTTCAAACTCACCCGCTCAGTGATTCCATATATGCTGAAAACAGGAAACGGCCGCATCGTAAATATTTCTTCCGTCTGGGGAGTATCAGGGGCCTCCATGGAGTCGGTTTACAGTCTCACGAAAGGTGCTGTCAATGCTTTTACCAAAGCCCTGGGAAAAGAACTTGCACCCAATCACATCCCGGTAAACTCAGTCGCCATCGGTTGTGTTGACACAGACATGAACGCTTGGATGTCTCCGGAAGACAGAGCTGCGGTAGAAGATGAGATACCTTTCGGACGCATGGCAACACCAGAGGAAGTAGGAGAGTTTATCTACCTTTTGGCTCAAGCACCTAGATATTTAACTGCTCAAGTGATACAATTCGACGGAGGGTGGATTTGAATCCCAAAATAGTGAGGTTAAGAATGAAAAATCATTTCAAAAAAACCATCTTTTTATCCGCAGCTGCCTGCACGGCTCTTGCTTTTTCCCTGAGCAGCTGCAAAAAAACATATAATGCAGAGTTCTCCGGGACTTCAGCCGCAGTTTCCGTAGAAGAGGGCACTCTTACCGATACAGAGGCCAATGTTCTCCCCAACGAATCCACAACCGTTGAAAGCAACATCGGTCCTACGGTTCCTGCTGCAAACTCAGGCTCTCAGGCTCAGGCAGCAGTTCTTGCAGCAACAAACACCGCAGCACAGTCAAATAAAGTTTCTGAAACCACAGCAGCAGAAACCGCTGCTCCCATCAGCTTCCAGTCCCGTGATGAAAAGGTTTATATAATGGCAGATGATGTAAACATTCGCGCACTTCCCGAAACAGGTGAAGTGCTTGGAAAAGCCAATACCGGTGACAGCTTCCACCGCACAGGTTACAGCGACAAGTGGAGCCGTATCGAGTATAACGGACAGACCGCTTTTATAAGCTCAGACTATACAACCACCAATGTGGTTGAAAAGAAAACTTCCGAAGCTGTATCCTTCAACACAGACTGGGAGTTCGGCGGCAATTCAAAGATCAATTCCGGCACAGCAACTCTTTACTATGCAGCCGGCAGCAACAAGAAAGGCAAAACCGTATGCGTTAATGCAGGTCACGGCACCAAGGGTGGCGAGAGCGTAAAGACCCTTTGCCATCCGGACGGCACAGCCAAGGTTACAGGCGGCAGCACCGCAGCCGGCAATACCCGCGCAGCCGCAGTTTCTTCCGGAACCACCATGTCAGACGGAACCTCAGAGGCTTACGTTAATCTGAAGGTTGCCAAGGCACTTAAAAACATTCTTCTCGAAAGAGGCTACAACGTTCTCATGATCCGCGAGAGCGAGGATGTACAGCTTGACAACATTGCCCGTACAGTCATGGCAAACAACCGCTCTGACTGCCATATCGCCATACACTATGACTCAACAACCAAAAACAAAGGTGCTTTCTTTATGAGTGTTGCCGACGGTATCAAGGGAATGTATCCTGTTTCCACCATCTGGCAGGAGAGTGACCGTCTTGGTGCCAATGTCATCAACGGACTTTCTGCAAATGGTGTAAAGATCTTCGGCGACGGTTCCATGCAGATGGATCTCACACAGACCAGCTACTCAAAGATCCCGTCCATCGACCTGGAGCTGGGCGATAAGGTTTCCGATTACAGTGACTCAACCGTAGCTGTACTGGCAAAGGGAATCGCAGACGGAATCGACAGCTATTATTCATAAATAAGACCTGAACCTTCATTTTTAGAATATTTTTACACAGTAAGTAAAACGTAAAACATTTATAAAGATTCTTCAACAGCAGGTGTGCTACCATAATAATGTGATTAAAACATTAGATGGTCTCACACCTGTTTTTTGTTTTTTTAATCCATCACTATAAATGACCAATTAAAGTCGTCTTACAACTAAGTCCTTCAATATAAAATATAGTTCCCCTATCACGGAACGCTAAGGAGTACATTTTGAAAAAATACACCTACAAACACCTTGCTTTATATACTGCATTAGCTATGACTCTTAGCGCAACAACTCCCGGTATGGTTTCTTTCGCTGAAGAAGCAAAAAAATCCTCATCTGTAACAGCTATAGTAGAGGCAGTATCAGTTGCTTCAACAACCAAATCATCCGAGACCAAAGATTCATCGTCAAAGGCAAAAGAAGCCGCCAACGCTTCTGAGGATACAGTGGATTCAACAATTGAGGAAACCAAAGCTTCAAAGAGCTCATCAACAGATTCAAAATCGACAAAAACTTCAGCCACAGAAACTTCAGCTGCAAATTCCGGCTCTGATAAAACCGAAACCACTGCAGCTTCAAGTACAGAAGCATCCTCAACATCTACATCAGCCACTTCAGCGTCCTCCGAGGAAGTCCTTCTCGAAATAGGAGACGGTCCCGTTGATGACGCAGAACTCGGTATCACTTCAGACGAGGATCTGGCAGCACTTACTGATGGTTCCATGATTCCGGAATACAACATTACAAGTATAGATGAGACCACTTCCAATGTCGTAACCGAGAACTATGCCGTCGCAAAGGATTCAAGCGCAGCAGAAACCACCACGGAAACTTCTTCCGCCTCAGGTTCCGAAGATAAGCTTCTGGAAATGGCTGACGATGTAGACGAGTTCAGTGCATTCAAAACGACTGTATCCAAAGTAGCCGAGAGCGTTACTAATTTCGTATCAAATCTCACAGGACGATCAACCGGCACCACAAGCGTTACAGCCAATCCTTCCGGTTCTGATGACACTGTTATAGCAGCCAATACCGCACCTTCATCCGAAACAACCTCCGTTGTATCTGCTCCAAAGAAAACTGTTAATGCCGGCACCGCTGTTCCAACCATTGCCACAACAGCAAGCCGCCAGGCACTTATCAATTACGCAAAGCAGTTCCTGGGGAATCCTTACGTTTTCGGAGGCACATCCCTCACAGACGGTGCCGATTGTTCCGGATTTGTTCAGCAGATTTTCAAGAACTTTGGCATCAAAACCGGAAGATCCTCAAGAGATCAGCTTGATAATGCCCAGTCCATAACCTTTGAAGAGCTGCAGCCGGGAGACTTGATATTCTACGCATCCGGTGATTATGTAAACCATGTAGCTATCTATGCCGGTGACGGAGTCATCATCCATGCCGCAAACTCCCGAACAGGAATCTGTACCGGAAAATATGACTACAGAGAGCCATATGCATACGGAAGGTTCATTAACAACTGAAAATCTTTAACCATTAACTATATTTTCTCTTAGAAGAAGACCCGGTACGGCAAAACGTCCCGGGTCTTTTTCTTTAATAAATTCCACTGCAGCAGTTGAGCCGGTGGATCATGGGGACGGAGTCAGTGTTCCACCGTCTCAACTGCTACATTTTATTCACAAAAATTTCATTTTTGGCAGGAGATAGAATTGGAATTATTTTCCTATTGGTGATATAATTTAGGTATCTCAAAAACAGTTTTGAGAAATCTAAATAAGGGAGCGTGATTCCATGAAGTTTAATATCACGGGCAGAAACATTAACGTATCAGATGGCATGAAAGACCAGATCGACAGAAAGCTCGGAAAACTGTCCAAGTTCTTTAAGGAGGACACCATCTGCAATGTCACTCTCTCTACTGAGAAGAATATGTACAAGGTAGAGGTAACCATCCCTGTAAGAGACGGGGTGATCCGTGCAGAGGAAACCACCTCAGATAAATTCCAGTCTTTGGATCTGGTAGTAGATATCATCGAGCGTCAGATCCGCAAGTATCGCACCAAGCTTCTCAACCGCCATCAGGCTGCGGCTGATTTCTCGGATGCCTTCAATGAGGAGCCTGAAGATGAAACAACCGAAGAAGAGATCAATATCGTTCGTACAAAGCACTTTGATCTCAAGCCTATGACTCCTGAAGAGGCATGTCTCCAGATGGAGCTTGTAGGACACACATTCTTCGTATTCCAGAACGGCGATACCGGAAATGTGGCAGTCGTATATAAGAGAAAGGGCAACAGCTACGGACTTATCGAGCCGGAGTATTGATTTCTTTCTTTAAATAATCCTACGTAGAAAAGGTTCGGGGCATAATGCCCCGAACCTTTTTCCGTTAAACCACCGTGGAAAGCCATCCCTGACAGTTCTGATCTGCGAAAACCGTCCCCGGACTGTTTGCTTCCCCTGTAGTTTTCGTTGAAAATCTGCCTGATTCTTCACTTACATCTCTACTTCCACAGCGTATTCCTTTACTGCTGCATCATAAGGAGCAGGCACAAAGAGAACACACTAATTACATTTCAGCCACAACGTAAGCAGGGCGTAGCCGGAGGGCATCCGGCTACGCCCTGCGCCCCATTTACTTAAATCTCTCTAAACTTTCCCGCCCGTCTTGAAAAAAAAAGAGGTTAGTGATAAGATTTCATGGTTATAGCCGAAAGTAGAGCTGAAAGTGTGCCATTATAAACCCGCACACGGTTATTAAGGAGTATATAGATGAGTTTATTTGAGAAGGTTTTCGGTACCCACTCTGAACGTGAGCTTAAAAGAATTGAGCCAATCATTAATAAAATACTTTCATTAGACGAGCAGATGACTGCCATGTCAGATGAAGAACTGAAGGCGCAGACAGCAAAATTCAAAGAGCGTCTTGCCAACGGGGAGACACTGGATGACATCCTCCCGGAAGCATTTGCAACTGTCCGTGAAGCCGGAAAACGTGTAAACGGCATGAAGCACTTCCCCGTACAGCTTATCGGTGGAGTAGTACTTCATCAGGGCCGTATCGCAGAGATGAGAACAGGTGAAGGTAAAACCCTTGTTTCCACAGCACCTGCATACTTAAACGCACTTGAAGGAAAGGGCGTTCATATCGTAACCGTCAATGACTACCTCGCAAAGCGTGATGCCGAGTGGATGGGCCGTATCCATGAGTTCCTTGGTCTCAAGGTTGGTGTTGTTCTCAATTCCATGACAACAGAGGAACGTCAGCAGGCTTACAACTGTGACATTACATATGTTACCAATAACGAGCTTGGTTTCGATTATCTTCGTGACAACATGGCAGTATATAAGAACCAGCAGGTTCTCCGTGGTCTCCACTACTGCATCATCGACGAGGTTGACTCCGTTCTTATAGATGAAGCACGTACACCTCTTATCATTTCCGGACAGTCAGGAAAGTCCACAAAGCTCTATGAGGTTTGTGATATACTTGCAAAACAGCTCCAAAGAGGTGAAGAATCAGCCGAGTTCAACAAACTCGATGCCATCCTTGGAGAAGAGATCGAAGAGACCGGTGACTTTATCGTTAATGAAAAAGAAAAGACTGTAAACCTTACTCAGGAAGGTGTGCACAAGGTAGAACAGTTCTTCCATATAAAGAACCTTGCAGATCCCGAGAACCTCGAGATCCAGCATTGCGTTATCCTTGCTCTCCGTGCAAACAACCTTATGCACCGTGACAAGGACTACGTTGTAAAGGAAGACGAGATCCTCATCGTAGACGAGTTTACCGGACGTATCATGCCGGGGCGTCGTTACAGTGACGGTCTCCATCAGGCTATCGAGGCAAAAGAGCATGTTAAGGTAAAGCGTGAGTCCAAGACTCTTGCAACCATTACATTCCAGAACTTCTTTAACAAGTTTGACAAGAAGGCCGGAATGACCGGTACTGCCCAGACCGAGGAAAAAGAGTTCCGCAACATCTATTCCATGGATGTTATCTGTATCCCTACAAACCGTCCCGTACAGCGTGTAGATCTGGATGACGCGGTTTACAAGACAAAGAAAGAAAAGTTCCAGGCTGTAGTTGACGAAGCAGTAAGAATCCATGAGACAGGCGCTCCCGTACTTATCGGAACCATCAACATCGACACCTCAGAGCTCCTCAGCGGAATGCTCAAGAGACGTGGCATCAAGCACAATGTCCTGAACGCAAAGTTCCATGAAATGGAAGCTGCCATCGTAGCAGATGCAGGTCAGCACGGCGCCGTAACCATCGCAACCAACATGGCAGGTCGTGGTACCGATATCAAGCTTGATCCGGAAGCCTTGGCAGCCGGTGGTCTTCACATCCTCGGAACAGAACGTCATGAATCAAGACGTATCGATAACCAGCTCCGTGGACGTGCCGGAAGACAGGGCGACCCGGGACAGTCTCAGTTCTTCATCTCACTTGAGGATGATCTCATGAGACTCTTCGGTTCAGACCGTCTTATGAGCATGTTCGAAGCCCTTGGCGTACCTGAAGGAGAGCAGATTCATCACAAGATGCTTTCCAATGCCATCGAGAAGGCTCAGCAGAAGATAGAGCTTAACAACTACGGCATCCGTGAAAACCTTCTTAAGTACGATGAAGTAAACAACGAGCAGAGAGATGTTATTTACGATGAGCGTTCAAAGGTTCTCAACGGAGACAACCTTCGTCCTCTTATCATCAGCTTTATTCAGGAGATCATTGAGAACTACGTTGATGCCAATGTTGCAGAAGATTCCACTGCAAAGGATTGGGATCTCAGCGGCCTCAATGATACACTGATGACCATCATTCCTCTGCCTAAGCTTAAACTCACAGAAGAGCAGTTTAACACTATGACCAAGAACGAGTTTAAGCAGCTTCTCAAAGAGGAAGCTATCAAGCTTTATGAGCAGAAGGAAGCAGATTTTGCTAACCCTGAGCAGGTTCGTGAGATCGAGAGAGTCATTCTTTTAAGAGTCATTGACCAGAAGTGGATGAACCATATTGATGATATGGATCTCATGCGTGACGGTATCGGCCTCCAGGCTTACGGCCAGAAGGATCCTCTTGTAGAGTACAAGATCCAGGGCTTCTCAATGTTTGAGGAGATGACCACAGCCATTAAGGAAGATACTATCCGTATCCTCTATCACATAAAGGTAGAGCAGAAGGTTGAGCGTGAGCAGGTTGCACAGGTAACCGGCACAAACCGTGATGACACAGTAGTCCAGGCTCCAAAAAAGCGTGAGGTTCGTAAGGTATATCCAAATGACCCGTGTCCATGTGGCTCAGGAAAGAAATATAAGCAGTGCCATGGACGCAACGAGTATTTAAAAGCAATGAATCCTCAGAACGTCACAAACCCGGCACCCGGCGATAAACCAGAGAACTGAAACAATTCGGTACTTTAATCCGCACCGTGACCATGCCGCGAAAAGAAGCTTTCGCGGCATTTTTTCATAAGTTTCTGAATAGAAACATTACAATCTCCCAAAAAGACTGTAATATAGTCCTCACCTATCAAACGTTTATAAAAAAGGAATTACTATGATCGTAGAGTTAGAGCAGTATAAATTTGAACTTAATGGCAAAGAGCAGTCCCTTAAGGATCTCGGCGCTTCTCTTGACCTTGACAACAAGCAGAAAAGAATCGTTGAGCTTGACCGAATGATGGAAGAGCCTGATTTCTGGGCGAACCCTGAAACCGCAAACCGGTATTCAACAGAAGCCCGTCGTCTCAAGGATGACGTAAAGGCATATGAAGATCTCACACAGGCTTTTGAGGATATCGGAGCACTTATCGAGATGGCAGAAGAGGAAGATGATCAGGAAAGCGTCGCCGAAGTTAAGGAAATGCTTGATGAGTTTACAGAGAAGCTTGATGCCATGTCCACAAGACTTCTTCTTTCAGGTGAATATGACACCATGAACGCCATCCTTCGTCTCAATGCCGGAGCCGGCGGAACCGAGTCCAATGACTGGGCAGGCATGCTTTACCGTATGTACACACGCTGGGCTGAGCGCCATGGCTTCACCTATAAGATTCTTGATTACCTTGAGGGCGATGAAGCAGGCATCAAGTCAGCCACCATCGAGATCGACGGTCAGTACGCATACGGATATCTCCGTTCAGAGGCAGGCATCCACAGACTAGTTCGTATTTCACCTTTTAATGCCCAGAGCAAGAGACAGACATCCTTCGTATCCTGTGATATCATGCCGGATATCGAGACTGATATCGACATCGAGGTTCGTCCTGAAGACATCAAAATGGAAGTATTCCGTTCATCCGGTGCCGGCGGACAGCACATCAACAAAACTTCATCCGCTGTACGTCTCATTCATATCCCCACAGGTATCGTAGTAGCCTGCCAGGAAGAACGTTCCCAGGTACAGAACCGCGCCAAAGCCATGCAGATGCTGAAGGCAAGACTTTATCTCAAGGAGAAGGCTGAGCAGGAAGAGATGATTGCCGGAATCCGCGGAGAAGTAAAGGATAACGGCTGGGGTTCCCAGATCCGTTCCTACGTACTTCAGCCATATCGCATGGTTAAGGATCTTCGTTCAGGTGAACAGTCTTCCAATACGGACGCTGTACTTGACGGAGATATCGATCGCTTTATCACTGCATACCTTAAATGGATGCAGCTTGGCTGTCCTGACCGCAGAATCCAGGGAGACGACTGATGAATAACGAGTCAGATTATTTTGTTGTTCGGACAAAAGCATTACCAACAGTTTTAAAAAAGGTTGTGGAAGTCAAAAGCATCCTTGAAAGTGAAAAGGGTGTCTCCATTGCGGAAGCAACGGAAAAAGCAGGCATTTCCCGCAGTTCCTTTTATAAATATAAAGAGGATATCTTCCCCTTTTATGACAGTTCAAAGGGAAAGACCGTGACTCTGGTTATGCAAATGAGAGATGAGCTTGGCTTCTTATCAAAAATATGTTCCAAGATTTCCGAATACAGAGCCAACATACTTACCATACACCAGTCCATCCCGGTTAATTCCATTGCGACTCTTACTGTATCCATCGAAGTCCGGGAAGATACTTCCGATGTCAATGCCATGATTCAGGATATCGAATCCTGGCCTAACATACAATATGTGAAAATCATCGCACAGGAGCAGTCTCCGGTCTGACCACCTTTTAAAGAAGCATACCTCTTATAAAAAAGTAGTATGGGAAAACTGCTATAATCACCGGATTTCCCGCAATAAATCTCCATCCCTGCATCTGTTGGGATGATATAATGGTTTTATCAAATCTTATTGTAAAAAGGAGTCCTTTATGAAAGTTGCAATTATGGGGTACGGAACCATCGGTTCAGGTGTTGCAGAGGTTCTCAGAGTAAATCAGGAAATCCTGAAAAAGAAGATCGGTGAACCTGTCGAGTTAAAGTATGTGCTTGATATCCGTGAGTCCATACCTGAAAATAACGATAAGCTTATTAACGACTTTTCCATCATTGAGAATGATGATGAGATTGGTCTTGTGGTTGAGACCATGGGCGGCATACACCCGGCTTACGAATTCGTAAAAGCCTGTCTCGAGAAGGGCAAGCATTGTGTGACTTCCAACAAGGCTCTTGTAGATGCCTGCGGTTCAAAGCTCATCAGTATCGCAAAGGCCCATAACTGTAACTTTTATTTTGAAGCCTCTGTAGGCGGCGGAATCCCGGTCATCAGAACCATACATCACAATTATGCCGGCGAGAATCTCATTGAGATAACCGGTATCATGAACGGAACCACTAACTTTATCCTCACCAATATGCGTGAAAAGGGTGCCGATTTTGGAGAGACCCTTGAGGAAGCTCAGCGTCTCGGTTATGCAGAGCGTGACCCGTCTTCAGATATAGATGGCTTTGATACTTCCCGTAAGACAGCAATTCTCCTCAGCATGGCATCCGGAGACCGTTGCCGTCATGAAGATATTTACACAGAGGGTATCCGCAATATTTCAAAGCTTGATTTCTCATATGCCCATGAGCTTGACATGACCATAAAGCTTCTTGGTTCTGTTCAGCAGGTAGAAGATAAGTACTTTGCTTATGTTGTCCCTATGATGATTCCGAAGTCTGATCCTCTTTTCAGTGTTGACGGTGTGTTTAACGGTATCCGCATAGTAGGTAACTGCCTGGGAACCACCATGCTTTACGGAATGGGTGCAGGAAAGCTTCCCACCGCAAGTGCAGTTGTTTCCGACATAATTGCCGCAGTTCGTCACAAAAACGAATTCCAGGGAATCGGCTGGTCTGAAAATATGCTTGAGATAGAGCCTATGGGTTCCAATGCCTTTTCATATTTCATAAGAGTGGAGGGTACATTCTCAGACATTGAAGCTGACCTCAGGGAATATTTCCTTAACGAGGATTCCGAGCTTAAGCCAATAGTACTTAATAACAGGACCGATGAGTTTGCACTTCTTACGGATGTTATGTTCGAGGATGACTTCCTTGACAATGTAAAAGCTTTTGAGGCTAAGACCGGCCGACGCATATTCCACTTTATCCGTACCGAGAAAGAAACCGAGAAAGAAGCATAGAATGATTTTTGAAAGTAACTCTGCGGAGGACACCTTCGCATTTGGCAAAAAAATGGGTGAGGCTGCAAAGCCGGGCGATATCATTTGCCTTGATGGCGACCTTGGAGTCGGCAAAACAGTCTTTACCCAGGGCTTTGCCGCCGGGCTTGGCATTGACGATTATGTTAATTCCCCTACCTTCACCATAGTAAAGGAATACAACGGCCGTATCCCTCTCTATCATTTTGATGTATACAGAATCGGCGACCCCTCCGAAATGGAAGAAATCGGTTATGAAGATTATTTCTACGGAAAGGGTGTCTCCATCATTGAATGGCCCGAGCTGATCGAAGAGCTGATCCCTGAAGAGGCTCACTGGGTCCGCATCAAAAAGGATCTGGACAAAGGATTCGATTACAGAAAAATAGAGTATTGATCTATAGAAATGGATAGAAAAACATGTTGGTTTTAGGTATAGATTCATCAGGACATACTGCGTCATGTGCGCTAATAGAAGACAATCTTGTGCTTTCAGAGTATTCCGCCAATATAGGACTTACACATTCTCAGACACTGTTACCTATGGTGGCTGAGATTTTTTCGCGTACCGGACGAAGTGTTTCAGATCTTGATGCTATCGCAGTAAGTGCAGGCCCCGGCTCCTTCACCGGTCTTCGTATCGGTGCTTCCACAGCAAAGGGTCTTGCTCTTGGTTACGGAATCCCTCTTATAGAGGTCAGCACGCTTGAAGGACTTGCAAAAAATGTTTCCGATATGGGCGGCATTTCTTCATGTACCGAAACCTCCGGAGAAAACATGACAGTAACTGCTAAGGATGCATTATATGTACATCCCATCATGGATGCCCGCCGTAAGCAGGTTTACACAGGAGCCTTCCTTAATGGCACACTGGTGGGCGAAGAGGAGGCTATAGGCATAGATGAGCTGGCCGGGAACATTAACAAAACCGGCGGGCGTCATCTGTTCCTCGGCGATGCCGTACCTGTATACAGAGAATATCTTATGGAACATCTGACTGTAGCCTTTAGTTTTGCCTCTCCTCAGAATCTTCTCCAAAGAGCCTCATCGGTAGCGTTGATAGGTATGGAAAAGCTGAAAGCTGGAGAGACCGTAAGCAGTAAGGATTTCCGTCTGAGCTATATAAGAAAGCCCCAGGCAGAACGTGAGAAAGAGGCTTCGGGTCTCAGAGAATTTGATATCACTCATGACGATCCGAACAAGCTTAAAAAGTCTTCCACCGAAGATGTTCTTGCAGCCCGTAACTATAAAATAGGAGAGGGGTCCGGATACGAAGATGAGTCCATACCGGAGAATCTCTGATTTCATTTATACTGCGGTCCTTATTATAAACAGACACTCACGTTCATGGTGCAGTGACTTTACTATTAGGTTTGAATAAAAATCAACGTCCGGATCACGTCATTTGGATTTAGACTCGTAAACGCAATCTACTGCCGTTTCTGAATTATCTTATAGTGCGTTTACTCGTTATACCCTGAATGTATTGGTACGGGTTTTCGTTAAATAATATAGATTATGATGATCACTTTAAATGCTATAGAGTTTATGGATATCAGCGACCTTCCGGAGATTCTGGAACTGGAACGATCATCCTTTGGCAAAATGGCATGGAGTTCAAAAGACTTCGAAACTGCCCTGTCCTCGGATTATGACTATCCCATGGTGGTTCATAAGCGTCCTGTAAATACCGAAGACCGGGAAAGTTATATAAATAATCTCGCAGGTTACTCTGTTTTACGCTTACTGGGTCCCGAAGCAGAAATCGAAAATATCTGTGTTTCTCCCGATATGCGAAGAAACGGTATAGGCGAGACACTTATGCAGAAGATGATACAGACAGCCCTGACAAAAAAAGCTTCAGTCATTTTTCTCGAAGTCCGTGCCGGCAATACTCCTGCCAGAGCCTTATACCAAAAACTGGGATTTAAGGAGCTCTACGTAAGAAAAGGCTATTACAGGGATCCGACAGATGATGCCATCATCATGCAATTAACACTATAATACGCCAAAAACCAAAAATAAGTTAAGGATCAGATTGTTGTTCTCCAAATACAAACTAAAGATTTTAGCCTTTCATTTCTGACATACATATTCAGATTTAATTGGCTCCTTTACAGGTGAACTATAAAGCTGAGTCCGACCTTATACATAAAAAAAGGATTTATTTATATGCTTGATCTTTGTTTACTTGGAACAGGAGGCATGATGCCTCTTCCAAACCGATGGCTAACCAGCCTTATGCTCAGATGCAGCGGAAGCAACATGCTTATAGACTGCGGCGAAGGTACACAGATAGCCATGAAGGAGAAATCCTGGTCGCCAAAACCTATAGATCTGATCTGCTTTACACATTTTCATGCAGACCACATTTCGGGATTACCCGGGATGCTTCTGTCCATAGGCAATGCAGAGCGTACAGAACCCATACACCTTGTGGGACCAAAGGGTCTTAAAAGAGTTGTGGACGGACTCCGCATAGTTGCGCCTGAACTTCCCTTTGAGATCATATATCACGAACTTGAAGAGCCTGTTCAGCAGTTGGAGTTTGGCCCATTTGTTATCGATGCATTTAAGGTCAATCATAAAGTAATCTGTTATGGCTATAAGATAAGCATCAGACGCCTGGGTAAATTTGATGCAGCAAAAGCGAAAGAGCAGAATATACCTCTTAAATACTGGAATAAACTGCAGCACGGAGAGACCATAACCGCAGAGGACGGTATCATTTACACCCCCGATATGGTTATGGGGGCTGCCAGACGCGGACTTAGTGTCACCTACTGCACAGACACCCGTCCGACTCCCGCAATCACGGAAATGGCAACAGACGCTGATCTTTTTATTTGCGAGGGCATGTACGGAGAACGTGACAAGCTCGAAAATGCAAAGAAAAACAAACACATGATGATGTATGAGGCAGCGGCCATCGGTGCCGAAGCAAAACCCCGGGAGATGTGGTTCACACACTATTCTCCCAGCGAGATGCGTCCCGATATATACAAGGACGATATTTGGAGGATTTTCCCGGTAAAGTTTGCACGTGACGGATGGACTAAGGATCTTACCTTTGACGACGAAGAATAAGAGAGAAGTTTTCAACTATAAAAAATGGGTTCAGAGCACCGACGATGTTCAGCCTCTGGACCCCGGGAGACTAAGCAATGAAGGATATCAATATTCTGGGAATAGAATCAAGCTGCGATGAAACCGCTGCTGCTGTCATAAGAAACGGTCGCGAAGTACGTTCAAATATCATATCATCACAGATTGCCATTCACACCGAATACGGTGGTGTCGTTCCCGAGATTGCTTCACGAAAGCACATAGAAAAAATTGATGATGTTATCTCACTTGCCATGAAGGAAGCTGACTGCACTTTTGATGATATTGACGCCATCGCTGTCACTTACGGACCGGGTCTGGTGGGGGCACTGCTTGTGGGCGTTGCCGAAGCAAAAGCCCTCAGCTTTGCATTAAACAAACCGCTTGTAGGCATACATCATATTGAAGGACATATCAGTGCTAACTACATAGAGAACAAAGATCTTGAACCGCCTTTTGCCTGCCTTATCGTATCCGGTGGACATACACATCTTGTGGTGGTGGAAGATTACGGAAAATATGAGATAGTCGGAAGATCCCGTGATGATGCTGCGGGAGAAGCATTCGACAAAGTGGCAAGAGCAGTAGGCCTCGGATATCCCGGTGGTCCAAAGATTGATAAAGCCGCAAGAAACGGTGATCCACATGCCATAGATTTTCCAAGAGGAACAGTTGCGGATAATCCATATGATTTTTCTTTTTCCGGAATCAAATCTGCCGTTCTCAACTACATCAATAAGGCTAAAATGAAGAAAGAAACCATCAATGTTCCCGATCTTTGCGCTTCATTCCAGGAAGCGGTCACTGACTCTCTGGTTTCAAGAGCCATAGGTCTCTGCAAAGAACGGGGCTACAAAAAGCTTGCCATTGCCGGAGGTGTTGCTTCCAACTCACATATCCGCTCAAGGCTCGAAAGCGAGTGTGCCGAGAATGGAATATCTTTCTACCGTCCAAGCCCGGTGCTTTGTACGGACAATGCTGCCATGATCGGCTGTGCCGGATATTATGAATATTTGAACGGCCGAAGAGACGGTCTGGATCTGAACGCCTGCCCGGGACTCAAACTTGGAGAAAGATAAGCCCGTTAATCGATAATTTACTCTGAGAAGGATATGCGCCTTTGTTTTCGCATGTTTTTCTCAGAGTTTTTTATTTACGAATTCTTTGGCAAAAATTTTTGTTGTATAATCAGAATACAAAAAGAAGATATCAGAGAGATCGTATAGATCTGCATCCGAATGTCATATATAAATGTTGAAAAACAATTGTTTATGGAGGAGGTGTCTATGTACGAGGGAAGAAAAGTTTACGCTATAGTTTTGGCTGCCGGCAGCGGAAGACGTATGCACAGCAAACAGAAAAAACAGTTTATGAAGATTCTTGGCAAACCTCTTTTTGCATGGAGTGCGGAAAGATTTGACCGGCACCCGGGTATAGACGGAATCATCATAACCACTTCCGAAGAGGATATTCCCTACATGAAATCTTTGACCGGATTCAAAACAGATATTGTTAACGATGCCGAAGCTGTTTCATCCTCTGATAGCACAGGAACAACCGATACCGGAGCAGAATCGTGTTCTTTGTCCAAGCTCCGTGCCATTATTCCGGGTGGAAAGGAACGCTATAATTCTGTTTATAACGGACTGGATGAGATCAAAACAATCGAACATATCGATACAGATTCAGCATCATCCGAAAACGATCCTATAGTCCTGATCCATGACTGCGCACGGCCAATGCTTACAGATGCCATCATCGATGACTCCATCCGTTATGCCGCTAAATACCATGCAACTGCCATCGGCATGCCCGTAAAGGATACCATCAAAATCCTTGATGAAGATCACTTTGTAAAGTCCACACCGGAACGAAGCTCGGTATGGCTTATGGAAACACCTCAGAGCTTTGATTTTTCTTTAATCTACAATGCTTACAAAAAGCTAATAGATCAGGAAAAGGCAGGACGTCTTATGATCCCTGTGACAGATGATGCCATGGTGGTTGAGGCCTACACAGGCACAAGAGTCAAGATAGTGGCAGGCTCCTATGAGAACATCAAGATCACTACACCGGAGGATATGAAAATAGCAGAGCTGTATCTGTCAAGATAAGCTATTATCGTCATACTTTATGTCAATCTCCATTCCGCATTGTTGATACGACAGCACAAACAGTCATGAAAAGTGATTTTCACGCCGGACCAATCAGCATATTTTTTGCATGATTTTTCAAAATCATCGTATTTCGCAGTTTTGCATAAGCGTTTTATTTGAATCCCTCTGTGAAGCTTTTGCCGAATGTCACAAAAGGAACGTTGATCTTTATTAATTTTTTAATAAAACTGACATAATATTATAAACAGCTTGAATTAATAAATTCACTCTGTTACCATGGATGAGATTAATCGATATAGGTCAAATAATATGGATTTGATGTTTCTACCCGGTTGCCGTAAATTACCGGACTATCGAATTTTCGATTCAATATTCGGCTGAAGTTATATTCAGTGGTTAAATATGTCGGATTGAAAAGGCGTAGAAGCATTGATTCTACGCCTTTTTTGTTTTCAAAAAAGATGCGCAATCAATGCAAAAATATCCTGTTAAATGGTCTTTGTTTCGAGTTTTACAAAGGAGAAGTACCAATGAAAAGATTCAAAAAAGTTATGTCATCTGTTCTGCTCGCATCCATGATGCTGTCATCAGTTGCATGTTCAAGTCAGAGTGAGAAGGAACCTTCTGCAAATGCAACTACCGCAGCGGCAGCAGCAGAAACAAAGGGTGCTGATGAAAAGGCCACAGAAGCAGCAGGCTCTGATGAGAAGGCTGCATCAGACCTTAAAGTCGGCTTCATATTCCTGCATGATGAAAACTCAACATATGACCTTAACTTTATTGAGGCAGCGACAAGGGCTTGTGGTGAAGCCGGTGTAACTCCTATTTTCAAGACAAATATACCTGAAGGACAGGAGTGCTATGAGGCAGCCTGTGAGCTTGCAGATGCCGGATGCAGCATCGTATTTGCAGACTCTTTCGGTCATGAAGATTATATGATCGAGGCAGCTAAAGAATATCCTGAAGTTCAGTTCTGCCACGCAACAGGAACAAAGGCTCATACAGAGGGTCTTTCAAATTATCACAATGCATTTGCAACCATCTTCGAAGGCCGTTATCTTGCAGGTATCGCTGCAGGCATGAAGCTTAATGAGATGATCGAGAGCGGTGCTATCACCGAAGATCAGGCTAAGATGGGTTACATCGGTGCCTATACTTATGCAGAGGTTATCTCAGGATATACATCTTTCTTCCTTGGAGCACGTTCTGTATGTCCTTCAACAACCATGGAGGTTACCTTCACAGGCTCATGGTATGATGAAACAGCAGAGAAGGAAGGCGCAAACAAGCTCATCGAAAACGGCTGCGTTCTTATCTCTCAGCATGCTGACTCCATGGGTGCTCCTACAGCTTGTGAAAAGGCAGGCGTTCCTGACGTTTCCTACAACGGAAGCACAGCTTCTGCATGTCCTAACACATTCATCGTTTCATCAAAGATTGACTGGGCTCCATACTATGCATACATCATCGATTCAGTTGAAAACGGAACAGAGATCGCAACTGACTGGACAGGAACTCTTGAAACAGGTTCTGTAGTTCTTACAGATTTTGGTACCGCAGCCGCTGAGGGTACTGCAGATGCCATTGCAAAGGCAGAAGCAGATCTCAAGTCCGGCTCAATTCATGTATTTGATGTAAGCACCTTCACTGTTGACGGTGCAGCTCTTACATCCTACATGGCTGACGTAGATACAGATGCTGACTACACACCTGATACAGAAGTTATCAAGGATGGCTACTTTGATGAGTCAGGTGAGGGATTCCGTTCAGCTCCTTACTTTGATTTAAAGATCGACGGTATCACACTTCTTGATACAGCATTCTAAAAACATCCGTATTCTATAACTTTTAACAACATGGGGAAATCTTAAGCAAAGGTTTATATTCTGCCTACTGCAAGGTTTTCCCATGTTTCAGTTTTTAAAAATATTGACACCGTTCACAGGGATGTGAAGGTGCTGCACTTCATAAGCCGGCGGCAGATCCTTTTGACACCCACCTGATTCTTAAAACAGAAAGGCATCAGTTTTGAATAACAACGAAATAGCAGTATCACTTCGTAATATAACAAAGACCTTTGTCGGCACAGTACTGGCCAACAACAATGTCAATCTTGATATAAAAAAGGGTGAGATCCTGTCTCTTCTCGGAGAAAACGGAAGCGGAAAGACCACCCTCATGAATATGCTCTCGGGTATATATCACCCGGATGCCGGTCAGATCATAATCAATGGAAAAGAAGTAACCATCAACTCACCGAGAGATGCATTTGCCCTTGGTATAGGAATGGTTCATCAGCATTTCAAGCTCATAGACATTTTCAATGCGACTGAAAATATTGTGCTGGGTCTTGATGGAAAACTGAATCTTGCGGAAGCAGAAAAAAAGATCAAGGCAATCTGCGATAAATACGGATTCGAGATCAACACAAATAAAAAAATATATGATATGTCGGTTTCCGAAAAACAGACTGTGGAGATCGTAAAGGTGCTTTTCAGAGGAGCAGAGATACTTATTCTTGATGAACCCACTGCCGTCCTCACCCCGCAGGAAACCGAGCACCTTTTTCAGGTAATGCGAAACATGAAGGAAGATGGCAAATCCATTGTCATCATAACTCATAAGCTTAATGAGATTCAGAGTATATCCGACAGAGTAGCGGTCCTTCGTCAGGGAGAGTTTATCGGTGATATGAAGACCTCTGATTCCACCATAAAGGAAATGACCGATATGATGGTAGGTCACGCCGTTTCACTTAACATCGACAGACCCGAACCTGTTGACCCGCAGCCTCGAATAAAGGTAGAAAATCTTACTGTTATTGATGAAGAAGGCGTTGTCAAGCTGGATAATGTCTCCTTCACGGCAAACAGAGGCGAGATTCTCGGAATAGCGGGAATTTCCGGATGTGGACAGAAGGAGCTGCTTCGTGCCATAGCAGGTCTCGAAATAGTAAAAGAAGGAAAGATTACTTACATTCACAGAGACGGCAGAACAGAAGAACTGCTGGGCATGTCTCCAAGAGAGATTTCCGAGCTTGGTGTTAAGCTTTCCTTCGTTCCTGAGGACAGACTGGGCATGGGTCTCGTCGGCAACATGAATATCGCTGACAATATGATGCTGAGATCCTATAGGAAGGGTAATTCCAGATTCTTTACAGATAAGAAGACTCCCCGTGATCTTGCAGAAAAGGTTGTGGATCAGCTTCAGGTGGCAACTCCCAGCCTTGACACTCCGGTCAGACAGCTTTCCGGAGGAAATGTTCAGAAGGTTCTGGTGGGACGGGAGATTGCCTCTGAGCCAAGAGTCCTTCTGACAGCCTATGCCGTAAGAGGCCTGGACATTAATTCTTCTTACCAGATTTATGACCTTATCAATCAGCAGAAAGCCTTAGGTGCAGCTGTTATATTTGTAGGCGAAGATCTGGATGTACTTGTAGAACTTTGCGACAGAATCCTTGTACTTTGCGAAGGCAGGGTAACCGGAATCGTAGATGGAAGAACCACGGATAAGTATACTTTAGGTTCCATGATGACACAGAAAGGAGAGGCTTAAGTAATGCCAATGAAGAATAAAGAGCCTCGTTTTTATATATCAAAGAGAGCAGATGCAGACAGACGAACAGCCTGGACCATAAGAATTATCGCTATTGTGATTTCACTCATAGTTTGCGGTATCGTGACCATGATCTGCACCGGTGACAATCCTATCTCCATATTCGCAACAATTTTCAAGGGTGCATTCGGAACCCAGAGAAAAGCCTGGATAACTCTCCAATATGTAGCAGTTTTACTTATCATTTCTCTGGCTCTCACTCCGGCATTTAAAATGCAGTTTTGGAATGTAGGAGGCGAAGGTCAGGTATTGATGGGCGGTCTTGCAGCTGCGGCATGTATGATCACCCTGGAAAACAAGCTTCCCAATGCAGTTGTTATCCTGCTTATGATAGTTACATCTCTGCTTGCTGGAGCGATATGGGGTGTTATTCCCGCAATTTTTAAGGCACTTTGGAACACCAACGAAACACTTTCAACCCTTATGATGAATTACATAGCAACACAGCTTGTTGCTTTCTTCACCATAGTCTGGGAAGTACCCAAAGGTTCCGGAAAGATCGGAATCATTAACCAGAATTCAAACATCGGGTGGCTTCCTAACATAGGAAACAAATATCTCCTCAGTATACTTGTGGCCATTATCGTCACTGCAGGTATGTATGTTTACCTCAAGTACACAAAACAGGGCTATGAAATTTCAGTTGTGGGAGAAAGCCTTAATACTGCCAGATATGTAGGTATCATGGTGGAAAAGGTAATTGTCAGAACCATGATTCTTTCCGGTGCTCTCTGCGGACTGGCAGGATTGCTTCTGGTTGGCGGTATCAACCACACCATCACCACAACCATAACCAATGGACAGGGATTTACGGCAGTTATGGTATCCTGGCTTGCCAAATTCCATCCTATCGGAATGATTTTCACCAGTCTTCTGATCATCTTTATGGACAGAGGTGCCAGTGAGATATCCACAGCATTTGAATTAAACCAAAGTTTTGCCGATATTCTGACAGGAATAATTCTTTTCTTTATCATCGGCTGTGAGTTCTTCATCAGATACGAAGTAAGGTTTCGTAAAGATTCCGGAAAGGAGAATGCATAATGTTTAGTCTCGTTGCTTTTATTCCCAGAGCGGTACAGCAGGGCATTCCACTTTTATTTGGAAGTACCGGAGAAACCATAACAGAAAAATCAGGAAACCTGAATCTCGGAATTCCGGGAGTCATGTATGTCGGAGCAATTTGCGGAGTTATAGGCGCCTTTTTCTATGAACAGTCTGTTCCATCGGGGGATTTAAACGGATTCCTTGCAGTTTTTATTCCGCTTTTATGCTCTCTTGCAGGATCTTTTCTGATGGGGCTTCTGTATTGTTACCTTACAGTAAGTCTTCGTTCAAATCAGAATGTTACAGGTCTTGCCATGACAACCTTTGGAATCGGCTTTGGAAATTTCTTCGGCGGATCTCTCATCAAACTTGCCGGTGCAGATGTTCCTTCGATTTCATTATCACAGACATCTGCATATTTCAGTAAGACACTGCCTCTGGCTTCACAAACCGGCTGGTTCGGTAAAATATTCCTTTCCTATGGTTTTCTTGCATATGTTGCCATAATCATTTCCCTTATCGCTGCATTTGTCCTCAAGAAAACAAGAACAGGTCTGCATCTTCGTGCAGTAGGAGAGGATCCCGCAACTGCTGATGCCGCAGGAATCAATGTAACCAAGTATAAGTACATTGCAACCTGCCTCGGCTGTATGATCGCAGGTTTGGGCGGATTATATTATGTTATGGACTATGCCTGCGGAGTATGGTCAAATGATGCTTTCGGTGACAGAGGATGGCTTGCCATTGCTCTCGTTATATTTACCATATGGAAAACAGATGTAGGTATTTTCTCATCCATTTTGTTCGGAGGCTTATATATACTGTATCTGTACCTGCCATCAGGAACTCATACAGAATACAAGGAACTCTACAAAATGATTCCTTACGTAGTTACATTGGTTGTTCTTGTTATCACAAGCATGCATAACAAACGTGAAAACCAGCCTCCACATAGCCTGGGAACCAACTATTTCCGTGAAGAGCGATGAATATAAGTTTAATCTCAAACTTACATTATAGGTCAGATACGAGCTCATATAAACCTGACCCGTATCTGACCCATATCTGAATACTGTGAAAATACTCACATCATTATTTGTATCGCCAGTTAAAAGCGTTGAAATGGAGTTTTATATGAATTTTCTTGAAGAGCGAATAGTAAAAGACGGTATAGTAAAAGAGGGAAACATTCTTAAAGTAGACAGTTTCCTGAACCATCAGCTGGATGTCAATTTATTTGATGAAATGGGAAAAGAATGGGCAAAGCGATTTGAAGGCATAGAAATCAATAAGATTCTGACGATTGAAGCTTCCGGAATAGGCATTGCCTGTGTTGTTGCAAGGCACTTCGGAGTACCTGTTGTATTTGCCAAGAAGTCTAAAAGTGTAAACCTTGATGGCGAAATGTACACAGCAGAAGTGGAGTCATTCACACATAAAAACAAAAATCTTGTGATAGTATCCAAAAAATTTCTAAGCAAAGATGATAAAGTTCTCATCATAGATGATTTTCTTGCAAACGGCTGTGCTCTGCAGGGACTGATATCCATCATAAACGAGGCAGGAGCATCTGTTTCGGGAATTGGAATAGCTATCGAAAAAGGCTTTCAAAACGGGGGACAGATAATTCGAAACATGGGTTATAAACTTGAGTCCCTGGCAATCGTGGATTCCATGGATGCTTCAACAGGAGAAGTAAAATTCAGAAACCAGATTTAATAATATATGATACTAAGCAGCTCCCAAAACGTTTGTTGAAGGGAGCTGCTTTTTTTATTTTAACTTTAAAAGATGAATTTTTTTCAAAAAAGTCTTGACGGGAAAAGTGGGATAGTATATAGTAAGCAAGTCGCCAAAAACGACAACTCACTTAAAACATTGGATTTTAAATGAAAATTTAATACGCAGAGGTATCGAAGTGGTCATAACGAGGCGGTCTTGAAAACCGTTTGTCCGCAAGGGCACGTGGGTTCGAACCCCACCCTCTGCGCTCGGGATTTTTAAATCCCAGCAGAACCTTGAAAATCAAAGATCGATTAATACACAGACCCTGAAGATTCTATAAAGAAGATTCAGAAGCGGAGGATCTAATGTAGATCTGAAGCGCGACCAAAAAGGTCTAAAGCGAATAATACAATCGCAGTAAAGAAAAACGGACAGAACAAATAAAGCCAAGCTTTTAGTTCTGAACGGGAAGAACTTAAAAGAGAGAAATCTCTTTTGTATTTAATATGAGAGTTCGATCCTGGCTCAGGATGAACGCTGGCGGCGTGCCTAACACATGCAAGTCGAACGAGCGAGAGATGAAACCTAGTGATTCTC